>JAJCYQ010000049.1 GCA_029262835.1 Bacteroidota bacterium
CCTAGGAGTCCGTCGGACTTACACCCGGGGATTTCGTATTTTGGGCAAGCACGTTTTCAGTGACTTTCCCGGTATTTCGGATGGCTGTTCAGACGTTTCTTCCCGTAGACCGTTCGACTCCGTTCTTTCTTCCTCCCTCGGTGCAGGAATGGGTTCCATCAGATCATCTGGCTTATTTCATTGTGGATGTGGTGGACCAGCTTGATCTTTCGGCCTTGGAGCGGAGCTATGCGGGTCGCGGGTCCAAGGCCTATCATCCGGGCATGCTGCTCTCGTTGCTGTTCTACGGGTATGCGACGGGTATTTTCTCGAGTCGCAAGCTCGAAGCGGCAACCCATGACTCGATCGCCTTTCGCTTCATCTGTGCCAATATGCACCCGGACCACGATACGATTGCCACGTTTCGTCGCCGTTTTCTTGAACACCTCGAGGGATACTTTATCCAGATCCTGGAACTGGCTCACGAGATGCAGATGCTGCAGGTAGGTACGGTGAGTCTGGATGGTTCAAAAATGAAGGCAAATGCGTCCAAACACAAAGCGCTCTCGTGGGGCCACGCAATGAGGCTGGAGGCGCGCCTCAAGAAGGAGGTCGAGCTCCTCTTCGAAGAAGCAGAGCGTACCGACCGGGAAGAGGAAGATGCATCGGTACACATTCCGGAAGAGTTGAGGCACCGCCAGGAGCGTATCGCCGCCATTGGCCGGGCCAAAGCAAAAATCGAAGCACGTGCAGCAGCGCGTCACGAAGAGGAGAAAAAGGCCTACGAAGCTAAAATGGATGCCCGCAAGCAGCGTGAAGAGGGGTCCGGTAGCAAGGTGAGGGGACGTGCTCCCCAGCCACCTGTGGAGGGGCCGAAGGAGAAGGACCAGATCAACCTGACCGATGAAGAATCCCGCATCATGCCCACCGGCGGCGGCCGGTTTGAGCAGGCCTACAACGTGCAGGCGGGTGTCGACACCGCGTCGCATCTGATCGTGACACAGTTCGTCACGCAGGCATGCAACGACAAGCAGCAGATTGTCCCTGCACTTGAGTACTTGAACGCACTTCCTGAACACGTGGGGCGCGCCAGAGAACTGCTTGCCGACAATGGGTACATGAGCGAAGCCAACGTTGAAGCCATATCGCAGGCAGGCATCGAGGCGCTGATAGCCACCGGGCGTGAGGCGCATCATCGCCCTCTTCATGAGCAACTCGAAAAGCCGGGGGCGCCGGACCCGGAGGCCTCACCCCTCGAAAAGATGCGCTACCGCCTGGGCACGCATGCAGGTCGCGCACTCTATGCAAAACGCAAGTGTACAGTAGAGCCGGTCTTCGGGCAGATCAAGCGGGCGATGGGGTTTAGGGAGTTCATGCTGCGCGGTTTTAAGAAGACGTCCGGCGAGTGGACCCTCGTGGCAACCGCATACAACCTGCGCCGAATGAACCAGCTTCGAATGAAAGGGGCACTTCGGCCCACATTCGCCCTCGGATGAGGACTGCCGGGGGAGGCTGGGCACACTTTTTCGACGCCGGTATGAATGACATCGCAAAGAGAGCCAATCCAGTCAACCAATGACACAAGCAGTCGACATTTTCAGGTCAGCAACCTTAATCGCGGACTCAAGTCCGACGGACTCCTAGGGACGGCACCGGATCAAGAAAAGGTAAAGCGGCAACCCGAACGGAGGTTGTGGGTTCAGGCAGGATCATCAATACACGGAATATCATGGATTACAAGGAAGGCGGTTACAAGGTCAAGGATTTGTCACTCGCGGACAAGGGCCGCATGCGCATTGAGTGGGCCGAGTCCCGTATGCCGGTGCTCATGCAGCTGCGCGAGGAGTTTTCGAAGACCAAACCATTCGCCGGATACAAGATCACGGGCTGTCTGCACGTGACGAAAGAGACGGCCGTTCTGATCGAAACCCTGGCGGCCTGCGGAGCCGAGGTGGCGTGGAGTGGTTGCAATCCGCTCTCGACCAACGACGAGGTGGCGGCGGCTCTGGCGCTGGCAGGGATTGAGATTTATGCGTGGTACGGGCAGTCGACAGAAGAATTTTACTGGTCCATTGACCGCACCATCGACAAGACGCCCCATACTACGCTCGATGACGGAGCCGACCTGATTTTCCGTGTCCATTCGGCCTTTCCCGAAAAAAGTGCCGACATCATTGGCGGCTCCGAGGAGACCACGACCGGAGTACACCGCCTGCGCGCCATGGCAGCCGACGGGAAACTGCTCTACCCCGTCTATGCGGTGAATGATGCCGAGACCAAGTGGGACTTCGACAACGTCTACGGCACCGGACAGTCGACGCTCGATGGCATTCTGCGCGCGTCCAGTGTGCTGCTGGCGGGCAAGAACTTTGTTGTAGCCGGATATGGCCATTGTGGCCGCGGTGTCGCCATGCGCGCCAAGGGCATGGGAGCCAACGTGATCGTGACCGAGGTCAAGCCAACGGCCGCTCTCAAGGCAACACTCGAGGGCATGCGTGTCATGACCATGGAAGAAGCGGCCAAGCAGGGCGATATCTTTGTGACCGCTACGGGAATGAAGGACGTCATCCGCGGAGAGCACTTTGCTTCGATGAAGGAAGGAGCGATAGTCTGCAACACGGGCCACTACGATGTCGAGCTCAACCTCGAGGAACTCGCTGAGATCTCGCAGGATGCCCGGATGATCCGCACGGACAATCGCGAGTACACGCTCGACAACGGCAAGAAAATCTACGTGCTCGCCGACGGTCGGCTCGTCAACCTGGCCGCCGCCGAAGGGCATCCGTCCGAGGTCATGGACATGAGCTTCGCCAACCAGTTCCAGGCGCATCTGGCGCTTGTTCGCCAGCATGAGGCAGGAGAGGAGATGCCAAATGACGTCATGGACCTGCCCGAGGAACTGGACCAGCAGATTGCGCGCGTCAAGCTGGAAACAATGGGGCTTTCCATCGATGCCCTCACGAAGGAGCAGGAAATCTACGCGACCGACTATTCGGCCGGCACCTGATTCCTAGTGTCACGTCACGCCTGATCTGTCGGGATCTGCGTGGCCCGCCCGCCCGCCCGCTGACTGCGTTCCCCTCACTCGCCGTAGCTATGGCTACGCCTCGCTCGGGCGCCTTGTCAACAAGCAAGCGTTCTCACGCATCTGACCGACATTCCAGACGTGACGTGACACTGGATGCTTCCCCCGACCACCCGGGGCCTGTCATCAGGCCCCGGCACGGTTGGCGTGCCCGTTTCAGCCCGTTGCGGAACCCCTCCCCCTTGGAATCCATACAATGAAGGGCCTGTTAACACTACCTCAGAAGCCGCTGAAGATAGCCAATTTCGTGTCCGGCAAGGCGGACGAACCGAAGTGTAGCAGCGTTACTCGAGGTGAGAACAACGATGGCGGACGCGAAATTGGCCTCTTCCCGCAGGGTAGCGTCGAAAATGGCGTTTCTCTGTGTTGTTCGTCACTTCTGGCGAACTATTTCGCCATATGACGCTGCCATACTTCGCTCCTCACGCCTTGATAAACGCCCGCGCCGAGTACCGGCGCGTTCGTCTGCTACAGCGGCTTCTGAGGTAGTGTTAACAGGCCCTATTATGTTTAACAATTTGAGGGAGTTGCGGGATGGCACTGTACAAACACCAGGAAGCGCAGTTGGGAGACGTGGACGGAACCGGGTACCTGTTTC
This sequence comes from Bacteroidota bacterium, assembly GCA_029262835.1. Lineage (GTDB taxonomy): Bacteria > Bacteroidota > Rhodothermia > Rhodothermales > UBA10348 > 1-14-0-65-60-17. The sequence continues at coordinate 3,663 of JAJCYQ010000049.1, forward strand.
GAAAAAAAACAGTACTTGGTGACAACTACCAGGGCGTCTTCATTGCATCCGATGAAGAGGCGGCTGAGCAGCTTGAAGCGCTCAAAGACGCGGATTCCGTAACCTTCAGTGGTGTTGCCTACCGGCGCAACCGTTCAGGCAAGGTATCTGTCGACAAAGGAGAATACGAGGTGGACGTAAAGAACATCACCACGGTTGGCATGGGCGAGCGCGCCCTGCTGGAAGTCGTCGAGTAGGAGGCCCTGACGCTTACTCCCAGGTAAGAATGTCTTCTTCGGACTTTTCACGCGTGGCCCACTCTTCGGCATCGGGGAGTGGGTCTCTCTTTTCGGTGATGTTTTTCCCCTGTTCGGACCACTGGTTCGAAAGGTAGGCATTCCACTCGGTATAGTGGGCGTACTCTTCGGGCAGCTCGTCGTCCGCGTAAATGGCTTCGACCGGGCAGACCGGCACGCAGGCATTGCAGTCAATGCACTCGTCCGGATGAATGGCCAGGAAATTGGGCCCCTCATAGAAACAGTCCACGGGGCAGACTTCTACACAATCGGTGTGCTTGCAGTTGATGCAGGCTTCGGTGACGACGTAAGGCATTCTTTCAAGAGATGGTCTGTGTATATTCGCAAGATACAGCAGTGCAGTACGTCAATCCAGAACAGCTGTGAAGACATCGCAAAACAGTCTTGCCGAGGCGCTTTTTTGGTCAGCGGCCCTTGTCGCGCTCGCCGTGAACGATCCTTTCGCGCCGGACCTGGTCAATCTGTGTCTGATCGATGCGCTCGGGCTGCCATACTGCCCCGGTGAAGGCTTGGGGCGAGCAATTGGCCTGTTGGCGCGTGGAGCCTGGCAGGAGGCCCTTGCCATGCACTGGGCATCGCCAATCGTCGTCGTCGTTCTGGTACATCGAATCATCAGCCTGGGGCCTTTTTCGAGGTCCGCATCAGATCATGTCTAAAATAATCAAATACCTTCCCGAACTTGATGGAGACGAACAGGTCTTTGTTGCCCGCCTCATGACCGACATGACGGAGGAGCAGGCCGACCAGTTTGCCCGCGTATACCGGGAGCGGCGCAAGGACCCGACGACGGTCCTGCTGCTTACGCTCGGCGCGTTCATTGGCCTGGCCGGACTGAATCGGTTTTTCCTTGGTCAGATCGGGATGGGTTTGGCTTATCTGTTCACGGCTGGCTTCTGTCTGATCGGCTCAATTTTTGATCTTGTAAAGCACAAGTCATTGGCGGCCCGTTTCAATGAAGAGGTGGCCTTCGACGTGGCGGACATCATCCGCGGCGCATTTCCCGCGCTGCCGGAAGGGGAGTCGGAACCAGAAGACCACTGACACCGAGAATGCATATAAACGCCACCAGTCCCATGCGACGACCGACAGCCACGTCTCTCTTCCGTACCCTCTGCTCCAGGATGCGGCTCCCCGTAGCAGCGGCATGCGTGGCCACCGCGAGCCTGTTGGCTGCCTGCAATGGCAATGCGGACGAATCGAGCCGCTCCTCGGCGCCGCCTGCTGCGCTCTCGGACATCGAGCTGCCACCGGGCTTTGAAATCAGTCTCTTTGCGGAGAATGTTACCAACGCACGCTCCATGGCGCTTTCGCCGGGCGGCGTCCTGTTCGTCGGAACGCGGTCGGAAGGGAGTGTCTACGCGCTCGTTGACAGGGATGGCGACTTCGTTGCCGATGAGCAGTTCGTGATTGCAACAGGGCTCAATATGCCCAACGGTGTGGCCTTTCGGGATGGTGCGCTCTACGTGGCCGAGGTCAGCCGCATTCTCCGCTTCGATGATATAGAGGCCAACCTGGACTCCCCACTGCCACCTGTCGTTGTCCGCGACGATTTTCCAACCGATGCCCACCACGGGTGGAAGTATATCGCGTTCGGTCCCGATGGGAAGCTCTACGTTCCTGTCGGCGCTCCCTGCAACATTTGTAATCCAGGCGACCCGTACGCATCCATTCTGCGTATGAACGCAGACGGTACCGGGCTGGAAACCTATGCCCGGGGCGTCAGAAATACGGTCGGTTTTGCGTGGCACCCGGAGACGGACGAACTCTGGTTCACCGACAACGGGCGGGATCATCTGGGGGACAATGAGCCGCCGTGCGAGCTTAACCATGCGCCGCTTCCGGGCCTGCATTTCGGGTATCCTTTCCTGCATGGGGAGGATGTCGTGGATCCTGAGTTCGGGGGCGCGGGGCCGCCCGAGGGAGTAGAAGTCGTCGCCCCCGCCCAGGAACTGGGTCCGCACGTCGCGCCGCTCGGTATGGAATTCTATACGGGACGTGCGTTTCCCGCAGAGTACCAGAACCAGGTATTTATTGCCGAGCATGGCTCCTGGAACCGGTCAGAGAAAATCGGTTATCGCGTCATGATGGTGCGGCTCGATGCATCGGGCAATGCCCTGTCCTACGAGCCGTTTGCTACTGGATGGCTCCAGGGCGAGGAGAACTGGGGGCGCCCGGTCGATCTGGAACTCCTCTCCGACGGATCCATGCTCGTCTCAGACGACCAGGGTGGCCGCATTTTCCGGATTGTCTGGGTCGGGCCCTGATGTCCGGAATCCCAGCGGCGCATACAGACCAGGAATTACCGCACCACTTGGACGAGGCGCGAGGCGTGCACACGGTCTCCCTGTAGGCGGACCACGTACGACCCCGCCGTGAGCGACGATACATCCGATCGGATTTCTGTCGTGCCGCCTGGCAGTACGCCCTCGAACAGGCCGCTGACGCGCCGCCCCAGCATGTCAAACAGATCGACGCGGTAATAACCGGTGTGTGGAGTTGACACCGAGACCGCCAGCTGACTGGCCACAGGGTTTGGCCATACCGCCAGCAGCGGGGCACCGGGACCGGGCTGCTCGGAAAGTGTTTCCACCGGCGTGGCGATTGAGCGCGGCGTCCAGGCGGCAGAAATCTCCAGATTGTCGCCGGGAATGGCCTCTGGATTCATATGTGCGAAAATCGCCGTGATCGTTCTGAAATCACCTTCAAAGCGGGTGAGTTCCGTGCTTCCTTCGAGTTCTGCAATCCGAAGCGGTCCGCCATCGTCGGGTTCCAGGAGCAGGCGTACCCGATTCCTGCTGCGGAGCGTCGCGCGTTGCTGCTCCTGGAAAGCGGGAGGGAAAACCCGCCAGCTGGGCATGTCGAATACGAACTGGAAGTCTGACACATCCTTCCACCGCACATACCGGACAGCACCCGCGTTGATGGCATGGCCGGTAAGCAGGGTCTGGAACCCTCCTTCGCCCGTCGTGGATGGAACCTCGCCATCGATTTCACGGCCCGTGAGGGAAATCCGGATCGATGACCGGCCCGATTCCGCGTATCCAAAGCGGGAGTCGACCGACCGGTCATTGAGCAGGTTCGCCGTGTGGAAGTCCGTAATGGCCGATCCCAGGTCGTCACCGTGCGTGACGAGTACAGAATCCAGGCCTTCGGCACCCTTCTCGTTGAGTCCGGTCATCATCTCTGCCACGCCGCTGCTGCCCACCCGGTTGGCCAGGTAGGTGATGAACAGTCCCGCGCGCTGATAGTCCATGGCCCCTGGGCCGCCGCCATCACGCCATTCGAAAAGTGTTCTCCGGTATTCCTCGGGGAGCGAGAAAAATGTAATGTTGCGCCAGAAGTAGCCGAGCATGACCATGGCGTACTCCGCGTATCCTTCAGTCAAAAACGTTTGGTCCCACCCATATGACAGATGGACCAGGTGCGTGTATTCGTGGGCGGCAATGGCGGCGAGCGTCGTGAGGTTGCTCGTGCCGCTGGCCGAATCCAGGTACAGTACGTCGCGCCCGTTGCCTTCGCCGGGAAGCGCATTCGGGTTGACATCAGTGCTGGATACATACCCGAGCGTGCCCGAAGGGCCACGGCCGATATCATAGAGCAGGATGTCGACCAGGCCGTCTCCGTCCACGTCCGGCGGCAGCCCGAACACGTCGTGTATGTTCTCGAAAATCCCTTTTCCGGAGTCGATGGATTCGGCTGGCGTGCTTTCGAAGATTACGTCGCGAAGCCCTGCAATTTCGCCGGGCGTGACGTTGCCGTTATTGATCTCGGCAATCTCGACCCACAGGACATACGAACTGGTTACATCAACGGCGCGAAATCGAAGAGGCGTCCACGCGTTTGACTCGAGGACATTGAACTCCTGTTCATCACCGATGTCGGGCGGGGAGAAGGCTCCTTTTCGAAGCGGCAACAGGCCCTCCTCGCGGGCCTGCAGGAAGGCGGCTACATGACGCCGGGCGTCCTCGGACCCTGAATCTGTCGCGCAGAAATGTCCATGAACGTGGTCAGCGCCGGCCACCGCGTGGTCACTGATCTGTGCACGCGCGAAGGGCAGCACCGATGGAAGCATCCAGAGTATGAACACGAGAGCCGCACGAAGCATTCCGGCACGGAAACTGATATCATACCGGTCACGATCACCATCTGGAAGCATTATGACGCGGCTTGTATTCATAACTGTATGGCTGGGGGCGGCATCTGTGCTGGCCGGTGGCTGTGCGGCACCTGTGGCCCAGGTCCGATCACCCGACATGATTACGGTGGAGGGTATGATCAATATATGGGGAGCGGAACCGTTCACGGGTATTGTGCTGCATACAGACGAGAGGAACACTTACGTGCTCGTACTCGACGACGCGGAGCGCGAGGGGCTTCTGACGCCCGTCACGGCCCGTGTGACAGGGCGCGTGTACGTCGATACCTGGCGCGGACAGCCGTTTGCTCATCTGGACGTGACCTCGATGGAGTTACCTGACAAGTAGCATGGACCGGGCGGTGGTGGATGTCGATGTTTCGAGTCGGTAAAGGTATACGCCGCTAGACAGTGCACCCGCTTCGAATTCGGCTGTATGGGAGCCAGCCGCCTGCGACCGGTCGACAAGCGTCGCCACCTTTCTGCCAAGCATGTCATAGATGGCAAGTCTGACATGATCGGGACGCGCAAGTTCGTACTGGATGGTCGTCCGGTCGGAGAAAGGGTTGGGCCAGTTGCGAGCGAGCGTGACCGTTTCGGGAAGCGCTGCCTCGTCGTCCGTGTCGGTGCTGGTGAGCGGCCGGTCGGAGAACGTGGCCCGGATGGGGACCGTGCGGCCCTCGAAAATCAGGTTGCCACTTCCATCGTTGATGGTGTTGAAGGACCCCCAGCTGAAATCTGTCGAGCCAGCGCCGCCGAAAGGAAAGTACAGGCTGCCTGGGTTGTCTGACCCGGAAAACGCACTCAGCCCAACAAAAAGGTGATTGTCGTCCGTGCCCACGTTCTCGATGCTCACGAAGAAGGTCTCGCCAAGCTGCTGGATTTCTTCTTCATAGGCCGACAGGTCAATTTCCTGGAAGGTCAACTGAGGGACCTCCATCTGCGTGTTGTCGCTCACGTCGAGCGAAAGAACTTCCGCGCCGGGTAGCGGAGTCGCTGCCCCGTCGGAGGCGTAGAGACGGAGGCGAAAATCCTGTGCACTGGACTGGGCCTCTCCGAAAACTGACATATAGTACGTGGCGACAGAAATGGATTCGAGCCGCAGTCCAGCCGGCGTCTCAAATCGATTGGCGAACCGGGACGTTACCGGAAGCTGGCCATCGTCGAGGGAAAATCCGGTGAGCAGCGTCTGGCCACCAGATTGACTGGTCAGGATTTCGCCGTCGTCGTATGTCACATCCTGGAACGTGAACTGGCTTTGCAGGGGTGACCAGGAAGCGTCGTACGTGAAGCTGGCCGACTGACCGGTGCCAACCGTGATATCGGCGTGGGGCATGACGAGCGTGACCGACTCGAAGTCGCCGCTGGCGATGGTTCCCTCTCCGTTCATGTCCGCGTCAATGACGCTCGTGGCGCCGGAGACGGGGTCCAGAACCAGGACCGGCATGAGGTGGTCAGGGTTGGTCGCTGTGGTCGTGGCCAGGTTGAGGGTAAAATCGCTCACATTCTCCCAGCGCACATACTCCACGCTGCCCGGGTTGATGGTCCGACTCGTAACGGGTGTGGTTGAGCTCGCCGTGCCATCGAACGTGGGAATATTGCTGGCCCGCACAAAGCGGTATTGATCTTCCAGATGGCCGTAATTCTCGGCTACATTCTGATCGTTGATCAGGTTGGCGACGTGGAAGCTCTGGACGAATGTCTTGAGCGTGTTCTGGCCGTCGCCGCCGGTGAGCGTATTGAGCCGCAGCAGGTAGTTACCAGCGTTGAGCCCTGTCGATCGGGACAGCGCGCCCGTTTCCAGTACGCCTACGCGTTCGCTGAAATAATTCGTGAACAGGCCCGCCCGTTGGTAGTCCTCGCCGCCTGGTCCACCGAACTGTGGCGACGGACGAAAGTCCATGAACGGCCTCGCCCGCTCCGACGGATTCGAAAGGTAGTTGATGGATCGCGCCGTGAATCCGTTCTGAACCTCGGCCCATTCGGCAAGGCCCTCGTCCACGAACGCGGCATCGCCCGCATTGACCCGGGCAAAAATCAGGTGCTGGTATTCGTGCGCGAGCGTCTGCTGCACCGACTCCTGGCCGCGACGCTCCCCCGCCTGATTGAACATGCCGGGCATAACGTCGATGTGGATCATATCGCGCGTATTGCCGGACCCCCCGGACAGGTCCGATGGATCAAAGAAGCCCAGAACGGCGCTGAAGTTGCCCGTCGAAGGGTCAAAAAAGTCCTGGATGTCGTGCAGCATGATATCCGTTTTTCCGTCACCATCAATATTCGGCGGCGGACCGAAAATCTGTTCGTCATTCAGAATGATTCCCTGGTTCGGGTTGAAGGAGCCGGCAGGCGTCTGCGTACCGAGCGCGAGCGCCATCTGGTCCAGGTCGGACGGCTCGACGGGGCCGCCGTTTGCCGCCAGTTGGGACGTCTGTACCCACAGGTTGAACGCTTCATGCTCTACGCTGAGCGTGAAATCGACCGGGATATAATCGCTCGTACGCAGATTGAAGACGTGAAAAACCTGGGACTGCCCGAGCTGGGCGGCCTGTCCGCCTGATTTGCGAAGCGGAACCTGGCCGCTTTCGCGCATGGCCTTGTAGGAAGCAAGCGCCTGCTGGCCACGCTCCGATTCAATGAGCGACCGCGTAATGTGAAGCGGAATGACGTCACCCTCCGTGCCACGCGCGGCGGGAAGGAAAGCGCCCTGCGCCGCGACAACACCGGCCTTGGGTGCACGTTCGACATCCAGCACCTGCGCATTGGCAGGCAGGAGCGCGGCGCCAGCAGCGACCACGAAAACAAGAGATCGGAGACAGGAATTCAACATGAAAATGGGGTCTGGGTGGTCTTGATCGGGCCGGGTCCATTCCGGGTAGGGTACAACAGGAAATATACGTTCGAAGTGTCCAGGTTCGCGCCCGAACCGCATGAATGGCATACATCCCCGGCCGAACGGCCGTAGTACGGAGTCAAAATGCCATGCAGAACCCTTCGTTCCCATTACGGGTAAAGAGGGCCTGTTCCCTATGAATTGGCGCCGCATCATGAAAAAAAATACCTTGACTCCCGAGGAAGCACGTGTAATCCTGCACAAAGGGACAGAGCCTCCGTACTCAGGCGCGTTCAACGGCCACGCGGTCGACGGCGTCTATCTGTGCAGGCAGTGCAATGCGCCGCTGTACCGGTCGAGCGACAAGTTCGACTCCGGATGCGGATGGCCGAGCTTCGATGCTGAAATCGACGGCGCTGTTCGGCGCGTACCCGATGCCGACGGACGCCGCACGGAAATTACCTGTGCCCGTTGCGAAGGGCACCTCGGTCATGTATTTACGGGCGAGGGCTTTACGCCGCGCAACACGCGGCACTGCGTAAACTCCATCTCGCTCGACTTTCAGCCGCACCATGACCACGAATAGACGCACCGAACGCGCCCTTTTTGCCTCTGGCTGCTTTTGGGGCACGGATTTCCACTTCATGCAGCAGGATGGTGTGCTGTCGACGCGTGTCGGATACAGCGGCGGGCGCGTACCCGACCCATCCTACCGCGAAGTCTGCGGCGGGCGGACCGGACACGCTGAAACCCTCGAAGTCGTGTTCGATCCGGAGCGTGTGACGTACGAAGAGCTCGCGAAGCTTTTCTTTGAAACGCACGATCCTGGGCAGCAGGACCGTCAGGGTCCGGATGTAGGCACGCAGTACCGGTCGGCCATTTTCTATCTGGACGATGCGCAGCGCGAAACAGCCGAAAAGCTCATTGCGCTGCTCAGGGAGACGGGCACAGAGGTGGTCACGGAGGTGACGCCAGCCGGTCCCTTCTGGGAGGCCGAGGAGTACCATCAGAAATATTACGCCCGCACGGGCGGCCTCCCTTACTGTCACGTCTACACGAAACGCTTTCCCTGACGGGCAGGCCCGGATCTGGCGGCGAAGGATTGGGTCAGCGTAGACGCGACACGTAGGCTTCGCCCGCCACGGCATCGCCCGCCTTCCCAATGAGCGCGAGCCGGCCGACGAGGTCAAGTGACGACGCGAAGGCCGTATCGCCCACGTCGACGACCTGCGTCTGCCGCCACTCCCCATCCTCGGAAAGTGAAAAAACGTACACGATCCGATCGATATTTCGGTCCATGGCAAGCTGCTCGTCGTAGCCGACGGCCGCAAGTCGATCTCCGGAAATCCGGACGAGGCTTCCGAAGGCACCGTGGTCGTAGGGTGTTCCGGGCCGGAGCGTGTGCACCAGTTTCCACGCGCCATTTTTTTCCCGCTGCACGACACGAACGCGCCCGCTGCCGTCGCGCCGCGCACGGCTCTCTCCGATGACCAGGCGTCCGTTTGACAGGCTGATGGGTACGAAAAAGGAATCAACGCCGCGGATGGATTCTTCAAGCACCCATGTTCCCTCTGCATCCCGCCGGTAGGTAAACACGATCCCCGGCTCTTCACGGGCCCAGGTCGATGCGCCGACCGCCAGTAGATCGCCATCAGCGTCAATGGAGGCCCCGAATACGGCTTCTTCGGAGCGGACGGGACTTTCGAGCGTGGCCGAGAGGACGAAGCGGTCCCCGTCGTGCTCGTAGATGTATACCACGCCGTTGTAGGTCTGTCCTGACGTGTCGCCAGCCGTGGAAACGACCAGGCGGTCGGCTGTGAGTACCATGGCATTGGCAAATTGCCCGCGCACCTCCGTATCCGGCTGCTCAATGCGCTGGATCTGGTTCCAGGTGCCATCCAGGCTGTCGCGTTCAAAGATGTACACGGCATTTGAGGTCGACTCCCGGAAGAAGGGTCGATTCGACGTAATGGCAATGCGCCCGGACGCCACATCCACATGATTTCCGAAAAAATGCTCCTCGTGGCAATCGAGAGGCCGCAGCGTGGCCTCAAGCGTCCACTGTGCGGTGTCCGCAGAGTGGCGGAACACGTGCGCCTCTCCCGAGCGCGTGCCGCAGGCATCGGCTCCCGGGGCTCCGACGACCGCCAGGTTGCCTTCCAGCGCTGTGGAGGAGCCGAAAAAAGTGCCCCGCGTGGTATCGGGAGCCGGCAGCCGCGCGAGCTGTGCGCTTGACGGCTCTGCAATCAGGCCTGCCAAAAGCATCCACCAGGCGATGATCAGAAAGGAGAAGGGTATGGAGCGACGAGAGATCATGGTAATCAGGCGTGGGACGTCATCAGGATCGGGATGTGAGCTCTTCTGCCATCAATTCCCACTGTGCGTAGTTCGCCGAGAGCTTTTGTTGCAGCGCTTCGTAGTCGGCCATGAGTTTCTTTCCCTCGTCTGGATTGGCGAAAATCTCAGGATCTGCAAGGCGGGCTTCCATCGACTCCTTTTCGGTCTCCAGGGTCAAAATGTCCGCTTCAAGCGCCGAGTGTTTCCGGTTCAACTGGTAGTCATTGAGAACAGAAAATTCTGACGCCACCGGTCCGTCAGCCGCTCTTTTCTGCTCGTCTGCTCGCGCCTCCTCTTTTCGGTTGTCGGCCTGCTTCTCGCGCTGGTTCTCTGCCCGGTTCTCGGCGCGGCGGGCTTTTTCCTGCTGCTGCCGGTGCTTTTCTACCGCCTTCTCTTCCTCTTCCACCGCCTGCTGCTTCCATTCATACTCGGCGTACGTGCCGTCGTACTGGAACAGATGTCCGTCCTCGACGCGCCAGACACTCGTGGCGACCGCATCCAGAAAATGCCGGTCGTGCGAAATGAGGACGAACGTGCCGGTATACTGCGTGAGGGCTTCAATGAGTACCTGGATGGATTGCAGGTCCAGGTGGTTCGTGGGCTCGTCGAGCACGAGCAGGTTGGCGGGTGAGGTAAGTGTTCGGGCCAGCGCGATGCGGCTGCGCTCGCCGCCCGAAAGCACGCGGATAGGCTTTTCAACTTCGGCGCCCCGGAACAGGAACGCACCGAGGATGGTGCGCAGCTCGGTTTCGCTGCGCTCATAGGCCACTTCGCGGAGGGCATCGAGCGCGGTGTGGTCCGGATTGAGCGATTCGGCCTGATGCTGCGCAAAGTGCTGCATGTGCACATTGTGCCCTTCTTTGCGGGTACCTTCGAACGGTTCTGTGCCCAGCAGCATGCGGGCGAGAGTGGACTTGCCCGCCCCGTTTCGGCCAATGAGGGCTATTTTCTGGCCGCGCTCGATGTGCACCGGGTCGGCGTCCTCAAACACCTTGATGTCACCGAACTCGCTCGGGTAGGTTTTGGAAAAACGCGACAGTTCGAGCACGACCTTGCCGGAGCGCGGGGCCTTCGGGAAGCGGAACGAAATCTGGGCCTCATCGGGTGGGAGCTCCGGAATGCGCTCCAGCCGCTCGAGCGCCTTGACGCGGCTCTGGACCTGCGTGGCTTTGGTGGCCTTGGCCCGGAAGCGCTCAATGAAGCGCTCCGTGTCCTGGATCATTTTCTGCTGGTTTTCCCACGCTGCCCGGTGATGTTCGCGCCGGATTTGACGCTCCTGGAGGTAGAAATCGTAGTTTCCGGCGTACTCGGTGAGGCGGCCCTGCATGATCTCGACCGTCCAGTTCGTCATGCGGTCCAGAAAGCGACGGTCGTGCGAAACGAGTACGACCGTGCCGGGGTACGTGCGGAGGTACTCTTCAAGCCACGCAATACTGTCAATATCCAGGTGGTTCGTGGGCTCGTCAAGCAGGAGCACTTCGGGCTGGTCGAGCAGCAGACGGGCGAGCGCCACGCGCATGCGCCAGCCTCCGGAAAACGTCTTCAGTGGCCTGTGCATGTCATCGGCCGCAAAGCCGAGGCCCGACAGCACCGATTCGGTCCGGGGTACGATGAGGTGGGCCTCGCGGGCGGCCAACTGCTCGTGGACGTGGGCAAAATCGTCCATGATGCGCGCGTACGCGTCGTCCGAATGGTCCTCATAGTTCTCCATCTGGGCAAGCAGCACCTTCTCTTTTGCCTGCAGCTCCTGGATTCCTGCAAACGCTTCGAGCGCTTCCTCCAGCACCGTACGGTCGGCGGCGATTTCCTGTGTATCCTGCTTCAGGTACCCGACGCGCCAGCCTCCGTAGGTGATGGTGCCGCCGTCGGCCTTCTGCTCTCCCGAAATGAGCCGTAGCAGCGTGGTTTTTCCAGCACCGTTTGGCCCCACGAGTCCAATCCGGCGCTTTTCGCGGATGGACCACGTAATGCTGTCAAGCACGGTGTGGCCGCCGAAGGCCAGGAATATGTTCTGTAGCTGGATCACAGGAGGGCTCAGTATGCGTGTTCGTGGACGAATCCTTTCCAGACGGTCATGAGCATGATCTTGAGATCAAGCCGCAGCGACCAGTGCTGGATGTAGTAGAGATCGAATTCAATGCGCTTCTCAATGGAAGTGTTGCCGCGCCAGCCATTGACCTGGGCCCAGCCCGTGATGCCTGCCTTCATTTTGTGGCGCAGCATGTAGCGCGGCACGCGGTCCCTGAATTCCTCTATGAAGACCGGGCGTTCGGGGCGCGGCCCGACGACCGACATGTCGCCGCGGAGCACGTTGATGAACTGTGGAAGCTCGTCGAGTGAGGTGCGCCGGAGCATGGCGCCGACGCGCGTGGCCCGGTTGTCCTCGGGCCGCGCCCAGACGGCCCCGGATGCGCGCTCGGCATCGACCGGCATGGATCGGAATTTAAGCATATCGAACGTCTGTCCGTTGAGCCCCATACGTTCCTGCCGGTAGAACACGGGTCCAGGCGAGGAGAGCTTGACCGCGACGGCGAGCACCGCCAGGAGTGGCGAGAGCACGACGAGGACCGCGAGGGAGAAGGCGATGTCCATGGCCCGCTTCACAAAGCGACGGAGGTCGATTGGCGCCTCATCGATCAGGTGGATGACGGGCATGCCGCCGATGTCGGTCACGCGGCTGTTCAGGATGTCGAACTCGAAGATGTCGGGCACGAGGCAGACATGGGCCAGTCGCGAAGAGAGCTCATTGAGCTGCCCCTCGATGCGCTTACTGGCTGTCATCGGAAGCGCAATGTATACATATTGTATGGGGCGTCCGGCGGCTTCCGCTTCATCGAGAACGCGCGCCATGTCGTCGGTCGTACCCAGGATGTCTTCTCCCTGCTTGGTATCGTCCAGGAATCCGACCATGTCGAATCCGATCCAGGGATACGCATCGAAGGCCTCTCGCAGGCGCTGCCCCACGCGTCCCGCGCCCACGATCAGGACGCGCCGCAGGTACTTTCCGCGCCGCCGGCCTGCGCGCAGGAACAGGTAGAGGCCCAGACGAACGCTTACAATCAGAAACGGCGTGAACACGCCGAAAAGACCGAGAGTCAGACGCGAGAAGTAGAGCTCGCGGTAGAACGACAGCGAGGCCGCCACGGCAATCACGCCGAGCAGAATGGCCTTCAGAACAGAAAGCACGAGCGTCGTGGCCCGCTGGGCCCGGTCCGGCACATACAGCCCCGATGCCCAGAAGACCGTCATGCTTACGATCAACACCCACGGAATGAAGGCCATGTACGCTCCCGGCGGTAACCACTCCGGAAGCGGAAACACGCCCAGCGAAGGAAACAGCTCAAACCGCGTGTAATAGGCCAGTACCCAGCTCGCCGTGACGAGCAGGGCATCGACAAAAAACAGGATGCGTTGGAATAGTCGGCTTTGCTCCTGGAGCATGGTACCGGGGGTCAGAAGTGGGGTTCAGGCCGTACGGATGACGAGTGACAGGTCGAGCGCCGTGACCGAGTGGGTCAGGGCGCCCACCGAAATGTACTGGACACCGGTCTCGGCAATGGGCCGCACGGTCGTGAGGTCCACGTTTCCGGATGCTTCGGTCTCGAGCCGCCCGGCAACGCGCTTTACGGCCGCTGCCAGCTGCGAGGTGTCCACTCCGCCCGCCGACGGCTGCGCGAAGTTGTCCAGCATGACGCGATCGGCACCCCCGTGTTCCAGCACCTCGTCGAGTTCATCGAGCGACGTGACTTCGATTTCTATTTTCGGGTCGATGCGGCGCGCGTCGCCAGCACGGTGGGCCAGCGCCCCGTCGAGCGCCGCGTGTATGCTGCCAGCAGCGGCTATGTGATTTTCCTTGATGAGATACATGTCCCAGAGCCCGTGTCGGTGGTTCTGCCCACCCCCACAGCGGACGGCGTGCTTGTCCAGATCCCGCATGCCAGGGGCCGTTTTGCGCGTGTCGAGGATCGTGGCCTCTGTGTCGCCGATGGCGCGTACAAACGCGGCGGTCAGCGTGGCAATGCCGCTCATGCGCTGCAGTACGTTGAGGGCGGTGCGCTCGGCGGCGAGGAGCGCCCGGGCGGGGCCATTGATGGTTGCCAGGTACATGCCGGGCGAGACCGGGTCGCCATCGCCCGCATGCCACGTGACGTGCAGGTCGCAGCTCACATAGCGGAAAATGCGTGTGGCAACGTCCGTACCTGCCAGCACACCGGTCGCCTTGGCCGTGATGATTCCGCGGCCCGACAGGTCCTCGGGAACGGTCGCGCCGGACGTGATGTCGCCGCTTCCCAGATCTTCGGCCACGACGCGGGCAATCCACGCGTCGAGGTAGTGGTCCATACCCGTCTTGTGATCCGCGCCTGTCATGTGATCCGCGCCTGTCATGCGTCCGGCCCGGATACGAGGGCCACAAGCTCAGGTGGAGCAGAGACCGGTCGGCCGCGGCTACGGTCCATGAAGCAGAGCACGACATGAGCGGTAATACATACGCCTTCCTGGCCCTGCCTCAGAACCTCGTAGTCGAACCGGATACGCGTTGCTGTTCGGTTGAGCGACCAGGTGACGTGGATATCGACCAGGTCGTCGTACCGGATGGCACGACGATAGGAGACCGCCAGGTCGACGACAGGCATGTCCATCCCGCTTTCGTGCAGTTCAAGGTAAGACGCTCCCATGCTGCGCAGCGCTTCTGTGCGGGCCTCCTCGAACCAGTCTATGCAATGGGTGTGGTAGACCACCCCCATCGGGTCACATTCCCGGAAACGAACGCGATGGGAATGCACGTGTACCCGGGTTTGAGCGTCAGCGTCGGCAGGTACGTCGGTGCGGAATGAGGCCATGCGCTGGTTCTTCGACACGCTTTCAGGCCTCCTCCCAGGCGCCCATGACGGAAAACTTTGCGAGCCGCTCGTCAGTCAGTACAGCGCCGTCCTTCTCTGAGAGTTCCGCCAGGTTTCGGGCTATGGCCGTGCCGAGCTTTGTGAAACAGAAGGACGGGTCCCGGTGGGCGCCGCCGAGCGGCTCCGGCACGATTTCGTCAATAATACCGTGCTCAATCAGGTCAGGAGCGGTGAGCTTGAGGGCCCGTGCCGCATCTTCTTTGTAATCCCAGCTGCGCCACAGGATGGAGGAGCAGCTTTCCGGGGCAATAACCGAGTACCAGGCATTTTCAAGCATCAGGATGCGGTCTCCAACGCCAATCCCGATGGCCCCGCCCGATGCGCCCTCGCCGATTACAGCCACTACGATGGGAACCGGCAGGCGGGACATTTCGAGCAGATTCCGGGCAATGGCTTCCGCCTGGCCGCGCTCCTCGGCCTCCATTCCCGGAAACGCGCCGGGCGTATCGAGCAGCGTAATGATGGGGCGGCCGAATTTGGCGGCCATTTTCATGAGCCGGAGTGCTTTCCGGTAACCCTCCGGATTGGGCATGCCGAAACGGCGGTACCTGCGGCTCTTGGTGTCACGCCCTTTCTGATGTCCCAGGATCATGACGTTCTGGTCCGAAGTGCCGTAGCGCGAGCCCTTGAATGTAGCGAGTCCGCCTACGAGCGCTGTATCGTCACCAAAGAGGCGGTCTCCGTGCAGCTCCACGAAGCCTTCGGTCATGGCTTCAATGTAATCGAGCGTATATGGCCGCTCTGGATGCCGCGCAATCTGGACGCGCTGCCAGCGCGTCAGGTTGGTATAAATGGAGGTGCGCAGCTCGGCGACGCGCTGTTCCAGTTTTTCAATACTGGCCAGCAGCTCGGGGGCCGGATCCTCGGAGCCGACCTGACGCATTTCGTCGAGCTTGGCTTCCAGCTCGGCGAGCGGTTTTTCAAATTCCAGCAGGATGGTTTTTTTCATCTCAGGCTTACGGCCACGATATCAAGGTCCGTGGCGAGCGATTGGTGCATGGCATAGAACCAGTAGGCATTCCTGATTTCATCGGGGGTCAACTCTTCAGCGTCCATGGTGTTCGTACCGGGGTTCATCACAGGAAACATTCCCGGTCGGATGGCCCACGACGCAGGCAGCAGCTGCGCGTGTTCGGGCGCCGAGCCCACCAGGGCGAGGCGCCCCCGGGCAACGGCCGTCAGTTCGGGCAGGCGGTCCATGAGCGCCCGCACTACGGACTTCCGGCGCAAAAGGCGCGAAAGGGGCCACATGGCGGGTGCCGTAGCCAGGACCGTCAGGGCCAGGAGACGGTGGGTGGCACGCCGCATGGCGGGTGAGCGCGGCTCTTCGACGGCCTTGAGCTGCGAGAGCAGGCTGGCCACCGACACATGGGCAATGGTGGACTTTCCGACGACGTGTTCCTGCCCCTCGCTGAACATGCGGAACTGGACGCCGAGATCGTTCAGTTCGCGCATCAGGGTGAAGATGACCTGGTTCGGAACGTCCTGCGCGGCAAAAACAATGTCCGAGAACCCCCGAAGCCTCACCAGGTCGCGCAGCTGCGATGGGGAGCCGAGGAGCGGCGGACCGGCGCCCCCCTCGACCGCCCTGCCAGCGTCCACGGCCCCGCCGGGACCGGTTCCCATTGTCTGGGGGCCAGAACCGCGATCATCCCCGCCGCCCCCCGCCGCCCCCGCGCCGCCACTGGCCGCCGTCGGGTCAGAAACAGCGCCGCTGCTGGCCGCCGTCGGGTCCGCACCCGCGCCGCCCCGCCCCGCCGAACCCGCGCCCTCGCCGCGTCGCGGCTCGGTCGCACGCACATATCCCTCCACGTGGAAAGGGGGGCTCGGATGCCGCTTCAGCAGGCCCGCAAGCCGGGTCGCCTCGCCCCACCCCCCGACAACGAGCGCGCGGCGCGATCCGCGTCGCCGGGCCGACAGCCAGGCGTGCACGGCCAGCAGCGCGATCACGGAAAGGGGCAATCCGAGCCCGATGACCCACCGGGAATAGGCAATGTTCTGCACGAAAAAGGAGAGCGTTCCGATCAGCAAAAAACCGGACGTTGTGCCGAGCACCGTTGCCCGCACCGTGCGCTGCGCCGAGCGCCGGTACGCGCCGGCGAGCGCCATGCCGACAACCGAGGCCAGAGCGGTCACCGGGACAATGGTCGCGTAAAACCGGGGAGCGAACGATACATCCGGGGCCAGGAAGCGGATACCCCCGAGCACACCGGTCGTAGCCGCGACCACGAGCGCATCGACCAGAGGCCTTCGGACGCGGCGGGTCACGTTGCCGCACAGCGTAAGTGCGGCGCGCAGCACGATCCCGATCCGCAGGAAAAGGGTCAGAATCCGCATACGCCGTTGGCGCCCGCCCGCCTCCAGATGCTTCTCGATGAAGAGCAGCATGGCGCCGTAGAACAGCTTGACGTAGCGGACTTCCCCTTTTTTGGTGCTTTCTCCCTTGTAGTGGATGATCTGTGTGCCGGGCGTGTAGCGGATGGTCCAACCCGCTTCCTGGATCCGGAAGCAGAGGTCGAGGTCCTCGCCGTACATGAAAAACTCCTCGTCGAACAGGCCAGCCGTGTCCAGTGCGCGGCGGCGGACCATCATGCACGAGCCGGAGAGCGCGTCGACCTCGCAGGCCTCCGTTTCCGGGATGAATGTCATGTTGTAGCGCCCGAACGTGCGGCTCTTTGGGAAGACGCGGGCCAGCCCCGTCATGCGGTAGAAGGCCGTTGACGGCGTCGGGAACGAGCGGCGACTCTCGGGCGCGAAACTGCCGTCGGGATTCAGGATTCGGCATCCGGCCGCGCCGCAGTCGGGGTGCGCGCGCATGAATGCCAAGAAATGCGTGAGCGTGTCTTCCTGGACAATCGTGTCCGGATTGAGAATGAAGATGAACTCTCCCCGGGCCTGGCGTATGGCCTGGTTGTTGGCGCGCCCGAATCCTGCGTTTTCGCGGTTGGCAATGACATGCACATCCGGGAAAGTTTCGCGTACCGCCGCAACGGAGTCATCGATCGAGTTGTTGTCGACCACCCAGACCTCTGCCTCTACGCCGCGCATGGCATGCTGCAGGCTGCGAAGTGCCTGCACCAGGAACTCGCGCACATTGTAATTAACGATGACGACCGAGACATCGATCGTGGCGTCCTGTGTATGCATGGGGACGGGCTTCGACGAATATTCGGAAAGATACGCCGTATACTCCCGGCCATGCGTAAAGTCCATGCCTACAGGAGTGAAGTTGTGCGCACCATGTCGCTTGCTGTGCCCATCGTGGTCACGCAACTGGCGCACATTTCCATGAGTTTTGTCGATACGATCATGGTTGGTCGCCTGGGCGCCGACGAACTGGCGGGCGTGGCGCTGGGAAACACGGTGTTTTTCAGTATGCTGATCTTCTGCATGGGTATTCTGATGGCGGTGGGGCCCATGGTCTCGCAGGCGTTCGGCGCCGGCGACACAGACAGCGTTGGCCGATCGGTGCGGCAGGGGCTCTGGATGACGATCATTCTCGGGCTGGTCGGCTTCGTACTCATCCGCAACGCGGACATTTTCCTGCAGCTGACCGGCCAGACGCCCGCCAATACGGCCCGCAGCGTGAGCTATCTGGATGCCATCGGATGGGGGGTCTTTCCCTTCCTGGGCTTCGTGGCGCTGCGCAGCTTCATGGAGGCGGTGGCGCGGCCGCGGATTGTGACGGCGATTGCCCTTCTGGGGGTCGTATTGAATATCGGTGCCAACTGGGTGCTCATGTACGGCCATTTCGGATTTCCGGCCATGGGTCTCGTGGGAACGGGATGGGCATCGACCGTCGTCTTCACGTTCAATTTCCTGGCGTTGCTCGTGATTGTGGCCAGGAACCGTTCGTTCGATGTCTACGGCATTTTTTCCCGGTTCGGACGGCCCGATCCTACGTATTTCAGGGAGCTCATCCGCATAGGCTGGCCCATTGGGACGTCCATGGGGGTGGAGATGGGCCTCTTCATGGCCACTGTCCTTATGATGGGGTGGATCTCGACAACGGCGCTCGCCGCTCATCAGGTAGCGCTTCAATGTGCTGCATTTTCATTCATGGTACCGGTAGGCATTGGCATGGCTACGTCCGTCCGCGTTGGTCACAGTGTAGGTGAGCGTAATCCGGAGGGTGCTCGAAGGGCTGGCCTTGCCGGTATGGGCCTGAGCGCTGGGTTCATGGCGGTGGCTGCCCTGTTCTTCTGGCTCGTTCCCGAGCTGCTCGTCGGGTTGTACATTGATACGTCCCTGGCGTCGAATGCACCGGTCGTAGAACTGGCTGTCAGTCTATTGGCCTTCGCAGCGGTCTTCCAGGTCGTCGATGGCATCCAGGTCTCGGCCATGGGGGCGCTCCGGGGACTGAAGGACACGCGGGCTCCCATGGTGCTTGCGGTGGTATCCTACTGGGGGCTGGGGCTGACATCCGGGTATGTTCTTGCCTTTCACGCCGGTTTTGGCGAACAAGGTCTGTGGATGGGCCTCGTCGTAGGTCTCGCCGTCGCGGCGGTCCTGCTTTCGCGACGTTTCCTCGTGCATGTCAGGGACGGTTCATTTCACATATGAAAAGGGTCAGATGAGTGTCCTGTTGTTCATTCTGGGGCTGCTGCTGCTCATAGCCGGAGCAGAAATCCTGGTCCGCGGGGCATCGAGTCTTGCGGTAGCGTTTGGCATGTCTCCGCTCGTTGTGGGCCTGACAGTGGTCGCCTTCAGTACCAGTGCGCCGGAACTGGCGGTGAGTGCAAAAGCGGCGCTCGCGGGCGATTCTGGCATGGCGCTCGGCAACGTGGTGGGCAGCAACATCTTCAATGTGCTGTTCATTCTCGGGGTTTCGTCGCTCATTGTGCCGCTCGCGGTGTCCCGGCAGCTCATCCGCCTGGATGTGCCACTCATGGTGGCGCTCTCGGCGGTGTTGATTCTCATGAGTCTGGACGGTCGCCTCTCGTCTGTGGATGCCGGCCTCCTGCTCGTGTGTCTGGTGGCGTATGTGGGTTTCTCTGTCTGGCAGGCGCGTCGCCAACCAGGGCGTGGAGTCCCGGATGGTGCGCCCCCACAGGACGCTGCGCTGGGCCAGGGCGGTGGCACATCACAGCATGGCGACGCGCCGCCACCCGATGTGGCGCTGGCTGTGCCGGCCGGGTGGGGCTGGGGGCGAAGCGCCACGGCGGTAGTGGCGGGACTGGTTCTTCTGGTTCTTGGCTCGCGGTGGCTAGTGGAAAGCGCTGTTGCATTTGCTGGAATGCTGGGAGTGAGTGAACTCGTCATTGGCCTCACCATTGTAGCCGCTGGTACCTCGCTGCCTGAGGTCGTCACGTCGATTGTGGCTGCCGTGCGGGGCGAGCGTGACATGGCGGTTGGTAACGTCGTCGGTTCGAATATATTCAACCTGCTGGGCGTCGTGGGGCTGGCTGGCCTGCTGGCACCGTCCGCCATCGAGGTCCCGAATGCTGTTGTGGGATTCGATATGCTGGTCATGGGCGGCGCCGCACTGCTTTGCCTGCCGGTTTTCTTCTCGGACGGGACCATCAGCCGGTGGGAGGGGGCACTGCTTCTTGGTTTCTACGTCCTGTATACGGCGTACCTCATTCTGGATGCATCGGGTCACGACAGCCTTCCAATGTATAATCGCCTGTTTTTATTTGGTATCCTGCCTGCATCTGTCCTGGCCGTGTTGGTGCCGGCGTGGCGACAGGCCGTGCGGTTGCGCGAGGGCGGAGACGGTACTGTTTGAAATGTAACTTTCATTGTTACATTTATTGCAGCCGCAAACGAGCCCGATTCGGAGTAAATTCAACGTCCCATGCGTCGCGCCTGTGCGAAAAATTTGGTACGTTTGGGGATCTGTCTGTTAAACCCCACCTGACACCTGCATGGCGCAGATTTTCAGTCGCAAAGCGAACGCCCTTCCCACGCTGTCCCTGATGGCAGCACTTGGAGGTGGCGTTTTTGCCATTTTTGCCATTTGGTACTTCTTCTCTCCGGAATACACCGACGTCGGTTATGCGCCACCGCAGCCGGTTGAATACAGCCATCGGCTGCACGCCGGTCAGTTGGGACTGGACTGCCAGTACTGCCATACGCAGGTGACCAATGCCGCGTTTTCAAACGTTCCGGCGACACAGACCTGCATGAATTGCCACAGCCAGATCCGGACCGAGTCGGTGAAGCTGCTTCCCGTCAGGGAAAGCTGGGTGACAGGTGAGTCAATCGAGTGGGTCAAGGTGCACAAACTCCCGGACTACGCCCATTTCAGCCATGCTATCCATACCAATAACGGCGTCGGTTGTGAGACGTGTCATGGCCGCATTGACCAGATGGAAGTGGTTTCCCAGGTAGAACCCATGAGCATGGGATGGTGCCTGGAGTGTCATCGCCAGCCTGAACTCTTCCTGCGCCCGGATGACGAGATCACGACCATGGGGTACGAGCCCCCATCGGACTATGTGCAGCAGAACCTGCTCCGCGTCGCCAACGAGAAGATTCTGCCGCCCACGAATTGCTCTGCCTGCCACTACTGATTCATCATGATCGAGCTTCCAGTCATTGATGCTGTGCCATCGGGGGATGACGCAAAGTCTCCCAGAACCCGTTTCTGGCGCAGCGTGAGCCAGTTGGAGCGCTCTTCCGATTTCCGGGAGATCGCCACCAACGAATTCGTCCCTGGTGCATCAGCGTCCCCGGGTGGGGCATCGAGGCGTCAATTCCTCCAGGTCATGGGCGCCTCCATGGCGCTGGCCGGGCTCACGGCGTGTCGCCGTCCGGTCGAGACTATTGTACCGTTTTCCCGTCCACCGGAGCACCGGATTCCCGGTGTACCGGTGAACTATGCCACATCCATGCCATTTCGGGGGGCGCTTCGGCCGCTGCTCGTAGAGAGCACCGATGGCCGGCCGACGAAGATCGAGGGCAATCCGGACCATCCGGAGGTCCAGGGCGCATCGACCGCGCTTGAGCAGGCGGCGCTCCTCGGGCTCTACGACCCGGACCGTTCCCAGCATGTTCTTCAAGGAGGCGAAACGTCCGACTGGAGCGCCTTCAAGCAGGCCATGGGTGCACTACCGGCGTCATCCCGCCTCGTCGTGATGGCCGAGCCGGACTCATCCATGACCATGGCGCGTCTGCGCGAGGAACTGCGCCAGGCGTTTGCCGATGTCCAGTTTGTTGAATACGATCATGCCACGGCGCGCCGCGTTTCGCGAGGATATGCGGCAGCTTTCGGGCGCCCGGTTCGCCCTGTACACAATTTTTCCAAGGCCAGCATCATTCTGTCGCTGGATGCGGACTTCCTGTCGCCCACGGATCCGGATGCGGTCTGGAACACGCGGGAGTTCTCACGTAGCCGCCGCGTTGAGGAAACGGGCTCCATGAGCCGGCTCTACGCGGTCGAAAGCGCCTACTCCATCACGGGCGGCATGGCCGACAACCGCCTGCGCCTGAAATCGGGGGACATCGGGGCTTTCGCGGCCGCACTCTCGGAAGCGCTTGGCCTGCACTCGGCCCGCGTGCCCGCCTTCGCGGACCATGCGTGGATCGCGGAGCTGGCGCGTGAACTGCGCGCCGCCGGAAGCGGCGCGGTCGTTGTGGCGGGCGACCATCAGCCGATGGAAGTACACACGCTCGTTGCGGCCATCAACCGTGAACTCGGCGCCATTGGTAATACGGTCACACTGCTCGATGCAGGCGATGCCGCGTCGGATATGCACGAGGAGATGGACGCCGCACTCGGCAGCCTGAACGCCGGGAATGTGGATGTTCTCGTGACACTCGGCACCAACCCGCTCTACGATCATCCCGAGCTGGCCAGTGCGTTTTCCAAAGCCGCGACACGGGTCCATGTGGGGCTGTATGTAGATGAGTCGGCGGCCGGCGCCACATGGCACGTACCCGAGACACACTTTCTCGAAGCCTGGGGAGACGGGCGTTCACGCCAGGGGCATGCCGCTGTGATTCAGCCGCTGATTGCACCGCTGTACGACGATGCCCACTCGGCCATTGAAGTCATGGGCCTCATGGCCACGGGAAGCGAGCAGTTCGGCTACGATCTGGTGCGCGGTACATGGCGGAACGTCCTCTCTGGCAATTTCGAAAAGTCCTGGCGCAAAATTATCCACGATGGATTCCTGGCCGAGGATGCCTTCACGGCCGTTACGCCGTCTCTGGACGGCGCTGCCGTTGCGGCAGCAGCTACGGGGCTGGCTGGGACGTCGGCGCCCGAACTGGAAGTCATTGTGCGCCACGACAGCAAGGTGTTTGACGGGCGTTTTGCCAACAACGCCTGGCTGCAGGAGCTGCCCGACGCCACGACGAAGGTCGTCTGGGACAACGTGGCGGCGATGAGCCCGGCAACAGCCGAGAGGCTCGGCGCCGAATCCCGGCTCGACGGCGGAAAATATTATACCGATACGGTTACAATCAGCGTCGGTGGCGCATCGGTCGAGCTGCCCGTCTGGATCCAGCCGGGTATTGCCGAAGGGTCCATCCAGGTGACGACCGGTTATGGCAGAAGCATCGCATCGACCCGGGAAGAACGCAAAACGAACCTGTTCGACCTGGATGATTACACGGATGTGTATGGAAAGGGTGCCATCGCGACGGGTGTGGGATCGAATGTGTCACCGCTCATGCAGGGCGGTGGGCGTATTCTGTCGGCAACGGTAGCGAAAGCGGGTTCGGGCTATATGGTGGCCTCGACCCAGGATCACGGAGCCATTGAAGAGGAGGGGGCCGAAGTGGCGCGCCGCGGCCTGTTCCGCATGGCAACGATGGAGGAGTACCAGGCGAATCCGGATTTTGTGAAGGATTCCGAGCCGGCTCCCATCAAGGAAGACTGGACGGACTACCCGGCGCTCTGGCAGGACAACCATCCGACGTTGTCGCCGGAAATGCAGAATACGCTCTACAGCGCGCAGCAGTGGGGCATGGTCATTGACCTGAACACCTGTACGGGATGCAATGCCTGCGTGGTGGCGTGCCAGTCGGAAAACAATATCCAGGTGGTGGGCAAGGAAGAGGTGGCGCGGGGCCGCGAAATGCACTGGATCCGGCTTGACCGGTACTTTGTGAGCGGAGACGGGGCGAGCTTTGAGGATCCGCAGATGGTGCTCCAGCCCGTTCCCTGCATGCACTGTGAGAATGCGCCGTGCGAGCAGGTCTGCCCGGTCGCGGCGACGGTCCATTCGCCCGATGGGACGAACCAGATGATTTACAACCGCTGCATCGGGACGCGCTACTGCGCGAACAACTGCCCGTACAAGGTGCGCCGATTCAATTTCTTCAACTGGTCAAAGACACTCCCTGCGGCGACGCACATGGCGCAGAACCCGAACGTGACTGTGCGCTCACGTGGTGTGATGGAGAAGTGCTCGTACTGTATTCAGCGTGTGCGTGAGGTCAATAAGCAGGCCAACATCGAGGAGCGTCCGATCAAGGACGGTGAGGTGGTCACGGCGTGCCAGCAGGCGTGCCCGGCCGAAGCCATTACGTTCGGAAACCTGGCCGATCCGGCCTCACACGTATCGCAGGCCCGGCAGTCGGACCGCCGCTATGAAATGCTGGCCGAATTGTCCGTCAAGCCCCGGACCAGTTACCTGGGTCGCATCCGCAACCCGAATCCCACCCTTATTTCCAACGATAACGCGTAAATGCCCGTGAGTTCGGCAGATTCGGAAAAGACACTCGCCAGCACGGCTGATTATCATGCGGAGGCGCCCCTCGTCCAGGGGAATCTGAGCTTCCATGATATCACGGAGCTCGTGACGGCCCACACGGAGAAAAAAACGCCACTGGCCTGGTGGGGAGCGTTCTCACTGGCCAATATCGGCCTGTTGCTGCTCGTCGGCATGGTGGCCTACCTGTTCTGGAACGGGACGGGCGTCTGGGGCCTGAATAATCCCGTCGGATGGGGATATGCCATCGTGAACTTCGTGTTCTGGGTGGGTATTGGTCATGCCGGCACGCTGATTTCGGCTATTCTCTTCCTGTTCCGGCAACAGTGGCGCACGGGCATCAACAGGGCGGCAGAGGCTATGACCATCTTTGCGGTCATGTGTGCGCTCGTTTTCCCGACCATTCACGTGGGCCGTGTGTGGGCCATTTACTGGACGCTGCCCATCCCGAACCAGATGGAGATGTGGCCGCAGTTCAAGAGCCCGCTGCTCTGGGACGTGTTTGCCGTATCTGTCTACTTCACGGTCAGTCTTGTTTTCTGGTATGTCGGTCTTATTCCGGACATAGCAACCATGCGTGACCGGGCGACGACGAAGGTGCGCCGAATGGTTACCGGCGTGCTGTCGATGGGCTGGACCGGGGCCAACCGCCACTGGCGCAACTACGAGAAGGCGTATCTCCTGCTGGCCGCGCTTGCCACGCCGCTCGTGCTGTCGGTTCACTCGGTCGTGTCCTTTGACTTTGCTGTATCGATCGTGCCTGGATGGCATACAACCATTTTTCCACCCTACTTCGTTGCTGGCGCCATTTTCTCCGGATTTGCCATGGTGGTCACCCTCATGGTGATTGCCAGGAAGGTGTATGGCATCCAGAATATCATCACGATCGAGCACCTGGAGAAGATGAACATCATCATTCTCCTGACGGGCACGATGGTTGGGTTTGCGTACATCACGGAGTTCTTCATTGCATGGTATTCGGGCGTCCAGTATGAGCAGTATGCCTTCCTGAACCGTGCATTCGGTCCCTACGCATGGGCCTACTGGACCATGATGACGTGTAACCTGGTCTTTCCCCAGTTCTTCTGGATAAAGCGACTCAGGCGGTCGGTCCCGTTCATGTTCGCGATTTCCATTTTTGTAAACATCGGTATGTGGTTCGAGCGCTTCGTGATCACCGTTACGTCGCTCCACCGGGACTATCTGCCCAGTTCCTGGGACTATTACACGCCAACATTTGTCGACGTCCTCACGTTCGTCGGAACGTTCGGGCTGTTTTTCACGCTGTTCCTGCTCTTCCTCCGGTTCATTCCAATGGTAGCCATCGCGGAGGTCAAGGGCGTCATGCCACAGGCCGATCCACACTTCTACGATCACGCGGGAGATGGACACGACCAGGCGCATGATGTTTCGGTCACCACGCCGCAGGATCACACTCAGTCTTGATAGAACCATGTTGAAACAACTTGCTACAGAAGTCAAGGCAACAATGGGTATCTATGAGCCGGGCCCGGGTACCGTCTACGGTATGCTGGCGGAGTTCAAGGATCCCGGCGCCCTCTATACGGCCGCAAAGGCTGTTCGTGAGGCCGGTTACAAGCGGTTTGACACGCACAGCCCCTTTCCCATCCACGGAATGGACAAGGCGATGGGACTGCCGAACTCGAAGGTGGGCTTCATTACACTCGGCGGCGGCATTGCGGGCCTGGCGCTTGGTACGTGGCTGCAGTGGTGGACCGGTACGGTCAGCTACCCCATGAACATATCCGGTAAGCCATTTTTCGCGTTTGAGCCGTCCATCCCGATCATGTTCGAACTGACGGTGCTTTTTGCGGCGCTGGCAACGGTTGCGGGCATGTTGGCCATGAATGGACTACCAAGGCCGTACAACCCCCTGTTCTATTCCAGGAATTTCGCCCGCGCCACAGACGATGCGTTTTTCATCCACGTGGCCGCTGACGACTCCCACTTCGACGAGAAGGATACCGGTGCCCTGCTGGAGCGTCTGGGAGGTCGCAATATTGAAATAATCCACGACCGCGGAGACGCCGAGTGATCATGAGAAGACATTCCCTACCCGCCCTGTTGACTCTGGCGGCGCTGCTCATTGGCGGATGCCAGGGCTCGATTTCGGACAAACCTCCCGTGCATGTAAATCCCAACATGGATTCGCAGGAGAAATTCCGGGCCCAGGCGGCCAATGACCTGTTCGCCGACGGCCGTGCCAT
This sequence comes from Bacteroidota bacterium, assembly GCA_029262835.1. GTDB lineage: Bacteria > Bacteroidota > Rhodothermia > Rhodothermales > UBA10348 > 1-14-0-65-60-17. The sequence continues at coordinate 30,055 of JAJCYQ010000049.1, forward strand.
GAGAGCGCCCGTTCCGGGAACCGTTGCCCGTGGTTTTCTGCAGGAAGATCCCGTCTGGTGGACCGGGCGAAACGAGGATGGGTCGTGGGCGTCGTTCCCGAACGAGCTGACACTCGAGGTCGTGCAGCGGGGGCGCGAACGCTTCGATATCTACTGCTCGGTGTGTCACGGCCTCGCCGGTGATGGCCAGGGTATCATCATGACCGGGAATTACGGTTATGTACCGGCTCCCACGTTCCATTCGGACCTGCTTCGTGCGCGCGAGGATGGCTACTTTTTTGACGTGGTGTCGTACGGAATCCGAAGCATGCCGGGGTATGGCACGCAGGTTCCAGTGGCGGACCGCTGGGCCATCGTGGCCTACATTCGAGCACTTCAACGCAGTCAGTACGCCCAGGCGTCCGACGTTCCCGAAAATCAGCGATAAGCATGGGTATCAGGAAAAGTAATCCGTTTATTTGGCTGTTGGATCCCCTCCGTCCGACGTCGGCCAGTGCGTCGTACCGGTTCGAGTGGTCCCAGTCCGCGTGGCTGTTGCCGCTCGCCGTCGGTATTGCCGGTCTCACGGTGAGCGCCGTCGGATGGGCTACGGACGCCTCGCAGTTTTATTTTTCTTACCTCGTTGGATGGGCATTCTGCCTGTCCCTGGCTCTTGGTGGACTCTTTTTCGTGCTGATCCAGCACCTTACAAAAGCACGTTGGAGCGTAGTCATACGGCGTATTCCCGAAACGCTGCTCTGGTCGTTTCCGCTGCTCGCCGTACTTGGCATACCTGTTCTGTTCGGTATGCACGATCTGTATCACTGGACGCACCTCGAGCTGTTCGATCCGGCCAGCCCTTCCTACGATCCGGTTCTGGCGGGCAAGCAGGGCTATCTGAACAGCACGTTCTTCATTGCCCGACTGGTGTTCTACTTTGTCGTCTGGACCATCATTGCCTACAAACTCTACACCGAGAGCATCCGGCAGGACGTGGAAGGTGCGGCGGACATCCCGGCGCGGCAGCGATTCACCAGTGCCTGGGGACTGGCCGTGACTGCTGTCACCGTCTCCTTTGCGGCATTCGACATTCTGATGTCGCTTGACCCGCACTGGTTTTCGACCATCTTCGGCGTCTACTTCTTTGCCGGCAGCTTCATGAGCATCATGGCGTTCACGGCGTTCATTGCCATGATCCTGCAGCGAAAAGGCATGTTGGGGGGTGTCGTCACCACCGAGCATTACCAGGACCTGGGCAAATTCCTGTTCGGGTTCGTGGTTTTCTGGGCCTACATCGCGTTCAGCCAGTATATGCTTATCTGGTACGCCAACCTGCCGGAGGAGACGCTCTTTTTCCGCCATCGGCTTGAGCACGGGTGGGAGTACCATAGCGCGGCGCTGCTCATCATGCATTTCATATTGCCTTTCGTGATACTTATCGGGCGGTGGGCCAAGCGTATGCTTCCGCTGCTTGCGTTCATGTCTGTCTGGATGCTGGTCATGCAGTGGTTCGACCTGCACTGGATTGCCATGCCCGTTCTACATGAGCACGCACAGTTCAGTCTCTATGATCTGGCGGCCTGGTTTGGACTTGCGGGCGTTTTCATGGCGGCCTTCATGTTTCGTCTCAGTCGGCATGCGCTCGTACCTGAAAAGGATCCGAACCTCGCCACGTCCATAGCTTTCACCAATACTTGAGTCATGAGTGATCCCGTAACAGGCGTTGAACCAGAAGGCATCAGTGCATCGGCTATTGGGGCGGTTGTAGCTGTATCGATCGTGGCCGTGATTGTCCTGGTCGTAGTTGGCTGGGTCGTATCCCAGGAGCGCTTCAAGAATATTGAATTCGAAGTCACGGAGATCTCCGGGTATCCTTTGAAGCAGGAGACAGAATCGTCCGGAAGAGCGCTTCTGATGGGTTACGAACGTCTGGATGACGAATCGAATATCTATCGAATCCCGATTGAACGGGCCATGGAACTCGTTGTGGAGGAATCTGCCAACTAAACGTGCGGTATACCCCTGCACGCTGACTATGTCCACCCGCGCCTATCATATCGCAAGGCTTTGTTGCACGCCCGCTTTCCTCGGAGGCTTGCTGCTGATGCTGGCTGTCCGTCCCGTGGAAGTGGCCGCGCAGGCTACGCCGGGTTCGACGGCGCCACCTCCTGGCATGGAAGGGGTTGGAATTGATGAACAACTTGGTGCCAACATTCCGGGAGACATTGTTTTTTCGAACGCGGCTGGTGAGGAAGTGGCTCTGGGTTCTTTTTTTGACTCGGGCCGGCCAGTCATCCTGAATTTTGTCTACCATGACTGTCCCATGCTGTGCAGTGTACTGCTCGACAGCTTCACCGAGACCATGAAGCTGATGGAATGGGCACCTGGAAGCGAGTATGACGTGCTGACTGTCAGTTTTTCGGCCATCGAGACGCCCGATCTGGCGGCCCGTCAGAAAGAAAAGTATATGCAGAAGCTGGCGCGAGCCGGCGCAGAAGACGGGTGGCACTTCCTGACGGGAGAAGACGAAGCCATACAGCAGCTCGCTGCCTCAACCGGCTTTCAGTTCAAGTGGGTCGAATCGCGAAAGGAGTATGCGCATCCGTCCCTGCTTATATTTTTGTCCCCGGACGGACAGATTACCCGCTACCTGCACGGACTCTACTTCGAGCCGACCGATGTCAGGAAAGCGTTGGTGGAGGCGTCCAATGGTACGGTTGGCTCGGCCGTCGACCAGATTCTCATGTATTGCTTCCAGTATGACCCGGCCGCTAATTCGTACGTGCTGCATGCGACCAACCTGATGAAGGCCGGAGCACTGTTGACCATGTTGTTCATCGGGCTGGGAATCTGGCTCCTCCGGCGAAAGGAGCGGCACAACCGCGTTCCGTCTTCGCCGATACCTGTAAACGTTTAACCGACTCTATCCCACCATGGGCGAGAATGGATTTTGGCTACCCGAGGCATCGACCGCACTGGCAGGTGAGGTCGATACCCTTTTCTGGTTCGTGTTCTGGGTGAGCACGGCCATATTTGCCGCCGTGATCGCGGCAAAATTGTACTTCGTTTTCAAGTACCGCCGTCGCAGTGAGCAGGATGTGCCGACGCCGGTGCATGAGAGCAAGGTGTTGGAGGCGGTCTGGATTGTGGTCCCCACCATTCTTGTGCTGATCGTATTCACGTGGGGTTTTGACCTGTTCGTGCAACTCAGTTCCGCTCCGCCTGACTCATACGAAATCACGGTGCGTGGCAAGCAGTGGGCGTGGGAGTACGAGTACGCAGAGGGCGTGCAGACCGCCGGTGATCTGTATGTGCCCGTTGGCCAGCCCGTCAAACTGAATATGAGTTCAGTTGATGTGCTGCACAGCTTCTTTGTACCGGAATTCCGTATCAAGCAGGACGTACTCCCAAATAGATATACGTCCGTCTGGTTCAAGGCCGAGAATGTCGGCGAGTATACGATTTACTGCACAGAATATTGTGGCACGGCCCATTCGGGCATGCTCGGAAAGGTCGTCGTCGTTTCTGAAGAAGATTTTGCCGCTTGGCTGCAGAAACAGAATGAAGGACTCCCACCGGCAGAGCTTGGTCAGCAGGTATACAACACGCAGTGTGCGGTATGTCATGCCATAGACGGTTCGAGGAAGATCGGGCCGCCCCTGAACGTCTTCTATGGTACGGAGCGCGTGTTTACCGATGGTACGTCGGCCACAGCCGATGACTCCTACGTCCGGAATTCGATCCTGAATCCTGCTTCTCAGGTTGTGGAAGGATACCCACCGGCCATGCCTCCTTTCAGCGCATTGAGTGCCCAGCAGGTTGACGGTCTCGTTGCGTACATCAAGACTCTGGAATAGCCCATGTCGCAAGTGAATTACCTCAATCACGACAAGTCCCTCAAGTCGTGGCTGTTTACGCTTGATCACAAGCGCATCGGCATCATGTATCTGGTGGCGGTTTCGCTCTCGTTTTTGGCGGGTGGTATCCTGGCGCTGCTCGTTCGCACGGAGCTTCTTGGGCCGGGCGAGACCATCATGAGTGCGGACGCCTATAACCAGTCCTTCACGCTGCACGCGGTTCTGATGATCTTTGCGTTCATCATTCCTGCCATTCCGGCTGTTATGGGTAACTTCGTGCTGCCCATACAGTTGGGAGCCAAAGATGTGGCGTTCCCTCGGCTCAACCTGGCCAGCTTCTATATCTACCTTGCGGGTGCGGCCATTGCCCTCACGGCACTTGTCGTCGGCCGGGTCGATGGGGGATGGACGTTCTACACACCGTACTCGACTTCGGTTGGCGATGGCATCCTGTTCATTACGGCGGGCGTGTTCGTCATGGGTTTTTCGTCCATATTGACGGGACTGAACTTCATAGTCACCATCCACAAGATGCGTGCACCGGGGCTGACCTGGAACCGGTTGCCGCTCTTCATCTGGTCCATCTACGCGACGTCCATTGTGCAGGTGCTCGCGACCCCGGTCATCGGTATCACGATGGTACTGCTTTTTCTGGAGCGTCTTCTGGGTATTGGGATCTTCGATCCGGCACTCGGTGGAGACCCGGTGCTGTTCCAGCACTTCTTCTGGTTCTATTCGCACCCGGCCGTCTATATCATGATCCTTCCGGCGTTCGGAATCATTTCGGACCTGATGGGGACCTTCTCCCGCCAGCAGGTATCCGGCTACAAGTTTGTGGCCCTGTCTTCGGTAGCCATTGCCTTTCTGGGCTTCCTCGTCTGGGGACACCACATGTTCGTGTCTGGACAATCGGCGGTCTCATCGATTATTTTTTCGCTCATCACCTACCTGATCGGTATTCCGACGGGCGTGAAGGTCATCAACTGGGTGCAGACCATGTACAAGGGGTCCGTCTGGCTGCAGACGCCGATGCTCTATGCGCTCATGTTCCTCTTCACATTCTCGATCGGTGGATTCACGGGCGTCATGTTGGGCGTGCTGGCCGTGGATGTGCACCTGCATGACACGTACTTCGTGGTCGCCCACTTCCATTATGTGATGATGGGCGGAAACGTGATTGCAGCGCTCGGCGGGCTCCACTACTGGTGGCCGAAGATGACCGGCAAGATGTTCAACGAGACGCTTGGCCGGATTGCGGCCGTGCTCGTGTTCATCGGGTTCAATGTGACCTTCTTTCCCCAGTTCATACTCGGTACGCGGGGTATGCCGCGGCGCTACTACGACTACCTGCCGGAGTTCACAGATCTGCACGTACTTTCCTCCCTGGGATCATACATTCTGGGCGTGGGTCTTTTCCTGATCCTGGGATACCTCCTGCACTCCCTGTTCCGCGGAAAGAACGCTCCCGCCAATCCATGGGGAGCCCTTACACTCGAGTGGACACACACTACGACGCCGCCCGACCCGCACAACTTCCACGAAACGCCTATCGTCACGCGAGGCGCCTACGACTACCACCTGGCACCCGAGCTGTTCGGGGGAGACGGTGCGAGCGGTGACGGGCACGGCGAGGAAGCAGAAGTATCTGTCCCAAGCGGGCAGGCCACATCGTGATGGATCTCAAACCTGACGAACGGACCATGGCAAGTACCGCCGAACACCCTGCACATCTGCAACACCACTTCGTTTCATCGGACCAGCAGTTCGATGCCGCGAAGATGGGAATGTGGCTGTTTCTGATCACGGAAATCCTGCTTTTCAGCGGCATGTTCGTCGCCTATACCGTGTACCGCGTGTGGCACCCGGAGGTGTTCGACGGCATGGCGGCGCTGCTCGATTGGCGGCTGGGAGGCCTGAATACGCTGGTGCTTTTGGCCTCGTCATTCACCGTCGCTCTTGGCATCCACTATGCCCAGGTTGACAACAGGAAAGGGCTGGTAACCAATCTGGTGCTGACTTTCCTGTTCGCGTGTATCTTTCTTGTCGTCAAGTATTTTGAGTACTCGGCCAAGATCGAGCACGGCATTGTACTTGGAGATGGTTTTGCGCCGCACGGCGTTTCGCACGGCGTAGACTATGCTACGTACGACGTCATGTTTGCGCAGCAGTTTTTCTCCATCTATTACGTCATGACGGGCATCCACGGGTTCCACGTTCTGGTAGGCATGGGACTTTTCGCCTGGATTACCGTCCGCGCCGTGAAAGGTCATTTTACGAGCGCGTACTACACGCCGGTCGAGCTCTGTGGACTCTACTGGCACCTTGTGGATATCATCTGGATTTTCCTTTTCCCGCTTCTGTATCTCATCTGAGCTTCTCTCATGTCGCAGCACGCTGAACATCATATCACACCGATCAAGACGCTTGTCCAGGTCATCGTTGCCCTGTTCGCGCTGACCGTGCTTACGGTTGTCACGTCGCGCATGGACCTGGGCGCGCTCGATGTGCCGCTGGCGCTGGCGATTGCGCTGACGAAGGGGGCGCTGGTCGTGAGCGTTTTCATGGCGCTCAAGTACGACAATAAAGTAAACGCGGTCGTGTTTGGAGTCGGGGCCTTGTTCGTCGTCGTATTCCTGGTATTCACGCTGTTTGATACTGCTTTCCGCGGTGATCTTTCGAGCACGACCAAAGGCACCATCATGGAGCAGGAGGCTGCTGAAGAGGCCATACTTGAGCGCGAACCCGATGCGTCCGCGCTGCAGTTCAACCGCTCGAACGAATAGCCGTGCTTCTCGCTGCTGTCTTTGCTCCGCTTGTTTTCACGATGGTCGTCTGGGTCGTGGTGACGGCGTGGCGGATCTGGCGTCCAGAGAAAGAACGGCCCATCGAACTATCGGCCGAGCGACTACGCCGGCTTAGACTGCGTAGCAGTGTGCCGCTCCGAGTGCGACTTGAGGATATCCGCGAACTGGAGCGCGACCGCCGTGAACGGCGCCAGAGCATATACGACGACCTGGACGTTCGCAGAAACTGAGTCCGCTACGTCGTCAACACGCCACCAGGGCCTCTACTCAGCGGGCGCAAGCAGGGTGGGAATTTTCTCCGACAGGTAGGCACCGAGCTTCGACCGCACCGCCGTCAGATTCTTACGGAAATCCGGATCGTCTACGCCCATGCGTCCGGCCACGGCCTTCAGGATATGACACGGTATACCGTGCGTGGCGGCAACGTAGGCCACCGGATATCCGGTCATATCACTCAGGTCGGCAATGCGCTGCCAGTAGCTGAGCTCAGAGGCGCCATCGACCGTGTGATCCTGCGTAACCAGAATCCCGTCGGGCAGGTCGGGAAACAGGTGACCGAGGGGCATTCGGGGGTATGTCGGCGCGGACAGCTCAATGCGATCACCCTCAAAGACCTGTGTCACAGAGACCAGGTCGCCCGTCTGAAATTTATCGGAAAGTCCGGTGCAGGTGCCTGCATGGAGCAGTGAGGAGACGCCTTTTTCCCGGAGAAGGCGGTCCGAGCGCAGCGTGCCCTTTATCTTGCCCACCCCAAGTATGGAAACCAGGATGTCCCCGTCGTGTGTATGATCTCCTTCATGGAGCCCGTCAAATCTGCCGCGTTGATACGCGGCGAGGAACGGCTGGGCATCTTCGAGGGTTGAAAACAGAATGCCTATCATGTGTAGGGTGCCAGGCTGATGTGTGGTTACGGTCAGTTTCCGTGCCGGTATAACTGAACCTGGTCAAGAAACGAAATCTCTGTCCCGTATGAAAGTTATTGACCTGCTTCAGGGTGCTGTCGCCCCACAAATATCGTACGAGATTGTCCCTCCCAAGCGGGGCAGTTCTGTATCGGATATTTTTGAAATAGTGGATGGTCTCGTTCCCTTCGAGCCGCCGTTCATCGACGTCACTTCGCACTCCGCGCAGGTCTACTATGAGGAGCAGCCGGACGGTACGTGGCGTCGACGGATCCGGCGCAAGCGTCCCGGAACCCTTGGCTTGTGTGCGGCCATCAAGGGCCGTTACGGCGTGGAGACGGTGCCGCACCTTCTGTGTGAAGGCTTTACCAGGGAGGAAAGTGAAGATGCCCTTATCGAACTCAACTACCTGGGCATCCACAATGTGATGGCGCTCCGTGGTGATGAGGGTGGGTACAGGAAGCCCGTCACGGGCAGCCGCACGCGAAATGACTATGCTGTGGATCTCGTTCGCCAGATCAGTGACATGAACAAAGGCGTGTACCAGGAGGAGATGGCGGGCGCTACGCCCACGGATTTCTGCATCGGCGTAGCTGGCTATCCGGAGAAGCACTTCGAGGCGCCGAATACGGCCTGGGATATCCAGAATCTGAAAAAGAAAATCAATGCCGGCGCCGACTACATCGTGTCGCAGATGTTTTTCGACAACCGGGTATTCCTGGACTACCTGAGCCAGTGCAGGGCAGCAGGCATTGACGTGCCGATCGTGCCCGGGCTCAAGATCCTCACGAAAAAGCGCCAACTTCAGTCATTGCCGTCCACCTTCCATTTGAGCGTTCCCGAAGAGCTCGCCGCAGAAGTCATGGCAGCCGATGACAGGCACGTGCCGGAAATTGGGGTACGCTGGGCGCTGAAGCAGTGTGAGGAGTTGCTGGCCGCCGACGTGCCGTACCTGCACTTCTACATTATTCAGACGCCGGAGCACGTGAAGCCGCTCGTCGAGCAGCTTCGCAAGATGGCGTGACGAGATAGCGGTTTTCGAGATGCGTCATGAGGCGCTCACCTTCCGCCGTCTGGTCGTCGTGCCCAGCCAGGTGCAACACGCCATGCACGACGTACCGTAGCACTTCATCGTCATAGGACGAACCAAATTCCTCGTGGCGCTCGGCTGCCGTCTCCATATCGACATAGACCTCTCCTTCGAGGCCCTGGTCGGATGTATCGATAACGAAGGAGAGCACATCCGTGTCGTAGTCGTGCTTGAGCCACGTCCTGTTGAGTTCCGTTACCGTCCTGTGCCCTGCCAGGATAATGCCTACGTGAGACCAGGCAATGTCTTCCCCGGTCAGCACGCGGCGGGCAATCCGCTCCACTTCCTCCGTGAGTCGTTCACTGACGGTGGCGTCATCATTGTCACAGACGACTTCAATAATCCCGCGCTCAGCCAAGATCGCCAAACAGGTCTTCGGTGACCGACAGCGCCACACTGCTCATGATGAGTTCGGGAGGCAGTTGGGTAAAGTCCGTAGAGAGGAGGGCGGTATCCACATTGGCATAGAGGGAGCACCCTGCCTCCCGTTCCACGACAAGGCCATTTGCCGTATTGCCACTGCGGGCCACAAATATGACCTCACCCAGCTCCTTGCTGGCCTTGAAGCCGGTACAGCCCTGGATCTGGAGGAACGAGCTGACCGCATATACACTGACGAGGCTTGTCACATCGCCGGCAGGCAGGCTCATTTCCGTGTGGATCTCAAGCGTGATCTTCCGGCCGCTCGCTTCATCGGAGAGTTCGAAGCGTGCATAGTGGGGGCCGCGCTTGGCCGTCGTGCCCAGTACATCCTCTACACGTTGGATGTCCGATTCTGTGAAAATGTACGCCATGAAAAGTAGACCCGGTTGGGAACGGGATATGGTGATGCCGTGCCGGAAAGATACCTGCCGCCCCTGCAACTTACAAAGGAGCCGGACCCGTGCGACCCGGACAGCCGTATGGTACGTTCAACAAATCGGATGTTGCACATGGAGCATGAGAAGACCATCAAATTCTGGGGCACGGCGGCCGGTATACTCGGCGCTCTTTCCGTCGCACTGGGCGCGTTCGCGTCCCATTCATTGGCAGACGTTCTTGCGCCGGATCGCCTGGCGACGTTCCAGACCGGCATTTCCTATATGCAGTTTCACGTCGTCGCCATCTTTCTGGCCGTGATGCTGATGTGGCAGGCCGGCTCCCATCTGTGGCTACGCCGTGCGGCCGCCCTGCATGCAGTTGGGATCGTGCTCTTTACTGGCAGCCTGACGATTCTCTCGACGACGGGAATCACCTGGCTCGGGGCCGTAGCGCCGCTCGGAGGCCTGGCATTCATTGCTGGTTGGCTCTCACTCGCCATTCATTTCCGGGAGCGTCAGCCCTGACAGGCTATCCCACCTCGTCTTCTTCGAACAGAAGTGTAATGCTGGGCAGTAGATTGTGCTCTTCGGCCAGATCCAGAAGCACTTTGGATATTTCATCTGCATGGTCATACGTGCCCAGTTCCCGGCTGTCGACGGCAAGAGCATAGCCTATGTCATCGGCCGATCCGGGCTCGTACTCTTCCCACTCGGTGGCTTCCTCGAGTACGAACAGCCCATCTTCCGGCGCAAATGAAGCGACGTATTTCTCGCGCCCGGCCTTTTCGTCGACAAGGCTGAGGTTACCCAGGGCGTCGTATTCTTCGTCGTAGAAGAGCGTCTCGGCAATGAGACGCATGGTAAAGGTATTGAGATTGAACGTGGCCATGGGTGGTGCTGTCATGAAGTGGGACTCGCGTCAAGATACGCCGAAAGGTAGGACTGCGCATCTGAACCATCGAGAATAAGAAGACGGGATGCAAATACGCGGGCCATGTGCTCGGCCACGAGGTCCATGACGCGTTGCATGGATACGTCTGGTCCCACCCCTTCCTGTACCAGCGATGTGACCCCCCGATCGGCAATACCGCATGGTACAATCATGTCAAAATGCCGCGGATCGGTATCGACATTCAGCGCAAATCCGTGCATGGTGACCCACCGACTGCATCGGATTCCCATGGCGCATATTTTTCGTTCCTGGCCAGGCGGCGTGGTGACCCACACGCCGGTTCGCCCGTCCACGCGGCTGGTCGCCAGGCCCAGGGCCGCGCACACGCCGATAATGACCTCCTCCAGATCCCTGAGATACCGATGGATGTCCGTGTAATAGCGGTCCAGATCCAGTATGGGGTATCCCACCAGTTGGCCCGGCCCATGGTACGTGATATCCCCTCCGCGGTCAATCTGGACAAACTCGGCGCCCGCTGATGCAAGCTCCGTGTCGGTTGCGAGGAGGTGGGACCGGTCGCCGCTCTTTCCAAGCGTAAATACGGGGGGATGCTCGAGCAGCAGCATGACATGGTCGAGCAGCTGCGGCTCGTCACTCCGCTTGTTGGCGACCAGGCGGGCCTGCAGCCGTTTCTGGAGGTCCCAGGCCTCGGCATACGCCACGCGGCCCAGTCGGCAGACCGTGATCTGGTTCGATGTGGGGCGGTCCGTCAAAGGAGCCTGACTTCGGTTAATTGGAGATACTCACGCGGATGTTGAACGCGCCGTTGATGTTGACGGACGACGGTTGTCGCGAATCTTCCGAGTCGAATTTTTCATACTTGAGCGTGAAGTCGGCCGATACCCGGTTCGAGAATTGATAGGCAACTTTCGGTGTGACTGTGGTGCGCGTGTGGGCCGTGACAAGGGAGATGTTGTCTCCCTCGAGCGCATTGGCGGGGACAAAATCTGGATCATTCAGTGCCTGCTCCAATGCCCGGCGCAGGCGCAGGCGTTCGTCGGATGTGTTGCTCCTGGATATGGTCAGGTTCAGCGAAAGTCGGTTTTCAAGTCGCTTCCCACTCATGAAGGGTAGCTTCAGGCCCGTTTTCTGATAGCCGAACGTCATGCTGAGCTCATTCGTCTGGCTTTCACTCACCTCAAAGTTGGCCGTGGAGAGCGAAAACGCATTGCTCTGGTTCCAGTTGATGGTCGTCTGGATCTGGCGCTTCCAGGACAGATCGAGGCCGACGAGGGGCGAGAACCGCTCATTTACGCGGATATTGCCCGCCTGGAAGGGTTCTACACGCGACTGGATACGCCGTCCACCGAGATCGATGGTGTTGAGTGTGTCATTGCTCGTAAAGGACGTGTTTGTCCGGAAGTCCGACGAATAATCGGCACTGTACCCGTGCCGAACGGACGCATTCTGGACCAGCCGGCGCAGGACGGGAAACTTGCCAAGGCCTGAATACGAGACGGTCCAACTGGGCCTCGGGAAGGGGACCAGGTTTTTGTCATCGACCGTTCCCTGGTTCCGGATATAGGCCGTCCGGAAATCCTGCACTACGGACGCGTTGGTGAGCACGACGCGGCCGTCCCCGTTGGCATCGGGAACGAGCACAGGGTCTTCCTCTCCTGTGGCCGCGAGATCCTCCGAGAAGGTCTGAAGCTGGGCGTTGAAGAGGTCCAGGTAGTCCGACCCGAACGCCCAGACAGACGCCTTGTTGGTGCCCTGTTCTGTGAGCGTCGTATCGACCCCGAGAAATGCCTGCGTCACGTTGTCCAGCTGGGGCTGGAACGTGAAGGTCTCTCCGTTCTGGAATTCGAGATTCCAGTTCAGGTTGATGGTCAGCGCCTGGGATGGGTTCAGTGTTGTGCGCCCCTGGAAACGGTCGTTGTCCGTCAACTGATCCGAGACCTGGAGCGAGGGGTCAATGAGCCGCTGCGAAATGTCTATCTGGCGCTCGAGTCCAAACCGGTACCCGAGCGATGGGCCATTTCCGCGCAGTGCATCGAAAAATCCATACTTCGCGGACACATCGACCACATTCCCGTTTTCGTCGAGCACGGGCGTTCCCACGTTGGACGACTGGGAGGACCGTGTCCCGGTGTAGGAGACATTGAAATCACGCACGCCCGTCACGGCCAGCACGGTGCGCCGGGCAACCGATTTGGCGCGGTCACTCAGGCCGAGATCGTTTTCTTCTTCCTCGGAGGCCGCTCGTTCGGCTGCCGGAGGCGGACGCTCGTCCGTGTCTGCGGCGGGCCTGTCGCCATTCTCGGCCGTCTTGCGGCGTTCCCGTTCCCGCTCTTTTCGCGTACGTTCTGCCTGGCGGGCACTGACGTATTCCTTCTGGGCTTTTTCCAGATTCTCGTAGTACGAAATCTTGCGGAACAGCTCTTGGAAGCGCAGCGAGACGCCGCTGCGGGCCGTGACAGAGTTCCGGATGGATGCACCCGTGTTGCGCCCAACCGCACCGTTCTGCCAGTCGTACTGCGCACCATAGCTGATATCCTGGAGTTGGAGCCAGTTGAGGAACCGAATCCGCTGAAGACGCGGCCGGAAACTGGCGGTAACCTGCTGGCTGTGGCGCTCCGTTCGCGGCGAAATGGAGCCCGACACGAAATCGCCCACGACACTCGTTCCGCTGAGGGTTTGAAGGCTTGTTGTTTCGAAGGCGGACAGCGCCTGCGTGGAGTCGATCAGGCCCGAGGCCAGGGCATCTTCAAGGCGTACACCGCGGAACGTGGTGTCGGAGAGAACAACGCTGAATGTCGTATCGACGCCGGCCGCATTCAGGTTCTGATCGGTCGACTGGTCGAAGGTGAAGTTCAGGAACGTGAACGGGTTGTACTGGAAGCCGAAATCCCGCTTGGTCGTGAAGGTGTGGTTTTCGCGGACGGGGAATCGCACATCGACCGGGGTGCTGACCGTGTCGGACGGCGAAAGGCGGGGTCGCTCCCGGCTCTGTGTGAACGAGCGCGAGAAGGAGGCCGATGTCGTGATGTTGGACGGTAGGTAGTTCAGGTCCAGATTGCCCAGCACACCGAGCACGGGTATGGGATCCAGGAAAAAGAGGGGACGGACCGTCTTCACTTTCCGTGTAGCAAACCGGTAGGACGTGGACTGGGACCACCGCCACGAATCGTTGACGGACTGCGTGGGGCTGCGCCCATCGGAACGGGCCTGCGAGAGCGAGAGCGTCAGGCCGTCGATGGTATTGCGCAGGAGACGCGAGCGGGAATTCGACTTGCTGAGCCGCGTGGAGAGCGACCGGTTGAAGGTGTGTGTCTGCGCCGACTCGAGCGCATTCGTCTTGAGGGCATCCCGTTCTTCAGGGGACAGATCATCGCGCCCGTCGATCTGGCTGATGATTTCGTCGAGCCGCACGTCGCCGCGCGTTGGGGAGAAACGCGGCGTGGCCGTGTTTGACTGGACCTGTACGTTGACGGGTAATTGCCATCCGAATCGGTCAGGGATGAGCTTGTTGGCATTCAGTTCGGTCGTTACGCTCCAGTTGTCGACATCCGTCTGATCACGCTCGCCCAGGCTCGATGACAGACCACCGAAGCCGTCCGTCTGCCTGTTGATATTGGCCTTGACACGGCCCACGTCGGCCAGTTTGATATCGGCTGTAGCCAATCCAGCCCAACCGTTCGTTTCGTCATATCCGGCGACCCGGAGTTCATTGACCCAGATCGTGACATCCTGAAGGATGTCTTCGAAGGCGGTGCTGGTCGAGTCGGCCGGGTTTCGGATGCCGATCACGATGGTATTTACCTTTCCGAGTGAGGGCGTCCCCTTTATGCCGAGTCGCGTGCCGGGTGGGGCGAACAGAGACGCGTCAGGCACGGCCGAGGAACGAAGCGTATCGTTGAGCACGTTGTAGAACACGCTGTCGAGTGGGAAAGCGGCGTCGTCACGGGCCACCTTGAGCTGGTTGAGGGCACCAAGTTCAATGTTCATGGATCCGAGATCCTGAATCATGTCCTGGAAATCCGTGCTTGTCTGCCAGAGCACTTCCGGCGACCCGGCCGTTTCTGAACTCGGGGTCAGCGGCTGTTCGTACTCGTAGTAGTCATTCGACTCATTGGCACCGATGCGGACAAACAGGCGGGCCTTGGATCGGGCCTCTTCAATGGGCAGCGTGGACAGATCGCGGCCATCGGCCAAGAGGCCGTGCGCATGTACGAACATACGCAGGTTAGAATACTTGAGCAGGTCCAGGTTGTTGGCCTGCGTTTTGAAAATGCCGCGCTGCGATCCCGGAAGCAGGTTCTCAGCGCGCAGGACGAGCGACTGCTCACGCGCATTCTGAGCAAGGCCAGACGCGAGCCGGGACTGACTGACCACGGCGCCAAGAGGGGGAGCGTAGATGTCGGCGTTTTCCTCATTGTTGATGCTGGAGACGGTGAGACGCGTTTCGCTGAACGTGGTATCGAACGGGGTGTCGTGCTCGAGCGTGATCCGATCCGACTTCTGCCACTGGCTTCCTACGAGTTCAAGCGATGCCAGGCGCATGGTGACCGGCACTTCATGGCCTGTCGTCCAAATCCTCATGGATTCCATCTTCGTAAAGTCCCGAATGTCACCCACGCGACGGGTGAACTGCTGGACAGGTATACGGACCTGGAACCAGCCGGTACTGCCGCCATCCTCGCCCTTGATCTCGCCTACCACGAAGTCGTCGACGCGGGACGGAACGGCAAGGGAGTCGAGAGCGCGCCTGCTGAGAGGGATTTCGTACTGGAAGTAGCTGTCGTCCGTGTCGACCGTAGAGTTTCTGTTCAGGTCCTCTGAGTCCGGAAAGCGGGAATTGCCGCGGCGGACAGACGTATTCGTGGCCAGTTTTGTCTGCGTTTCAAATGCATTGAGTTCGTGTCCAGCGAAATAATGCGTGAACCGCTGCTGGAACGTAGCCCGACCCGGAAAGAATTCCGGGTTGTCGTAATACTGGGAGTTGCCGAAATAGTGGTAGTCGTCGCCGGACGGGTCGGCCAAGGCCCGGGCCACCTCAGCGCGGTATCGGGGGTCGGGATCGCTCTGGTCGAGGGAGGCCAGAAAGTCGGAAAAATGCTCCTGCTCCGTAGCGAAATCAGGATAGTCCACCGGGTTCACCGAGGTCAGACCGTCGAGGCCAAGGTCTTCCGTACGGTTACTGCCGTCGTCCAGGTCGACCACGTTGTTCTGTGTACCCGTCGGGGAGCGACCCCATTCCTGGATACCGGTATCCGAGATCGTGGACGTGGAAAGACCGTCTTCATTGTTGAGCTGCCCGTCGGGCAGCACATCTTCGGATATTGTGCCGAGATCCAGGTAGAGTTTGGCATCCCGTCCGGGGTCGTTCGACGTATTTTCAGGAAAGGCCTGGAAAATGAACTCGACGAAATCAATGTTCTTCAGGCTGAAGTCCGTGAAGCCATCCGGAAGGCGCTGGACCATGCCGCCCCATGTGTCCTTCGGATTGTCCAGGAAGCGCCGGAGCTCCTGGGTATAATTGTACGGACCCCTGGTCAGAGGGTTGAAATACAGGTCGAAGGTCTCAAGTGTCGGATCAATTTCAGCCCGCGTGTCACGGTTCGGAAAGACTTCATCGATCCGGAAAATGCGAATGGCGTCGACATTCTGGGCAATGGCGGGCACCTCCCGAAGGATATTTGCATTGACACGATACCAACCGAAGGCGCCGCGCCATGCCGTTCGTAGCGAGTCATTCAGCTCGCTGCGCGTGACGCCGAAGCGGTCTACGACCCCGATGGAATCGGGCGCACTGGCCAGCGTCCAGGAGCCTGGCTGCGTCAAAGGGAACGTGTTCTCAAATCCCTCAAAGTCATCGATGTAGGAGGTGCCACTGAGTTCATCGCGTGCAAAATCACGGCCCTGATCCCTCAGCTTGTCCCGCGTCCGATTGAATGCTACCGTTTCGGTATGACCGGGTCGAAGCTGGGCAAATTCGCCCGACAGGGAAATGGAGGACGGCTCCCGGGTCTGCAGGAGTGGAATACGGTCAATGGTCTGCGTCATCCAGCGCGGCTCGAGCCGAACGGCTCCGTCCACGCCCCAGATGGTATTCGAAATGGGCTCCTCGCCGATTCTGAACTTGTCGATCGGCGACTTTTCATTGAGCTTCATGACCGTTGAGCCGAGGGAGAGTTTTTCGCTGCGTTCGTACTCGGCCCGAAGTCCCAGCAGTGTCTTTTTCTGGACATTGAAAAAGGAGTTCTGCTCGAATTCGATGTTGATGTCGCGACCGGCCGTCAGAAAGGCCGGGTTTACGACCTGGACAGAGCCCGTACCGGAGTAATCAGCGACGAAGTCGGTCCCTTCGGCGAGCGGCGTCCCGCCGCTTGTCACACGGATGGATCCCGGGACAACGCCCGAAAAAGCTTTCAGGTCATAGAATGCCTTCACAGAGCCCTTGTATGACCCACGAATGGCGTAGATATTGTGCTGTGTGTCACGAAGGGCGTTAGCCTTCTTCTGGGTGTAGAGGTTCTCGTAGGCAAGCAGATCCGAAACCTGTGCTTTGGCGTCCGGTGATCCCGGGCCCGCCTGGATGACCTGGTTCAGGCGGCCAGCGAACGGTTCAAGAAAAGGGAAAATGAGGCGCCCTTCGCCCGGTAGAATGGTGTAATTGACCAGGAAGTCAAACTGGTCGTCGGGGGAGAGGGCCTCATTCTCATTGACGCGGTCCAGTCCCATGATCTGAAGGGCCGTCTGCGAGCCTCCCACTCCGGGCAATGTTTTTGATGCGACCTGGCCCGGGGGCTCATAGAATACCTGCAGATCAAAATCTTCCGGCTGGATGCCGCTGCCTGGCAGGCGATATATGTTACGCATTTCCAGGTACCACGCGGCCGGATTGAACCCGGCATCCAGAGCTGGCTGACGCATCTGGACCGGCCGAAGCAGCTTGAGTACAATTTTGTCTTCGTTCTGCCCTCCGTCCGATCCTCCGGTGTCCGTGGCAAAATCTCCAACGGCAAACGTTTGACCGGCTGCCCGGTAACGAAAGGAAACGGCCAGCGCCTCGCTCTCCTGTATGCGCTGGCGCAGCGAAATGTAGCCGAGAACTTCGTCGATCGTGTAGTCCCTACCCTGCTGGAGGCGCTTGAACTTGCCGACCTGGAAGTCGGATGCGGACATCTGCTTGACGTTTTCCAGGTAGGAGGATGGTGATGCATTGCCATCCCGGAATTCCGTGTCCACCTCTCCGCCCTGGCTGTAATCATACTGGTCCCTGTCGGCTGACGGCAGGAGGGCGGCCGTGAACTGGTTGGCCTGCCCCAGGATTTCGCGCGGTTCGCCGAGGTCAACCACAGCCACAGCCTGCCGCACGTTTTCCTCTTCGGGCTGCGTTGGCATGAGTTTCCAGACCTCGACTTCCGTGATCCGTTCGAAATTATTGGCTACACGAATGTTGGGTGGATCGGAGAGTGCATCTTCCCAGCGGTTCCGGAAGTAATATCCGAGGAAGAAATGAATGGCCTCGTCATAATCGGTTGGTTGCAGGTCGAATTCCGTAGACTCGGATCCACCATCAATATCCAGACTGTTGGCCTGACCTTCCTGCTGTGACATGACGGTCGTCAGCCGCACACCACCGAGTTGGAGCTCACTCTTGATGCCGAAAAGGCTCTGCCCACCCCGGATGAGCGACGAGGAAGTCTGAAGGTTGACGTTACCTGCCTCAATGGACTGAATGATTTCGTCTTCGTACCCCGTGTACTCCAACCGCAGTTGGTTCTGGAAGTCGAACTGGTTGCTGGAGTCGTACTTGACGTTGATGCGGAGTTTGTCGCCGATCGTGCCGGTGATTCCGAGACTCAGGTCCTGCCGGAACTGTGGATCGAGTTGTGCCGACCGGCCGGTTACCGATACCTGTTGGTCATTCTTCAGGTAGTCGAATCCCGCCGCGATGTCTGCTGTACCGTTGACCCGGAGGTCTACTTCCGGCTTTCCGAATATCGTCGTGAAGGCGCTTTGCCGTCCACCCGGAACCACGACATTGATACCGACACCGCCCCTGTTCTGCCGCTGCCGCGCCCGCTCGCGTTCCACGATCAGGGTTTTCCAGTTCTGGTCAAGATCATACCCCAGACGCGCGTCCTGGTAGCGATCGAAATCCAGTTGCACAGGGAAACGCACTTCCGTTTCGCCTACCGACTCCTTCGGACGGTATACCAGCGCCGTGGAGTCAAATTCTATTTCATGCCGCCAGACGCGGCCCATGGGAACGAAAAAGGGCCGTGTATCGCGAGGGAAGACGGACGAGGAGGGGGGCTCGCCCTGCCAGCGCCTGATATACTGCATGACGCGGCCCGAATCCGGAAAAACAATGACGATGGAGTCCGCAATCAGGCTGTCCGGAATGGCGTCGGTCAACGAAACGTGGACCGAGTCCGTATCCGAGCGCGTGAAATGCATGGCTTCCGTGCGGAGCGTGGCCACGTAGCTGTTCGTGGAGGCCGCGCTGACGAGGACCATGGACACGACGAACAGGGCAAAAATGCCGATGAGCGTGTTACGCGTCAGGGTCAAACCACGACGGGAATAATTTTTACGTACGGGTGTATCGGGCACGGAGCGTCTGGGCCGTACAATGCGTCGGCACGGCTTGGTGACTGGATTACTGATTCAGTGATCGTGGAAACAGTAGCTGATGGGTCGATACACGCGAAAGAATGGCTCGTAGGGAATCGGGTACACGGCACCAAAATATTTGTTCTGCACGAGACATGCAGTGCAGAAACACATCCTACTCCCATCGTGTGGTCAGCGGGAGCCCGGCAGCCTGGACGTTGTCAAAAAACGTCTGCAGCGGGATGATCTGTTCTGGCGGGCACACACCCCCTCCTTTGACGGAGCCGGATGCCAACTGCAGGGCAATCGTGGCCGCCGTGATGGACGTGCAGCGGCGAATGGCGGTCATGTTGCGGTCGCGATCAAACTGCTGGATCATTTCATAGACCAGCCTGGCATCGCGTCCCTCCTTGCGCCCTGAAACGAAAATTCTAAGCAATACGGCGTCTTCGTACTCCCCACCCAGGCGCTGTTTGAGCCGCCGGGTCAATACGTCGCGATACGTCAGGTGGGACTGCACGTCTATGTTGCGCTGTTCGGCAAACCCCAGGGCGAGCAGGAACTGCATGTTCCTGGCATGCCCTGGCCAGCGGATGCTTTTGTGATCGATGTTCTCAAGGGTCGGTCCAGCGACGTCACAGATTGTCTTCAGCAGGCCTGCCGTGTGGAATGCTTCCATCTCACCGAACGGCTCGCTGAATGAAATGTCTTCGACGTCAGTGAGTGGAGTCGTTGACACGCGCTCCCCATTCTCCATGTACTCTACGGGCAGCGTATAGTCGTCCACAAGTTTTTCGGCCGACCACGAAATCCGGAAATTGAATGGAGGCTCCGGTTCAAGGGGCACGTCACCGACCCTGAGGTGTGCCCGGACCGGTTTATCGAACTGCCGGATGGCATGCAGGCAGAGCATATTGGAGAGTCCGGGGTCGAGTCCACAGTTGGGTACCACCCACAGGCTTTTTTCAGTCGCCCTGGTGGCCAGCCTGTACTCCTGCTCCAGTACGGGAGCACTGCTTCCCAGATCACAGAAGTGACTGCCCGAAGTGAGGGCAATACGTGCAAGTTTCGGGTAGAGCGCGGGGTCTGTTGCGCCAATGACACAGTGGCTGTCCTCCAGGATGGAGGCCATGGTCCGGTCATCGCGGGCATCGACCTGGAAAGACCGCAGTTTGGGACTGTCGAGGTGCTCGTGAAGGCGTTGCAGGCTGCGGGTATGGGCATCGCAGACGCGGACGACCGATACGTCTTCGTGGTCTACGAGCTCCTGGGCAATGGCCGAGCCCATGTGCCCTGCACCGATGATGGAAATTTTCATGTCCTGCTGTCCTTCCGTATGAAATCGCAAGATACGCATTCGCCGAGCGCTACCTATATTCCGTCTGTACGAAAGCGATTGCTACAGGGGCAAACCATCATGAATTCATATCGTGGAACCATCGGTATCCTGACGGGAGGCGGCGACGTTCCTGGTCTCAATCCGGCCATCAGGGCCATCACTATTCGGGCCATCCGGGAAGGATACCGCGTCATGGGTATTCGACGGGGCTGGGCGGGGCTTGTGGACTACATTCCAGATCCCGATGCGGACAATTCAAACAACGTCCGGCTCCTGACGGAAGATGTGGTAAACCGGGCGGGACGAACAGGCGGTACGTTCCTGCACAGTTCGCGCACGCGTCCGAGCCACCTCCCGCTGTCGATGGTGCCACCGCACCTGACAGACACGTACAAAGACGAGGTCAACGATATCACGCCAGACGTCCTGTCCAATCTGGAGCATATCGGAATTGACGTACTCATTCCGATTGGTGGAGATGACACGCTCTCCTACGGCCATCGTCTGCACAAGGAGGGCGTCCGCGTGACGGCTATTCCAAAGACAATGGACAATGATGTCCCAGGCACAGATTACTGCATTGGATTCGGCACGTGCGTGACGCGCACGATTGAAATGGCGCATACGCTGCGTACGTCCGCCGGGTCGCATGAGCGGTTCCTGGTGATTGAAGTGTTTGGCCGATATGCAGGGTTTTCTGCGCTCCTGCCAGCCATGGCCGGGGCGTCGGATCGCTGCATTATTCCCGAGCATCCATTCGAGATGGATCAGCTCACTGAACTCATGTGCTATGACCGCTCCCGGCATCCCAGCAATTATTCGGTCGTGCTGGTATCCGAGGGCGCGACCATGTCGGACCAGGCTGAAATGTCGTTCGAGAGTGAAGAGGCTGACCAGTATGGTCACCGTAAACTGGGTGGAATTGGCGACAAGGTGGCGTGGGCCCTCAAGGAGAACTCGCCGAAGTACAATGCCGGGCGGCGGGTGAATGTGGTCAGCCAACGGCTGGGATATCTGGTGCGATGCGGAGATCCCGATGCACTCGACTCCATTGTGCCCATGGCTTTCGGGAATCTGGCCCTGGACCTCATACTCCGGGGTACATACGGTCGCCTTGTGAGCGTGCGCAACGGCACGTATGACAATGTGCCGCTTGATGTTGTCGTGGGAACGAAGAAGGTCGTGGACGTGGTGAAATATTACAACACCGAACGCCTTCGGCCATTTTACCACTCCTTCAACAAGCAGCCCATTTTCATCATGACGTCCGACATGTAGCACGTGGGCGCGGAGATTCCGGCTGGTCACCGAGCGCGCGACGTGACAATTGTCGCCAGCCCGATGAGAACCATCAGGAAGACGCTGTAGGCGGCCGCTGCGCCGAAGTCATAAATGCGCAGCTGTGACAGGATTTCGACGGAAATGGGCCGGTTGTCGAAGACGTAGAGCAGGATGGAGGAGACGAACTCGCCGAGGGCGGTCACGAACGTAAGCAGTGTACCCGCCACGATGCCTGGCGCAATGACAGGCAGGACGACGCGGCGGAGTGTCATGGCCGTCCCGGCGCCAAGGTCCATCGAAGCATCTGTCAGGCGATCGTCGTACGATTCAAGAGCGGCTGTCGTGGAGCGGACTACGAGCGGAATATGGCGGATGAAATAGGCCAGCGGCAGCAGCCATACGGTGCCCGTGAGCGCCTGTCCGGCCGACAGCGGACCCGGCGTATCGAACGTGACAATCAGGTTGATGGCGATGACCGTGCCCGGGATGGCAAAAGGGAGGACGGCCAGCAGCCGGACCAGACCCCGCCCGGGCGTTGCGCCCTTGACAATGAAGAGGGCGGCGGTTACGCCAAAAACGACGTTGGCCAGCGTGGCGAGCGTGGCCATCCGGAGTGAATTGCCGATTGGAGCGAAGACGTCGGGGTCGGCGAACAGGCCGGTATAGTTTTCTATCGTGTAGGCGGTTGGGAGCACCTGGTAGGTCCAACTGCCCTCCTTGACAAACGATACGAGTACGATGGTGAGTACCGGCAGGAGAAGGAAAAGCAGTACGCTGCAGGCCGTTACGACGGCAGCAGTCCGGGCCCAACCGGATATGACGGGGCGGGGAGGGGCCGGGGTACCCTTGCCTGTGGCTTTGCTCTTTCGGCGGCGATCCAGTTCAAGGCCGGCGAGAAACAAAAGGCCGATCAGCGTGAGCAGAACGGAGACGGCGGCCGACATCTCCAGGTCGCCGTTCATTTTGTAGTTGTAGATCTGCAGTGTCAGGAAGCGTTCGGTGCCGGCAAAAAGCAACGGGGCAGTGAACGAAGCCATGGAGATCATGAAGACGAGCAGCGAGGCACCGGTCATGGCCGGGCGCATGTGCGGCAGCACGACGCTGTGGAAAGAACGCCAGGCCCCGGCTCCCAGGTCTTCTGCGGCTTCCATCTGGCTGCGATCCAGCGTTTTGAGCGCCGCTGCGCCGAAGAGGTAGAAGAACACGTACATGGAGTAGACATGTACGAGCCAGACAGCCCAGAGGCCACCGAAGGAGAAGGGTACCTCCTCGAGTCCGAGGCCGGACTGGAGGGCACGCGGCAGCATACCGCTCTCGCCGTACAGGAAAAGGAACGCGAGCACGCCGACCAGGGGCGGCAAGGCAAGTGGCAGGGCGGCGACCGATGTGACCACTCTCCTGAGCGGGAAGTCGAACCGGTGCAGCAGCCAGGACAGCAGCGTACCGAGTATGCCCGCGCCAACTACCGTCCATAGTGATATCCAGACCGAGTTGAACAGGGCTTCGCCAGTTGCTCTTCCTGCCGGGCCCAACAGGCGCGCTACGTGCTCCGGGCGGAGGCCCGTGGTAAAGACCGAGACCGCCGGCCAGACCACATAGCCCAACAGGATGGCCAGCACGGCGCCTCCCATCAAGTAGTTTGTTCTCCGCGACAGTAGCATGCCTGGGAGGTTCGTCACGCGGACACGCGCCCTTCCAGGGCACGGGCCAGCGTAGCTTCATCGGTATACTCGAGGTCACCGCCCATGGGAATACCCCGCGCCAGGCGGGACACGTTCACGCCGAGCGGAGCCAGCAGTTTGGAGACATAGAACGCCGTCGTGTCACCCTCTACATTGGGGTTAACCGCCAGAATGACCTCACTGACCGGCCATTCAGCATCCGGCTCTGACACGCGGGCCACGAGCTCGCGGATACGGAGGTCTTCCGGGCCTATGCCGTCGAGCGGCGAAATTACGCCTCCCAGTACGTGGTACACACCGTCAAATCCATCCGTGCGCTCAAGCGCCATGACATCGTTGGGCTCTTCGACCACGCAGATCACCGACCGGTTGCGCCTTGAGGACGCGCAGATGGGACAGACTTCGTGGTCGGTGACGTTGAAGCAGACCGTGCAGAAGCGGACGCGTTCCTTGACAGCCACGAGGGCCCGCGCGAGTTCCTCCACCTCTGTCTTCGGCATTTTGAGGACGAAGGAGGCGAGCCGCCGAGCGGTTTTCCTTCCTATGGATGGCAGTTTGGAGAACTGCTCCACGAGGTCTTCGACCGATTCCGACGTGAACTGCATCAGAGTCCAAGTTTGGAAAGGTCCATGCCGGGAGGCATCATGCCACCTGTGATTTTGGACATCTCTGTTTTGGCCAGCTGCGCCGCTTCTTCAAGCGCCTTGTTGACACCAGCGATGATCAGATCCTCGAGCATTTCGGGGTCTTCCGGATCGATTACATCCTTCTCGATCTTGATGGCCGTAATGCGCTGCTGGCCGTTGGCGGTTACCTGCACCATGCCCCCGCCTGCCTCCGCAATCACCGTTTTGGATGCCAGAAGCTCCTGCATTTCGGACATTTTGCGTTGCATGTCCATCACTTTGCCGAACATGTCGGCCATGTTCATATTCTGATTCATGGATCTGTTACCAGGTAGGTTCGCCGTTGAAACGTTCAATGAGTGCGCGCACGGCAGGATTTTCGTTGGATTTCTGCTCGAGGAAGGCCCGGTCATCCAGGTCATCCTCATGGCTGGAGGTGTCATTCTCCGCTTCTACGCGAACATCGAATCGAATGGTATCGATATGGATGCCGGAAAGTTCGCCGAGTCGATGAGCCAGCTTGGAGCGTTCGGCCGACAGTGTCCGGGCGTGAAAGTCATCGGGCACGGCCAGTGTGACCGTCCGAGATGAAAATGTGGATATCGTACTGTGGGAGAGTAGCGAGCCAATCTGCTTGCGCGTTTCCATGATGTCGGCCGTGAGGCGCGTCCACGCTTCCTCAAGGATAGCCAATTCGGTTGTTGAAGGCTTGTCAGGATCGAGTACGGCGACGTCGGACGCGGTCTGGCTGCCTGGGGTCTCGCCAGATTGTGCTTCGCCGCGCGGCTCATCGGGTCGGGCGCGGCGCTCGATGGCAGGCGTGATGTGCAGCCCTGGCGGCGGCGGTGTGCTGCGCGTCGGTGCACTGTCGCTCCGGTCCGCGGTGCCGCCGGTTTGGGTGCCAGCCGTCTGGGGCGGGGCCTTCGGGGTTGGCTGCGCGGCCGGGGCCGGCTTTGGAGCCTCGGTGGGTGCTGGGGCCTGCGCCGGTTGAGCAGCGGGGGCCGGCTTTGGAGCTACCGCTGGGGCGGGACGTTGAATTTCCTGGGGCCTTGCGCCCTGCGCCGTTTCCGGGGCGGGCGTGCTGGGAGTCGACGGGGTAGCCGGAGTTGACGGGGCGCCCGGAGCCTCTACAGTCAGGTGGATTCCTTCCCTGTCGGCCTTCTGTTCGAGCCGTTTCACGATGTCCAACATGGACTTCAGATCGACGGCGCTCGGGACGGATGCCATGCGCAGCAGCGCCATTTCCAGGCGCAGGCGGGGCTGACGGGCCATGCGCATGGTATCGGCCGTTTCGCCGGCAATATGAATGAGGGCCATCAGGGTTGATTCAGAGAACCCACTGGCGTGCTCGGCGGTGCGTTTTTTCATGGAGGTCGATGCATCGACCAGTGAAAGATCCTTGACCGTGATGGCGACGAGCAGGTTTCGGAGGTGCTCCGAGAGGCCATCCACAAATTCCTGGATGTCGTAGCCGGCACGAACAACGGCGTGCACGAGTTGAATCATGGCGGCGCCGTCGCCGTCACGTACGGCCTGCGTTGCCCGGAAGTAGAGTTCGTCGTCCACGACGCCGAGGGCCGAGCGGAGCGTATCGTAGGTGATGGTTGTGCCACAGAGCGAAACTGCCTGGTCGAAGACAGATAGGGCATCGCGCATGGCGCCATCTCCTTTTCGGGCGATGAGTACGAGCGATGCTTCGTCGATCTCGATCTGTTCCTCCGCACAGATCTGTTTGAGCTGGGTTACAATTTCAGTGACCGCGATGCGGCGGAAATCGAAGCGTTGGCAACGCGATTGGATGGTGGGCAGGACCTTGTGCGGCTCGGTCGTCGCGAAGATGAACAGGGCGTGGGGTGGGGGCTCCTCGAGCGTCTTGAGCAGCGCATTGAATGCTGCATTGGAGAGCATGTGCACCTCATCGATGATGTACACCTTCATGCGGCTGCCCTGCGGCGGGACGCGGACGGTTTCGCGCAATTCCCGCATGTCCTCGACCTTGTTGTTGGACGCGGCATCGATCTCGATGATATTCAGGTTGCGCCCCTGCTCGAAGGAGCGGCAGGAGTCGCACGTACGGCAGGGCTCGGCGGCATCGATTCGCTCGGCGGCCGGAGCCTGGCAGTTTATGGCCTTGGCCAGAATGCGTGCAGCCGTGGTTTTTCCGACGCCACGCGGTCCTGTGAACAGATAGGCGTGAGCGAGACGGTCCAGGCGAATGGCATTCTTGAGCGTGCCACTGATGTGCTCCTGGGCCACGACCTCATTGAAGGTCTGTGGTCGGTACTTGCGGGCGGTAACGAGGTACGGGGAGGGCGTCATGGCATACGGGTGTGGCATCCGGTCGGGAGAGTGGTATTCCCTCCTCCCGCTGAGGATCCTCGCGGTTCACGCGGCAGGCAGGAGGGCCTGTACGATATGGACTACGAGGCGTCGACGCAATGCGTCGAGGCGTGCGTGGGCCAGTCCGGTTTCACGGAGTGTCTCAACGCGCAGGACATCGAGGCGG
Organism: Bacteroidota bacterium; assembly: GCA_029262835.1. Taxonomy (GTDB): domain Bacteria; phylum Bacteroidota; class Rhodothermia; order Rhodothermales; family UBA10348; genus 1-14-0-65-60-17. The sequence continues at coordinate 56,438 of JAJCYQ010000049.1, forward strand.
GACCGGGCGAGCCATTCCAGTTCGGCGGCGGAGAGATGTCCTGTGGCAACCTGGGCGCTCCAGTGGTCAAGGTCCTCTCGGGCGGCTGACAGCAGGTGTCGTGCGGCTTTCAGGGAGGCACCAGCCAGGTCAGGGAGCTCGGCTTTCAGGGATGCGAGAATGGTATCGATAAGTGGCTCAGACATCAGATGGCTTCAGTTTGCCGCTCTCAAGGCCAATAATGGCATCGAAGGCGAGTGAGATGAGTCGCTGTGATTCGGATATGAAGACAGGCCCGAGGGTGCCTTCCTGCTCCCAGCGTGACAGGAAACCTCCCAGCAGGTGGCCGTCCGGGTCGCGCATGAGTTCCCATTGGCGCGACGAGTGCTCGTTTCGGGGGCGTCCCTTCGCGAATTCCCACGCCCGATCAAGATCCCGGCGCAGGGCAGTGATTTTGCGCTCCTGTTCAGCGGCAGGTTCTTCGGCCTGCTCCATGAGGCGCAGCGCATCGACCTTCATGTCGACGGCTTTTTCGAAGGCGACCGGACTGTAGGGCGCAATGGATGGCGCGCAGCCGGCGGCAAGTCCGGCCATCAACAGGACGAGCGTTCCCCGCAGGGTGCGTTGCGGTTTCAGCGAGGGCTTTCGCCCGGGCGAGGGCTTTCGCCTGGCTCTGGGCGGCGAATCGGAATGAGGACAGGGACAGTAGGGCATGCGTTTTTCCGGTGGGTCGTAGATTGCTGTCAGTTGAAAGGCCGCGTTCTTCAACTGCCTTCCATACCTGTAAACGTAAAAACCGTGGACATCGCGCCATCATTCCGGAAAATCATCCATATTGACATGGATGCATTCTTCGCGTCGGTCGAGCAGCGGGACTCGGAGGAACTCCGGGGACGACCTGTAGCGGTGGGCGGGTCGTCGCGGCGTGGGGTGGTGGCGGCGGCGTCCTACGAAGCCCGCGCCTATGGCGTGCACTCCGCCATGCCGTCCGTGACGGCGGCAAGGCGGTGCCCGGGACTGGTATTCGTGCGGCCCCGCTTCGACGTCTACCGCGAAGAGTCGCAGCGTATCCGTCGGATTTTCAGAGAGTATACCCCACTCGTGGAGCCGCTGTCCCTTGATGAAGCCTATCTTGATGTGACCCATCCGCTTACGGGGCCACCATCGGCTACCATTCTGGCCCGGATAATCCGGCGGAGGATCGTCGACGAGACCGGCTTGACCGCGTCGGCTGGTGTCAGCTTCAACAAGTTTCTGGCCAAGACCGGCTCCGGATGGCAGAAACCAGACGGGCAGACGCTGATTACGCCGGCCGATGCGGCTACGTTCATCGCGGCGCTACCGGTTGCCAAGTTCCATGGCGTGGGCCCTGTCACGGCGGCTCGCATGGAGAGTATGGGTATCCGGACGGGTGCCGACCTGCGCGACCGCAGTGAGGACGACATGGTAATGGTATTCGGAAAAGCGGGCCGGTACTACTGGCGCATGGCGCATGGCCAGGACGACCGTCCGGTCCGACCCCATCGGGAACGAAAGTCCGTGGGCGCCGAGCGGACGTTTCCCGATGATCTGGAGGGTATGGATACGCTGCGGGACCGTCTGGCAGATATTGCCGAAGTTGTCGCGCGGCGCCTGGCCGACGCGGCCTTTGTTGGCCACACGGTGACGCTCAAGATCCGCTATCATGACTTTGAGCAGTCCACCCGGCAGACCACGACGGACCGATGCATTTCGGAGCCTGCCGACCTCTATGAAACAGCCGCATTGCTACTTGAGCACGGCGGCCCCCCGCCTGAGAAGCCCATTCGTCTTCTCGGAATAACGTTGTCGGGTCTGCGCCGCGTGGGTGAGGAGGGTGTGCCATCGCAACTGACCATGGATTTCAGGCACGCTTGTAGAAGCGTGTTGAATAAGTAGAGGGCCTCTCGAACGAGGGTCTTACGAGGTGTAGATAAGGAAGGGCGACGACGCGATGCCATAGCATCGTGGAGGATGCCATGACGCAGTATGCGCCCGTAACCCCCTCGTTCCCTTCGGGTTCGGGCGGCATGACAACATCTCCTGCGTTCTCCCTCCTATGCGTAGCTATGGCTATGCAGATGTCGGGACGCCTGGAAGAGGCCGGGTACCCGGCCGTGTTGTCATGCCGCTCCGAACGAGAGGTCCTCTACTTGTTCAACACGCTTCTAGGCCGCGTTGAGCACGGTGCGTCGGCGGGTGCGACGACGCGTCTGTGCCGTGCGCAGGCCCCGGGCGCCCCGACCCGCCGATGGGTTCCCAGCCCGCTCGAGATGCCGACTGATGTAGTTCAGCGTAGCACGGTGCACGTCAGCATCGTCGCCACCGAACAGCATGGACTTGACATACTGGTTGTGTGCCAGGTCCTTGAGCGTCAGCAGTTCTTCGGGGCTCAGGTGGCTGAGGTCAATACGCACGCCGCGTTCCTGGGAGACGAGCGCCGGGTGCGCACCGTTTACATCGACGTGGAACGATTCGCCGGTAAGCAGGGAGAGGGAGGCTGTTGTCATGTCTGTATGCCGCTTGAATGGTTGTTTTCTCTTTCTGAAAGCAACTTACAGAGCAGGTATGACAACATCGTGTCATACCCTGATCATCTTTTTTCAGTGGCTTTCATGCCACTCATGACACAGCATGCATCCTGGCATAACCTCGTCCTGTCATTATTATGGCGTGTCCTCAGGCGGGCTCGTCGCGCTCGCGGATCACAATGCCACGGTCGCCGAGCATGGCAACAACTTTCTGGTAGCATCCGGGTGTCCGGCCGAGGAACTCTGGAGGGCATATGCCCTTCTGGCTGAAGCTTCCGTCCAGTACGAGTCGGGCGGCCGCCGTACACGTGTAGCCGGTTGTCCTGGCCATCGAGTGGATGCCTGACTCCTGGTCGTAGTAGTCGAGCAGGTCGAAGGTACGTCGCATGCAGGCATCTCCTTCGGTTCCGACGATCTCGACGCGCATGACCGTGTAGTCCTGGTCGCCCGGCGCAAGGGTCCAGGCATCGAACAGGAGTTTCATGGTAACGTCCAGGGGACGTACGCTCGTCCCGTCTATGTCCATGGGTTCACGCGAAAAGAATCCAGCATCTCGAAAAACCTGCATGAGCGCCGCATGACCGGGGTGTCGGAGGGTCTTCTCCTTCATGTCGGGCGCACGAAGCGTCCTCATGAGCGTGCGCAACCCATCTGTATTGAAGGCTTCGAGTGTGCCCACCCTGGGGATATCAACGAGCTCTATGTCGGTCAGGGCGTCGCGGTAAATGACTTTTCCGTGCTCCACATAGCGGGCCGTCCGGGTGTACTCCTCAATCACATCAATGGGTGAGAATCCGGCCTTGTATTCGAACGGGTGGCGTCGTTCGACGGGCAGGCCACCCACGAGGCAGAGGTAGCTTTCCAGGCGGTCGAACTCCGTCTCGGCATAGCCTGCCTGCATGTTGCAGAGCCCGGGTGCCACACCACAGTCTACAACGGCCGTCACGCCTCGTGCCAATGCCTTCTCGTCCAGGTCGAACGCATCTTCCGGGAAGAAAGAAATGTCCACGACGTCGTGTCCAAGCTCAATCAGGCTCTCGAGCGTGGCGTAGCCCATGAAGCCCGGTACGGCATTGATCACAAGGTCACTGCCCTGTGTAGCCTCAGCCAGTGCCTGGCGGTCGGTGACATCGGCCCGGTGGGTTTCGACTCCCTGCGCCCCGCCAAGCCGGTCAAGCGCCTGCTGCGAAGCATCGATGGCGCGTACCAGCGCGCTTCCGTCGGAAAGGTCCTTGATGATGGCCGACCCGATAAGGCCAGCCCCGAGTACGGTGATCGTTTTCTGCATGATGTTGGTCTTTTTTCAAATTTGCACATGTATATACTATGTGCGATGCATACGTATAATCTATGTGTGGAATATGTGCACTGTTTATATATCCCGGAATTCCCGGCGTGGGCAGCCCGGCAGGCGGGCGCTGCGGGGCCCGTTGTAGTGGTCTCGGGGGGAATTGTCGTGGCCCGGGAGCGTGTGCGGAGCCTCAGGAATGTGGTTCCCGGAGACCGTGCAGACCGGGTGAAGCGGGTCTCGGCGTCAGCAACGGTCTGCCTGCGTGATGTCCATACGGAAACTACGTGTTGGGAGGCACTCTTGCGCCAGGTTCATGATCTGACTCCCTTCATGGAGACACCAGGCTCACCTTTCCTGTTCTTCAGGGAGCCGGATGCGGGTGCCTTGCGGGCACTGGTATCCGGAACAGGTATGCAGGTTGGTGTTGCTTCGACCCGTGCCATGGCCCGTCTGGCTGCGCTGCGTGCTTCACCGGGGCATATTCTACCGGTTCGCGCTGGGCAGGAGGACCTTTTCCTGGACAGGTTCCAGGTGCGGCGACTGACGGCATTGGGCGTAGCGCGCGACACGATCGGACAAATGGAACTCTTCGGTCATACGACACTGGGTGCGCTGTGCCGGCTGACGCTGCGTCACATGAAGGCTCAGTTCGGGGCGCACGGGGAGCAGGTGTACCGCGTCATCCATCCAGAACCGGAGCATCGGATAACAGCCTGGCGGCCGCCGCCGTCGGTGGTGGCCGCCTATGCCTGGCCGGAGTCAGTTCCTGCCACCGATCAGGTGCTGCAGCCAGTGGTCGAGGAGGTTGTAAGCCGGGCTGTGGCCGATCTGGGCGAAAGGCGCACACAGTGCATTGGCGTGGTATTGGACCTGGCTGGCGGGGCCAGTATGGCCGGTGGCCGTTCTGCCATGCGGCGCCACATCCTGCAGGAGCCGGTGCACCGGGTCGAAACCATCCGGCACGTGGCATGGCGCCTGCTGCATGCCGCTCTCGAGTCCGGCGTACGCGAACTCGATGGTCTTGCCCTGCATCTGGAAGCGCTCCGTCGCCCCGATGTGCACCAGAAGGATTTTTTCGATGCGCGGCCCGCTATTCGGAATGCGGTGCGTACCATACAGAAGCGGTACCCGGGAGTGCTTCGCAAGGCCAGGTTGCGTCCCCATGCTGTATTTGATGAAGACCGGTCGGCATTGGAAGCGGTTGAACCGGACGGCCCGCCGGACGACTGAATGCATGAATGCGCACAAAACGCGACATAGTGACCGAATATCTGGTTCTGGAAGCCCAGGCCGGAGGGACGAGGGGCGAGCGCGCCTTCGGGCAGATTGTCCGCCTCTGGGACAGGCCGCTGAGGGCGTTCATCTGGCGCCAGATTGGGTCGCAGGGGCGGAGTGACGATCTGCAGCAGGAGATCTGGCTGGCCATTACCCGCAGCCTGGCACGGCTCGACGACCCGGCCCGATTTGCGCCGTGGGCCTACCGGATAGCCCGCAACAAGTGTATTGACGCCATTCGAAGGAGCGAGCGTCATCGGAAGCTGTTCAGTGATGCCCGCGAGCACAACGCCAACCCGGTAGCTGCGCACGAGGACGCCCCTTCCGATCCGGCTGGCCAGGTGCGTGCGCTGCTCGAACAGCTGCCCGACGACCAGCGCCAATTGCTGACCATGCATTACCTGGACGAATTCAGTGTGCGGGACATGGCCCTCGTTCTGGGCATACCCGAAGGCACGGTCAAGTCGCGGCTCTTCCACGCACGTCGGTTCATCAAACAGCATGTAGACAACCAAAATATCGAGGACACACCATGAGCAAAGCACGCAGCACCAACGCATCGGTAGACGATCTCATTCGTAGCACACTTACGGAAGAGGAGGGCCGGTTCTACGATGAACTGGCAGAACCTTCCTTTCTCGGCGAAATGCTCGACGTGTTCCGGGGGCGGCAGAAGTTCCTGGCGTCGATTTCCTTCGTATACACGTTCGTCTTCTTCGGCGTCAGCGTGTGGGCAGCCATCGAGTTTTTCCAGGCCGGGGAAACAAGGTCGCAAATCCTGTGGCTTGGCGTATTCATAGCTGCCTTCCACGCCGTCAGTATGCTCAAGATGTGGTACTTCATGCAAATGAACCGCAACCATGTTGTGCGTGAAATCAAACGCCTGGAACTGCAGATAGCACACGTTTCCGCGAGCCGGGACGTGTGAATGCTCGGGCAGCCGCGAAAAAGCGGGAACACGGGTGGGTTGTATATGGTTGATTAGTCAACTAAATACAACGACACCATGAGACAGACCCAGTCCGATCGCGTACACTCCTTGTTTGTCGAGCGTTGGTCGACACGCACCTACACCGACGATCCTGTCCCTGGGCGTGACCTCGAAGCCATGTTCGAGGCGGCACGATGGGCACCGTCATCTTACAACGAGCAGCCCTGGCTGTTCGTCTATGCGGCGACTCCGGACGAGCGGGACCGGATGGCCAAACTCCTCGTGCCTGCCAACCAGGCCTGGGCTGGCCGCGCTCCGCGCCTTGCCATCCTGTTCGCGAGGAAGCGGTTCGCGCGCAACGACCGCGAGAATGCCAGTGCCGCATTTGACACGGGCAGTGCGTGGATGTCCTTCGCGCTGCAGGCGCACCACATGGGATACAGCGCGCATGCCATGAAAGGGTTCGATCACGAAGCCGCGTTCGAGGTCGCCGGGCTGAGCGCGGACGCGTATGACGTCATGTGTATGCTTGCCGTGGGCAGGCCGGCCGAACAGGATGAGCCCGAGCCCCGCAGTCCGCGGAAAGATCAGCGACTTGTGGCGCAGCCGCTTTCATCCATTACCCATCAGGAGGTTGCATCATGACCATCGAGCATATTCCAGCCGAGAGCCGCGGCCGCGCCGACTTCGGGTGGCTCCAGTCCCGCCATTCGTTCAGCTTTGGCAGCTACATGGACCCCGGCCGCATGCAGTTCGGGGCGCTCCGCGTACTCAATGACGACGTAGTAGCCCCCGGGGGCGGTTTCGCGCGGCATCCGCACGCCGACATGGAAATCATCTCCATCCCGACGCGCGGGGCGCTGCGCCACGGAGACAGCATGGGGCACACCGAGCTGCTGCCAGAAGGCGACGTGCAGGTCATGACAGCTGGCCGCGGCATTGAGCATGAGGAGCACAATGCGTCCCGGACAGAAGATGTTGCTTTCTTTCAGATCTGGATCCGCCCGCGTACGCGGGGGCTCACCCCCCGGTACGACCAGAAGTCATTCCCGGCCGCCAGCCGGGAGGGCCGGCTGGCCATCATCGCGTCGCCCGATGGACGGGACGGTTCGCTCACCATGGAGCAGGACGCACTCATTGCGCGCGGACACTTCCGGGAGGACACCCACGTGGCTTACGAGCCTGCCTTCGAGGGAAATGGTCTGTACCTCTTCGTGGTCGAAGGAAAGCTCCTCGCGGGGGACAAGGAAGCTGGTCCGCGCGATGCGCTCGCCATTACCGCCCCTGGAGGCGTGGTCACGATGGATCTGGCCGCTGGTTCAGACATCCTGCTCCTTGACGTGCCCATTTGACAGCCTTTCAACACGCTTTTCAAGGCATGGCGACCGAGAAGTGGTCCGAATCGGGCGTGAAATAGAACGACCACGTTTTTTCGCTCGGAAAGTGCTGCATCTGGACAATATTCTTCTGGTCGTCGAACGTCTCGAACAGCAGCGTATTGGTCAGTTCAAGGTCCTTGATCGGGGTAGATGCGGTGAACTCCAGCAGGTACCACCACATGGGCTCCTGTCCTGACATGTCCTCACCTGAAGCTCGTACGACGGCCTCCAGCGGACGGTCGGCGGCTGCGAGGCGCAGCCGCCGACCGATATACGCCAAGGCAACAGAATCGGCCCGGGATGTGGCCGCAAGCTCGAAATCCGGAGCGTTCTGCTTCTGAATGGCTTCGACCAGGTCGTTCTGGAAAAAACGCACCCGAATTACCGCTGTTGACCCTTCGACCGCCAGGCGCCCGTAGGAGACATGGAAGTCGTGTGCTGCACCCGGGGCGAGGGAACCGGCAATGAGAAGGATCAAAAGGTAGCGCATGCGCAGTGATGATAGGCGTCAGGTAGGGCCGTCAGCGGTTCTCGGCCGGTTCCGATTCAACTTCGGGCGCCGTCCAGACATTGTCTTCCATGTCAATATCGGCGAAAACGGCATCCGGGTCGAGTTCTACTTTCGTGACCTTCTTGTCTGAGAAAAATCCTTTGGTGAACTCCAATTCGTTGGACCGCCAGACATCGGCCGGAAGGTCGAAAAACTCCTGGCTGCCATCCTCATACGTCACGCGCAGTTGGATGGGCATGACGAGTTGTCCTTCATTTTCGATCCGCATGCGGTAGTAGTGCTCGCCGTAGTCACTGTTTCCGAGTAGCGAATCGGCGCGCTGGTCAGTAACCGCAGCCAGTTTCTGGTCGTTGGCATAGGTCGTGTAGAACCAGCCCCGCCAGAACCAGTTCAGGTTCTCGCCTGCCGCCTCTTCCATGGAGCGGAAGAAATCCGCTGGTTGCGGATGGCGGAACGCCCAGCGCCTGGAGTACTCGCGGAACGCGTCGTCAAATACATCAGGACCCAGAATCTGCTCGCGCAGCATGACAAGGCCCGTCGCCGGCTTGGCGTAACCATTGTTTCCGAAGTTGTTCTGGATCAGATCCGACTCGGTCATGATGGGGACCTGTGCCGGGTTTTTCATGTAGTCGACGATCTGGGGGGCAGGACCTCGCCGGGACGGATACGTGCCGTCCGCGGTCTGCGTCCAGATGTCGGTTCCATTGAACTTCTCGGCGTAACGCTGTTCGGCGTAGTACTGCAGGAACGTGTTCAGCCCTTCATCCATCCACGTCCACTTGCGCTCGTCCGATGCAATAATCATCGGCACCCAGTTGTGTCCCACTTCATGGATGGTAACGCCAATCAGGGCGCGCTCCACGCCGTCTGAATACGTACCATCCGGCGCCGGGCGGGCGCCGCAGAAGGCGACCATGGGATATTCCATGCCACCGACGGGTCCGTTCACGTTGAGCGACTTGGGATAGGGGTATCTCATGGACATATCCCCATAGGATTCAAGCGTCACAATGCTGGCGCGCGTCGATACCTTGTCCCAGAGCGGCATGGCCCGGCGGGGATACAGGGAATGCACTTTGATGACGCGGTCTTCGTCCGGATACGAGAATCCGGCGGCATCCCAGACGAATGTTTTAGACGACGCCCACGCAAAGTCGCGTACGTCATCGGCCTTGAAATGCCACGTCAATGTGCCGCTGCGCGCGGGGCGGGTGGATGCATCCATCACTTCGTCCGGCCCCACGATGAAGACCGGTTCCTCAGACGTGTAGGCACGCCGCAGGCGCTGCTGCTGTTCGCGCGTGAGCACCTCGTCCGGGTTCTGCAGCTCTCCCGTCGCATCGACAATATGATCCCATGGAACCGTCAATTTGACGTCATAGGAGCCAAAATTGAGATAGAACTCGCCCCGACCCAGGAATTGCTCGGTCTGCCAGCCATTCACGTCGTCGTAGACGCTCATGCGCGGAAACCATTGGGCCACAACGTACAGCCAGCCGTCGCCCAGGCGCTCTTTGGCGCCGCGGCCGTTGTCCGGCATGAGGAACGACCAGTCGATCTCGAAGGAAACTTTCTTGCCCGGCATGAGGGCCTCTGGGAGCGCAATCCGCATGATGGTATCGTTGATGCGGTATTTGGCGTCGTGGAGCCGGCCGCCATCATCGACGAGTTGGACGCGCGCAATGTCGAAGCCGCCGTCGAATTTCTCTACGCCTACGAAGCGACGGAACGCCGGGCTGATGGTCTCAGGAAGCGCACCCTCGATGGCATACGTCCGACTGTTTTCGAGCGAGCGGACGTTCTGGTCGAGCTGCACCCAGAGGAATGTCAGCGGGTCGGGCGAGTTGTTGTGATAGGTGATGCGCTCGCTGCCGGTGATCCGATGCGTCTCGGGGTCCAGGCTGGCTTCGATGACGTAATCGGCGCGCTGCTGCCAATACTGGGGACCTGGAGCGCCCGATGCGCCGCGGACGGACGTGGCGTCCGGCCAGGAGTCGATGGGCCGGAACATGGAATGGTTACCGCTGCGCACGTCGCCGTCGACGTTGCGCCAGTTCTGGGCATCGGTAGCTGGTACTGCGAGGAGCCCAAGCAGAATGGTAAGAGTGAGAGCCAGGCTGGCTCCCCGTGTGCAGGATTTTCTCATGACAGGCTGGTTTATTGGTGAGACCGGCCTCTCAGAAAAGTATGGTCAGGGTAAGGAGTACAACGAGCACGGAGACCATAAGTCCCCACGCAGATCGTGTAAGCGCAGTCGCCCGTGTGGTGACTTCGGCAAGGAGCAGGACGACGGCCAGAATCACGATCTGACCCAGCTCAAGGCCGATGTTGAAGGCGAAGAGTGGCGCGAGAATGCTCTCTTCGCCGCCCAGTACGGCGCGTAAAAAATTGGAGAAGCCGAGGCCGTGAATGAGTCCAAACCCAGCTGCCAGGAGGTACTTGGCCCGCCAACCTCGCTGGGATTCTGCGCCCTCCTGCCGCAGACGCCGGTCCCAGAGCGTCTCGCCGATATTCAGAAGCGCCGTCGCCAGGATGGTGAGCGGAATAAGCATCTCCACCAGATCGGAATTGACGCGGACCATGTCGAGCGTGGCGAGTGCGAGCGTGAGGGAGTGGCCGAGGGTGAATGCGGTCACGAGAACGAGGAGATGGCGCCACTCGGCGAGTGTATACGACGCCGCGAGCGCGACGACGAACAGAATGTGGTCATAGCCCGCCAGGTCCAGAATATGCTCCAGGCCGAGCTGCAGGTACACGCTGAAGGTGGTATTCATGGATTCGGACTTATTGCGGTGCAGGCCGGTCCGGGCAGCCCTCCGTTTCCACGGAGTATGTGGCCTGCGCCATACGCCAGCCGACGTCCGTCTTCAGGTATGTGAACACATCCGTGCCGCAGTGGCTGAAGGCACCGTCAATGTGGAAGTCGTAGGCCGTGTAGACCATGCCGACTGCTCCTGAGACCCGGACCTCGGGATCGAACATGCGCTCCAGGAATCGACCTTTCTGGGCGGCAATACCGGCCGTCATGGCCGAAAAAGGGCGGACGGTCGTGCTGCCGTCCGCGCCCGATATATAGGCGTGGCCGCCGGGCAGCTGTATGGCGGACAGGCGTTCGGCATCCCCGGCGGCCAGCGCGTCGAAAAAGTCCTGCGTGAGGGCAATGAGCGCGTCGGCATCCGGCGGCGCGCTGCCTTCCGCTCCCTGTGCGTGGGCCGCGGGAGTGAGGAGTACACCGGTTGCCAGGAGTATGCACGCCGTCCAGCGTATACAGGCGGTCAGTGGCACGCGGACGGGGATGTGGGTCCACGTGGCGTGTTCAGACGCGGCACTCATTTTTTACTATTGTATGCGGACGACATGTTTCATCTCGGGCGATGCGCCAATATCCATAAGAATAATATAATTTCCTGAGGCGGCGCGTTCACCCTGTTGCGTGCGTCCATCCCAGGTAAACGCGTATTCGCCAGCCGCACGGACGGACGGCGGCTCCGTATACAGAATGCGACCGAGAACATCGATGACCTGGAAACCAACAGGCTGCGATCGGTGCAGCGTGTAGGGAAGAGTTACGTGGTCGGTGAAGGGGTTCGGGTAGCCGCTGCCGATTTCAAATGCATCGGGGAGTGTTTCTTCAGCAATGACATCCGTAATGAGCGCATCGAGACCTTCAAGTTGGTAGACACGTTGGCCAATGGCGAATGCCGTTGTATCGTCGACGACCAGGAACCGATTGATATTGCCATCGAGTTGTCCCATTCCGGTGAGCGTGCTGAAGTGCTCGAGCTGTTGCCAGCTGTCACCTCCGTCGGTGGTGATGGACGTCACACCGCGACCACTGGCCCAGCCGACATCGGCCGTCACGAATCCAATGCCCTGGAGTCCCGCGCGGCTGACGCTACCATCTACCTCGATCGGTGTCCACGTCCGACCACCGTCCGTCGTTTTGAGCACTTTCGCAGGCAGCCCCTGGGAATTGGTAATGGTTTCAACGGAGATGTACCCGATGTCGGGCGTCGGGAAGGTGATTTTCCACCCCCACTCACCGGCTACACCGAGTCCCCGCGTTCCCGTGTAGACACGCTCCCACGTTTCGCCGCCGTCTTCGGTGCGAATCACGGTCACGTCGCCGTCGAGAGATGAGATAGTGCTGGTTCCGCCTGTGGCCACTCCCGTCAGTTCGTCAAAGAAGTGTACGTCCACGAGCGTGTCGGTGACGTCGTTCACGAAGCGGGAGTCCCACGTCTGGCCGCCATCTTTGGTGCGGACAACGACGGGTGCGCCAAAAAATGCGCCCACGCCATAGGCTACCTGTTCAGAAACCGCCACCATCCCGCAGATTCCGGCCGGGTCGACGCCGTCGATGGTGTCCGTGATGTTCGTCCAGGAGGCGCCTCCGTCGCGGGTTTCCCAGAGCGTCCGTCCCCGCGTGAGCGTGCCGGCCCAGCCGACCTGGTCCGTGGCAAATGCAATGGATCGGAACGATGTGCCGGGTTCATCGAGTTGTTTCTGCCACGAGAGTCCGCCGTCGGCCGAGTGCCAGATTTCGCCATTGGCACGGTGTACCATCCACCCGTTCAGGCGGTCGGCGAAGTCGACGTCATCGAACCGGTCGGGCGAGGTGGACGGGCCCAATACGGGCCCGAAAGGGACCGGCTCCCAGACAGGAACGGTCTGGGCCAGAGCCGGCGGTGCCGCGACAAGCGTCAGGAGGACGAAAAAGACGGCAGCAAAAGTGGGCAGATCGTGTTTGCGTACTGTCCACGTAGGGGACGTCGAGACAGGTGTCATGAGACAGACCGATTGGGTGACTACATCAATGTACATCACACGGTCGTGTCAGCAGGTCCTCTTTATCGATCAATCCGGTACGAAATGCCGGCGCCCACGAAAAAGTCAGCCGCCGTGTCGGTCAGTCCGAAGCCGAGGTGCACATCCACCTGGAGGAGCTCCTGGATGAGGCTCGAGACGCCCGTGTGCAGCGTGACACCCGTATCCACATTGTCCTGGAAGCGGGTGGCCAGTTCGGCAAAACCGCTGAGGTCCGGCCGAATGGCATACGCAAACACGGCGGTCGTTTCCAGAACGGCGTCGTTGTCATCGCCCACGATGGCGCCGCGCGCCTGGGCGTCGAAGGACGTGCGGTCGTTGATGTCGCGGGACGCTACAAAAATGGCGGAGGGATCGATGGTATCGGACGTGAAGTTGTCGCCACCCGTCGGGAGAGACAGGGCGCCGAGGACGGCCATACTCCAACCGTTCGCTGTTGGGGCGAGCGCGTACTTGAATCCGACCGAAAGGTCGGACAGGCCGGTATCGTCGACGGGGTCGTCTATGGATACGATGGAAGGGACCCCGAAACGAAGTTCAAGTTTGTCGCGCAGGCCATAGCGAATGAGTGGTTCACCGAAAATGAGTGCGTCGGCACCGGCGTCCACAAACGACAGTCCGCCTTCAAACTGGATGGATCCAAGCGGCACAGTCACGGCACTTTCCGTGAAGTCAGGCCGGTCGGTGACCAGCGGGGCCTGCTGGGCGAAAGCGCCCGTGGACGCGGCGGCGAAAAGGAGCGTGAACGCGAAAAGCCGGCGCACGCGTTGTGTTGGCAGCAGGTAAGGCATGGTATTCGATTATCCGGGTGTTTTTTAGCCTTGGCTAAATCGTGAAGTCGTCTACGCCGCCCGTTCTCTTGCGTTCCGCAGCGGCCTGCTCCATGCGCGTCATCCAGGTCACGTTCAGGCGGCCTTCGCGAGCGGACACCTCGGGCGGCGTCCCCCCGGTCGCGGCGCGGTGAAAATCGGTCCACACCCCGAGGAACGGGTCGGCGGGCGTGTACGGGATGGGCCCGCCACTGGTGTCAATCCGGCCCGCGCCGTGACGCCCCATCGTGTCTTCAGCGCGCGCCCAGCCTCTGTCGCCATAGAGTTCCAGGCGCGAGGGCGACGCGAACTGTACGGAAACGAATATCTCGGCCGTCGCGCCCGACTCCATGGTGCACAGCACCGCGCTCGATTCGTCGTGGCGACTGGAGAAGCGGGCACGACTCTGATGGCATGCGACACGGACGATGTCTCCGCACGATGCGCCCATGATCCAGCGGACCTGGTCCAGGCAGTGCGTTCCATTGGCAGCCAGACTCCACCAGCGGCCGGTCTCCGGCTGTGCGCGCCAGTTGGAGCCGTCGGGTGCGGCAAACGTCCAGTGGATGCGCATGTGGCGTACTACTCCAAAGTCGCCCGTATCCACTCGGGCTTTGAGCGCACGGTGCCCCGCGTGATGCCGCATGTGGTAGGCCATGGCGAGCGTCACGCCTCTTTCCTGGCAGGCCGATTCAATGGCCTGGCAGGCCTCGATCGATGTGGCCATGGGTTTTTCGAGCACGATGTGCTTGCCGGCGCGGGCGGCGGCCACAGCGTGCGCCTCGTGCATGCGATCGGGCGTAGCGATGAGTACGGCGTCGAGGTCCGGGTCGGCGAGCAGCGTGCGCACGTCTGTGTGGGCCGGCTGCGGAGCAGCCGCCCCGTGGCCACGGGCCACGGCCGCCGCCCGCCCCGCGTCGCGGCTCAGTACGCTCCAGAATGTCAAATCGGGATGCGCATGGATGGCCGGAATGTGACGGTCAAGCGCAATACCGCCGGCGCCAATGATACCAATATTCATAACAGGGGCTTAACGGATGGATAATGTTCAGGTCGACTGCACCTGTGAAATTGCATAAAAAACAGACACCATGTCGCCTGCACCACAACGCGTTCGGACCATCTGGATTTCTGATTTTCATCTCGGCACGCGGTACGCCCGAGCCCGCGATTTGATCGATTTCCTGAAAAGCTGGGAGAGTGACTATCTGTATCTGGTGGGCGACGTGGTCGACGGCTGGGCGCTCGCCCGGTCCTGGTACTGGACACAGGAACAGAACGATGTGATCCAGAAAATTCTTCGTCGAGCGCGGAAGGGAACCCGCGTAACCTACATCCCGGGCAATCACGATGACTTCGCCCGGGACTACGTCGGTATGCAGTTCGGTCGGGTGACCGTGAAAAACCAGGCCTACCACGACCTTCTCGACGGACGCCGGTTGCTTATTGTTCATGGAGACGAGTTCGACGGCATTATCCGCTACGCGAAATGGCTGCAGAAATTGGGAGCTGTAGCGTATGGCATTGCCCTGGCACTGAACGGAGTGTTCAACATTGTGCGATCCTGGATGGGACGTCCGTACTGGTCGCTGTCGGCCTTCCTGAAGCAGCGCACAAAAAAAGCGCTGCAGTACATTGACGACTTCGAGCAGCTTGTAGCAGAAAAAGCACGCCAGGAACAGGTGGATGGCGTCGTCTGCGGTCATATTCACCATGCCGATGAGCGCATGATCGATGGTATCCACTACCTGAATTGCGGAGACTGGGTCGAGAGCTGCACGGCACTCGTCGAGCATACCGATGGCCGGCTGGAACTCATTAACTGGTCCACTGAACTTTCCACACGGGGCGATGGGCACGCAGGGAGCCTGCCCGAACTGAGTATCGCCGGTGAGATGGCAGACAACAAAAGAGGATAGATCACATGGGACTTCGCGTACTATTCTGTCTCCAGGGCGAGGGGCGTGGCCACATGACACAGGCCATCGCTCTGGCGGGTCTTTTGCGGGATGCGGGACACGATGTCGTCGCCACCCTCGTCGGACACGCCGAGCACGGGACCGTACCGGCATTCCTCGGCGAACGTCTCGGATGCCCCATGCACGCCTACGAGAGCCCGGACATCAAACTCAATGCCGATGCGCGTGCCATCAACGTGTGGAAGACCACGTTGTCGGCCAGTCGACTGTCACTCCGGTACCTGAAAGGTATCCGTACCATCGATGAGCACCTCGAGGCCTACCGCCCCGATGTGATGGTGAATTTCTACGAGCCGCTCGCCGGCCTGCGCCGGAACACCAGCGTACCCATGGTGGCCATTGCCCACCAGCACATGTTCCACCACCCGCGCTATCCGTTCACGGCCGGCTCGCGCCTCCAGCGGCAAGGCATGCTCATGTTCACCAAACTGACCGCGATGGGAGCGGCACGGCTTCTCGGGTTGAGTCTGTACGAGGCGCCGAACATGCCGGAAAAGCATCTGCAGGTTGTGCCACCCATCCTCAGGCGCGAATTCTTCGATCTCAAACCCCGTCGCAGCGAACCACCCTACCTGCTGGTTTACCTCTGGCGCCCTGAACTCGTGGGGGAAATCCGCGAGTGGTGCGAAGAGCGCCCACGTACGCACGTTCACTGCTTCCTGTCGCATCCACAGAAAAAACGGGACGACCAGGTGCTCGACAACCTTGTCCTGCACCACCTCGACGACCGCCTCTTCCTCGAAAAAATGGCCACGTGCTCCGGCATAGCGACAACCGCCGGATTTGAGACCACGGCCGAGGCCATGTATCTCGGAAAGCCCCTGCTCATGGTTCCAACGCACGTCGAGCAGCAGTGCAATGCCATGGATGCGACGCTTCTCGGCGGTGGGTACGCCTCGAACACATTCGACCTGGAGCGCCTTGAACATTTCACGCCACGTGACCAGTCCGCCTTCAAGGCGTGGGTGGACCGGGCCCCCGAGCTCTTCGTGGGCGCCATCGAAGAAGTGGCCGAAGGCGTTCCGCTTGCGGCGCCCGTCAGCCGAACTGCGCCGCAATCACCTGCTGTCGGTGTGCGAAAATTCGTCCAAGTTGCCACTTGACGAGCGGAAACGCCACGTCACCGAGCGGGGACAGGGGTAGGGCATAGCGGACGTGGTCTGTGATCAGCGTGCCGCCATCCTGCTCTTCGAAGGTATGACGGTGAATCCACGTACTGTAGGGGCCTTTGAGCTGCGTATCTTCGAACGAATACGGCGGATTCCAGGCCGTAATTTTCGTACGCCAGCGAAACGGGATCCCGGCCAGATACAAACGGTAATCGATCAGCGCGCCAACGCGCATTTCAATGGGCTGGGGCGAGAGGATGTGGAAACGCAGCTCGTCGGGCGTGATGGTTTCCAAATTGGCCGCATCGGCAAAAAATGCAAATACGTCCTGTAGCGGACGATCGAGCCACTGCTCGGTATGCAGTGTATGGGTAATCACGGGAAGATTGGGGAGATGTGGGGGGTGAGTCTTACATTGCAATGCGCATGTAAATAAACAACATTACCGACATGAAGTCTCTCCGGGTCCTGCCTCTCCTCCTGATTGTTGCGGTTTCTTCATCGGCTTGCGCTCAAGAACCGGATTCACGGCTGGTGGGAGAAGCACTTTCGGCCGCGCCCGAGGCGTTTCAGGATGTGGCGACCATCTATGCCTTCAATGATGCGGGCGCGCTGGAAGTCATACGCGAGGGAGATGGCACGTTTTTCTGCGCCGCAGACAATCCACATGTAGAGGGATTCGAGGCCACGTGCTGGCAACAGGCGCTCGACGCCTATGTTCGCCGCGGATACGAACTCAAATCGGAGG
Source organism: Bacteroidota bacterium (assembly GCA_029262835.1). Taxonomy (GTDB): domain Bacteria; phylum Bacteroidota; class Rhodothermia; order Rhodothermales; family UBA10348; genus 1-14-0-65-60-17. The sequence goes on from JAJCYQ010000049.1 coordinate 73,825, forward strand.
GTATTGCCGGACGAGAAACGGTGGGCATGCGTGAGGCCGAAATCGATGCCGGCACGCTCGAGTGGTTTGACGGCGAGGCCACCATGTACCTGCGATACGGCGAAAATGCCCGTTGGGACGAAGAACTTGGCGAAGTCGTCGACTCGAAGCTGCGTTACGTGGTCTACACCCCCTACGCAACCAGTGAATCGACCGGTCTGCCACTCGAGCCCATGACGCCAGGTGGACCCTGGATCATGAACCCAGGCTCGTTCCGCGCCCACATCATGCTTCTTCCGCCGAACTGATTGCCCTTTCCATGTAGCGCCGGGCGTCCTGCCCAATGTGGGGTACGCCCCGCTCTCGGGCCAGCTCCAGTTGGTGCTGGCGCTCGCGCAGCCGCTCGCGGTCTTCTTCTGTGCGGCTCTCGTGGCAGTACAGGCAGCTCACTCCTGCCTCCCACGATGGCAAGGTCATGTCCTCCTCCGTAACCGGCATGCGGCAGGCATGGCACATGGCATAGCTCCCGGGCTCAAGTTCGTGATTGACCGTTACACGGCTGTCAAACACGAAGCACTCCCCGTCCCAGAGCGATTCCGAGGCCGGGACCCGTTCCAGGTAGTTCAAAATACCGCCTTCAAGGTGGTACACGTGCTCAAACCCTCGACTCTTGAGATAGGACGTGGCTTTTTCGCAGCGGATGCCACCGGTACAGAACATGGCAATCGGTTCTTTTTCGTGGCCCGCCAGTTCGCGTTCCACATAGTCCGGAAAGTCCCGGAAGGAGGTTGTGCGCGGGTTGCGCGCGCCCCGGAAGGTGCCTACCTCCACTTCGTAGTCGTTGCGCGTATCGACAAGGATGGTCGCTGGATCGGCAATGAGTCTGTTCCATTCCGCGGGGGGCACGTACGTGCCTACCACGCGGTTCGGGTCCACACCGTCCACGCCGAGCGTCACGATTTCCTTTTTGAGGCGCACTTTGGCTCTCAGAAACGGCATTTCAGCGGCTTCTGACTCCTTATGCAACAGGTCCTGGAATCCGTCGAGCCCACGTATGTCGTCCAGGACGGCGCGGACGCCGTCATGGGGCCCCGCGATCGTGCCGTTTATCCCTTCCTCGGCAATGAGTAGCGTCCCTCGAACCGAGGCGCCTTCCATGGCCTCCTGCAGCCGGTGCTGCGCCGCTTCCGTGTCTGGCACGGGATGAAATTTATAGAGGGCCGCCACAAGCACAGCCGCTGGCGAAGAGGATCGGGTCATGGGAGTTCAGGATGCCCTGGAATCGGGCTACTGTTGTGCTGATTGATGTTCGCGTATACGCTGAACGACGTCGCGCGCCAAATCGTTCGGCACCAGCACGGTCAGGTTGTACTGCGCCACCTTCCAGGCGCCGTCCTCGCGGAGCAGCACGCCCGAACCACGGGTTTCGCCCATGTTTGCGTTCTCGAGGCGCTCGTCAAACCAGGCCACATCCCCACCCGGCGCGAAATCCACGTGCCGCTCCAGCACATGGTACTCCCAGCCTCCTCCATCGGTGAACCGGGGCCGGGCGTAGGCCTTGAAGTCATCGATGGGCCAGCGTTCGGTGGCATCTGTCCCGAGGAATACGGCCTGGTCTGAATACAGGTCGAAATACGCCTCATAGTCGGCGCGAGCCGCTTGCTCGTGGATGCCATCGAGCGTCGCATTGACTGCTTCGAGGTCGGCCGCTGATGCCGCAGCCGGTGCCGCGTCGGGCGCGGCCTGGCAACCCGTAAGAACGCCTGTTGCCAACACGGTGGCCGCGATGAGTAGGGCCGTAAAAGGTGAAGATCTGTTCATTATTCGGCCTCGAAGTCAGCAGCGCGGTGCGCGCCATCGCAGAAAGGTTTGTTCTCGGAGTGGCCGCAGCGGCAGAGCGCGGCTTTTGTGCCCTCCCATCGCACTTGGCCCTGTCCATCCCGAATCGCGAAACTGCCTTTGACCAGGAGCGGACCATTGGGCCGAACGGTTACCTGCAACGCACTTTCGCTGGAATCCTGTCCCGGACTGTCACCTGTGACAGCTCCCGGGTCTACAAACCCTTCACGGCTATGGCTGCCATCGCAGAAAGGTTTGTTGTCCGACTGTCCGCAGCGGCACAGGTACACCGGCTCGGTAGTGCGGAGTGGCGCGTTACCGGCGCGTTCCAGTGTGAGCTCTCCATCGAGCGCAATCGGGCCATCGGGGGAGATGGAAAAAACGTTATCCATGTGCTTCTTCAGTCATTTTTTTGTTGAACGTCAACATACGAACCATCAACGTTCTGGTCCCCGCTACCGCGTCCTCGGCCGCTCGTTCTGGAGCGGTGTAATGTCCGCGTTCCAGGAGTCATCGCCAAGCAGGTGCCGCACAAAGTACTCGGCCCGGAGCCAGAACCAGTAGTCCGACATGCTGCCATAGCCGTGTCGCTGGCCGGGAAAGAGGAAAAAATCGAATCGTTTGTTGGCCTTGATCAGGGCATCGGCCATGCGGATGGTCGATGCCGGATGCACGTTGTTGTCCTCGTCGGACGTGGTAAGCAGCAAACGCCCCTTCAAATTGGCCGCGAGCTCCTGGTTGATGCCGATGTCGAACTTGAATGAGACGTCTCCCGAGTCGGACACCACCTCTTCCACGCCGTTGTGCTGCTCGGACCAGTACCGATTGTAAATCCGATTGTCGTGGTTGCCGGACGAGGACACGGCCACCTTGAAGAAGTCGGGATAGACGAGCATGGCCGCCGTCGACATGAATCCGCCGCCCGAGTGGCCATAGATACCGATCCGGTCCAGATCCAGCCACGCGTGCCGCGCTCCAAGCTGCTCGGCGGCCGCTTTCTTGTCGTCCAGGCCGTAATCGCGCAGGTTGCCGTATCCATAATTGTGATACCATTTTGAACGCGCCGGATGCCCACCGCGGTTACCTACCGTGATGACAACCATGCCGAACTGGGCCAGCGCGGTCTCGTTGGCCGCGGTCGAAAAGGACTTGGATACGGCTTCCGTCTGCGGCCCCGGATAGACATATTCGACGAGCGGGTACGCGCGCGTCGAATCAAAATCGAACGGCTTGTACATGACGCCGTAGAGGTCGGTCGTGCCGTCGGCCGCCTTGACCGTGAAGGGCTCGGGGAAACGGTATCCGGCCTCGAAGAGGCGCGAAAAGTCGGCCTCCTCGAGCGAAAGGACCTCCTGTCCGTCCGCGCGGAGGAGGGTGGACCGGGGGACGGTGTCGACGCGCGAGAAATTGTTTACGAAGTAGCGTCCCGATGCGCTGGCTGCCGTGCGGTGGTCAAAATTGCCGGCGTTCAGGAGCCGCAGACCGCGGCCATCGAGTCCGACGCGGTAGAGGTGCAGATAATAGGGATCTTCGCCCGCCTCGCGCCCACCGGCTTCAAAAAAGAGGACGCCCTCATCTTCTGCAATGCGCTCAACCGAACGGACGGAAAACGGCCCGGAGGTGAGCTGCGTGCGGAGCGTGCCGTCCGGCGCATAGCGGTACAGATGGGCCCACCCGTCGCGTTCGGACCACCAGATGATGTCGCCTCCTGCCAGCAGGTGGGGCGTCTGGACCTCGATATACGTGTTGAATCGCTCCTCGAAGACAATGCTGGCCGTACCTGTTGCTGCATCGATGCGGAGTACATCGACCCGCTTGTAGTCGCGGCTCTGCCGGTACATCAGAAAAAAACCCGGCTCGTTGGTGAGCCAGCGCTGCTGGAAGGCCGTCTCGTCTCCTGCATAGCGGAATTGGCGCTCCGTGAAAACGCCCACCTGCTGGTCGGTCCACAGCGAGTCGTCGACCGCCCACGTGGAGTCCGCCGTCACCGAGCCTATTTCCAGATGGTACTGCGCCACATCCTTTTCACCCGGCATGCCATATTTGTAGGTCTCAAGCTCCGGACGGCCTTTTTCCGTTGAATGGATAATCCACAGGTCGCCCACTTTTCGCAGGTCCATGCGCATGACGGTGAAGTACTCGGAGCCCGGCGACCACACGATATCAGCCCGCTTGCGCTTGTCTCTGCTTTCTTCCACTTCCGAGGCCGTCGAGCCGTGATGCTGGCCGAGCCGCCAGGAACTGGCTACGTACGAGAAGAATTCCTCGCCGCCCGTTGTGAGCTGGATTTCCTCCACCTCGACATCTTCTTCCGCCTCGTCCGCCTTGTCGCCCGTCTTGCCGCGCCGGGCATCGAGCAGGAGAGCGTAGTCGTCGCCGCTCATCTTGTACAGGTTCTCATGCCGGGCAAAGACGACCCACGACCCGTCCGGCGCGACAGATGCCCAGCGTGGGTGGTTATCGGGTTTCTCTGGGTCGCCAAGCTCGCGCAGTGTCTGCGTGCTGACGTCGTATTCAAAGTAGAACACCTTCTTCCGCATTTCCTTCTTGGGCGCGGCGGTCGAATCCTGCTGCGTGTTGCCCCGCTCTGCCTCCTCGGTCGGGACTTCTTCCTCGACGGACGACTCGACATCGAAGCGAAGCGTGTTGGCATCCACAAAGACAATGTTGCGGATGGGGAGATGCTTCGCGTCGAACGGGTCGCGCGTAATGCGGGTCAGTTCGGCTGCAATCCGGTCGCGGTCAAAGACCTCGCGCCGTACGGCGCGCTCGGGGTCGACGACATACCAGGTCGTTCCATCTGCCGTTTCCCACTCGTACCAGAACGCCTCGCCGTCCGGGATCCAGTTGGGCCGCACCGAGGTTGAGTAAACCAGATCCCGTATGTTGTAGGGTGCAAACCGGGCGGCGAGCTCATGATTGGCGCGGTTTTGAGCGCGTGCATGAGAGGCCGTGCCAATGGGCAGAAGAATGCTGGCAATGAGAACGAGTACTGCGTGGCGCAGGGTAATAGCGTGGCGCATGGGAAAACCGGTTGATTCCATGGACAATAACGAACGAATCCGATTTCAGAAAATACTTCTTTCACTTTATGACGATTCGAGGCCGACCAACGAAGACCGTACATCCGGCCGCGGCACGGTCTAAAGGACGGGAAGATTCGTCAGGACGCGATCGCGGGCAGACGTCTTCTTTCGCTCGGTGCGTAGCGCGGAAAGCATCCTGAAACGGTGGGTGGAGGAGTACTGACTTGTTGTGCCGCAATGGTGTGGCGACTTTTTTGGGTCAACTCGTAACCAGGTTATGTTTTATTCGATAAAACAAATGTCCAAACCTACAACCCGTCTGTTATCCACTGAGAGATGAAGCTCCTTTCGCGCACCGAAGAACTGCTCATGCTGACCGTTTGGAAACTGCGGGAAGACGCCTACAGTCTTTCTGTCCAGGAGGCAATGAGCGAGTTACTGGGAAAGCCGGTATCCATCGGTGCGGTCTATGTGCCGCTGGAAAGATTAGCCAAGCATGGTCTGCTCAAGACGCGCGAAGCTGCTCCAGAGGATCGTCGAGGTGGCCGTCGCAAGCGGTTCTACGAAGTGACGGCCAAAGGGCATGCTGCTCTGGCCGCCATTGATGCCGTGCAGAAGCGTGCCTGGTCTGGATGGACGATCCCGGGTTCATTGAACGAGGTAAAAACATGAATCGCACCTCTCCGGTTTCCCTTCGTCTGGCCAGTTACATCCTGAGTGAAGATCACCATTGTCTGATTGGCGATCTCGAATGGACCTGGCGTGCCTTGCGCGATGAACGCGGAAGCGCTTCGGCTCTTGTGTGGTTGTGGGGTACCCTGTTTACGCTCGTGCCGCGGCTTGTGCTGCGCGACCTCTTCTGGCAACAAACCATGTTTCGCAATTATCTGACCATCGCCGTTCGCCAACTCAACAAGTTCAAGGCATTCTCCGCCATCAACGTGCTGGGTTTGGCGCTGAGCATGTCCGTGTGTCTGCTGATGCTGGCCATCGTGCAGGACTATCGCTTGTTCGACTCATTCCATCCCGAAGCTGAGCGACTCTATCGAGTGACAAGCAAGGTGCAGGGAGACTGGGGGAAATTCCAGGTCGCCACATCTTCGTTGATGGTGGCCGATCAGCTGGAGGCTGAATCTGACGATGTTGAATCGGTGCTGCGCATGCGCAAATCAGGAGGCAAGCTGGTGCGTCAGGATGGTCGTGTCGATCATTTCAGTGGTCTGTACGCTCAGCCCACTTTCTTCGAGCTGTTCGGGTATGAGCTGGAGCGGGGTGACCCACAGACAGCGCTGGCCGAGCCTTTCCAGATGGTCATCACTCGGGAATTGGCCGATCGTTTCTTCCCTGACATAGACCCCTTGGGTCAGATTGTGGAACGCCTATCGGGGTCCTACGAAATCACTGGTGTGGTTGCCGCACCCAAAGGGCGCTCCCATATTCGTTTCGACGCGCTTGTTTCGTTTGCCAGCCTGCCTTCAGTTCTGGGTGAGCAGCAACGGACGTCCACGCAGGAATGGAACGTCAACACATCCTATTACACCTACTTCAGGTTGCGGGATGGTGCATCGACAGCCGGTGTGAATGCATTGCTCGCGGGCTTTCCGGATCGCTTCATGGTGGGTGACGAAGCCGTGCCAACCCGGTATGAACTGCAGGCCGTGACGGACGTGAATCTCGGACTGGACTTGTCAAACGAGATTGGGCCTGTGGTGTCCGGATCGACGATTTCCATCTTTTTCGTCCTGGCATTCATCCTGATTGCCACGGCCATATTCAATTATATGAATCTGACCGTTTCGCGCTCCCTGCGGCGCTCCGAAGAGCTGGGTGTGCGAAAAGTGATCGGGGCACATCGTCGCCAACTCATCCAACAGTTCGTAACCGAGTCGATTGTGACCAGTGTGCTTTCACTCGGTTTGGCGGTCCTCTTTCTTCGGTGGCTGATTCCCGGATTCAACAGTCTCGGATCGATGGCTGACGAGGGAATGGGAATCTCCGTATCCGCTCTTGATCCAGTTCTCCTGCTCAAGTTTCTCGGCTTCGCCGTGCTCGTAGGCGTTGCGGCGGGTTTGCTTCCAGCCCTGCGGGTCTCGCGCGTTTCTCCGATTGCAGCACTCAGAGGGTCCTCTGGTGCCGTGCTTGGTGGCAAATTCCGCGGACGCAAAGCGTTGGTCGTCTTCCAGTTCGCCCTGTCCATGATTGCCAATGTGACGGTGATGACGCTGACGTTCCAGATGTCGTACATGAGCAGCGCTGACCTGAATCTGAATGAAAGCGAACTCGTGCACGTGGAGTTGTCCGGCGTAGACCACCGGGCGTTATCAGTGGCATGGGAACAGATTCCCGGAATTCGTTCCGTTGCAACAACGTCAGACATCCCTGCCGGCAATAGTACCACCTACACTGACATCCGGACGCCTGACATGGAAAATCCCGTCACAATTCAGCGTTTTGCTGTGGATGAGCACTTCATGGATCAGTACGGATTGAGTCTGGTAGCTGGTCGCAATTTCGATGACACCCGCGAGACGGACGCTTCATCGTCGCTGCTGATAACGGAACAAGCCCTGACGTATCTGGGACTCGGAACACCTGGGGAAGCGCTTGGACAGCAGCTGATTTTTGATGAGAATCGTCTGAAGGACCGCGTCGAAATCATTGGGGTTGTGTCCGATTTCTACTCGCAGGGATATGAGAAGGGCTACGTCCCGGTCGCTCTGACCCTGGCGCCGGAACTCGCGGCATTTGCTACGCTGCGGCTGGCACCGGGCAATCCTTCCGAGACCCTGCGTGCCGTAGAATCAGTGTGGAATGACGTCGCCCCCGGTCTGCCCATTTCTTATCAGTTCTACGACGATGCCATTCAGGCCCAGTTGGATCAGAAGAAATCCGACCTGCGCATCATTGGACTGTTCGGCGTACTGATTGTTGTTATCGCCTGCCTGGGCCTCCTTGGAATGGCCATGTTCACGGCGGAGTCGCGGCTCAGGGAAGTCGGGATTCGCAAGACACTTGGCGCCAATATGGGTCAGCTGGTCCGATTGCTGTCAGCAGAGTACGTCACGCTGACAATCATCGCCTTGGTGATCGCGCTGCCCGTGGCCTGGTTCACGAATGATCTCGTGCTATCCAACTTTGCCAACCGGATAACGGTCGGGCCGGGGCTCCTGGCCCTGGGAACCCTGCCGATCCTGGCCCTGGCGCTGATCGTGATTGGCAGTCAGACTATTCGGGCTGCGCTTTCCAATCCAGTCGATGTAATGCGCGTTGAATAAACGCAGATGGTTTCCCGTAGAACTGGCCCCCTACAGATTGAGAATCCATCGATTTTGTCTACGCGCTTTGATCGGGTTGGTGCGCGCGCCGAAGTGCCTTTTATTTGTCGGGTCAATTATGTATGATTTAGACATGGCTAAACCGCCTGTGCCACAGCGCTCTCCATCACCCGGGACCCACCATGTTTCGCACCACGCTTCTGATACTGGCCGTCACCCTGGCGGCCTGCACCAGTGATACTATTGACAACACCGGCCTGACCGATCCTGGGACGGGTACGGGCACCACGGACCCGCCCACGAACACTGTGATCCAGTACGCGCGCGATGTGCAGCCCATCTTCAACCAGAGCTGCGGCGGCTCGGGGTGTCACATCGGGGAGAGCACGAACGGCGTCAGCCTCGGGTCCTATGGCCAGGTGACGTCGTCTGTCGGCGTGCAGTACGGGCGCGCTATCGTGCAGGCTGGAAACAGTGCGGACAGTCCCATCATTGACAAGATATCGGGTCAGCCACGGTTTGGATCCCGCATGCCGCTTGGCCAGGGCCCGCTCGATGGGACATCGATCAACATCATCAGAACCTGGATTGACGATGGCGCGCCGAACAACTGACATCACGCGCCGGGCGGGGATTTTCGCCGCCGGGCTATGGGCGCTCGTCGTGGGCCTGTCGCCGCTCGCCGCATCGGCCCAGACATTCATAACCCGGGAGGGCACCGCGACGTTCACCTCGTCGGTCCCGCTTCATGAATTCACCGGCACATCGGACCATCTGAATGGCATGATTTCCGTGGTCGATGCGACGGTCGACTTTTTTCTTGACCTCGCCACCCTGGATACGGGCAACAAAAAGCGGGACAAGGATATGCGGCGAACGCTCGAGGTGGAGGAATTTCCCTTTGCGGAGTTCACAGGGACGCTCGCTACGCCGCTTGACCTGACGCAGGAGACGGCGCTGCCGGCGACCGTCCGAGGGCAGTTCACCCTGCACGGCGTATCGCGGGAGGTTGAGATATCGGGCACGCTTACGCCCCGCGGTGAAGCGCTTGAACTTGTCGCCTCGTGGACGCTCAATCTGGAAGATTACCAGATCGAGCCGCCCCGCCTTCTCGTTATCAAGGTCGATCCCGAACAGGACATTGAAATCCGCGCGCTGCTGCACACCCAGGACCCATGACCATGCGTACACTCCTTCTTTTGCTCTTTTTCAGTGGTACGTCGATTACGGCTTCCGCCCAACTGGAACGCGTTCGCGCTGAACCCGGTGGCCCTGTTGGTGAGGTGTTCTGGGCGCCGTCCATCGTCATCATGCCGTCGGTCACAAATGTCGGCGCGGGGGATCTGCACTTCACCATCCAGCACAGTTTTGGTCGTATATCGGACGGCGCAAGCGAGCTATGGGGTCTTGACGGTGCGGCCAACATCCGGTTCGGGCTGGACTACGGGCTGACGGACCGCCTGTCGATCGGCGCGGGTCGTTCGCGCTTTGACAAAGTCTACGATTTCCGCGCGAAATGGAACGTCCTCCGCCAGACGAAGGACAACCGCGTTCCCATCGAGGTCGCGCTGGCCGGCAATGCGGGGATTACGACGCTCGAAAACGGGTTCTCGTTCAGCGACCGGCTGAACTATTCGGGTTCACTGCTCGTTGCGCGCCGCGTGAGCGATGTGCTGAGCATCGAGCTGGCGCCGACCGTGTCGCACTTCAACGTCGTATTCCGGGAGCTCGACCGGTTCGGGAACGTTGTCGAAGAGGAGAACACGCACTTCGCACTGGCCGTGGCCGCGCGCTACGTGGTGCATGCGCAGGTCTCGCTGGCCGTCGAGTACATTCCCGTTCTTGGTAGCCGGTCGGACCGCACATCGGATGCGCTCTCGGCCGCCGTGAACATTGAAACCGGCGGGCATGTATTCCAGCTGTTCTTCACCACGTCGCGGTGGATTACGCCGCAGCACGTCCTGGCGCGAAACGACGATGCCTTTTTTGATGGCGACATCCGCTTTGGCTTCAACGTAAACCGCGTATTCTGACAGGGCGGTCTGGCGGCCGTGCCTTGGTGGCGTGCTGCGGTGGTGCTGGTGCCGTGTTGCGGCGGCACATTGTTTTGCTGGCCTGGACAATTTTTTATGGCCTGGGGATTTTTTCATGGCCTGGGCAATAAGTCGGGCGAGTGGTCCGTTTTTGTGTCGATGCCTGTCTCGTTCCAATCACCATTAATCCCGACACGATGGTCCGCCTCTTCCAACTCATTGCTTCACTCGTCGTAGCGCTTCTCGTTTTTGCATCGCAGCTCTTCGCCCAGGACGTCCTTACAGGGCGCGTCATCTACGAAGAAACCGTCAAAATGGACATCCAATTGCCGCCCGGCATGGAGAGCATGAAAGACCAGTTTCCGAAGAGTCGTACGACACGGCGCATGCTGCTGGTCCAGGGCGAAGAACTGCTCATGCGGGATGCCCCGGCCACGGAAACAGATGACGAAGAGCCCGGCGAGATCGAATTCTCAAGCGGCGGTGCAACCATCAAAATGGACTTTGCGGGTAGCCGCGATGCCGTCGAGCGCATGCGCTTCACATCGCTCGCCGACGGGCAGGCCGTGGAGCAGCGGGACTTCATGGGCCGCGCGTTCCTGATAACGGAAGACATCGAGGGACCCGCCTGGAAGCTCACGTCAGAGCAGAGCAGCTACGAGGGATACATGACCATGAAGGCCACGGCCGTTATTGACAGCATGAATGTCGTCGCCTGGTTCACACCTGAAATACCTGTTTCGGGTGGTCCGGACACGTACGGGGGGCTGCCCGGACTCATCCTCGTGCTGGACGTGGACGACGGCATGCGGACATACGCGGCCCGATCCATCGAACTGGGCGTTGAGCACAGCGAGGACGAGTGGGTCAGGCCCGAGAAGGGGCGCAAAGTCACGCGCGCCGAGTACGATGAGATCGTGGAAGAGAAAATGAAGGAAATGGGCGCCCAGCGCCGCGGTGGCGGCCAGTTCATTATTCGCTCAACGAACAACTGAACCGGACCCGCGCGGTCGCCTTTCGGAGCACGATCATGTCTACACTACGTTTTCTCGTCGCCCTCGTGGCGATAACAGGGATTCTTGCGGCCATTCCCCATGCGGCAAGCGCACAATCGCGGCACGACGTCACCGGAGTCGTCACGGACTCGCTCAACGCCACGCTCCAGGGCGCGACGGTGGTCGTACTCACGCCGGGCGACTCGACGATGGTCGGATTCGGCATATCGGGACCGGACGGCGCATTCAAGGTGCGCCGCATTCGGCCCGGTGACTACGTCCTGCAACTCACGTTCGTCGGATTCGAAACGCGTACTGTTGACATCGCGGTGGAGGACAAGGACCTGGACGTGGGTCGCCTTGCACTCCGGGAACGCATTTCCGAACTCGACGAGCTTGTCGTGAGCGACGAGCATATTCCTCTCCTTGTCCGATCGGACACCATCGTATACAATGCGGCCGCGTTCGGTACGCGTCCCAACGCCAGTGTCGAGGATCTGCTCAAGCGGCTCCCGGGCGTTGAAGTGGCCTCCGATGGCTCCATCAAGGCGCAGGGCGAAGACGTCCAGAAAGTGCTCGTGGATGGTAAAGAATTTTTCGGAGACGATCCGAAAATTGCCACCAAGAACCTTCCGGCCGATGCTGTCGAGAACGTGGAAGTCTACGACGACCGGTCGGATCTGGCCGAATTCACGGGCGTCGACGACGGAGAGCGCGAGAAAACCATCAATCTCGAGCTCAAGGAAGATGCCAAGCAGGGCTATTTCGGCAACGTAAGCGGCGCCATTGGCGACGATCTGACGGCGGCCCTCGGCGAGTCCGGGCGCCATGACACGCGTGTAAGCGTGAACCGCTTTTCGCCGTCGACACAGTTCTCCGTGCTGGGCAACTTCAACGATGTCAACCGGCAGGGCTTCTCGTTCAACGAAATCATGAGTTTCAGTGGGGGCATGGGAGGGCTTATTGCAGGCGGTGGCCTGCAGGTCGGAGGACTGCTGGGAGGTGGGTCCTCGGATGGATTCGTCACGACGCGCTCGGGGGGCATCAACTTCAACCATGATTTCAGGGGAGGTACCGAACTGCGCACGTCCTACTTCCTGAATGGCCTGGACCGTACGCAGGATCGTTCGCTCGCGCAGGAAGAGCTCGTGGGAACAGGCGTTGGATCTACGGTTGCCGAGAGACGATTGGAGACGTCGGAAAACACGAACCACCGCCTCAATCTGAACGCCTTCCATGAGCTCACGGACGGGCACGATCTCAGGCTCCGCCTCTCCGGCTCGGCGACAGATGCCACCTCCCTTTCAAACGCGACGCGCTCGGCGCTTGCGGGCGACGTGCTGCGCAACACGAGCAAGACGCTGTTCGATTCGGCATCTGACCAGGTACAGGGGAGAGGATCACTCACCTGGCGTCGCCGCCTCTCGGACCGGGGAACGAGTCTTGTGGGCGAGGTGTCGGGATCGGTCCGGGACCAGGACGGCCTGTCAGACCTGTTGTCCGCAAATGCGTTCTTTGAGGATGGTAATCTGAAAAGCCAGGAAGAGATTGATCAGCTGCAGGAAACGCTCGGTACGTCGTGGACAGATGAAGAGAAGCTGACGCTGACGCATCCGCTTTCAGGCGGGCGCACGGTGGAATCGAGCATCCGGCGGCGCGCCATTCGTGACGACGAGTCGCGCTCGTTTTTTGATATCGAAGGCGGCGCGCCGGTATTCAACCTGGACGAGAGCAGCGGCCTCGACCGCACGTACACCTACCTCAGTGGAGGCATCGGCCTGAGGCAGAACACCAAAAAAATCCAGTTGGGTGCGGGCCTGGACGTGCAGGGCTCCCACCTCGAGGGCACCATCCTGCGCTCGCCAGAGGCCATTGAGGAGCGCTTCACCCACCTGCTGCCCCGCGCCGATGCGCGGCTGCGACTGCGCCGCTCAAGCCTCTCGCTCCGGTACAACACATCGACCCGCGAGCCGTCCATGCAGGAACTGCAGCCGTTTGAGGACAACAGCGATCCCATCACGATACGCGTCGGGAATCCAGAGCTTGATCCGGAGTACGTCCATCGCGTATCGCTCAGTTACAACTTCTTCGACCAGTTTTCCTTTACGAACCTGTTCGCGTGGGCGAGTGCCAGCTACACGGACAACAAAATTGCCCGCTCCCGCGAGGTAACGCCCGACCTGCGCCAGCGCATCACATCGGTCAATACGGACGGTGACTGGGCATTCAACGGCAGCGTCAATTTCGGCCGCCCCATCCGACCGCTCGGCGTGAAAGCATCCATCAATAATTCGGCGCGCTTCTCGCGGGGCATTGAATTCGTCAATGGCGATGAAAGTGTGAGCCGTATCCTCGTGAACACCGTTGAGACCCGGCTCGAAAACCGAAACAAGGATGTACTGGATGTCTCGGCCGGGGCGCGTTTTGACTTCAACAGGAGCCGCTATTCGCTGAATCCCGGGCTCGACCAGGAGTACGTGAACCGCACGTTCTTCGGCGAGGCCACGCTTTATGTGGGAGACACGTGGCAGCTGTCGAGCGAGATGGACTACCGGATCTATTCGGACGAGCTTTCGGGCTCCGAAGAGCGCGTGCCGCTCTGGAACGCAACGCTGTCGCGGTTCCTGCTGCATCAGAAAATGGAGCTGCAGTTCTCGGCCGTTGATCTGCTCAACGAGAACGTAGGCGTCAATTTCACCAACTCCGGCACGTTCGTGCAGGAGGAGCGGGTGAATTCCCTGGGTCGATACGTGATGCTGCGCCTCGTCTATAACCTCTCGCCGATCAAGAGGTGACGTGACACCAGGTATTCGCGGCGCGGCGCGCGGGCTCGTATCTTGAGGAAGTGCACACCGGACCTGGCTGCGGCCAGACCTAGAAGCGTGTGAAGAACCATCACACGCCCTTCTGTGGCGGCGAAACGCCATCTGCTGCGTTGTCCCTCCTTCTTGCGCCGATACCGGCGCAATTAGCACCACTATTCGGCGTCGGGACGCCTTGCATCTGGCATTCCGGCGCTCGCATTTTGGCGCACGCTGGTTCTTCAACACGCTTCTCGCCCATGAAACACTTCTTACTGATACTTCTGATGAGCTTCCCTGTGACTGCCGACGCCCGGCAGGATCTGAGCCCGCGCGAACGCGATATGGTCGCGTTCATTGACTCCCGATTCGAAGATGCTGTTGCCTACCTCGAGCAGGTGGTGAACATCAACAGCGGATCCATGAACTTCGAGGGCGTGCGCGCCGTCGGAGACGTTTTCGACAGCACATTTACCGAACTCGGCTTCGAGACCTGGTGGGTGGACGGCGCTCCCTTCGGTCGCGCCGGCCATCTGTTCGCCCGCCGGGAGGGCTCGGGATCCGGTTCAGCGGGCCCCCATATCCTGATGGTGGGCCATCTGGATACCGTTTTTGAGGACGACAGCCCCTTCCAGCGCTTTGAGCGCGTTGACGAGCATACGGCTGTCGGTCCCGGCGTGATTGACATGAAAGGGGGCGATGTGGTGATCGTCGAGGTTATGCGTGCGCTGGCCCACGCGGGCGCCCTCGACGACATGACCATCACCGTGGCCCTGATCGGTGATGAGGAGTCGTCGGGCGATCCGCTCGAAATTGGCCGTGCTTCGCTCGTCGAGGCCGCCCGCGCGGCAGATATTGCCCTGGCTTTCGAGCCCGGTGACGGAAAGAGTGAAACAGCCGTCACGGCGCGGCGTGGGTTTACCGGCTGGGAGGTGCATACGCACGGGCTGCGGGCGCACTCGTCGCGGGTGTTCAGCGAAGACGTGGGGTACGGGGCCATCTATGAGGCCGCCCGCCTTCTGGTCGGCTTCTACGAAACCATGACAGGCGAAGAACTCCTCACCTTCAATCCCGGGCTTATTGTCGGGGGCACGGACATTACATTCGATGACCAGGAAGAGGAGGGGACCGCGTTCGGGAAAACCAATGTGATTGCCGGCAGGGGACTCGTTTCCGGTGACCTGCGGGCCCTCTCGCTCGAGCAGCGCGACGCGGCGAAAGAGCGCATGCGCGCGGTCGTAGCCGAGCATCTGCCGGGTACGGACGCCGAGATCACGTTCCGCGACAGCTACCCGCCCATGGGTCCCACCGGCGGCAACCTGGCACTGCTCGAGCGGCTCAGCCGGGTGAGTCAGCAGGCAGGCTACGGCTCTGTTGCGGCCGCCGACCCGGCGGAAGCGGGAGCGGCGGACATTTCCTTTACCGGGGCCCATGTTTCGGCCGCCATGGATGGTCTCGGTATTCTTGGCTCGGGTACGCACACCACGCACGAGACGGCCGACCTGCGTACGTTTCCCATGCAGATCACCCGCACGGCGCTTCTTCTGCTTCGTGTGGCAGAGGATTGGAACAAGTAGTTGACTGGTCAAGTATACGGCCGCAACCAACCCGGGAGTTCATGTCTTCACAACCAAAAAAAGCCAAAGAAGCGACGATTGCGCTGCTTCGTACGGCATCGGTCGTGAAGCGGAGCTTCGAGGCGCTCATGCACCTGCATGGGATCACGCTTCAGCAGTTCAACGTGCTGCGCATTCTGCGTGGCGCCGGGGAGACGCTTCCCACAATGGAAGTGGCGGCCCGGATGATCGAACCGGAACCAGGGATTACGCGGCTCATTGGCCGGCTGGAAAAAAAGCAGCTCATTGAGCGCGGCAGGTGTAAACAGGACAGCCGGCGCATGCTTTGCGCCATCACGCCGAAAGGTCTGGACGTGCTGTCCCGGCTGGACGAGCCCCTCGTTGCGCTCGAGGCGCAGCTTCTGGGCTCCATGCCAGATGCCGACCTCGATACGCTGATCGCGCTCCTTGAGCGGGCGCGCTGCCAGGTTGACGTTGATCCTGCGGCGGTCGGAGACAATCCAGCACCGGCCAGCCCGTAGATCGGCACACCGCTCCTGACCAGAATGATCGCAATTGAACAGCTCCTGGAATCTAATACTTGACTAATCAAACAACAAAACCCATGTCAGACAACACAACCCGCCACGACGAACTGCTCGCCCTGGTGACCGAACTCAACAACATGATCCTCAAGGGCGAGATCCTGCCTGCGCACGACAGGTTCTACGCGGACGGCTGCGTGCAGATGGAAAACGAGGAGATGGTGTTCGAGGGCAAGGAGCTCAACCGCAAGCGTGAGGAAGACTTTGTCAACAGCCTTACCGATTTCCGGGGCGCCGAAGTCAAATCGGTCGCCGTGGATGCCGAAAACAACGTCACGTTCGTCGAGTGGTGGATGGACTACACCCACAAGGAGTGGGGCGTGCGCAACTACCAGCAGGTGTCCGTTGCGCGCTGGGAAGGTGACAAAATTGTCCACGAACGCTACTACGGCGGCTGATATATCTATAATATATCTATGATATATCAGGCGGGAGCGGCCAGTCGGGCGCTCCCGCTTTTGTTTCTTGCCGCCGGTTCTGTCCACATGCCTTGCCGCAGGCGCCGCCACATCGTATTCTGGACGCCCGCAATAACCTGCCACGTGGCACCAACTCATGTCATGAAGCGCCGAAGCGAACCTGTAGATGTCAATGTCACGAGAGGCTGGCCGGTGGTTATCCGCCGGCACGGCCGCGTGTACCGGGTGCGGTCCATGATTGACTACTGGATGGTCCAGGGGAAGTGGTGGGCCGACGAGGAGCGCCGCGTGTACTTCCGCGTCTCCACCACGGGCGGCATCATGGACGTGTACCGGTCCGGTGCACGTTGGGTACTGGCGAGCGTCGAGGACTGAGTCCTGTTTACAGGCCCCGTTATCGGCCCGCGCGACTGGACCTTATCGGGCTTCCAGCACATCTGCCGGAACGCGCTGCGCGAGTTCATCCGCAAGACGCTCCATGCCGTACACATTGCGGAGCGCTTCCAGCATGCCGCGTGCGTCGACTGAGACGGAACGCGCCGCATCGGTCCGGAAAATGAACGCTGAAGGAAGCGACTCCACATTGCCGTCGAAAATGAGGCCTACAACCTCCAGATCCGTGTTCAGGAGCGGCGAACCGGAGTTGCCCCCCACAATGTCGTTGGTCGATACCAGGTTCATGGGCGTCGACCGGTCAAACGCGGCGGGCGCTTCGAGCCAGCGTGCGGGAAGGGCCCACTCCCCCGTATCGTCCGCCGCCAGCGCATGGCTCGCAGCGCGGTCGTAGAGGCCGTGAAACGTCGTAAAAGCTGGTGCCCGTGTGCCGTTGTAGGTATAGGACGAGACCCGACCATCGGCTATACGCAGCGAGAACGTGGCATCTGGCGGACGCGACGTGCCATAGACCTCGAACCGCTCGCGGCCATGCCGGGCATTGAACTCGGACTCCTGTGCCGAAAGCCCCGCAAACGCGCTGGTGAAGGCCTGACGGTCTTCCATGTAGGGCGCAATGGCAAGAATGGCCGGGTCATTCATGGACAGCACGGAGGTGTCGAATTCCTGTCCAGCGCTGAACGCGTCCGGGCGCAGCGCCGACTGCAGGAACACGTTCGCTGTCCATACATCCGGGCGGGAGGCGGCGAGCGGCCCCCGTGCTCCGAGGTGCGCGGCCATTTCCGCGAGCCGCGCCTCGAAGAACATGCGGTCCACGAGTTCCGGTTTTTCCGGCACGGCCGACAAGTCGGCGGCCAACGCATTCACGTCACCCCCTTCAGCGCGCGCCCGCAGCAGCTGCCACGCAATGGCCGCCCGCTGCATGGTCGGCGAGGAAAGACTGGACTGCGGAAAAAAGGACAGGAAGGCCGCATATTCGGCAGCATATTCCCGTTTTTCCTGCTGGATGCGGGCCAGTTCGGCGACTACGTCGGTGGACGCCGCGGCCAGGAAATCGGCCTCTGTGGCGCGGCGTCGCGCCATGATGTCCGGGTTGTTCAGGCCCTCAACCCGTCCCCCGTAGAGTTTCTGGGCGTTCTTCAGGCTGAATACCATGTTCAGAAGGGCATCGGACGGATCGGCCTCGTAGGCTGTTTCCAGAATGGCGATGCGGGAGTTGAGCAGGTCCAGCAGCGCCTTTTCCTGGACATCCCGGCGCCATTCGAGCTGCGCCACGGTTTCCAGGCGGAGGGTCGATCCTGGGTTGCCGACCACGAAAACAGGTTCGTTTTCCTGGGCGCCATCGCGGCTCCACGCAAACCAGTGCTCCGGCTCGTAGGGAGCATCGTTCTCATAGACGCGGAAGAAGGTCATATCGAGCGCGTACCGCGGATACGTGAAGTTGTCTGTATCTCCCCCGAAATAGCCGAGGTTCAATTCAGGCGCCATGACAAGACGGATGTCCGTGAAGCGCCGGAAGGTATAGGCTGAATAGCGGCCCCCGCTGTAGAGGCTGATAACCTGGACGACCTGGTCGGCCGTGGCCTTCGCCTGGCGACGTGCCTGCTCGGCCTCGATGGCCTCACGGCGCACGACGGCGCGCTCGGCGTCCGAAAGCGGCGCATAGCCGGCGCGGCGCGCGGCGTCGTCAATCACAGCCTGGATGGCATCGGTAACATCCTCGATGGCCACGAGCTGGTCCACATAGAGCCCATCGACCGGGCGCTCGTCCTGCATGGTCATGGCCGTGAAGCCGTCGTCGAGGAGTGGTTCACCTTCCCGTGTCACGTCCGCCACGGCGCCCCGGCCGCAGTGGTGATTGGTCATTACAAGTCCCATGGGCGATACGAAGCTCGCCGTGCAGTTCGGTAGGCGAAGCGTTCCCATGCGGGCTTTTTCAAACCATGCCTCGTCGGGCGCGAACCCGTATTCCTCGGAAAAATAGTCGATGGGCGGTACATCGAACGTCCACATGCGCCCGTTGTCGAATGCGCCGGCCTCTACGGCGACCTGCGCTTCAGCTGGTTGAGCCTCTACCGATTGCGCCGCAGCCGACGGGGCTACCCACGAAGCGTTCCAGGGTGAGAGGAAGAGTGCGAAAAGGAATAGCATGTGGCGGCCCCGCAAGGTGCAGCCGCGCAGGGTGCGGCTCCGCGAGGTATGGCCGCGCAAGGTATGGCTGCGCGAGGTGCGGCCCCGCGAATGGTGGCTGGAGAGGTGGGCGGTGGAAAGGTGGGTCATGACAGGAAGCGCTGTGCGCCAGATTTTGGGCGTTCGGACGTACCGTTCACGTGTACGTGCCCAATAGAACGCACGCGGGCGCCCCCGATTGACGGTGCGCTGCCTGCGCTCGCGTACTGGATTCCTGGCAATTGGCGCCGGGGATTCACCCCGGGCCGCGAACAGGCGGTGCAGCAGCGCCGGAACAGGCCGGTGTCGAGTAGGGGCCGGTGTTCTGCAAAAATTACCGGATCCCTTTGCGAGGCCGGTAGTGACAAAAAGCGTGCGCTCTGCGCCCGAAACGAACAGTACATTCAGTCTACAGCGAGGAAACAACCCATGTCCTACTTTTTTGCAACGACCCTGCCGGGCACCATGGAATCGGTGGAAGAGAAGACCCGCGCCGCCCTCAAGGAGAAAGGATTCGGCGTGCTGACCGAGATTGACATCAAGGCGACGCTCAAGGCCAAGCTGGATAAGGATCTGCCGGGATACAAAGTGCTCGGAGCGTGTCATCCGCCGTCGGCATATGAGGCCATTTCTTCGGAAGCGCACATCGGGCTCATGCTGCCGTGCAATGTGGTCCTGCGCGACGTGGGTGAGGGCAACATCGAAGTGTCAGCGATCGACCCCGTGGCCTCCATGCAGGCCGTCGAGAACAATTCCCTGGGCGCTGTCGCCATGGACGTCCGGACACGCCTCCAGGACGTCATCCAGGGACTATAGAGAGTGTGGCAGGTGCCCGTGCAAGATGCCGCGTGCGGCAGACTCCTGGCGTCCCGATTGGCCGGTTTCCCGGCGGCCGCTGAAGGCACAGCTGGCGCCGCCGCATCGGCGCGAATCAGGCTTTCCAGTCGGATGGAGCGCTGCCGAAATAAATCTGGAACGCCTTCCGGAATCCAGATTCACTCCGGAACCCGACCGTGTAGCCAATTTCTTTCATGGTTCCGGCACCCCGTTCAATCAGTTCGCGGGCACGTTCCAGACGGTACTCCCTCAGGAGGTCACCGGGCGGTCGACCGGTCAGGGCCTCGATTTTTCTTCGGAACTGCCGGGCGCTCAGGTGAACGCCATCGGCGAGGGCATCTACCGTAAATGACGGGTCGGGATATCCACCTGCCAGACATTCCATGGTGTCGCTCAGAAACTGGCGTTCGACTTCTGACAGGTCGGCCTGATCAATGATCAGATTCGCGTGAATATGCAGCGCTGTGGCGTCACCTCCAACGAGTGCTGCCAGCGCTCCCTGGATGCGTCTGCGGTTGACGAGTAGGCTGTCCACATAGGCCAGCAATTCACCGGTTTCAAATGGTTTCCCGAGATAGACGTCGGCGCCCATCTGGAGGCCTTCCGTCTTCGAAGCCAGGTCCGACCTGGCCGTCAGCATGATGACCGGGATATGGCTGGTTGCACGTTCCGTCTTGATGTGGCCGCAGAGTTCCATACCGTCCATACGGGGCATCATGACATCGGTAATCACCATGTCGGGCGTCGTCTGCATGCACATGTCGAGCGCTTCCTGTCCGTCGGAGGCGGTCATGAGGTGATGGGCAGGCACGAGGCAGTCGGCGAGGAAGCGCAGCAGGTCCGGATTGTCTTCCGCGACGAGAATTGTGGAGCGGTCCACTGATCCCGTGGAGGGGAGATATTCGGGTGTTGGAAGGGGCAGGTGGGGTGCCTGTTTCCTGATTTCGGGGGATACGACGGACGCTGCCGGTTCATCCGCCTCGGTCGATAGACGCGGGAGCGTAACCGTGAATGTGCTACCCACGCCCGGCCCGCTCTCTACGCCGATAGTGCCGCCATGCAACTCAACGAGTTCCCGGGTCATTGCCAGCCCAATCCCGGAGCCTGCCGATGTGTTGTCTGTATTGCCCTGGTAGTACCGGTCAAATATGTAGGGAAGGTCACTTCCAGAAATACCCATTCCCGTATCGGCGACCTGGATCCGGACAGCATCGGAGCCTTCGGCGTGAAGAACAATCGTTATTCGGCCGTCTGCCTCGGTAAACTTCAATGCATTCCCGATCAGATTGGACATCACGTGTTCGAGGCGCTGGTGATCAAAGGTCCACAGGAGCGGCGCGTCGGGCGCGTCGAGGTTGACGGCAATGCCGCGCTCATGGCCATCGTGTGTGAAACGCTCTGTCTGCCGGGTCATGAACTCAACGAGGTCACCCGTCTGCAGGCGCACGTCCAACGTGCCGGCCTCAAGGGCGGCGAGGTCAAGAATCTGCTCTACAAGGTCTGAAAGGCGGTCGACATTGCGGCGAACGGTGTCGAGTCGCCGACGCGTGTCGGTGTCGCTGTGACCATCCGGGCTATGAAGGATTCCCGTTATAGGGCCTTTAATCAGTGTGAGCGGCGTCCTGAGTTCATGACTGATGTTCGCAAAAAAGCGGGTTTTCATGTCATCGAGGGTGGCGAGCCGCTCGGCCTGTGCACGCACCGTGTGCGTTCGCTCCTCAATGATGTTCTCCAACTGCCGATTGCGACGTTGGACGAGTCGCATTCTGCCGTACGTAGCAATCGACGCAAGACCAATACCCAGACCAATGAGTACCAGTAGGAACCACGGAGTCTCCGTAAACCCTGCTTTTCGTGTGATGGACAGCCGCGTTGGCCAGGCGCTCCAGGTACCGTGCGCACCCGCCTGGATTTCAAGTGTGTAGGATCCGGCAGGAACACCTGTGAGGACAATCGCCGGCTCGGAGCCCGTCTCGATCCACGCATCATCATACCCTCGCAGGCGATATCGATACGTGAGATCTGTCGGTCGATGGAAGTAGGGGGCGGAGAAAGAAACCTGGACAGTCCGCTCATTTGGTTCGAGGGTAATGTCGTCGCCCGCCTCGAATGTGTACGTATCGCTGGTTGTGTACTGCAATGGAATGACCACCGGGAGCGGAGTGGAGCGTGCCAGGCTGGGATCTATCGTCACGACGCCGTCCTGCGTGGGGAACCTGATTTTTCCATCTACAGTCCTGTAACCAGCCGACTGTATACCCCCATTACCCTCGCGGTTGCGAAGACCGCTTTGGTCGTCGAAGAGGATGTGGGCTATCTGGTCTTTCTGATGCAGAGCAACCTGCCTGATCTCTTCTGGGTCGACGCGATAAATGCCCCGATTGGAGTTCATCCACAGAAACCCGTCCTCATCCTCGACAATGGCGTGGACACTGTTGTCCGGCAGGCCGTGTGAGCGGTCAATGATCTGGACGTTCGCATCGTCCATGGTGGCCCCGGCCTGCCAGGAAAGGTAGATCAAGCCGGCGTCTTCGCTTCCAACGAGCAGTTCGCGGCGAGAAAGTTGAAAAACAGAGCGGATATTGTCACTGGGAAAACCCTCCCGGCGATCCCATGTACGCAGCGTATCGTTTTGCACACGCCCGAGCCCGTGGCCGAGTGTAGCCACATGGATTTCTCCGTCCTGGCCCTCGACAATGGCTCGCGCCCAGGTACGGTCCCCATTTTCATGCGGGATGCGGTGCCATGCCTCTGACGTGTTCAGCGTCATGGACTCGGCACGCCGAACCCAAACGGCATCCTCCGTTCCAATCCACAGGCGACCACGCGAATCCGTGAAAATGGCGCGGACGGGCGTCGGAAGAGGCGGTTCCGACTGCCGCGTGCACTGCGAACCCTCAACTCGGCATAACTCACTGCCACCCAACCAGGTATGCCCATCTGGCCCTCGGCCTGCGGCCCACGGCTGGTCCAGGTCGACGCGCATCGTGACACGCTCTCCGTCATAGCGGACAAACTGGTGTATATCCAGGAGACCGACCCACATCTGGCCATTTTGCGCCTCAAGGAGGCCATAGGCATTGCGCCCGGGAAGTCCCTCCCGCATGCTCGTCACCTGGACGACCGTCGGCACTATGCGAAACACGCCGTGCGCGTTGTCGGCGGCCCAGATGCCGTCCATGCGATCCGGGATCATATGGAGCACCTGGCTTCCTGTGTTGTGAACAGGCGTACCGTTCCGGTAGATGGTTGCGCCATGTGCGTACCAAAGGTCGCCTCGTGCATCAACCACAGGCTGTATGGCGAGCGGGGAGACGGGTGAATCGGGAAACACGCCATGCGAGAACGATCGTACAAGTCGGTTTCCAACAATCCGGCGCCAGCCCCGACTGGTTGCGACGAGTCGCTCGTCGCCGAATTGGAACAGCGCGCCAGATGACACCGGTTCGCCTGGTCGGTCCCTGTGTTCGAGAGGGGTGAACGTGCGGCCGCTCAGGCGCGTAAGTCCACGCTGCGTAGCAACGAACAGGGTGTCGCCGTCGCCTTCCAGTACGCCGAGTACATCGTTGAAAGGGAGCCCATCGGCTGTCGTGTACCAGGTTTCCTGCCCCGCTGCAGAGATGGTGAACAGGCCATTCGGAGTTCCCATCCACGTATTGCCGCCTTGACCGGAAATACCACCATAGACCGTCGTGTCCATCTGGGAGACGTACCGTCCGGCTCCGCTACGATCTACCTCCAGAAGTCCACGATCCGTGAATATCCACACGAGCGAATCGCTACGCTCGACCCATCCTGACCGTGACGCAAAGCCGAACGTACTGTTCAGATTCAGGAACTCATGGCTGTCGAACAGAAGCACCTGACCACCCGCCATCTGGACGAGGTACATACCCCCCATGACGGCTGAAATGAATTGTACCCTGTTGTTGGGCAGGTCTGGATGCGTTTTTGTTTCGAACACCTGGAATCGGTTGCCGTCGAAGCGCGCCAGGCCGCCGAGTGTCGAAATCCACAGGAAACCCGATGCGTCCTGGTGCAGGGACGTGGCGCCATTGACGGGGAGGCCGTCCTTTGCCGACCACTGTTGCACAATCACTTTCGATGCTGAGATCGGAGTTGACGACTGTGCGTGCAGCGCGACCCCACGGTAGCCGGTTGCGCCGAGGATGACGAGTAAGGCGAAGATATGAGCCCGAGCGGGCATGCAATGTGCGTTTGAGGGAGATGAGGGCTGGCGGTACGTAGGCGTGGACCCAATGCCCTGAAAATACGCTTCAGATGGCATTTTGTCCGAAACGTGGCGCGGTATGTCCGGCATTCGGCGACGCCGTGGCGGTATCCTACAACCCGTGGCGACCGCCTGTCACCAATAGTTCACCCAAGAAAATAACATCATATCATGACTACCCCTCGAAATTTTTTCCTGCTGCTCGCAGCGCTCATGGTCTTCGCCGGATGTTCGGACGACGCGGCTCTCACCGGACCTGATGCGCGAGAGCGTGCGCCGAGGACGACACTGAATGCGTCCGATGCCGTTCCCACGATGCCGCTCGCAGACCAACTCCTTCTTGCCAAGAAGGGCAACAAACTCGAAGTATGCCACGTGGACCAGGATACGGGCGAAGTCAAGCTGATCTCGGTCGGCTCAGACAAAGCCGCTGAAAAGCACCTTGCAAACCACGCTGGTGACGGCGTACCCGGCGCAGGATACACAGCCACTTGTGAGCCGGATGCCGACTCGGATGGTACGCCAGACGCCTCAGATGCATTTCCGAACGACCCGACGGAGATTGCCGATTCAGATGGTGACGGCGTGGGCGACAACGCGGACGCGTTCCCGAACGACCCGTCAGAGACCGCCGATTCAGATGGTGATGGCGTGGGCGACAACGCGGACGCCTTCCCGAATGACCCCACCAATGGGGGCGGATCCTGTTCCTTCACGGTAGATGATCTGCCAGCACTGGGTGAAAAGCTTATTTTCAATCTTTCCGGCGAACGGACGCCTTATACAAACGAGCGATCCGTTCCCGTCGGTAGTCGATTTATCTCTGTTAACTTTTCAAATGTCCTTGGCTTCGCAAAGGTCTATGACGCCTACGTATTCGATAGGACATCTGGTGGATGGAGCAGCATTGCAGGAACCTCGTACCTCCAGGAGACGGGCATCTTTTCACTGGGAAATACGGATGAAGGGGCCGCAGAGTGGGTGTGCCAGCTCATCACGGAGTTCGGCGTCGTAGGTGCTGAATCGGCGGATGTGGAAGCGGAGGAGGATGTCGAGGAGTAGTCGCGACATTCTTCACCGCATGCACCTTTTTAAAAGACACTGGTGCGTGTAAGACTGAGAATGCAGGGGCGGCGGACATTCAGTCCGCCGCCCCGCATCATGTAAGGATGGGACGGACAATCGCTTCAATTACACTCGCCGCCGTTCTTGTCGTGCGTCATGC
>JAJCYQ010000050.1 GCA_029262835.1 Bacteroidota bacterium
GAGCCCGTCCTCGAGGAACGCAGCAAGCGTCTGCTGATCGCTCAGTCCAAGCCGCGTGAAGGGCGCGCCGCGGAACGGATACTGATCGCCCCCTCGCGCCAGGAAGTCGGCAATGGCGATCGTTACGCTCGGGGCGCCAGCTACCACGGCTCCGTTTTCAATGATCACGGTTCCATCGTCGAGCACGGCCGACTGCACGCGCGTGCCCGGCACGACCACTTCGCCGTCCGGGCCAAGCTCAATCGGAACACCCGCCGGGTTGTACGTAAAGCGCAGCCCGGCGACCTGGGCGAAGCGCCCGGTGCCACCACCTCCGCCGACGCGCGAAACGGCGTTCTCGAGCAGCTCTTTGAACTGCGTGGCTGGAACGTTGGGCACAACCGAGAGAAAATTACCGAAGGGCAGGATATCGAACGTCGTGAGCGTGCTGATCGGGCCAGCCGGCAGCACATTGTCATTGCGGATACCGCCGCCGTTCTGGAAGGCCACATCGGGCGCGGGTACGCCGAATGCGGCGGCGCGTTCGCGGCTCTGCCAAAGCAGCGCATCGGCAATCAGGTTACCCAGATTCGTTTCCCGCGAACGCACCTCGGAGCGGACGCCGCTGAGCGGTACGTCACTCGTTGCTACGATGGCCTGATCCAGCGTCCTGAGCGCCTGCTCGACCGGGCCAGCCACGCTCGTGAGTACAAACGGATCGGGAACGACGGCACCCGCCGTACCATCCAGTACACTCTGCTTCGCGCGCACCCGCTTCGGCCCACTGAACGACTCATTGATCTCCGAGATGCGCCCTTCGCCATCGAATACCACCTGCAGCGCACCGACATACGAGTAATTGCCCGGTGTCGTCACGATGGGCACCCCGCGCCCGTCGGCATCGTCAACAAGAATCGGGTAAGGACGCTCAGGGCGATCGAACGGGATGAGCAGGTCAGAGCTGTTCGCCTGCATTTCGCTGCCGCCACCGGCCACGACGATGTCCACGCCGCGAAGCGACGCAATGAGCGCCTCATCTTCCGCTACTCCCTGCAGGTGACTGATCAGGATGATCTTGTTCACACCCTCGCTCTCGAGACGGTCCACCTCGGCCTGCACGACAGCGCGCACATCGGCATTGACAACAGCATCACGGGGGCTCGAAATGAACGGCAGGTTGGGCGTAATGGCTCCAATAATGCCAATCCGCTCACCTCCTTTTTCAACCACGCGGCTGGGAGCAATCCGGCCGGATGCGGCGAGCGCAGCGAGCCGCACCTCTCCCGAAACGTCCAGGTTCGCCGATACGAACGGCGTGTTCGCGGCCGCCTCCACGATGTCGGCCAGGATGTCGGGCCCAAAATCAAACTCGTGGTTTCCAATGGCGGCTGCGTCGTATCCCACCGCATCGAGCACCAGTGCATCGTAGAACACGCCGTCCTGGAGACTGGCATTGAACTCAGGTCCGGCCAGGTAATTGTCGCCCGATGACACCGTCACGACGCCTCCCCGGAGGCCACCCGTGAGGCTCGCCGCGCGCCCGCGCAGTTCACGCACCTTCGCTACGAACGCCGCGGCGCCACCGAATCCCTGCTGCTCGCCACCGAGGCCCAGCAGCTGCGATTCGCCATCGTTGTTGTGCAGCACCGTCAGCACGAACGGCTCCGGAGCCGCCGTCTTCACGTTGAAGAGCGCCACCGAACCGGTGACCTCGTTCGAGACCACGATCATGTCGTACGCCGTCGGAGAGTCGCCCGCTGGCACAAAAACGATGTCTTCCGGGCCGGAATCGCCAACCTGGGACAGCGTGGCCGCACTGGCGTTGTCCTCATCGAACAGGACGCCGAAATTGCGGCTCGTCTCGTAGGTCACGATTTTGGGGAGATACGGGTTGGTGACGTCATACACCATGACGCCCCCCACGCGCTCGAGGCCGATGAACGCATACGTGCGACCGCCTACACGGCCAATTTCTACGGCTTCGGGTTCTGGCCCCTTGTCGTCAGAGCGTGAATCGAAGGAGTCGTTCTCATCGTTATTGGCGTTGAAATAGTCAGGCAGCGCGGCCGCAACCGTGCGCTCCAGTTCATCGCCGGAATCGAATACCAGTTGCCCCGTCGCGCCGTCCCAGATCGAGAACGAGCGGGCTCCGTAGGCGAAAATCCGGTCATGATCGCCGTCGCCGTCGTCATCGCCGTTCACCGTGGTCGTATTGAGCCGGCCCAGGTTCTCGTCCTGCTGCAGCGTGGCCGCATCGGGGAAACGCGCGCTGTCGAGCGTCAGGTCTTTGACGCGGTCTTCCTCGCTGAATCCATCATAGTCACGGGCGTCACCCTCATTGGCCGTCACAATGAACGTGCGGCCGAGCGCCGAGTACGAGGCGATGGCATCGGGCTGGTACATGCCGAGCACCGGCCAGCTGTTGAAGTTGATGCCACCATCGCGGTTCGATGCATCCAGTTCGAGCCCAAGCGCCGACCAGTCCTTGAATCCCAGCGCGCGGATGGCCAACACCTCTCCGGCTGCCAGGTCAATAACAGCCAGGGCGTTGTTTTCCTGCAGGCTGACCCAGGCCGTGCGAGCGTCAGCGCCGATGGTCACGTACTCCGGCTCAAGATCCTGTGCCACGGTCGCGCCCGGGCCGAATATCCGGACGTCGGCCGGGAGTTCGCTGTGTCGCGGTCCGCCCACGTTGAAAGCGCCGAAGCCAACCGTCGTGACCGTTTCGCTCGTCATGTCGACAATGGTCACCGAGCCTTCGGGATCGGTCAGGTAGTCGTCCGAGGGTTCGCCTTCGTTGGCCGAAACCAGGAACCGCCCGTCGTGCGAGAACGCGACCATGTCGGGCAGTGCACCCGCTGTCCATGATGTCTGGAACGCGCCGTTCATGTCGAAGAGGACGATCTGGCCGGGCTCTGTCGCGTCGGCGGCTTCGACCGCAGCGGCCACCATGTCTCCATGGATGGCGACGCTGTTCACGCCACCACCAAATGCACCGAGCGGCACTTCGCGCACGAGCGCGGGTGCTGAGGGCGTACTTATGTCAACAAACGTCAGCGAATTGGCGTCAGCGTTTGTGAAAACGACCTGCTGGGAGGCGGCATGGTAGGCCACAATCTCGGCGGCGCCTTCATCAAAGACGCTGGTTTCGAAGCGACCCACGAATTCCAGGGAGATATCCTGGGTAGCGTCCTGGGCAGCGGCCGTATGGCTGGGTGCGGCCGACGGCAAGGCAATAAATACAAGCGCCGCGCAGGCGGTAAGGGCGGACAGTAAGAAACGGTTCATGGCAAGTCATTTTGGTGAGCCACGAAACTATGCCAACCTACCCTCCGTCCGGGTTATGCCACCGATAACTCTCGGTAAAGGGAGTGTTACCGAGCCCCTACTCCATCCGCAGCGCGTGCACCGGGCGCCGGCGCCCGGCGCGGAAGGCCTGATATCCTACGGCCACGAGACACAGCACTCCCAGCCCAAGACCTCCGCCGACCACGTAGGGTACAAACACGGGAGCGGCGTATGCAAACGAGGCCTGCCAGCGGCCTATGGCTACAAGCACGATGGGAACAGCGACCGCGTATCCGGCCAGAACAAGCGCCATGGTGCGCGCTACAAGCAGGCGCATGATTCGACTGCTCGATGCTCCGAGCACCTTGCGGATTCCGATTTCCCGTGTGCGCTGCACCGCTTCGTAGGCAGCCAGGCCAAAAAGGCCAAGTAGCGCAATGACTACCGCCAGGATCGAGAACACGCCGGTCACCTGCCCGAGCCGCACTTCCTGCTCGTACTGCCGAGCGAACCCTTCACCGAGCATCCAGGAGCGTGTCGTGTACGTTGGGTGAAACGCTTCGACCACGGAGTGGACGTGCTCCTGCACGGAGGCAGATTGTCCACGGGCAAAACGAACCGCCACGAGGCCGCCCACAGGCGTCAGCCCGTACATGATGGACCCTATTTCCTCCTGCAGGCCGTGGTGATTGTAGTCCCGAACCACGCCAATCACGACGCCGTCCGGCTTGCCCGAGCCCGGGGACGTGAACTGTTTGCCGATGGCATCTGCCGCCGATGCCCAGCCGACCTCGCGGACGGCCGCTTCGTTGATGATGACCGCTCGCTCGGCATCGGTCGTACGCTCCGGATCAAAATCCCGCCCGGCTACGAGTTCAAGGCCCATCGTACGCAGGTAGAACGCATCCACTCCAATGTATTCCAGCGATACCGATTCATCCTCTCCCCATCCCTCGGGAAACGAAAGCTGCCCGCGCCAGCCGTTCATGCCGGGTACGGCGACGGCCGCTGAGACCGACTCGACGGCCGGGTGTGTCAACAGCATATCGCGCAGCGTTTCCACGGACTGTCCCCGTTCGACTGCAGGCACCTAGCGCGTATCGACCACCATGACCTCGTCCGCATCAAAGCCTGGCGAAGCCGACAGCATGAAGTTGATCTGGCTGTGGACGAGGAGCGTACCGAGCACCATAACCGAGGAAATCGTGAACTGAAGCACAACCAGGCCTCGGCGCACGGCGCCGCCGGCACGCGGCAGGCCGCGCCGACCCTTGAGCACGTGGACCGGGGCAAACCGCGAGAGCACCACCGATGGATACAGTCCGCTCATCATTCCAGCCACCACCGCGCCGACAGCCAGCGCAGCCAGCCACCCGGGCGCGAGCAGGTCCGTCCACGGAAGCGTTTTGCCTGACAGGGTATTCAGGAGCGGGAGCGCCACGGCGGCTACAATGAGCGCCAGGATGGTAGCAAGCAGCGTCATGAGGATCGCTTCGAACATGAATTGTGCCACGAGCAGACCGCGCGACGAGCCGGCCACTTTTCGTATGCCGACCTCACGCGCCCGCTCCGTAGACCGCGCCGTTGCCAGATTTACAAAATTTACGAGCGCCAGGAGCAGCAGAAACGCGGCCACAAGGGCCAGCATGCGGACCAGCGCCCGCGAGCCACTCGGTCCGAGTGCGTTGCCAGCCGCCGCATCCAGATATATGTCCGTCATGGGCGTGAGGGTCAATGCATACTCCGCCCCCCAACTCCGCAGAAAGTCACCAGCATGCTCCATCGGAAGGCCGGCAATCTGCTCCTCGAGCTGCGCCGCAGAGGCGTGCTCGGCAAGCCGCACGTAATTCGTTACGTTCAGGTTCAGCCAGCCCGACGTCATCTGGCCATCAAACCACTCCGGGTTCTGGGCGCGAAGGGTCTCGAAGGAGATGAGCATATCGAACGAGATATGGGAGCGACGTGGGCGCGGCATGATACCCGTGATGGCCATGTCGAGCGAATCGTTCATGACCAGGCGTCGGCCCAGCACATCGGTCGTGCCAAACAGCTCCGCGGCCAGCTCCTGCGTGACGACCACGGACCCCGGAGCACGGAGCGCCGTTTCGCGATCCCCCTCCACAAGCGGAAAGTCGAACATGCGCAGAAATTCGGCGTCGGCGTAGAGCTGGTCAGGAAAGGTATATACGCCCTCGTGCCGTATCGAGAGCTGCGGATACGTCCTGAGGTAGGTGACCGCCTCGACTTCCGGGTGGCTGTCCTTCACGAGTTGGCCGTACGGCCAGCCGGTCGTAGCACCGCCCATCCGAAAAATCCGCTCCCCTTCCGTGTGCTGCGCGTCGAACTGGAGTTCATCGTGCACGTAGAGCGAAATCAGCAGAACGGCGGCCAGGCTGACCGCGAATCCGATGATATTGATGGCCGTGAAGCCGGGGTGACGCCTCATGCTGCCAACAGCGCTGCGAAGGAATGTAGCGAGCATGTCCCGCATGGCCAGCAGTTTCCGGCCCAGCATGTCACGCCGCCCCGTGCGCCCCCACTTTGTTTTACCATACTCCCGCTCGATCTCATCGTAGCCGCCAAGCCGCCTGGAGGCGAGGCGGAAGGCTTCGTCCGGCCCATAGCCATCCGCCTGCAGCTGATCCATGTGATCGAGCAGGTGCACTTCCAGTTCCTCAAGGCGATCCTCGGTAAGCGCTGAATTACGCCGCATGAACTGTCTCCACGTGGCAAGGGCCACGTCCCGCTTGAACGCGTTCATGATGCCAACCTCGGCTCAAGTCCCCACAGCATGGCGAGCACCGAATCCACCTGCAGCCACTGCCTGCGCTCGCTCGCCAGCGCCCGCGTCCCCTTCGCGGTCAGCGCGTAGTACTTGCGACGCCGCCCGGACGCAGGCACCTGCCATGTGGACGCTATCAGCCCCTCGTCTTCCAGGCGGTGAAGCACCGGATAAAGCGTTCCGTCTTTCCACTGGATGCGACCACCTGAGAGGTCATGAACCTGCTGCAGGATGGCATATCCGTACGATGGACCGCGCGAGAGGATGCTCAGGAGCAGGGGGCGCGCGCTCGCCCCGATGAGTTCTTTCGAGATGGACATGAGAATGGATAGAAGTTCAAGGTATAGGGCTATACCTCGAACTTCTATCCATTGTTACAGTGCACCTCAGAAAAATCCCGGAGATCAGGCGCGTCACCTCAGGGCGCGTCATGCGCCTGGGCCATGCAATGGGGCGCCCTCGGGAAGATTCGAACTTCCGACACCCGGTTTAGGAAACCGGTGCTCTATCCCCTGAGCTACGAGGGCCATGCTCGCCGAACGAGATGACACAAAATACGGCCCCGCGTGTACATGTGGCACACGCCCCCGAACATCGAGTCCATGAACATAGAACAACTTCGCGCCGACACGCCCGGCTGCGCCCACATCGTGCACCTGAATAACGCCGGGGCGGGGCTCATGCCCCGCCCCGTCCTCCGAGCCGTAACGGAGCATCTGGAGCGTGAGGCGCTTTTCGGGGGCTACGAGGCCGCGGCCCGCGCCGAAAAGGACGTGCAAGCTACCTACCAGGCGCTGGCAGACCTCGTCGGCGCGGCGCCGGACGAAGTCGCGCTCGTTGAGAATGCGACCAAGGCGTGGGGCACCGTGTTCTACGGCATGCCCTTCAACGAGGGCGACAAGGTCATCACAACGCATGCATCCTACGCATCGAACTACTTGGCCATGTTGCAACTCCGCCAGCAGCTCGGTATCGAGATTGTGGTCGCGCCCTCCGATGCGGCCGGGCAGGTCGACACGGACGCCCTCGAGCGCTGCATCGACCAGAAAACCCGCCTGATTTGCCTCACGCACATTCCAACGAACTCCGGTCTCGTGAATCCGGCCGCCGATGTGGGGCGTGTGGCGCGCCGGTACGGCATTCCCTATCTGCTCGATGCCTGCCAGTCGGCCGGGCAGGTGGATCTGGATATGGATGCCATTGGCTGCGATTTCCTCTCCGGCACGGGGCGCAAGTATCTGCGTGGACCCCGCGGGACCGGATTTCTCGTCGTGCGGCGCGAGCGGATGGACCTGATCACGCCCCCAACGATTGATCTGCGCGCCGCGACCTGGACGGCCACCGACTCGTTCGAG
The DNA here is from genome assembly GCA_029262835.1 of Bacteroidota bacterium. GTDB lineage: Bacteria > Bacteroidota > Rhodothermia > Rhodothermales > UBA10348 > 1-14-0-65-60-17. The sequence continues at coordinate 7,405 of JAJCYQ010000050.1, forward strand.
CTGCAGGGCTCGGCGCGGCGATTCGAGTCCTGGGAGGGGTATGTGGCCGGAAAAATAGGGCTCGGCGTGGCCGCAAGGTATGCGCTTGACCTCGGCATGAAGCGCGTCGAAGAGCGGATTGCACAGCTCGGCGAGGGGCTTCGCGAGCGGCTCGGCGCGCTCCCTGGCATTACAGTGCACGACATCGGGCGTCAGAAAGGCGGCATTGTGACGTTCTCGCACCGCTCAGTCAGCGCCGACGCCATACAGCAGGCGCTTGCCGCGGAGCGCATCAACGTGCACACGTCCGGCCCCGAATGGTCGCGGCTCGATGCCGAAGCCCGGAATTTACCGCTCATGGTGCGCGCATCCGTCCATGTCTACAACACGGAAGAAGAGCTGGACCGGTGCGCAGACGCCGTTCGCCGGCTGGCGAGTTGACCGGCTCGGCTGCACCTGCTACATTTCGGCCTCACCCGCCACCGGCCTGCCATGCCTCACGCCCAGACGTCCCGATTCGCCACACCGGCGTGGGCCCTCTACGATTTCGCCAACTCGGCCTTCACGACCCTCGTGGTGACGTTCATCTATGCCACGTATTTCACGAAAGGCATTGCGCCGGATGAGACTACGGGCGCGGACCTCTGGTTCACGGGCATCACGATTTCAGGTCTGATCGTCGCTCTCGTGTCCCCGTTTCTGGGCGCACTCGCCGACCAGGGCGGCCACCGCAAGCGGTTCCTGTTCACCAGTACGGTCGCCTGTATCCTGCTCTCGACGGCCCTCTATTTTCCGGGACCGGGCGATGTCATGGCCGCCCTCGTGATCTTTATTGCGGCGAACGTCGCCTTCGAAATGGCTGGCGTATTCTACAATGCCTTCCTGCCCGACGTGGCACGGCTTTCGCGCATTGGCCGCGTGTCCGGCTACGGCTGGGCGCTCGGCTACGTCGGCGGCCTGCTGTGCATGGTCGTCGGACTCGTCCTCTTCGTCAATCCCGACCCACCGCTTTTCGGGCTGGATGCGGACCAGGGCGAAAATATCCGCGCCACCAATCTGCTGGTCGCCGCCTGGTATGCCCTCTTCAGCATCCCCCTGTTCCTCTTCGTCCGCAACAAGGAGGTTACCGATGCGCCGCGCATGCGCACCATCATGCGCTCCTCCTGGATCGATGTCCGCCGCGTGTTCGGCGACATACTGCGCTACCGGCAGGTGTTCCGCCTGCTGTTGGCCCGCCTCATCTACAACGATGGCCTGATCACGGTCTTCGGCGCGGGCGGGGTCTACGCCGCTGTGGTTTTCGACTTTTCGTTCCAGGAAATCATGATCTTCGGCATTGTGCTGAACGTAGCGGCTGGCACGGGCGCCTTCGCACTCGGCTTTCTGGATGACGTGCTCGGCGGCAAGCGCACCATTCTGATCTCCATTGTCGGGCTGTCCATTGCCACGCTCATTGCCGTCGTGAGCCGCAGCGTGTTCTGGTTCTGGGTGGCGGGCGTCGGAATTGGACTACTTGCGGGCCCCAACCAGAGCGCCAGCCGATCCCTTCTGGCGCGGTTTACCCCCGAGAATCACGAGAATGAATTTTTTGGCTTTTTCGCGTTTTCTGGTAAGTTTACGGCCTTCATCGGCCCGTTCCTGCTCGCCAAAATGACCCTTATTTTTGACAGTATGCGGTTCGGCGTCGCGGTCGTGCTGGCCATGTTCGTGATTGGCGGCGTTCTGCTCCTCCGGGTCGATGAAACAGAAGGCATCGCCCAGTCCGGCCGCGCGTGACGCGCTCGGGCGCGGTTGAATAATCAAACTCCACCTGCACCATGTCAGCTACCGTATCGGACATCCTCGGCGTTCTCGAAGCATGGGCACCAGCGGCCACGGCCCAGTCCTACGACAACGTGGGGCTGCAGGTGGGTCGCCGCGGCGCCGACGTAACGCGGGCCGTCGTGGCGCTCGACATGACGCCCGATGTGCTCGAGGAGGCGGAAGAAATGGGCGCCGAGCTCATCGTGACGCATCATCCCCTGCTCTTCAAGGGCGTGAAGCAGCTGACAGGCGGGCCCCTGGTCCCGGAACTGGCGCTCCGCCTGGCAGAATCACGCATTGCGCTCGTCAGCGCGCACACGAATCTGGATGCGGCCCGTGGCGGCGTAAACTTCGAGCTCGCCGGGCGGCTCGGCCTCAAGAATGTCACCTTCCTGACGGGTATGGACGGCGCGCTGCGCAAAGTAGTGGTCTTTGTGCCTGAAGAAGATGCTCGTCGTGTCCACAGCGCCATGGCCGATGCCGGCGCCGGGCGCATCGGCGCGTACGAAGCCTGCGCCTTCCAGGCCCCGGGCAGTGGGTTTTTCCGGGCGGGCGCTGGGACGAACCCCGCTGTGGGATCGTCTGGCGACCACCTGGAACAGGTCGCGGAGGTCCGGCTCGAAATGGAAGTGCCTTCGTGGCTTGTTCCGGACGTCGTTCGCGCCATGAAGGCCGCGCATCCATACGAAGAAGTGGCGCACGACATCTATGTGCTCGACCGGGAAAGCCGCACCGCCGGGCTCGGCGCCGTAGGCGAACTCGCAGCACCAGAGCCGCTCGAGGCGTTTCTGGACCGCGTCTGCACGGCGCTTGGCACGGAAGCCGTGCGCTACGCCGGGAGCGACGATATGTCCATTCAGCGCGTCGCCGTCTGCGGTGGCTCCGGATCCTCATTCCTGCCGGCCGCGCGCGCAGCCGGCGCCGAGGCCTACGTGACGTCCGATGTGACGTATCACACATGGTTTGACCTCTTGCGGGGGGATGGATCGCTCCCGATGGCCATGATCGATCCTGGCCATTACGAGTCTGAACGCTGCACAGAGGATCTCCTCGTCGAGCGCCTCACCGATGCCTTTCCGGACGTGACGTGGCATGTAACTACGACGCGGACATCTCCCGTTAAAAACTGGATCGGTTCACGATATCTGCAACGAACTTAATGGGCGCCGCGCAGTTACCCTGCAGTCTACCGAAGAACGAGAAATTAACGACTATGGCACCTACCGCGACCGAAACAACCATTGCCGATCAGTTGCAGGCCCTTGTCCGCCTGCAAGCCGTGGACAGCAAAATTGACCGCATCAAGAAACTGCGTGGTGACCTGCCCGACGAAATCCGGGACATGGAGGACGAAAAGGAGGGTCTTGAAACGCGGATCCAGAAGCTCGAAGACGAGAAGAAGGAGAATGATGTGGCGGCCAAACAGGCCGAAAATGACGTCACGGAGGCTGAAGGGCTGATCAAGAAATACGAGGAGCAGCAGCTCCAGGTCCGCAACAACCGCGAATACGACGCTCTGACGAAAGAAATCGAGGCCCAGCGCCAGCGTATTGTAGATGCACAGGCCCGCATGGTCGAACTTGAGGCGGCAGGCCCCGTCCAGGAACTCGCCGTCGAGGAAGCCAAGACCCGTCTGGCGGAAATCCAGGAAGTCCTTGACTCGAAGCAGGCTGAGCTGTCGGAAGTCCTCAAGGACACAAAGAGCGAGCAATCTGCCTACGAGAAGCTGCGCAAGGACGCCGAGAAGAGTGTCGATGAGCGGTATGTCCGGGCGTACAACCGCCTCCGCGGGCGCCTGCGTGACGGCCGCGCCGTCGTGCCGCTCGAGCGCGGAGCGGCAGCCGGCTTTGCCGTTCCTCCCCAGCGCCAGCTTGAAATCCGCAAAAAGAACCGGATCATTGTGTGCGAGCACACCGGACGCATTATTGTAGATGGGGACCTGTTCGATGAGGTCTCCACGGAAGTAAAGTAAGGCGCTGTCGGGCGGCGTCGTTGGGCGGGCCCAGAATTTGCCAGCCGGATCATCGCGCCGGAGCGCCTCGCGCGGCCATTGGCCGTTCGCGGCGGCTCCGGTGAGGAAAGTCCGAACACCATAGGGCACCGTGCTTCCTAACAGGAAGGCACTGCTTCGCGGCAGTGACGGCACGTGCAACAGAAAGCAAACCAGCCGATGGTTTCAGGGGCCTCCGGGTCCTCGAAGCTCAGGCAATGGGTGAAATGGTGGGGTAAGAGCCCACCGGCGCTGCGGGTAACCGGAGCGGCCAGGCAAACCCCATGGGGTGCAAGGTCAAGCAGCATCGCTCCTGCAAAGGATATGGCGGCCCGTCGAAGTGCGATGCGGGTAGACTGCTCGAGGCTGGTGGCGACACCAGTCCCAGATAAATGATGATCTCCCTGCCGCGCACCGCGGCCGCCGGCAGGCAGACAGAATTCGGCTTACAGGCTGGCAATGCCGCAAAAGGGCGTCCGAAAGGGCGCCCTTTTTTTGTGCTTTGTTGGCGCGAAGATTTTGCCGGGGCAGTGAGTCGGCCGATGGGGCGTCGTGGCGCGGGCCCTAGCGCGGCGGGGGCAGGCGGGCGCGCGACGGGCCAGCGCGACGTACTGACCGTCGCCCTCATATACCGTCGCCGGGTCATAAGGGCGAAATGTCGCGATTAATCTGCGTTAACGACTATTTATTAACACTTTATTACAATTACCATTTTTCCAGGATGTCGCGAGCATGTCTGACGTGGCGCGAGCGGCTCCAGGATGTCGCGAGCGTGAATCGCGACAGCTCACGGCTGCTCGCGCCACCTCGCGGCCAATCACGACAGCTCCGCAGAGCTCGCGCCAGCTCGGTCAACGGCGCCATTATTATAAGGATTTGTTATTTCTGCACTTGCCGAAATGCATCGCGACATTTCGACCTTATGCCCCAGAGACCACGCACATACGCCTGCGAAAGATGTGGCAGCCGATTGCGAGCTGATATCAAGCGGCTTTGAGGCCAACATCGAGCGGCTCTCAGGCAAAGACCGGAAGTGCCTGGCAAAAGAACCGGCTGAGTAGACGAAAGCGTTCGCGTGATCGTGATATACTATAGATATATCTATGATATATCACAGCGATCAGTTGTCGCCCGAGCCGCTGTCTGTGCCGCCGCCTTCCTGACCCGTTCCGGCTCCCGCTGCGCCTTCAGCGCCGCCGTCGAGCTGCTCGCCAGCTGGCGGGAGGATGGGTGCCTGCTGCTGGGTCTGCACGCCCTGTTCCTGGATGACCGAGCCCTGGTTGCCCGTGCGGTCGATAACGAAGTTCGACAGGATGCACAGCACGATGAAGGCCGTAGAAAGTACCCACGTGGCCTTTTCCAGGAAGTCGGGCGCCTGGCGCGATCCCAGGATCTGGGTCGTAGCACCGCCCGATGCAATACCCGCCAGTCCACCACCAGTACCGGCCTGCAGAAGTACGGCCAGTGTCATCAACACGGCTATCACGGAAATCAGAACGATTATGAGAGTAAACATGCTCTACCTGTATGGCTCGCGAAGTAGTGGTCGAGATAGTGGGAATCGGGTACAATTCTTACAGTCGGTCAAGATACGACCAAGACAGCGCCTTACTCAAGTGACATAATGATGAAACCTGCAGCGGCCATTGCCGCCGTTTCGGCGCGCAGCCTGCGCGGTCCGAGCCAGATGGGCCTCCACCCGGCCACTCGCGCCTGTTCTACTTCCTGGTCGGTGAATCCACCCTCAGGCCCAACAAGAAGCGTAATTCGAAGCGGATCCACTGTGGTTCCGTCCGCCGCATTCCCGTCCGCCGCATTCCCAACCGCCTCCCGGAGCATCTCACACTCCGCGCGCAGGTGATTGGCTACGGAGCCTGCCTCGTGCGCAACAAGCCCCACTTCGCCCGGCTCCAGGTCTTTTATGATGGATGCGAAGGATTCAGCCGCTTCGAGCGCTGGCAGCCAACTGCGACCTGACTGCTTGAGCGCGGCGACGAGGATATTCTGGCACCGATCCATGCGCAGCCGGGAGCGCTCGGTGCGCGCCGACTCCAGAGGCACAATGCCCGATACGCCGAGCTCCACTGCCTTTTCGAGAAAGGTTTCGTAGCGTGCCGCCTGTTTGATCAGGCCAAGGGCCACACGCAGTTGCACCTTCGGATCGGTACCGGGCGAGAGCCGCTCAAGCACACGACCCACTGCCTGCTTTTTGGCCATGACCTCCATTTCCACGCGAAAAAGCCCACCTTCGCCGTCGGTGATGAGCACTTCGTCGCCCACGCCGACGCGGAGCACGTGCAACGCATGGTGCGCCTCCTCTCGCGGGAAAACGACCCGCTCGGGCTCCCCTGTTTCCATTCCGGCCACGAACGAATTGGGCGGGCAGTAGAACGTATGTTTGGCCGGTTTATCGCTCATAATTGTTGAAGACGGGTTCCGTGGTCACAGGTTCGATGGCCGCGGGTTCGATGGTCAGAGGGCGAACGACAGTCCGACGTGGATGCGTCCATTGGTGAGGGCATCTTCCTTGTTGATGGCATAGCTCAGATTCATGAGGCCCGCTCCGGTTTCCACGACCATGCCGAGGCCGGCGCCAGGAAAGACCTCGGCGAGCCCGGTCTCTTCGCGCGCCACGTATCCGACGTCGACAAACGCGAAGGCGTACGATACGGTCTCAAACGCAAAGCGCCACTCGGTAACAGAGCGGAGCGCCGTATCGACCAGGAATCGATCCTCGTCATACCCACGCAGCGACTGTGCACCTCCAAAGCGGACAAGTTGGCTTGCGTCCAGGTTCTCGCCTCGCACAAGCGCCGCATCTCCCCCTACGACGAGCGTACTCCGCTCGGCAACCGGCACGAACCCGCGGACGCGGCCGGTCAGGCGTTCCATGCGGCTGACCGTTGCCGCCCGCCGATCGCCGCGCTCAATGAGCGACGTGAAGGTCACGCCCCGGTGCGGCTGCAATTCGTTGTCGATGCGCCGGAAGGTGATTTCGACGCCCCAGAGCGTGGCATCGCTACGTGCGATGCCCTCGGCCAGACCGCCCTGCCCGGGCCGCGTGACCTCGCGCGCCAGGCGGACGCCGAGTGACACCTGCTCATCGAACCGGTAGCCGAGGCCAGCGCTCCAGGTCCGGTTCGAAAACGTGGAATCCTGCTGCAGGCCGTCGAAACCGACGCGCGCGGTGATAGGAAGGTTGACGACGGCAGGATCGCTCACGAGGACGCGGGCCGCGCTGACCTGCCCCGGCCGGCGATCGAGCTGCATATCCATCGTGCGACCCGCTCCGAAGGCGTTCAGCAGGCTGATGTGGCCGCCCCCAACGAGGGTCGAACTTCGGTTGTCGGTTGCGGGCAGCACGCCCACGACCAGATCAAACTGCCCCGGCGGAAGCGGCTCGACAGGCACTACGATGCGCGCCGTGGAATCGGACGTGACTTCGAAAAACGGTCGCCCGGCGCGCCCCACCCCCGGCGTCTGCTGCGCCCGCCGCCGCAGCGCATCCAGATCCATCCCGGCCGCCGGCGTGCCCGCTTCAATCCCCGTCATCTGGCGAATAAAGCGCTCATTGCTACGCGTATCGCCCTGGAACTGGATGCCATCAATGGTCGTCGCGCGGCCCGGCTCGGCCTCGATATGGACGTCGAAACCGCCTGGTCCCGGCTGGATAGATGCGATGCCGACGCGCGCGTTGAGAAAGCCGCGCTCGGTCAGTACGCGCAGCGATGCGGCAACGAGGTGGTCGAGCAGGGCCTGCGTGAGCGTATCGGCCGGCTGGACGTCCGGGGCGAGCGCTCCGCCGAACGCATCTCCGCCAAGCGCCTCTCCGCCAATCCCGTCTTCACCAAGCCCCTCTCCGCCAAGCCCCTCCATGCCGCTCCACGACAGCCTGCCGATGCGTGCGGCATCTCCCGGGTGCATCCATACGGTCCGCAATGCGCGATCGAGCGAGTCAATTCGGGCAAAGAAATAGCCCCGCTCCTGCATGTGGCGCGTCAGTTCCCGGCGCCACAGCATTCCCGGCCGGTCAGGCGTGACGACGGAGCCTGGCCAGGGCTCGGCGGCCCCGCCAACAACAACAGTCCATCCGGCGGCCTTCGGTGGCTCGGCGACCTGCGGTGCGGCATCCTGTGGCGTGACGACATGTGGCGCTGCACCGTTTGGCGCGGCGGCGGCCACCGCCGCTGAAGGCACGGAAGGCGTCAGCCAGAGGCCCGCCATCAGTACCGCCCCGGAAACGAGTCGGGCTGCTCGGTGTATTCGTGGTCGGATCGATGACATGGAACCAGTATACCCACTGCAGGCCGTTTTGACCCCGGAAGACCCGCCCGTGAAGAACTCCCGTATGCCCGATGAGGAGCCGCACCGGATTGCAGACGGCGAGATCGGCAGGCATTCTGCCGACAACGGCGGGCATCCTACGAACGAGGGCGGGCATCCTACCGACGAGGGCGGGATGGCCGAGCCGCACGGCGCCTTTCGGCGCGCTCTCGCCGAGTGGTTTGAACGCGTGAAGCGCCCTCTGCCCTGGCGCGAAACTTCCGATCCGTGGCTCATCTGGATGTCCGAAGTGCTCCTCCAGCAAACACGCGTCGAGCAGGGCCTGCCCTACTTTGAAGCGTTCGCAAGCGCCTACCCGGCGGTCGAGGACCTGGCGAGCGCCGAGCTCGACGACGTGCTTCGCCTCTGGGAGGGACTCGGGTACTACGCCCGGGCGCGAAATTTCCATGCGGCCGCCCGCCAGGTCGTGCGAGATCGAGGCGGCGAACTCCCTTGCACGCGCGAGGATTGGGAGCGCCTTCCCGGCATTGGCCCCTATACGGCCGCCGCCATCAGCAGCCTGGCGCACGGCGAGGCGGAGGCGGTGGTCGACGGCAACGTAACGCGTGTCATTACGCGGCTTTTTCGGGTCGATGCGGACGCCGCGCGGGCCCCGGCGCGAAGGCTCGTGGATCGCCTGGCGCAGGAGCTGCTCGATACGTCAGACCCCGGACGCCACAACGAAGCCATGATGGAGCTCGGCGCGACGGTCTGCCTGCCCCGCTCGCCCCGCTGCGACGCGTGCCCTGTCAGCGCGTGGTGCCAGGCCGCAGCCGCTGGAGACGCGGAGCGCTATCCGGTCAAGAAAAAGAAGGCGCCCACCCCGCACTATACTATTGCCGTGGGCCTGCTGCGTGATGCATCGGGCCGCTTTTTCGTACAGCGCCGGCCGGAATCGGCCATGCTCGGCGGACTGTGGGAGTTTCCGGGGGGGAAGTGCGAGGAAGGAGAACCCCTTGCAGAGGCGCTTGTCCGGGAGTTCCGCGAGGAAACGGGTGCGAATGTGGTTGTCGGTGAAAGGGTCGCTTGTGTAAAGCACGCCTATTCGCATTTCAGGATCACACTGCACGCCTTTCTGTGCCAGTTGGACTCTGGCTCGCCAATGCCGGCAACCGACCTGCCATCCAGGTGGGTTGAGGCCAGTGGGCTCTCGTACCTGGCCTTTCCGCGCGCCAATCGGCGGATCATTGATGCGCTCACCTCGTTTCCTGGGCCATGGACATAGACATTCTATTCTGGCTGTTGATTGCCGCGCTGCCCATTATTTCCGGTTTTCTGGAGAAACGCCGGAAGCAGCAAGGACCGCACCAGGACGCGGACATGGCGGACGCCGGGGAGAGGGGCTCGGCCGACGGCGTGAGGGGCTCGGCGGCCGGACGCGTGGCCCGCCCAGCAGACCAGCACGATCCCGAACTCGGCTCGGCGCTCGAAGAAATTCGCCGGGTGTTGGCGGGCGAAACCGAGCAGCGCCGGGAAGAGCCCACGCCGCATTGGGAGCAGCGCCGCGTCGAACCTGCGCCCCGCCGATCCGCACCAGCGCCGCCCAGGGAACAACGCCCGGAGCTGCCCGAGCCGCATTGGGAGCAGCGCCGTGAAGAGCCCGCACCGCATTGGGAGCAGAAGTCCAACAGGCCGAGCGAGTGGCGAGATCAACAGGAGGCCCGCCGCGCGGAGAGAAGTGCCCGTGAGTCGCACAAGCCGCAACCCGCCCTGGACGATCCGCTCCCCCACAGCCCTCTGCTGGCGTCGCCTGAAAACCTGATGCACCTGCCCATGCCGAGCGCATCCGGGAAAATAGAAGTGGAAGAGGCGCTCACGACGCGTTCATCGCGTCAGCACGTCCCCACGACGCCCAAAGAAATTCGGCACGCAATCATCCTGGCCGACGTGCTCGGCACGCCACGGTTCAAGAACCGCCATCGGCCATTTTAAAGGGCCCTCTCGTCGGCGCCCTCTCGTCGGCGCAGGCTGAGCCTTTATAATCCAGGAACGTGATATATGCGGTTCTGACCAGCCCCACCAAAGACGCAGGCTCAGGTTTCAAAGTCTGAAGGATGAGCCTGCGTCTCTGGCCAATGTGGCCCACTATGGACTACCGATGTATGTGACTGTGTCGATTTTGACAGGATCAGGTTTCAACTGCTGGCGCAATACGGCACCAGGACGCGGCGCGACCAGCACAGCACAACCAGCACAGCACAACCAGCACAGCACGATCAGCACAGCACAGCCAGCCCTACACGGCCAGCGGGTCGTCGGCTACTGGCTCTTCGCCTCCTTTCTTGAACATCTTGGCACCGATGGCGCCTCCAATAGCGCCCATGGCCACGATGACAAGCGCACTGATTGCGAGCGTCATCATGTTTTCGCTCAGCCAGCCGCCGACCGTAAACGGCTTCTCGATCTGGGCGAGCATCATGTCGTACTGCTCGGGAGGCATGTTCTCGCCAAATTTATCCAGCATGTACTCGTTCACCGCGAGATCGTGGCGAATGCCCATGGACATGAGAACGAGCGTCAGGATATTCCCGACGAAATAACCGACAAGACCGGCGAGTGCACCCATGCCCGCGCCTTCCCCGGTCTTGATCGTCAGCTCGTTGGTCGACGTATAGTGCCAGACGGCCGCCATGGCGCCCGCAATGACACCCAGGCAGCAGAGGAGGTTGATGAAACCGAGATAGGATGTGCTGAGCAGTCCGGTAATCAGACCGCCGAGCAGAATGGATTGTTTTTTATCAGGCATGGCGCGAGTTAGTGGGTTTTTTTGAAGATAGCGTTTCGTCGCCAATGGCGAAAGCAAGGAGGTATCCGGCGGTGACACCGAAAATGGCCCCGGTCAGTATGCGGGTAAACGGCGAATTTGTTACCCACCCTACCGCATCCATCCCCCAATCCAGTCCCATCGGAAGAAGCGCCGCGGCGAAGACGAGCGGCATGCGACGTCCGAGCCAGCCGGGGACGGACCGGAACGCTCCGTAGAGCAGCGCGCCGAGCGGCAGCCCCCAGTAGAGACCAGCATCCCGGTGGCAAATGGCCCACTGGATGCCCGCGGTGTGCGGTGAGCGGTCCGGCAGCTGATGGCATACGGGGCTGAACATCTGCATGATGACATCTCGAACGGCGGGCGGAAACATCGGCGCAAGCGTCGGCAGCGCGGCCAGCAGCACGAGCGCCGGCACGAGCCAAAACAGGAAGGTCTTCGGTCTGTTCATGATTTTTTTACGCCGGGGGCGCCTTACAGTCCTTTTAAGGTACCAACCGCATGGAACTGGATTCGATTGAATCTGGTTGAAAGAGACTGCGATGGGCCCCAGATCAGGTCCTTATTCGCCTCTTTTTTTGAAGCTGCGTTGGCACTCACCGTATGAGAGTGCTAAAACGTCATTCACTCTCTCACATACAGTAAGCAATTGGAGGATTCCAACTATGGCTAACATCAAACCATTGGGCGATCGCGTGGTGGTCAAGCCCGTGCCGGCAGAAGAAAAAACGGCAAGCGGCCTGTTCATTCCCGATTCGGCCAAGGAAAAGCCGCAGCGGGGCACCATCCTCGCCGTGGGCCCGGGTAAAGTCGAGAACGGCACCAAGGTCGATATGACCGTCAGCGAAGGAGACACGGTGCTCTACGGAAAATATTCAGGCACGGAAATCACGCTCGGCGACGATGACGTGCTGATCATGCGCGAATCGGACATTCTCGGCATCGTCGAAGACTGATCCCGCCTTTCTCTGACAATCGCACCACAGATTTACGCACACATACCCAATTTGCATTATGGCAAAGCAGATCATTTTTGATTCAGCAGCGCGCACAGCGCTCAAACGAGGTGTCGACAAGCTCGCCGACACCGTCAAGGTGACACTCGGTCCCAAGGGCCGCAACGTCATCATTGAAAAGAAATTCGGAGCCCCTACGGTCACCAAGGACGGCGTAACAGTCGCCAAGGAGATCGAACTCGCCGACAAGATCCAGAATGTCGGCGCCCAGATGGTCAAGGAAGTAGCTTCCAAGACCAGCGACGTGGCCGGCGACGGCACTACGACCGCTACCGTACTTGCCCAGGCCATCATGACCGCTGGTCTCAAGAACGTGACGGCAGGCGCCAACCCGATGGATCTCAAGCGCGGCATTGACAAGGCGGTCCTCGCCATCGTCGCCAAGCTGCGCGACATGAGCGAAGACGTATCGGACCGCGGCCGTATTGCCCAGGTTGCTACGATTTCGGCAAACAACGACCCGGCTATTGGCAAGGACATTGCTGAAGCGTTCGAACGCGTCGGCAAGGAAGGTGTCATCACGGTCGAAGAGGCCAAGGGCATGGAAACGACGCTTGACGTCGTGGAAGGCATGCAGTTTGACCGCGGCTACCTCTCGCCTTACTTCGTGACAGATTCCGATACCATGGAATCGATCCACGAAGATCCCTACATCCTGATCCACGACAAGAAGATCAGCGCCATGAAGGATCTCCTTCCTGTGCTCGAGAAGGTGGCCCAGTCGGGTCGTCCGCTGGTCATCATTGCCGAGGACATCGAAGGCGAAGCGCTCGCGACACTCGTCGTTAACAAGTTGCGTGGTACGCTCAAGGTCGCGGCCGTCAAGGCTCCCGGCTTCGGCGATCGCCGCAAGGCCATGCTCGAAGACATCGCCGTCCTCACGGGCGGAACGGTCGTTTCCGAGGAGAAGGGCTACAAGCTCGAGAACACGACGCTTGACTACCTTGGACAGGCCAAGCGCATTGTGATGGACAAGGACAACACGACCGTCGTTGATGGCGCCGGTGATGGCGACCAGATCAAGGCGCGTGCCAACCAGATCAAACAGCAGATCGAGTCCACGACGAGCGACTACGACCGCGAGAAGCTGCAGGAGCGTCTGGCCAAGCTGGCAGGCGGTGTGGCCGTACTGCGCATTGGCGCCTCGACTGAGCCTGAAATGAAGGAGAAGAAGGCCCGCGTCGAAGATGCCCTGCACGCAACACGTGCTGCCATCGAAGAAGGTATTGTACCGGGTGGTGGCGTCGCGCTGCTGCGCTGCGTCGATGCCCTCGTAGGCATTGAGACGGAGAACGAAGACCAGGTCATCGGTATTGCCATCGTACGTCGCGCGCTCGAAGAGCCGCTCCGTCAGATCGCAGCCAACGCCGGTCAGGAAGGCTCCATCGTGGTCCAGAAGGTCCTCGAAGGCAATGGCGATTCCAAATCGCCAATGGACTTCGGTTACAATGCCTACTCTGAGGAGTATGGCTCCATGTACGAGTTCGGCGTGATTGACCCGACCAAGGTGACGCGTTCGGCGCTCGAGAACGCGGCATCGGTATCGGGCCTCCTGCTCACGACCGAGGCTGTGATTGCCGACGAACCAGAGCCGGAAGGCGAAGCTGGTGGCGGCGGTGCCCCGGACATGGGCGGCATGGGCGGCATGGGAGGCATGGGCGGCATGATGTAAGCCGCGCCCTCTCGCGTCTGATCCAGGATCAGGCGCGCGAACATGCCGAGGCCTCCAGGTAGGCTTCAAAACGAAACAGGGGCCGGGCTCGAAAGAGCCCGGCCCCTGTTTTATTCTGGAATCACGTCTACTTTAGGGCCTGTGGAAGCTTATGCCTGGGTAAGTTGCTTCAACGTTTTTGCAAAACCCTCTACAGACTTAGAGCGAACGGACGCCCGGAACAGCTCCTTGCAAACGGACATATCCTTCTGGGCCGTGACGCCGTCAATCACGGACTGGGGTATTGAACCAAACCGGAGATTTAAAGCAACAAGAATATTCTCATGGGCCTCCTGTAAACGTCCCTGCTCCAATCCCTGCTCCCGACCCTGCTCCAGGCCTTGCTTCATTCCTCGCTCGAGACCGATCCTCTCAAAACTTGTCACATATGCCATTTTCCTATCCTCCTCTGAATGTGCCAGAATCGTATGCAATTGCCGATCCAGTTCGTCAGGCAACCTCACGGCCCAATCAATGAATTTCAGTAACTGCCGCTTCTGCGTCTGCGGCGCGTCCAAATAATATAGGCCCCGCATGGCCTGAAGTTTCCAGTGCCCCCGCTCTGCCATATCGTCCGCGGTCTCATCGACCTTCAGCAGCGCCAGCGTCAGAAGCGCGAATGGACTGCTACTGGATTGCAACTCATCTATGCGCGCTTGAAAATCCAACAACTTTGTCATCGGGTAATGGAAGGACAACCTGCATCCGAAAATCTCGTGCCGGTACTCGTCTGGTCGCCAGCCCGGATCACTGTCCGCCAGCAGTGCCAGGCTTGTCACGCCACATTTGTAGCGATCAACAAGGCGGTAGTAGTACGTCCACATCCTCCGCGCAAAGTCGCTGTCCCGCTGGCTCTGGACCTCAATATGAACAAGAACCAAGGCCTCATCTCCATCCAGGCGGCGAACTTCAACGAGTTTGTCAACGAACCGACTTCCCGTTTTATTGTCCCGATTGATTTTTGACAGTTCCTTGTCGCGCGACCTGAAACCCGCAGACCAGTCAATTCCCGCATATACGTTTGGGAAGTACAGGGCCATGAAGTGTTCAAAAAACACCTCGATAGTTTCTTTCCAGAATCCGTCCTCTGCCATCCGATACCTGCCATGTCTATAAACACGCCCCAGTAGTGGGGCCGGTCAAAACGCTCCACATAGACCCGGCGATATCGAATGCGTAACTCTCCCAGCGTCAGGTCGGCCCCGACCACTGGATTTTGTAGAGGTCGCGTCGCCGGTCCAGGTAGTTTCGAACCGAGCCTTCATTCTGCAGCACGTTCAGTTTTTCCAGGTCCAGGTCCACGATCAGCGTCATTTCCGTGTTCGGCGTCGTCTCGGCCATGATGGCGTCGTGCGGGAACGCGAAGTCTGACGGCGAGAACACCGCCGCCTGCGAATACTGGATGTCCGCCCCATCCACCTTCGGCAAATTCCCGACGCTGCCGGCAATGGCGACGTAGCACTCGTTCTCGACCGCCCGCGCCTGCGCGCAGAGCCGCACGCGCAGGTACCCGTTCTTCGTATCCGTCCAGAACGGCACGAAGAGCATCTGCATGCCCTCCTCCGACTGCAGGCGCGCGAGCTCTGGAAACTCCACATCGTAGCAGATCAAAATCCCGATCCGGCCAAAATCCGTGTCGAATACCTTGAGCGCATCGCCGCCCTGCATAATCCAGGCGCGCTTTTCGTGCGGCGTGGCGTGGATTTTGTACTGCGTTTCAATGGTCCCATCGCGCCGGCAGAGATAGGCCACGTTGTAGAGATCTCCCTCCTCCAGGACCGGCATGGACCCGGCAATCACATTGATGTTGTACGATACGGCGAGCTTCGCCACCGCCTCCACGATCTCATCCGTGTAGGCCGCCAGCGCCTTGATCGAATCGACCGAATCGTAATGGTGCGAAATGCCCATCAGCGCCGCATGGAAGAACTCCGGAAACAGCGCCAGATCGCACTGATAGTCGGAGAGCGCATCCACAAAAAATTCCACCTGCTGGATGAGTTCGTCGACCGATCCCACAGACCGCATTTGCCACTGCACGCACCCAATCCGTGCGGACGTTTTCGGCGCGCCGATGAGCGGCGTTTTCTCTGGGTCGTAATAGAGGTTGGTCCACTCGAGGAGCGTCGCATACCCCCGCGACTCCCGGTCTTCGGGCAGATAGCCCTTGAGCACGCGCTTGACTTCGAACTCGTTGGAGAGCTGGAACGTCAGAATCGGATCGTAGATCAGCTTGCGACGGACCTGCTCAATGTAGGCCTGCGGCGACATCTCAGCCGCGTATTTCTGGTAATTGGGGATGCGTCCCCCTGCGACGATGGCCCGAAGATTCAGGCTCTGGCACAGCTCCTTGCGGGCCTCGTAGAGCCGTCTTCCGAGCCGCATGCCCCGGTATTCGGGTAGCACGAAGACGTCGACGCCGTAGAGCACGTCGCCCTGCGGATCGTGCGTCGTGAGGTAGGCATTACCCGTGATTTCGTCGTACGTGTGCTGGTCTCCGAACTTGTCGTAATCCACAACGACCGACATGGCGGCCGCCACGACGCGGCCGTGATCCTCAATGCAGATTTGCCCCTCGGGAAACACGCCGACCTGCGCCAGAAACTTCTTCTTCGGCCATGACCCGTCGAGGTTCGGGTAGACCGCATCCATGATGTGCTGCACATCCGGATAGTCATCCGCGCGGAGCTGGCGCAGGAGCAGCTTGTGCTCGGGCTCGTAGTCCGGGGATGGGATGGGGTCGGCCGGGTCGGGATCAGCCGGGTTGGGATCGGCCGGGTTGGGGTCGGCCGGGTTGGGGTCGTTCGGTTTTTCGGACACGTTGGCGCTCGGTGCGGGTTGAATGGTGGAGCCTGTGCGAAATATACGGAGTCCGCGGCCACGAGCTGTCAGCATGCACCGCTTCTCGGCGCCGCGCCGTAGTTTCATGGGATGATACGCGCCTACATTGCCCTTGGATCGAATCTCGGTGACCGTGCTGGTACCATCCAGCAGGCCGTCGAGGCGCTGGCGCTGACAGACGGCGTCGCGCTCGGGGCCGTGTCGTCGCTCTACGAAAGCGCGGCCATGACGCTGCCCGGCTCCGATCCACAACCGGACTTCATCAACGCCGTTGTCGCCATCGACACATCGCTGACGCCGCACGAACTGCTGGCGTGCTGCCTGCGCATAGAGCAGGATTTTGGACGCCAGCGCTCGGGCGTCCGCTGGCAGGCCCGCACACTCGACATGGACATCCTGCTCTACGGAGACCTGCGGCTGCAGGACAAGGACCTGACCATACCCCACGCGGGCCTCGCATCGCGCCCCTTTTTCCGTGAGCCGCTGGCCGAAATTGCCCCCGGCCTGGCGCTCCCCGCGCCAGCCATTGAAACCGCGCCCAGCTCCGGCACTGCGCCGCCCGGAGAAGCGTATCTTGAGGGCATGAGCCTGTTTGAAAACGATATTCCGGGAGATGCGGCGTCCGGCGCCGTTTCCGGCGCGGCGGCGTCCGGTGCGGCGGCGTCCGGTGCGGCGGCCTCTGGCGCGGCGGCGGTGGATATTCCCGCGGCGCTGCCCGATAACCTGCGCTACGTGGTCATTGAGGGCGTGATTGGCGCTGGCAAAACGTCGCTTGCGCGCCGACTGGCCGAGCATTTCAGCGGCCGCCTGGTGCTAGAAGAGTTCGACGAGAACCCGTTCCTGGAGCGCTTCTATGACGACAGGCCGCGGTGGGCATTACAGACGCAACTCAGCTTCCTGGCCAGCCGGTTCCGGCAGCAGCAGAGTCTGGCCCGGCCCGACCTCTTCCACAGCGTGTCGGTTTCCGATTACGCGTTCGACAAGGACCGGATATTTGCCCGAATAAACCTGGATGGGGACGAACTCGCGCTCTACGAGACCATGTTCACCATCATGCAGCCGACCGTGCCACGGCCTGACATGATCGTCTACCTCCAGGCATCGACCGATCGCCTCATGCAGAATATTGCCGAGCGCGGACGCTCCTACGAAGCGAATATGGAGCGGGACTATATCGATTCGCTGAACCGCGCCTACAACGAGTACTTCTTCCACTACACGGCCGGTCCGCTGCTCATTGTGAACGCAACGCACATGGATTTCGTGAAACAATCGGCCCATCTCGACGAAATCATACGACAGATCGCGGGCGATACGCCGCCCGGTACGCGTTATTTCAATCCGTCCCGATAGCCGATGCTCCTCAAATGGCTCCTGCTTGCCATTCTCGCCTGGTACATTTACCGGACCGGCCGTAATCTGGTGCGCGCTGCTCTCGGCCGGCCAGAAGAGCCGCTGACGGGGCGCGGCGGCGCGTTTGGTGGAGGGACGTTCGGCGGCGGAGCGTCTGACCCTCGCGGCGGAGCGTCTGACCCTCGCGGCGGGCGCGGGCGGGCGGACGCGGACACCGAACCCGTCCGGGTACACGTCAATAACGCGGCCCACTCGTCCAGTGCACGGCCTCCCGACAATCAGATCGAAGACGCCCGGTTCGAGGACGTCTGACTGCGTTGTGCGTAGTATGTCTCCCAGTGCATAAGGACGAAATGTCGCGATTTTTTTTGTTTAGTATTGTATTTATTACATCTTATTGGTAGATCATAATCCACTGAGATGGCGCGAGCGTACTCGACATGACGTGAGCGTACTCGACATGACGCGAGCGCGCCCGAGCTGTCGTGATTCCGACTTGCGACATTCAGAGGCACCACGCGCCACCTCAGACGGGCACGCGACATCCTGGATCTTGACCAATGGATTCATTGCTGCCCATATGTCCATGGTGCGCTGTGAGATACACAGTTTCACCTACAATGGATCGCGCCATTTCGTCCTTATGCGCTTGGAAGGGTGTTGATAAACAAGCGTGCGCCTGGATGCGAGCGCGGGAATCGATGAACGGCGGCAGCTGGTATCTCGGCCAGCCAGCTTCCTGGCCAGCCAGCGGCCCGGCCGTTGAAAGCTGAGCTTGTCGATCTCGAAACACCGACATGTGGCGTTAGCGCAGGGTGGCCACAGACGCAGGCTCATCCTTCAGACTTTGAAACCTGAGCCTGCTTCCTTGGCGTGACTGGCAGAACCGCATGTATCACTTGCCGGTTTTTTGAAGGCTGAGCCTGCGTCGGTCGACGGCGACTATCCGACAGCTCGGTCCTCAACCGTCCAACAGCTCATTCATGAAGCGCTCGCCGAGGGCGGTGGCGATGTCTTTCGAGGCGGCTTCGGCGTAGACGCGCACGATGGGTTCGGTGTTGGATTTGCGCAGGTGCACCCAGCCTTCGTCGAGGTCGACTTTCACGCCATCGACGGTAGATACGCGGGCCCCGCTGTAGCGACGGGCCATCTGCTCGAGGAGCGCATCGGCATTGCGGTCGCCGATTTCAGTCTTCATTTTCACGATATGATACGCAGGCATGCGCGCGCGCAGTTCGGAAAGTCGCGCGCCCTCGGTAGCGAGGTGCTGAAGCGTGAAGGCGACCCCGACGAGCGCATCTCTCCCATAATGCAGCGCAGGCAGGATGACGCCGCCGTTGCCCTCGCCGCCAAGGACCGCGCCGCGGCGTTTCATTTCCTCGACCACGTTGATTTCACCGACCGCCGAGCGGTACACCTCCTGCCCGTGGCGCGCGGCGACGTCCTCGATGGCGCGGGATGATGAGAGGTTGGTCACAAAGGGTCCGCTGTGATGGCGCCACCAGAAATCGGCAGCGAGCACCTGCGTCAGCTCTTCGCTCATGTAGCGTCCGCCGTCCTCGATGAGTGCCAGGCGGTCGGCGTCGGGGTCGACGACAATGCCGAGATCGGCGCCCTCGCGCTCAACGACCTGGCATGTAGTGACCAGGTTTTCGGGCAGTGGCTCGGCCGGGTGCGCAAATACGCCCGTCGGATCGCAGTTGACTTCGATGATGTTGTCGGGGGACACGCCGAGTCGCCGGAGCAGCGCCGGTATAGCAATGCCTCCCACCGAGTTGACGCCGTCCACTACGACGCGGAAACCGCGTGTGCGTATGCCCTCGGAGTCGATTTCGGGGAGCGCCAGGATGGCATCGATATGCATGTCCAGATAGTCCCGCTGCGCGCGAGAGCCGAGCGCGTTCCACGCGGCCCAGGGAGCGGGCGGCGGCGTGGCATCACCGCCCCCAGCATCAGTTGCTGCCGCGGCCGCAGCTGCGTCAGAGCCCACTGCCGCACGCGCGATGACGTCTTCGGCTTCGGCAGGCGTCAGGAACTCGCCCGATGGCCCCAGCAGCTTGAGCGCGTTCCACTCGGCCGGGTTGTGACTCGCGCTCAGAATAATGCCGCCCGCGGCACGCTCTCGGATGACCGCCATTTCGACGGTCGGTGTCGTGGCGAGGCCGGCATCGATAACGTCGAGCCCCGCGGCCTGCAAGGTGCTCATGGTGATTTCAGCCAGGATGGGGCCCGATACGCGCGCGTCGCGGCCCACGACGACCGCCGGTCGGAGTGCCCGAGTGCCCTGCGGGCTGCCCGCCTTTCCTCGGCACCACGCCGCGTAGGCGGCGACGAACCGGACCAGGACCTGCGGATCGAGCCCGTCGCCTACAATGCCGCGAATGCCTGAGATAGAAACAACGAGTGCCGCCATATTGGTATTACCGCCTGAACGCGTTGAAATGGGCCTCGACCACGGCCCGAACGGTAATCGTGCCCTCGGCCCAGGCCTCCGGATTTCCGCCGCCGCTGTCTTTGGCCACCATGGCACTCTCCAGTCGCATCATGGGCTGCGGCGCGCTCACGCCGTCCTCCTTGACAGATACGACCTGCACTTCGCTGTATCCCAGCCCGCCGGCAATGGCGCGGGCTCGGCGGTGGGCGTCAACGACCGCCAGACGGAGCGCCTCAACCTCATGATCCTTCGGCGAAGACAGCATATACTGCACGCCATCAATCCGATTGACCCCATTGTCTACGATAGATGCGACGAGTTCCGGCAATACAGCAAGGTCGCGCACGGTAATACGGACGGAGCGCACGGCTTCAAAGCCCGCCTCGACCCATCCGCGGCGATCGCTGTCCCATTCCCGGTGCGGCTGCAAGCGGACGCTCGCCACCTGCAGGTCGGCTTCGGGGATGCCCGCCGCGCGCATGGTGCGTAGAATGGTCGCGGTTTCTGTTTCGTTTTCTTCCGAGGCGGTGTTGGGCTCGGCGCTTCGGGTTACGATGGAGACGCGCACCTCGGCCTTGTCGGCGGGGATTTCTACCGTGCCTTCGCCCCGCGTCGATATGGACGGGATCTGGGCCGCCGCTGGCGCGGCGGCCCAGGTGGCGGCGCCAAAAAACAGTGCGACGAAAAGAGCGAGCAGTGGCAGAACATGAACGCGCCGGGCCGCAGGGCTGCAGGCCTGGCGGAGAGCGGCGCATCCATCAGAAATGAAAGTCATGACATCGTGGGTTTGATGAGGGACCTGCCGCCTGGGGGCGCTCCGGGTCACGGATACAACCTGTCGAGCGTACGCGGGAACGGGATGGTTTCGCGCAGGTGATGCAGGCCGCAGATCCAGGTTACGGTCCGTTCCAGGCCGAGGCCGTACCCGCTGTGCGGCACGGAGCCGTAGCGGCGCAGGTCGAAGTACCAAGTGAACACTTCCTCCGGGAGGCCATGTTCCTTGACCTGCCGCTGCAGGAAGGCCAGGTCCGTGGCGCGCTCGCCGCCGCCCACGATTTCGCCGTAGCCCTCGGGGGCGAGGACGTCCATGCCGAGCGCGAGGCGATCATTGTCCGGGTCACGCTTCATGTAGAAGGCCTTGAACTCCTGTGGGAAGCGGTGCACGATAATGGGCCGGTCATAGTGCCACGTAATCAGCGTCTCGTCGCTGCCCCCGAAATCCGATCCCCATTCGAAGGCGTCGGCGCTGGCCTGCCACCTGGGAAGGTTGCGGAGCTGCTCCTCGATGTCCGTCAGGCGCGTCTGGATGTCGATTTCGCGCGCATCCATTTTGCGCTTTTCCCACTTCTTGGCCTGCCCGTAGCGGGCCTTGTTGTCTGTGCGCTCGGCGGCGAGAGCATCCTGCTCGTCCGTGAGCGCCGCCATTTTCTCCGTCACCATGCGGCGCGTATCGTCGGACTTCAGGAGATCGACCGCCTCGGTGTAGGTAAGGCGCGGAAAAGGGCCCGTGGCGCGCTCGAGCGGCGCCGTGTCGCGGCCAAGCACCTCCAGCTCCTCGCTGCAGTCGCGAAGGGCATCGGCAACGATCCGGACCAGCATTTCTTCGGCCAGCTGCATGGTCATAGCCAGGTCGTAGAACGCCATCTCGGGCTCGATCATCCAGAATTCCGTGAGATGCCGCCGCGTCTTTGATTTTTCGGCCCGGAACGTAGGTCCGAACGTGTAAATACGGCCCATGGCCATGGCCATCGCTTCGCCGTGCAGCTGTCCGGACTGGGTGAGGTAGGCCTTCGTATCGAAATAATCCATCTCGAACAGCGTCGACGTTCCCTCGACGGCATTTCCCGTCAGGATGGGCGCATCCATCTGAATGAATCCCTGCTCCTGGAAAAACCCGTGGATGGACATGATGACGCGATTGCGCACGCGCATGATGGCCCACTGCCGGCGGCTGCGCAGCCAGAGGTGCCGATGGTTCATGAGGAAATCGATCCCATGCTCCTTCGGCGTAATGGGATACTCCTCGGCCTGGTGGATCAGTTCGGCGCGCGTCACCTGCAGCTCGAACCCTCCGACCTGGCGCTCGTCGGCCCGCACGAGGCCTGTCACGGCCAGGGCGCTCTCCTGCGTGGCGCTGTCGGCCGCCGTCCACGATGCGTCGTCCACCTCGCCCTCGTTCACAACGCACTGGCACAGCCCCGTGCCGTCGCGCAGTATCAGGAAGTAGAGCCCCTTCGAGCCACGTTTGTTGTGCAGCCACCCCTTGAGCGTGACGGTTTTGCCCTCGCTCGCGGCAAGCTCACTGATATACGTATGATCCAGCGTCATGTCCTCTTGGCTTTGATGTAGGCGGCCCGCATCCGGACCACGATCAGCGATCAGCGATCAGCGATCAGCGATCAGCGATCAGCGATCAGCGATCAGCGATCAGCGATCAGCGATCAGCGACGCAAAATACAATACGCTGCGACACATCAGGCGACCCGCCTGCAAAATTCAAGCACGATCCCGGAAATGTCGGCTCTGAGATCGTCATTATTCGAATCCACTCCGGACAGAAACCTGTCAATGGACGCTGGACCAATGCTGTCTATAGAAGCAAAGTCCTCTCTCAGCAGGCCCAACGCATCGGACACTACAGAGTGGTCAGACAGCCGGGAAACCCTCTCCACAATATCTTCAAGTCCATTCTTCCAATTTTTCAGATTGTAATGCAGATCGTATGCATCCTTCGGCTCCGCTCTGTTACGAAATGCCAGTGCCTTCAGTATAAGAAATGCACCCGGACCGCAAACCCATATGGGTCGAGATACGCGTTCACCAGATGGCAGAGGACCATCAAGATCGATTGAAATACAGTCCTGAAATGCCAGCTCAAGACCGGGCGTGACTACTGCTGCGAAGTCACCTTCCAGATCCTGCAACCCGCCGGGAGCCGTCCCGGAGTCTGAGTATGGTATCAGAAAATCTACCGTGAGGCCACTGTCATGTACCCAACGCTGACGGGTCGGATTTCCCTGTGCAGATACGTCATTCGCAAATCCAGCATTCCTCAACCTGCGTGATATTTCCTGGTAGCGACTCTTTTGCAGAATGCTGATCCGAAGCCCCACGTCCAGGTCCATGGTACCGACGTGAACGTTATCGGTATCTACACCGGCAGAGTCGATCAATAGAGATGGGACGAGCCCACCTACGATCCGCACCTCTGACATCAGATCGTGAAGACGGGTTGCCACGTAGAGACAAAGCCTGCGGAGTGCAGCCGTCGTCTCCGAGTCATAACCACTTATATATTGGGGTTTGCCCGGCATCCTACCACTTCTCGGACAGGTAGGAACGCATAACTGCACTGGCCTCAGCTGCCCGCTCAGGATGTCCCTTCAAGTCAATATAGGTCTGCAACGGACTCGCGAAATAAATACCCTCGTGTCGTTCACGGCTCCAGAAAACGCTTGTATCGCTCGGCGCGACGACCCACACATTGGCACCCCGTGTTTCGGCCGTAAAACCCAACGTGCCCGCATTGAGAATTGCGACTGGATCGTCTACGTATACCACGGCCAGTCGAAAGGATGCAAAGGGAGCATAGTGCCAGGCAGACGATAAACCAGAAAAAGCGTAGCTCACGTCCCATTCATTGAGCTTCTGCGCAACAGTCCGTACCAAATCGGGCCCGCTACCACTGGAATAAACGTGTCCACGCGTAATATTGTGGTCGGTCAGATTGTAGTGTTCGCGCCATTCGTCGGCGAGTAACGCCGCATCAAGAACCCGGACTGCTCCGCTCTCCAATCTCTCTACGAAACCATGATGTTCGAGTTGATCAACAACTTGACTGACCAGCGCCTTTGATACATCTGCTTTCTGGACCAGTTCTTTCTGCATATACTCGCGGACAGGAGGCTCCAGCAAAATTCGCACAATCCTGGAGCTTTTGAGCGCGAACGGATTACGAGGACGACCAGGTCTTTTGTAGAGGTTCGGTTTACCTTCTATCCGGACGTACAGATCGCCATCCCGTATCTCCGTATTTCCAGAGAGATCCAACCAGGAAATGCCAGAGTCTTTGCATCGAATCCGCGATGCGTCGCTCATGAATGGCACGACGAGTAATGGTACCGACGGACGCTCAAATGAGTCCCGAGCCCGCAGTAAGGTGCCAATACCCTTGCTCACAGCAACTGTTGATGCGGACGGTACCCACTCGAGCAGAAACGTCCGTCGTAATACGTTGATAACAGCTGCCATTTGTCGGCTGTCAGCACGCACCTCAGCGGCTTCTCCAAATATGTCATTCAGAAGAGTCTTTACTCTCTCGAGCGCCGACATCTCTGTCAGATTGTTGGGATACACAGGACTTCGTTCGCTATATAGGACTGTTTACCACTCTGGTAAACGAACTAATTAAGCGAACTCAGGTTCCATTGAGTTGGAGCCTATTTGCGAATGACCTGCTGCCAGTTCTGCTCCTGGATTTCGCCTGTCACGCTCGAATGCAGGAGCTCAAAGCGGCCAAACCCGTCCAGATCGGCGAACACGAACATGGACTGGCCCTCGCCTGGAATATTGTTGTACTCCCAGATCTCATATGGCGACATTCCGCGGTCGAACAGGTGGGGCTCCACGGCCGTCGGCGTCCCGTACTTCAGCAACACCTGCCCACGATCGGTTTCCCAGCCCTCGGTAAAGCTCGTTGTGTAGCGGTCGTTTGCGTACTGCACGAGCGCGTAGTAATTCTCCTGGAACTCGTTGACCGGCGTCGACGGATTCGGGTCGCGCGCCTGCCAGAAATCCATCATGAACCGCCGGCGCTCGTCCAGATCCTGGATGGATCGAAGGCGGCGCCACTCGGAATCGGCGGCAATGGCACGGATATGCTCCTGCATGCGGTCCACCTCTTCCTCGTCCATGTGCGCATACTGGCTCGATTCGAAGTCGGTCTCGACCGCCACCGGCTGCTCGACCTGCACTTCCGGGTTGTAAACAAAAAACTTGCGCGACTGCTCGGTGATGGCCTCGTTGTTTTCGTTGAGCAGCGCAATCCGCAGAAAGTACGACCCGCTCGGCAGGCTCTTGATGTTGAACGAGCCCACCAGCACATCCGGACTGCGCAGTTCGCGCTCAACGCGCCGCTGGAAGTCGGCCATGGGCTGCGGGATGTTGGCCTCCGCGATGTAGGTGAAGACCGTGTATTTCCCGGTAGATGCGTCGACCTCATCCAGGCCATACGCTTCTGCGTAGTAGAAAAGGAAATTCAGGCCGCTGCCAAAAAGCTGGTTGGCATTCGGGCGGATGAGGAGCCCGTTCTTGAAAAATGTGTCGTCCGTGTTCTGACTGGGCGTAATCTGACTGGCCAGCGTAACGTCCGATACCGAGACCGAACCCGCCTCCATGAAATTCGGCACGAGCACGTCCCGCCGCACCGACATTTCCTGCTCCATTCCGGGCGCACCTGCAGGAATGGTGGCCTGAAGCTCGTACTCGCCGGGCGCTACGCTCGCGCGCACCTGGTGCACGAAGTGCTGCCCTTCCACGAGCGATGTCGTGTCGGGGACCATGAATGCCAGCGGCACCTGTTCCGACCATACGGGATCGGTGGGCGTGCCATCCAGCGTCGCCTGCGTGGAGCGGACCAGAGCCAGTGCGATGGGCAACTCCGCCAGGAATCCGCCGTCTGCCGCCGTGTAGGTCAGCGTTGCGGCTTCAAACGCCAGGTAAATCTCAAGCAGCGCTTCCTGCTCATCGTACGCGAACGATGCATGATCTACATCAAGCTGGATGGGCATGGTCTGCGCGCTGGCGCTGCTGCCGACAAGAAGCAGGGCCGCGAGGGCTGCGCTACAAATGTGGAGGATATTCTGGGCTCGCATGGATCCGTACTCGTCAGTGGGTTAACCGGCAATAAACGAAATATATCGCGTGCGCCGCATCAAAAGCGCACCGACCAGTTACTATATACAAATGAATGGTCGTTTCGCTCCGCTGTCAGGCGAGACATTGTCGACACATTGTGCGTTCGCGGCCGACTATCAGACGAGGAAGAGAGTAGCCGGGACAACGGGCCACATGGCGAGCAGGTCGAGCTCGAAAACACGCCGTCCGTCCAGCCTGGCCCGCGGCCGGACGAGCAGGATCTGTGCGCCCAGCCCCGTCAGATCGAGCGCCAGCCAGAGGGCGAGGATGCCGGGCAGGGTGCTGCGTACGACGTCGAAAGGAGCGCTCGCCGCAATGGGGCCGACCATTGCAAGCGAAGCCGCCGCCGCCCCTCCCACCAGCACAGCCGCGCCGCCCGTGGCGACAAGCACACTGTACAGCTTTCTCCGAGACCACGAAGCCGTGAGCCCGGGATTACCCGCATGGATATCCCCCGCGCGGTCCACGTACTCGGCCGCGAGCACGTTTGGCAGCAGCCAGAGCGTGCGGTAAGCGGCCAGGAGCAGAACGGGCGCCAAGGGGAAGTCGGGCGCCCAGAACTCGACGGGCGCCTCGTACTCGACGGGCATGTTCGCGCCGTGGATGGACAACGCCGGGAGGATGACGACACCCATTCCCCAGACGGCCGCAATGACGGGGCTCCGCGCGCGGCCCAGCACCCGCTTGAGACTCCAGCGAACTGGCAGCGCATACCACAGGCCGAGCGCTCCCGCGACGCCGCCCGCCACAAGTACCGGCGCGGAGAGTGCGCCCGTCCGTTCAGGAAAACGCGCCAGCTCGAGACCGAGGACGGAAGCGAGAGCGGAAACGAGAACCAGAACGAGAACGAGAATGGCGGCGAATACGAAAATGAGAACGGAAACTCCGCGTTCCCCTAAAAAACCAACGCGGGCCATGAAAGGCTCCCCGTCCGAGAGTTGGCCCGGTCGGCCCTGACCGCTGACCACAACCCGGTCCCGGTTGACCTCGTCCTCTGGCCGGTGTCCAAAACCACGATCTACCATATATACCAGAAATGCTCCAGCGGCACCAGCCACAAGGAGCATTTCGTTCAGGGGAGCGCCGAGAATCCACGTGCTGGATAGAAGTAGCGCCGCGGCGACAAGGCCCGCGAGCAGACTTCGCCCTATGGATTCGACGGCGGGCAGTTCACGCGCCGCTACTTGAGCAGCGTCATCGTACCTGTTGCCGTCCGCGTGCCCGTCGCGCCACTTGCAATGACCTGATAGAGGTAGATTCCGGACGACAACTCAGACGCTGATACCTCTACGTGCTGGTCCGTGCCCGCCGGCATGGCACGCGCAGGCACCGTCATCATCGTACGACCCAGCATGTCCATGACCCGCACCTCCACGTCTGCCGCTTCCGGCAGGTCGAACTCAATTCGCGTCCGGTCCACAAACGGATTGGGATACGTTCCGCGCAACAGGAACTGCCCGGGCACGGACTCATCGAGCTCCGTATCGGTTACGGAGCCTCGCGTGAGCACCGTGCTGGCTACCTGCCCAACATCAATGCTGGCGCCATCGGTCGATGCCAAAACCCAGTAGACCGTGGCCGCTGCGCCAGGCGTAGGAGCACCGACAACGGCATCCACAAAACCTGCGGCTTCGGCCACCGTGATGCTGACCAGGTCCGTCGCCAGATCGGTGACGTCATACGCCGCCAGGATTTCTTCAAACTCGTCGTCTGCTCCCGCAAGAAGAAGTAGACGCACGTCGTCGCCATCCGGATCGGCAGGGTCACCCGTCCAGGTGGCATCGAACAGCGGGGCGCCCGGATCTCCTGTTACATCCTCGCTGAAAGGGGCGGATACGTCGAGCACCGACGGCGAAGCGTTACCTTCGGCTGCCAACTGCCCCCGCAATTCGCCATCCGACTCTCCTACCGTATGAATGTTGACGAACACATTGCCGGCGCGGTAGGCGTCAATGAAATCCTGCGTTGTTACGCCACCGGGCAAATCGCTGTCCAGGTCAAATGTGTTCTGCGCCTCCTCGAACGACCCAGACGCGTTGTCGAGTTCGTTCTCCTGGAGCACAAGTACGCCAGAGCCCTCCTGACCAAAAGCGCCGATACCGACCTGAGCGAAAAGGATGGACGACGTCAGTCCCTCGTAGGCCCCTGTGACAACAAGCGAGTTATCCGATTCCGAGAATCGCGCAACCACCTCACCGAAGCCTGAGACGGCAAGGGCTGTGGGCTGATGAAAACCCAGCAGCTGACCTGAATGGGTCTCCACGACCTGCGCCGTGATGGTGAACGGTGCCGCCTGGACAATTTCTGTGCCATCACTTACCGCCACCTGGACGGGAAAGACACCAGCTTCCGAGGCAGTCCACGAAAAGGCACCCGTCAGCGGATCGACGGATGCCCCCGTCGGACCACTCTGAAGCAGAAACGTGAGCGATGCATTGTCGGGGTCGCTGGCTGCAAACTGCCCGGTCACTTC
Source organism: Bacteroidota bacterium (assembly GCA_029262835.1). Lineage (GTDB taxonomy): Bacteria > Bacteroidota > Rhodothermia > Rhodothermales > UBA10348 > 1-14-0-65-60-17. The sequence goes on from JAJCYQ010000050.1 coordinate 36,008, forward strand.
ACCGCCGACATCTACCGTGACATCCGTCATGCTCTGCGTAAATGCCGGTGGATCGTTGACGGGGCGTATGGTAATGTTCACCGTCGCCTGCGTTGCTGCCGAACCGTCGCTGGCCTCGTACGTGAATGTATCCGATGTAGTCTCGGATCCATCATGCGTATACACAAAGGAACCGTCAGGATCCAGACTGAGCGAACCGCGGGCGGGGCCGCTGAGCACAGCCGCAGTCATGTCATCCCCATCAGGATCGACGTCATTGGCAAGCACGCCCGATTCGACCCCTACGGTCAGTGATTCACCTTCATCCACTTCATAAGCGTCGTTTTCGGGCTGAGGGGGACTGAGTACATTCAGTCCACTACTTGGTACATCAGGTTCGAACGGTACGGGAGGAGCACCTTGGCCGGGAATGGAGACGTTGATCCTCATTTCGTCCAACTGGAGAATAGCTCCACCCTCGGTACCGTTGATACTGATTTCCAGAAACACCAGTACGCCATCGTCCGTGACGGGATTTGAGGATCCACCAAACGCTGTTACCAGGTTGTTGCCAGCTTCAAAGTTGTTGATGCTCCAGCCACAGCCACCGCACACCTTTGGTTCAAGGATGGTTCCAACGGTTGACCTGCCTACGAATGAAAGGTTTGCCGTCGTCGAGACAACCCGAAACGAAAAGGACGTAAAGCCGGACTCCGGGATATTGGTGAGCGTGACGGGTACGACGACCACGTCATTCACTTCGCCCTGGATTTCACCGACATCAACCTGTATTTGAGCCTGTGCACCCTGAACCGGGATAAGACAGGCCAATAACAGACAAAGCAGTATAGCAGGGGAAGACCGGTAACAGAGCGTCATAAGCACAAAACGGAATGGAGTATGTGAACTGTTCAGAAACTACAAAAAAAAGAGGCGCGTGTCATGGACACGCGCCTCCTGTAACGATAAACCTGTACTTAAGTTACTTGAGTAGCGTCATCGTACCCGTCTTGACAGAGGTAGCACTGCGGCCTGTGGCCACGATCCTGTACAGGTAGATTCCAGATGAAAGGTCATTTCCGTTGACAACAATAGACCGTTCAGCACCGGCGTCGACCGTCTGAGTCGGCACAGAAATAACTTCACGTCCCAACATGTCCATCACCTGCAACCTGACTTCCGAAGTCTCCGGAAGATCAAACTGTATGGTAGTCGTTGATGTGAATGGATTAGGATAGTTACCCCGGAGTGAGAAATCGGTTGGAAGTGATCCGTCAGACTCTGTATCCGTAACCGTACCACGCGTCAACTCAAGGTCCTTTGCGCTGCCAGCAGTCCACAGGGACCCATCCGTTGAAATGACGCGGTGATGAAGCGTTACCGTTCCACCAACGTCAATGCTTCCAGGCGATCCACCAGATACTTCGTCAAATACGTCAGCCAGATCACCGGCGCTAACGGAGAAACTGTTGGATGTACCGAGCGACTCAAGACCGATTACATCGGTGAAAGCAGCATCTGTGGAGACCTGCCAGATGTAATGGACGGCATCGCCGTTCGAATCTGAAACAGGCAACCAGCTGACCGTAAGGATGTCTTCGTTCGGATCACCCGTGATAACAACAGCGCTCGGCGCATTGATCGTAGCAGCGCCCGGTGCGCTGTTGTCAGATGACAACAATTGCCCACGTAGCTCTCCGGCCGGGTAAGCGCTTGAGTGAACGTTTACGTATGTCCCACCATTACGCAGCGCAGATATCTCTGCCTCGGAGGCACCGGACACATCAACAGTCTCGTTAAACGTGCCAGATACGGGTGAGAGAGGAAACAGAACACCTCCGTTTTCGCCTACACCGGCAATGTGAATGTGCGACGCCGTAAACGCTCCACCGAGATTCTGAAAGCTACCACTCAATTCGAGCGTTCCCTGCTCAGCAACGAGTCGCGCGGTCACAAATCCACTGCCTACCGTGGCAGCTGGTGGAACTTCATGGAATCCGGCGAGATTTGCCGCGAGGAAATCTACTCTGATTACCGTCAGTGATGCAGACGTCTCGGTCGTGTTGACGCCATCGCTCGCCACAACAGTAACTGTGTGGGTACCGCTGTTACCGTTCGGGTCTAACGTATAGACGCCGGTTCCAGCGTCAATACTGCCAGGTCCCGACGTCAGCGAGAAGGTAACCGGATCCGTGTTGGCATCAGTGGCATCATAATCAAACGAGAATACGCCGCTGTCTTCGAGGATTTCTGTGTCGGTCAGCTCTGCCGAGAAAACAGGAGCAAAGTTGAACGGCGTAACCGTAAGTGTACCGTTGGTGGCGGCGTACACGGGCGTGCCATCGTTGAATTCGACGTTTGTAAGTGTCAAAGCGCCACTCCCTGCTGCGGATCCAGCGGTCGCGAGCACCTTCACCAGCACTCCTGCTCCCTCTGCCGCGCCGTCGTTCACGCCAGCACCTGCAACGCGATACGTATCTGCATCCTGATCGTTACCGGCAACATTGGTGAACTGCGACGAAACACCATCTACGGAAATGCCATCAATAGTCATTAGCGATGGATCGTAGTCCAGGTCAAACGTGAAGGAAATAACACCGTCTGCCGTCTCGAGCGGATCTTCAAGGACAATGTCGATCTCAAATTCCTGATCCGTTCCAGCAGATACGTCGTTAGCTACAATAAAGCGCGTTGCGATCGTGAAATCGGACGTGAATGTCCCGGCCGCTGCGGGATTTCCATCATTGAGCTCGAAATCCGTCAGCGTTACCGTACCCGTTGTTCCGTCTGCTCCAGTAAGTTCGAAGAGCAGATAAACGAGTGTGCCTGAATCCGTGATCTCGGAAGTTCCCTGCCAGGTACCTCCGACACGGTCCAGACCGCCCGGACTTGAATTCACGAGAAAGCCCGCATCACTCGACAGCGTGCCATCCGTACTGTGACCGACGAAGTTTGCACCTGCATCCGATGCCACGGTGAAACCAAACGCGCGAATACCCGCTTCATTCTCCACATTGGAGACATTAACAGGAATAGCGACCGTCTCTCCGGGGCGGCCAGCCAAGTCGCCAACGGTAACAGCGACCTGCGCCGTTCCGATTTGGGTGCCGACCAGCAGGACCATCAGCAGAGCTGTGATCGTCTGTGTCATTCTTTTTAGAAGCTTATGCATTGGATTGTCGCTCTTCAATAGGTGATTTGCCAGATGAAAGCATTTATGGGCGGGGCCGCATGGCCCCGCCCATCATGCCTGTTTACTTGACCAGCATCATGCGGTCTGTTTCGACAATGGTCTTGTTGTCCATCTTGGCAATGACCCGGTAGAAGTACGATCCCGATGCAAGTCTCGTGCCGTCCACCTGTACGGAACGTTTGGCACCAGCCTGCATGGTCTGGGTCGGGATCGACATCACACGGCGACCGATCAGGTCGTAGACCTCAATTTCAACTTCAGCTGCCTGTGGCAGATCGAAGCTGATGGTCGTTGCAGCGTTGAACGGATTCGGATAGTTGCCATTGAGCGCAAACGTTTCCGGAAGCTCAACAACCTCCAACTCATCGACATTAGCCACCGGATTGTCGTTGACCGCGCCTTCTGCACGCAGATTGAACGAATCGGCGGTACCAACCAGTTCGAGTGTCAGAATGGCAACCGTACCATCAGATGTCATGCTGCCGTAACCGGCCGCTGCAAGTGCCACACTGCCATCTTCTTCGTTCGTTGCACTCCGTACAATCCAACCGTCTCCAAGAGTCGATTCAATGCCTATGACCTTCGCGTAGGCCGGATCGATTGTAGTGGAAAATGAAAGCGCTCTGGTATCACCCGTGTTTCCTGTAATCTGTACAGGAATGGAGACCAGATTTCCTTCATGATTGAGATCGCCGTAAGCAATGGCTGCAGCCGGGAACTCTACGAGTTCAGACTTGCCGTTGACGAACGCATCGAAGATGAGTGCGGCGTCAAATGCATTGACCGTACCGGACGTGTTGAAGTCAGCGGCAATCGTCTGCTTGGCCGTAAGCGTCTGCAGACCGACAAAGGCGTCGAGTGTCAAGGAGGCTCCAACTTCAGTTGGCCCACCCGATCCGTCAACGTTACCCGCCACCGGATTTACGTCTGCCGTGAACGTCGACGTGCCCGTCGCGCCCAGATCGTCCGTAGCCGTTACGGTGATGGTTACAGGAGCCGTATCGGCCGTAACGACACCGCCCGTGACGACATATGGCTGAACACCGGTCACCGTGACCGCAGCATCCGTATTGGTCGCTGTAGCAACGGACGGATCTGCACTCTCCACACTGAACGCGTAGTCCGTGGCAACTGTGCCGCCGGTGAACTCGGCCGATGCATCAACAGCCGCATCAGCTCCTTCCTCTACCGTCACATCTGCCAGACCACCTGCAGCAACGAGGGCTGCATTCACATTTACGTCGAACGTGGTTACCACGGTGTCGCCCTCGGCATCTGTAGCCGTGAGCGTAATGGTGGCCGTTCCCGTACCAACGAATGTCAGCGTGATTTCACCAGCAGCATCAACAGCCGCCGTTGCAACGGCGGCGTCTGACGTAGCCACGGCATAACCAATGGGAGCAGTACCACCAGTGGATGCAACTGAACCATCAACGGTCTGATCGGCTGTGCCGTCATTTACGGTAACATCGGCGAGTGCCTCACCAGCGACGAATGCTTCGTTGACTGTGACAGCTACGGTAGCTGTAGCCACGGCACCAAAGATATCCGTAGCCTGCACTGTTACCGTCGATGTCCCTACTGCTACACCCGTGACAGTAAGATCGTCACCGGCCGTGGCACCTGTGGCAACGGCTGCATCGCCATCCGTAACTGCGTAGGCATAAGTTGGTGCCGCATTGTTTGGCGAGCCACCGTCAAACACGGTCGTGAGATCAATGACCTCGTTGTTGCCAGCGTTCAGCGTAATGGCTGCTGGGTCCGTACTGGCCAGGTTGTTCTCCAGACCAATAGCGAACAGAACGCCGTCGGCGTTGATGGCTCCAACTGCATTCCTTGCTACAAGGACAGGCTCAGTGCCTGAGACAGCAAAGTTGTCGTTGTTGGCCGGGCCGTTCGCCACCTTGATCCAGAAGTTGTTCGGGTTTCCGTCCTGACGACGAATGGCCCGTGTCTTCTCGATGTCTTCGTCAACAAAGTTGGCGAACCCGGCTGAACGATATTCCACGTCGTAATTGATTGACGGAGTGACCGTCGGCGTTGACGTTACCGACCAGTGGAAGTCTGTCGCATAGCGTCCGATCTCAAATGGATTATTGAGTTCGTCCACAGCTGCGATTGGCAGGCCATTGATGCCTCCAGCATTGTTCGCGTTGTAGGAGGCAACCAGGACAGGGTCAGCAGCCAACGTGTTCGGTGTATTGAACGTAATCGCGAACGGGCGGTAGTTCATGTCGGCATCACCTAACGGGAATTCGACGCGATCGGTGGTGTTCGGTGAAGCCGTTCCATCGACTACCGCCTGCACGTTGCCAAAAATGCTTCCGCTCGTACGAGTGAAGCCCTGGTTCGTCGTGTTCTGATGGCACAGAATGACGTTGTTGGTTCCCGTCGCAAGCGCACCATTGGTCAGCGTCAGGTTGTTTCCAATGTTACCGTTGTTTCCTGCGGCTGCTGCGTTACATACAGCACCGGCTGCATTATTGCTCGTATTAAGATTGCCACCTACAAGCGTAACGCCCGCTGCATTGTTGATGGTCACATTACCGTTGTAGAAGAGGCCTCCCGTAATCGTCTGGGCAGCACTCCCCGCGAACGCAACCGATCCACCAGCTGCTGGAGCCAGGCCACCGTTCTGTACAGCAAGTGGGTTGCCGTTCAGGTTGAGCGCGCCAAGTACTGTGAATGTGTTGCCCGACGGATCAAACACATCACCAGCAGCAACCGTCATATCCGTAGCAGACCGATTGGCATGCAATGCAACCGCCCCCGCTCCAGCGGGAGTTACTGTCACATTTGGCGTGGCGCCGGGTGCCCAGGACTGGTTGCTCGTGGCCGTTGCGGCCGCATAGAACGTCAAGTTGTAGTTAGTGGCATCACCGAAGGTGAGCACTTCAACTACCTGGCCACCAGCGGCGTCAAAGAACGGCGTGTTTACACCTACGAGGAAGTTTCCAGCTGCTGGCAGCGTGATCGAGTTGTCGCCATCATCATTGGCGTCAATCGATATCTGACCAGCTGCGACATCCACAGTCGTTGCTGTAACAGCCCTTGCGTCTGCAAGCGTAACCGCCGTTTTCGTAATCAGCGAGCCAACCGTGTCGAACAACTCCAGGCCTGTCGGAAATGGATCAGCCGTATCGTAGATAACTGTTGCCGAGTTGGCTTCAGCTCCGAGCACCAGATTACCGGGAACGACACCTGCGGTGCGCGTCACCGTATTGCCCGCTCCCGATGCATTGATCGTGAGACCACCGTTTCCATCACCCAGATTCAGCGTGCCTACGGGTGCGGCACCAGCAGACGAGATCGTCAGCGGTGCATTGAGCCACAGGAAGTCATCTACCTGCAGTACATCGCCAACAGCCACGTTGACAGCCGCCCGCACTTCAAGGTTCGGAACGGCAAGGGCATTTGCACCAATCGTCAGTGCTCCTCCGTTCATGACCAGGAAGTCTCCAGCAGGAGTCGCCGTATTGGATGCGGTTGCGGCTGTCGCCGCATAGGAACCAGCCGTAAACGTTACACCAGCGTTTGTGATGACATCAACGCCTGTGAGGGTAACGGCACCCGCCGTATGCGTATAGAGCCCCGTCACGGTCAGCTGATCCGGATTGTTACCCGCTGCAGCATCTCCCTGAAAATCAACGTTGGACGCATTGAGCGTGAGCGTACCTGTAATCGTCTGCGGCCCTTCGGCCTGGACCGTAGTCCCAATAATGGTGACATTGTTGGTGATACCAGCTCCGACATTGACTGTACCTGACAGGGTCAGAGCCTGGCCACCTATCAACGCGGCGTTGATGTCTGTCAGCCCCGTCACGGCTGTCGGTCCCGTCAGCGCAGAGCCAACGTCAACGCGCAGTCCTGGAAGGACAGCTGCGCTTGCTGCAAGGTCGATATTCGTGTCGACGTTAGTAGCCGCATCAAGTTCAAGCGAGCCACTTGATCCAAGAACTGCATTTGACACCGCGTTGAATGCAGCACCCGTCGTATGCACTGTCTGACCGTTGAAGTCAAATGTCGGTGCAGCGCCAATTGGTGCTGTACCAACTGTGGCCCCGGCATCGATGACAGCGTCAGTCGACCACGTGAGAGCGCCACCATTGGCCACGGTCACGAGACCGTCGACACTACCCTCATCGTTGTTACCTGTCAGTGCGTTTGCATCGTCCGCTACCAATCCAAGCGTAAGGGAACCGTCCGTGTCAACGAATACAGTACCGTCGATCTGCTGGATATTTGCGAACGTGGCGGCTTCACTACCCGTGCCTGCCGCATTGTCGCCAACAATGATATTCGTCAGCAGTGCGGCGGTCGCCGGAGCAGCAGGAATGGTTGCCGTACCGTTGACCGTTACGCCTGCCGCCTGCACACTCAGGTCGGCAGTGGAAACGCCCGTAAACGAGTGCGTCTGATTGTCTCCAAGCAGCACAATCTGATCTCCTACGGCTCCGGCAAACGTACCTGCGTGCGTTACCACACCCGTTGCATTTACGTCTGCCGTGTTCGTAGCAAGATCAAGTGTTGTGCCGGCAGCTGTGTTGACATTACCAACCGTGGCTGCAGGATTGGCCGGAAGCGTATACGCCGTACCAGTATCAACAAGGTTGAGTGACGAGATACCCGTGAGGGCATACTCCGAGCCTGCAGCGACGGCTGCACCGCCAAATATTTCAAGTACGTACGTTCCGGTAGGAGCAGTCGTATTAAATGGACCCGCAATAAGAGTAGTGGCATCTGCAGAGTTCCGACGAACCCGTGCCGTCGTACCCGTAGGCTTGATCTCAGAGCCACCTGCTATAGCAATACCGCCCGTGAAAAGCGTCAGATCGCCTGTGAACAGCAGCGTAGTAGCAGCGCCTGCACCAGGCACGGCCAGGGTATTACCACCACCCACGTTAATCAAGACGTTGGAGATTTGACCGAGACCACTCAGCGACTGCCCCGTATTCTCAAACGAAATGGCACCGTCCTGTCCGGTCGGTGTCGAAATCGTACCATTGACCGTAGCAACGGCACCCGCAGTACTGTGGCGCACCAGGAAGTTGCCAAGGTTGATTGCTGTATTGGCATTCGTTGTAAATGCCGCCTGGATAGCGAATGACTGCCCGAGAACAAGCGTCGCCGTTCCCGTCGTCGCGGCTGCGCGGCTCAGTGTAAACGTGTCAACCAGTGTATTCGGACCCGGCGTATAGGTCGCAGATGTACTACCGTTGATTACGAATGCCAACGTTGCGCCACCTCCGTTTGCGACGAATACCCCGCCGTTGGATGTATCAAAATTACCGTTGACGGTAAGCGTAGCTCCAGCACTGATGGTCAGCGATCCAGCTCCCGTTACCGTACCCGATCCGAAGATGGCGTTACCTGCACCATTTACAACAACTGCACCGGAAATTGTAACAAGACCATCGACATCATTGGTACCCGCTCCGCCGTTGAATGCAGTGGCGCCAGTGAAGCTGGCCGTACCTGCCACGTCAAAGCTACCATTCGCTGTGACATTACCAGCACCCTGTGTCAAGTTGCCGCCTACAACAACAGGGTCGTTGATCGTTCCACCACCCGTGTTGCTGAGGTTGCCACCAACTCGAAGCACGTCTGCGTCGGCGTTACCAATGTTGCCGGTGCCCGTGTTCGTTACGTTACCAGCAACAGAGACAGCACCCGTAATGCCGCCATTTCCGCTGACTGTCAGATTACCAGCAACGTCAAAGGCGGGCGCCGCCGCGCCGGCCGAGGCCGGAACGAATGACGCACCAGAAACCACAACTGTTGACGCAGCACCCGTAATCGTCCCCATATTAACATGAGGACCGGCACCCGTAAGCGTGAACGTGGTTGCTCCGAGGCCGAGCGTTCCACCTCCGTTATTCAAAACTCCGGCTATGGACGAGCTCACACCAATGGACATGGTGCCCGTATTGGTGAGCGATATGACCGCCGTGTCGTTATCGTTCGCGTCACCCTGCCCGTCATTGGTAATGGCTCCATTGACCGTCAGCGTCCCTGCATTGTTAATGAGGTAGCTGAACGGTTGGAGTGCTGGCGCAGCACCTGAACCATCATTGTTGAAACCAGTGACCGTTACCGATCCGAATGTAACTGTACCGCCTGGGTTGGCGATTTCGCCTGATATGCCAGCGACATTATTTGCAGAAATCGATGCCTGGAAGATACCAGACACTGTGACGTTGCCACCACCCAGGTTTGCGAAACGACCGTTGGTTACAGACACGCTGCTGTAATTAACCGTTCCGGCAGAGTTGTTGAGGACGTTGCCTGAAGCCGTGACCGCGTTGGAAAACGTCACGGTGTTCGCTGCGGCTGTACCAGCAATATTGACTGTGCCCGCAACCAACGCGCTATTAAACGTCAGACTTGCTGCCTGATTGACAGTTAGTGTGCCGCCATTGAGGTTAATCGGGATTTCCGTACCCGCAGACGCTACCGTCCCATTGTAGTTTGCAGTAACTGCGCCGGTATACGAGGGCGATGCTCCCGTTGCCGTACCACTGGCTACGTTTAACGTGGTTGCCACGGTAAATGCCAGTTTGCCCGCCCCGAGATTGATGACCCCATTGGTGAGTGTAAACGTGCCGCCGCCGACTGCTACGGATCCAACCCCACTATTAAGCGCGATAGTTGCTGCGGCGCCAGGGGCGATCGTCGACGTACCGGTAAAGGTTGCGACTGTAACAGCACCAGCCTGTCGGACTTCGACCGTCAGGCTACCCGTGCCTATGAAGTCGAAATTCTCCGGGTAGTTACCAGCTTCAATGCTGATGATGTCACCCGCCGTAGCAATTGACAGCGCTCCGTTGACACCGAGCAGCGTCTGCTTCGGACCGCTGGCACCGGAAATATTGGCCGTCGTACCGTCGAATGCGTCACTACCAGTTGTAGAAGACACGAAAATTGTCGACTGGGCGAGCGTGGTCTGGACTCCGGTGAAGAAGACCAGGGCTGCAATCGCGATCAGTGAACGTGACATGAATTGTAGCAGTCTTGAGTTACCCATAGACTGTGCCTCTCTTGTTTTCATCCTTGTGGACTTGATGAGTTGGTGTCGAAACGAATCACCCGGCAGGCGCCAGGTACAGTGGATTGGCCATCATTGCCAGACGCAAAAAACCCGGTCACGCAGATTAGCTCTGCACGCCGAGATACGCGGTGGGTGGATAACCAAGATTCCAATATCAAAGCTTATGCTTTTGTAATAGTTGTATTTATGCGGAAAACAGGTCTCAGCTATACTGTAGTGCCTCATCCGCGATACGGCCATTCATACACGCCACTCTACAGTAGTACCCAATCCCGAACTGATAAAACGGCAGGTCGAGGTGGGGGTTCTGACTGCGATAGCGTTAAGAATTTCCATCAACGCCAAGATCCCCCGAAAGAACGCCATTGTCAAGTGCCGCAGCGTTAAAATACCTACCGGATCGGTCCGCCCGGGTCTCGCTCGACGCTCATCACGCTCATCATGAATAGTGAGCACTGCCGCACGTCACGCAGGCTATTTCACCCCGTTTTCAGTACCTTGTCCCCCGGTTCACAAGGATGAATGCGCTCTTTCACCCGCGCCTATGACTCACAGCGTCCGATTCCTGCGGTTCTTCGCTACGGTACTCGTTCTGGTCCCGTGCTTCAGCTCGCTTGTTGCCCGTGGTCAGACAACGAGTTGCCAGATATTCGCCAACGCAAGCGATGGTGCGGACAGTCAGCCTGGAACATTGACACAACCCGTCCAGTCGCTCGAACGTGCTGCCGCCATCGCAGGCCCGGCTGCGCGCATCTGCGTTGCTGCTGGGGAATATTTCAGGGGCGCCGATGCCGATGGTACGACGCTGGATGTGGGATCGGGTACCCTTACGCTTGAACTGCAGGCCTTTGCGGGTGAAACCGACATTCTTCTGAGCATGCCCTCACTTGCAGTCGTCGGTCAGGGCGGCACCCTTGTGATTGCAGCCGGAAGCACAGACCGCATTTTCTTCTCCTCAGGCATTCTGAACACAGATTCACCAGATGGCATGGAGCAGTTGACTATGGAGGGGGCTGAAATCGTGGTAGATGACGTCAACGTCACCATGGGTCCCCGGCTCAAAAACGTCACAATGCGGCAGGGTGCCTTGCGGGGTATAGCAGTGTGGGAGGCATCCCAATATCTTGTAACTTTGGAAGGGCCCGTCTCGCTCGACGCCAGCAGTCTGCCTCCGCTCAGCGGTGGCAGACTGCTGGTTTCCGGCCCTGCTCCCGTTGACATTGCGGGCGACATCAACCTTGATGACGCCCGCATGGATATCGGCTCCTCTGGCACGCTTTCTCTCGCGGGCGTTGTCTCCATAACAACGGAAACATCAATCGTCGCGAACGGTGACGGCGCCGAACTTCGCCTCGACGACACACTGCTTCTCCAGGGGCCCGGAGGCACTGTCAACCTCCCCGTGCCAAATCTTGTCATATACAATGTAGACACTGCACAAACGCCCACCTCGGCCTGGACGCTGTCTCTCACTACAAACCGGGGCGAACTGCGGGGTGCGGCCGCGGACAGCGATGGCCAAAGCACGCCACCCCCGTTGAACAGTTCATGGCCGCGGTTAAACCTCTCAGGAGACTGGACTGTCGGATCCTCATCGTCAAACAGCACACTTTCGACACCCGAACTGAATATTGAGTCCGGAAACGTCCTGTCCTACGAATCGATCGAGATTATAGGCAGCGCGTTCGGTATTGCGACAGGAAGAACGCTTACCATGGACGACGCGGCAGTCATTCTCAACCAGGAGGATGTATTGGTGTCGATTGAGGGAGCCTTGCTGGGATCGGGAAGTCCGGAAGTTCTACGTCTGCAGAAGAATGGTGTGGTATCGCTCGCTGTCGGTGCCGAAATATCCGGAGCGGAAATCAGCGCCCCAACGGCACGAATTGAGAGTGACGGCGGCACAATCCATGACCTTGTCCGCGTCACGGCCGGTTCCGCGCTTGAGATCAGTGGGGTCATCGCAGGCAGCGCCAGGCTCGAGGCAGATCAGAGTACGATCACGCTTCGCGAAGATGCTCAGTGGTCGGTCTCGTCCCTCGAGGCAACTGCAACGGTGGTACACCTCCAGTCCAATTCCGGGTTGTCGGTATCAGGCAATATCGAGACGGATGCATTGTCGGGCTTTCCGACTCGCCTGGGAACTGTCGTTTTGAGCCCAACGGTTACCTCCGTCGATGCCCCGGGTCCTACACCTTTTCCAGCTGTCCTATCCACCGCCAGCAATGTTGTCATTCGCACGGGCGGACCCATGGAGTCGTTGGTCGTCACTGAGGGACGTATGGAACTGCAATCGTCCGGATCGGCTGACATTCTTGGGCCTGTCAGCATCTCAGGTGCTACACTTTTTTTTCATGCTCCCACCGAGTCCCTCGACTGGTCGTTTCGTGGAGGAATGGACGCAACAGGCGCTACTGTCCTCTTTGACGGGAGCATGCCGTATGGGGTCCGACTGCAAGGTATGCTCCGTCTCCAGAATTCGTTCATTCAGTGGCCGCAACAGGGTCTCTCGGTATTGCCAAACACGATCCTCCGACTGACCGGTCCGGACTCCATTGTACTCCCCGCAATGTCAATGGATGCTCCCCGGGGAGTCCTACAGATCGATACGCCGACGACCATACTAAGTGGGCTTGACCTGACGGATGGTCGGCTGATTATTGCAGGGAATACCCGCCTCACTGTGCAGGGGGGCGTGCGCCGGACGAACGGCCGCTTCGAACCAGTAGAAGGAGGCATCCTGCGATTAGAGGCGCCGACCGGTTCGCCGGCATCTGTCCGGGGTTTCTCGACATCGGTGCTGCCATCGCTCGAAATTGGTGCTGGGCAGACACGACTTGAGGAATCGGTCGTGGTACTTGGTAGCCTCACGGTCGTCGGTGGCACTCTGGACGTTGGGGCTGCTGTCGGTCTCAGCGTCTCCGACTCCGTTCGCGTCTCGACGGGAGTTTTATCTCTCGGGCTCGGATCCGAGCTGCTGGTAGCGGGTCCACTCCACATGACCGGTGGAGAGATCGTGGCTGGCGGAAGTTCAATGAATCTGTCCGACAACGTACGTATTGAACTGCAGGGACGTCTCTCGGGCACCCTGGATATGCTCACTCTGGGCCAGTCGGGCGGCGCGACGCTTTTTTCAGACATACCACTGCGCGCGCGGAGCGTCCAGATCTTCGACGGCAGTACAGTCTCTCTATCTTCCAGACTGAACGTGGAGTCACTGCTTGCCATCGGGTCAGATGCTTCGCTCGTTCTCGCTGACACCGTGCGCCACCTGGGATTAGGAGACGCGCCGGAGTTCATTAATCACGGCACGACTGGAGGCGACGGTACCATTGAGCTGTCCGGGCCGGACGCTGACAGCCCAGGAACTGTTCTGGTCGGCAACGGCACGTTCGCCAATATTCGTGTTGACGTACCCCCCGGAGGAGGCGACATCCTCGCCGCTCCATCCACGGAACCGCTTCGCCTTTCCGGTAAGATAGACTTCGTGCGTGGCGGCCTTGATCCGGGTGGCCGGGCGCTGTCCATAGCGGGGACCCCAACTCCGGTTATAACGCGGGTCATGAGTCCCTCCTCCGATGGGGATACAACGCCTGTTGGACGCGGCTTTGTCAGTTCGCTGCCGATCAGCATGGCGGCGGGTAGCCGCTTTGACGTGATATATACGGGAGATGTCACGAGTCTCACCGGCCCAGGTCCCGAATTCGTTTCTGGTCTCGTCCAGTCACTGACAGTAGACGTCGGAGATGGGGTCAACTCACCACCTGTCTTCGGCATGCAATTCGACGAAAGCATTGATCTTCCGGGAGTATTTGAGGTCACGTCCTCCTCGCTGCTCCGTCTGGAATCGGCCGACATCGACCTGCAGGCCCCAAACCTTTCGCACGATATTTCAGGGCAGATCTCTGGTCCGGGTCGCATCTTCGTATCGGCTCCGGGTATTGTGCTCGTAGGCCGAACGGACGCTCCGTCGTCCATTGATAATCTTATTATATCCGTTCCAACTGGCTCGGCCGAAGTCAGACTTCGAGACATGAAGCGTGTCGGCTTTCTCGAGTCGTCCCTTGACCAATTGGGCTTCGTCGGTACACGCTCCATTCGGGTGACGTCGTGGACCCATCAACGCGGCAGGGTACGCGTAGCTACAGCACTGGAGTCGTGGCGCGCGGAATTGGTTTCCGGTGATGTACGCCTCGAAACGAATTCGGATGTGGCTGTCTCATCTGGAGGACGTCTGGACCTTGGGCCAGACGTATCCTGGGAGGTGACTTCACAGCGGGCGGACGACGCGTTTCTTACGCTTGCGCATCACTCTGAGATCAATGCTCAGACGCCCGTCGCACGGGTCCGTCTACGGTCGCAACCAGGCATCACGTCAGGTCCCAGACTGCAGGGACCATTGGAAATCACCGAATTGCTGGACCAGGGAAGCCTCGATATCTCTACAAATGGTTTCATTCTTACGCTGCGTGACGCAATATGGACAGTTGGAACGGGTCTGCACACATTCGCCGACGTAGGTGCGGTATTTGACCCGGTTCGCACGGGTGTTCGTCTGCAGGGCACAATTCGGCTGAAACTGGCCCGTCCGCTGCGCCTCGTCAATCTGAATCTGGAAGCCGATGTCGATTCGCTCCACATCACGTCCGTTCCAGTTGGCAGTGACCCCTTTCCGCTTCTGGTAGGTGGAAGCGCGTCGTTCGCGGGCGGTCTCCTCGATATGGGGAACAGTGACATCGTTGTCAGCAATGATGCCCCAGGGACACTGACACTCGGCATGAACGAAATTCGCGCCGGGGGCCTTGACGCCTCCACTGTGGCCTCCGAGGCCCTCCTCCTGGACGAGTCGTACGGGGAGTTCGTCCTGGCTGGCCAGAGCACCGTAACCACGTCAGGTGATCAGGTCACGATACCCTCGCTGCGACTTGAGAGGAACGCACTGATGGACCTGCCCCCATCCGTCAACATGACGATCTCACGCCGCCTGGTCTTCGGCCAGGAATCGGCGACTCTGACAACCAGTGCACCCGGTGTCCTTCGTTTGGCCGACGGCGCGGTGCTCATTCGTAGAGGTCGTGGCACGCTCACACATGCGCCTGTACCGGAAGGTGATCTGCACGTGGCCTATGACCTGGATGACGGCTCTGTTACCGGGCATGACACCCGGTTCCGCTCACCATCTCTCACGACAGGACTGGAACTCCCGGGTGAAGTATCCTCGCTGACGATACTTGCCGGAAACAACAGTCAGGGGATCAATACGATCCTGCAGACTTTTCCTGTACGTGTGACAGACAGGCTCAGTATGCTCAGCGGCAGTTGGATCACGGGGGAAAGTACCGTTACGCTGGCGACAGATGTCACGTATTCCGAGGGTATAGGTGACGGGGATGCACCGGCCGTATGGGTCCGCTCAAAACCACCGCAGCGAGAGGGTACCCTCCATATTGACCTGCACCTTCAGCAGACATCCACGCTCAGCGCTGACAGGTTGTTCGGTGGCACATCAATTGGCAACTTTCAATTACGTCATCTGACGCCGGACATGACGACAACGCTCGCCACGTCACTCGATGTCAGTACATTCAGCGTAACGGGCGAGGCTTCTGGAACGCGTCTCCGCCTCGGAGGAAGCTCGGTCACCGCGCAGGAAAGCGTCATGCTCAACGGCGTGTCAGTTGCCAGCGCTCCAGTCGCCCGTTTTTCATCGCGAGGAAGCATGTCCATTGATGGTGGGGCGGTATCGGACAATGTGTTGCTGTCCGCCGATGGCGACATGCTCCTTGACGCAGACATCTCCAACCTCGGAGTCGAGGCCGGAGCGAACCTCACAACACGTGGTTCCACTTTTGTTCCACAGCGGCTGGTGCTGCGGGCCGACACGGGCACCTGGAGCACTGCAGGCAGCTTACAGGTCCCTTCGCTGATTCGAAGCGGACCCGGGCATTCACCGGTCCATATCCGAAGTGCACTGACCAATCAGCTGCTCACGGTCAATCATCTGGAACTCACTTCAGGATCTGTTGTGCTTGACGGCATTCGCCTCCGGCTGGAGGGAACGGGCACCGGTTTCGTGCGTCAGGATGGGCACGTCACTGGCACCATCGAACGCTCGGCAACGGCCGGCAGCACGGCGCCGCTTGTGTTTCCACTTGGAATGGATTCCACGTATGCTCCCTTAACATTGACGCCCGAATCGGGCCTTCTCACGACAACCATCATCGCGGTGTCGATCGGCGAATTGCCTGTACATGACCGCAATGGACTGCCGATTACAACTGGCGCAGGCGTAACCGTCCGCGAGGCCAGCCGAAGAGTCTGGCGTGTATCGAGCACTGTCAACTTCGCAAGCTCACAACCATTCGATATCAGCGCGTTGTTACCGCCGTCTGCTGAAGCAGTGAATGACACCGAAGCGGCACGGTCATTCATCCAACGACGCGCTGATGAAGATGGACCGTGGATGGCTGTCAATGGAACCGTCGAGAGCGTCCCGACGGATGATGGACTCCTTCTTCGACATGTGGCCACCACGGGCATTCTGACACCTGTCGGAACGACGATCAGTGTCGGCCTCGGAGAACAGATTGGGCTGGAAACTGGTGCGTCCCAGCTCGCAAATCTTTCCGATGAGACCGTGGAAGTCCTCACCGGTACGTCAACAATTCGCCTGCTTCCCGGCCAGGCAACACGCATGCTTCGTGCTGGCATTCCATCCGGAGACTCGGCACCACCGTGGCGCGTAATTCGCCCAATCCCTGGCAGCTCAACGCCCGATACCACGTCAGTGCCTGTTGCCGCGTGGCTCCCCTCCCAGACGAGTGTGGCATTCGTACTCCCTTCCAATCCGGTCCCCGCTGGCACCACGTCCATTCTCGCGTCTATATGGGAGAGCACAACGGCCAACGAGTCAGACATACGTATTGTAAATGCCTGGGCAGAGGGGCCTACGGCTCAGTTCAGCACAGTAAGCGGTACTATGCCGGTCTTCATAGGCACGGCTGGCCCCGGTGAATCGGCTCGTGGCCCCGCGTTTACGCAGCCCGGGTCCTTTTTCCTCGCTGTCCGATGGCTGGATACCGCCGTGGCTCAACAGGGATTCAGCTTGACAGCCACAGCCGTTCCCTTCCGAGCGGTTGTAGCCGTGCGCGACAGTACGGCTTATGCAATCCTGGAGGATGGAAGTGTTCTGATGCTGGCTACCGCGACCTCGGTAGAAGAGAGCCCTGGGGATCGGGGCGCCCCCGAACTCCCCACCGCGCTCCGCATCCACCCGGTGTATCCGAATCCGGTTCGGGGCGCGGCAACGATTCCGGTCGATGTGCCGGCGGCCGCCACCGTGCGCTTAACGCTCGTTGACATGCTCGGCCGCGAGGTGCGGCGCGTGGACGCGGGAAGCCTGTCGCCGGGCCGTGGCCAGCTTATTCGGGTAGATGCGACGGGGCTCGCCGCAGGGACGTACCTGTACGTTGTAGAAGCCGCAGCGGCCGGCCAGACGTGGCGCGAAACAGGCACGATGACGGTTTTGAGGTAATTCCGAGCCGCGCGGCGACCCAGCCGGGCTTTCAGTCCTCCACGTCGAACCGGTGGGCGCGCGTTGTGTCGAAGCGGCCCAGGTCCGGGTCGTAGCGGCGCTCCTCGACCTCGAACCAGCCCTCGCCGGTCCGGACGTGGTTGTAGAAGTTTGTGCGGCGGTTCGAGCGGCGGCCGCGCGTACTGGTGGCCGTTCCGGCCGAGGCGATGACAATGCGGTGCTCGGCGGTCGCGGGGGCGCCAATTTCCCGGCCCGGTCGGGTCGTCTTGACGTGCTCGATGTGCGATACATGCAGGTGCCCGCACAGAATGAGGTCTACACCCGCTTCTGCGGCCGCGTGGAGCGCCTTCGTGGCGCCGCGCGATACGTCGTGCGGCCCAACCTCCTGCAGCAGATGCAGGTGGTGGTGCACGACGAGAATCCGGACGGGACGCGACGCGGGGGAGGCTGGCGCCTGCTGGGCGCCCAAAAACCCGTCCCGAATGGCTTCGCGGTCGCGCGGCCCGAGGCGTCCGCCCATGACCGTCCAGCCGTGGGCCGAATTTACGCCGACCACCTCGGCACCGGGAAGCGATTGCTGCGGATACGGATCGTCGCAGATGTAGCGGCGGAAGCGGCGCACGGGATCTACGAGGCGCTGACCCGGCCGCCACCAGGGGTACACGTCGTGATTGCCCGGAACCGCGAGCCACGGCGCATCGAATCGGTCTAGCAGCGCCCGCGCTTCCATGAACTGCTTGGGAAAAGCCCGCTGCGTCAAATCGCCGCTCGCCGCCACCAGGTCCACGCCCGCGCTGTTCACATCCTCGACGAGCGCATCGACCACACGCATGGAAGCGATTTTCCCGAAGTGGATGTCTGAAATATGCGCCAAGTGCGCCATTTTCAACCAGTATGCGGGTTGGCGGCCCGTGACCTGAAAGCCCGTGGAAGAATGGTTACAACAACATCGTCAGTGGATCTTCGAGGTAGCCGCGCACGGTGGCCAGGAATTCGGCGCCCGTGGCGCCGTCCACGACGCGGTGATCGCACGAGAGCGTGACCTTCATCTGCTTGCCGGGAACGACCTGTCCGCCGCGCACGACGGGCGTATCGCGGATGGCCCCGATGGCCAGAATGCACGCGTTCGGCGGGTTGATGATGGCCGTGAACTCATCGATCCCGAACATGCCGAGGTTCGATGTCGAGAACGTGGATCCGCTCCAGTCCTCGGGCTGCAGTTCGCGATTGCGGGCCTTAGTGGCCAACTCGCGCTTTTCGGCGCTGATTTCGCCAAGCCCTTTGCGGTCGGCATGCCGGATGACGGGCGTCAGCAGCCCCTCGTCGACCGCCACGGCAACGGCCACGTGCACGTCGTGGTGCAGGTGGATTTCGCCCTTGTCTTCGACCCAGGAAGCGTTGACCCACGCGTGCTTGCGGAGCGCGAGCGCGCAGGCCTTCGTGACGAGATCGTTGAACGACACCTTCGGGCCGTCCTGGGCCGCACTCGCTTCGTTCAGCTGCGCACGGAACGCGACGGCCTTCGTCATGTCGATATCGGCCGTCAGGTAGAAATGCGGACTCGTAAACTTGCTCTCGGCCAGACGGCGGGCAATGGTCTTGCGCATCTGCGAAATCTTGACAACCTCGTGCGAGCCGTCGGCAGGCGCTGCCTGCGGGGCCGAAGCGGCCGGGCGGGGTGTTTGCGCGCCGGCGTCCGAGCGGGCGCCTTCTGCCGAAGCCGAAGGAGCGGCGGCTTGGGCGGCCGGGGCCTCCTTGGCCGCAGGAACGCCGTCCGCGAGCGCCGACTCGATGTCCCGCTTTACAATACGGCCCTCTGGGCCACTTCCCGTGAGCGCGGCGAGATCAATCCCGTGCTCTTCGGCCAACTTTTTGGCGAGCGGCGAGGCCTTGATCCGGCCGCCGCCTGACGATCCGCCATCCGACGATCCTCCGTCCGCCTGCGCAGCGCTACCGGCCGAAGAACCGCCCCGCGCCGCATCTCCCGAACCAGATTCTCCCGAACCAGAGGCGGCCTCGGAGCCGGCATCTGCCCCCCCATCCGAACCACCGGCGCCGCTATCTTCGCCGCCTTCATACTTCGCCAGAAGGTCAGAAATATCTTCCCCTTCGTCGCCCAAGACGGCAATCAGGCCGCCAATGGGTACTTCCGCGCCTTCTTCGATGACGCGCCGGAGCAGCACGCCATCGTCGTAGACCTCGAGATCCATCGTGGCCTTGTCGGTTTCCACCTGGGCAATCACGTCTCCAGCCGAGACGGCATCTCCTTCTTCAGCGAGCCATGAGACGACGACACCCACTTCCATGGTGTCGCTCATTTTCGGCATTTCAACAGGAATAGCCATAATACTTCAATTCGGGGTTGATAGGGTCGTCGGCCACAAAAGGTCAGTCGGCGTACATGACACGCTTGCAGGCTTCGTAGGCATCGTCTTCCTGCGGCATGTAGTAGTCAATCAGGTTCTTGGCGTAGGGCGCCGGCACGTCCTTGGCCGTAATCCGGGCAATCGGCGCATCGAGCCAGTCGAACGCCCGCTCCTGGATCTGGAACGCGATCTCGGACGAAATGCTCGCAAACGGGTTGCTCTCGTCAATAATTACGCACCGGTTGGTTTTCTTGATGGATTCGACGACCGTTTCGATGTCGAACGGCCGGATGGTGCGCGGGTCAATAACCTCGGCGCCATAGCCCTCTTCCTTGAGTCGGTCGGCCACCTTGAGGGCAATCCAGTAGCTCTTGCCATGGGCCACGATGGTCACGTCCTCGCCTTCGCGGACGACGTGCGCTTTGCCGAGCGGCAGCACATAGTCCTCCTCGTCCGAGACTTCGCCCTTGAGGCCGTACATGACCTCGCTTTCGAGGAACACGACCGGGTTTTCGTCCCGGATGGACGCCTTCAAAAGGCCCTTGGCATCGTTCGGGTTCGACGGGCAGACCACCTTGAGCCCCGGAATGGTGGCATAGATGGATTCGGTGCTCGTGTTGTGCGTCGCGGCAAGCTGACCCGCCGCGCCGTTCGGGCCACGGAACACGATCGGTACCTTGAACTGACCACCCGACATGTAGCGGATCTTGGCCGCGTTGTTGATGATCTGATCGATCGCGACAAACGAGAAGTTGAACGTCATGAACTCGACAATCGGGCGCAGACCGTTCATGGCCGCCCCAATTCCGAGCCCGGAAAATCCGTTCTCAGAAATCGGCGTGTCAATGATGCGTTTCGCACCAAACTGCTCGAGCATGCCCTCGGATACCTTGTAGGCTCCGTTGTATTCGGCGACTTCCTCGCCAATCAGGAAAATGCGGTCGTCCCGCTCCATCTCCTCGACCATCGCGGCGCGGATGGCTTCTCTGAACTGTAGTTCTGCCATGGGTATTCTGCTATTATTCGGTTTCTGGATTCAGCTCGGTCGGGATCAGGCGAGGTACGGGTAATCGTCTTCTTCGTACACGTCCTCGTAGATCGTCGAGAGGTCCGGGACGGGACTGTTGTCCGCGAAATCGACGGAATCCAGGACTTCCTGCTTGACCTCGTCGTCCATGGCATCGAGCGCGTCGGCACCTGAAATGCCGTTGTCGATGATGTACTTCTTGAGGCGGATAATCGGATCTTCGTTCTGCTTGGCCTCGAGCTCTTCCTTCGTACGGTATTTCTGTGGATCCGACATGGAGTGCCCACGGTAGCGGTACGTCCGGATTTCGAGCATGCTCGGCTTGCCCTCGCGGGCCAGCTTTGCGTGGTCCTGCATGGCCTTCGTAACGGCAAACACGTCCATGCCGTCCACGAGCGCCGCTGTCATGTCGTAGCCCACCGCGTGGTGCGTGAACTGCGTCTCGGCAAACGCCCGGTGAATGGCCGTTCCCATCGCGTACTGGTTGTTCTCCACCACGAGGATGGCCGGCAGATCGTAGAGCGACGCCAGATTCGATGCCTCGTGAATGGCGCCCTGCCCCACGGCGCCGTCGCCGAAGAACGAGATGCTCACGCCGCCATCTTCCTTATACTTGTGCGCGAACGCAATACCGATGCCCACCGGCACGTGCGCGCCCACAATGCCATGCCCCCCGAAGAAGCCGTGCTTTTTCGAGAAGTAGTGCATGGAACCGCCCTTACCTCGCGAACTGCCGTCAATGCGGCCGAACAGCTCGGCCATGCACTCGTTCGCCGTCATGCCGAGCGCCAGGCCGTGGCCGTGATCCCGATAGGCGGTGATGACCGAGTCCTGGCCGATGTTGATGGCCGTCGCCGTGCCGGTCGAAATGGCTTCCTGCCCGATATAAAGGTGCAGGAATCCAGCAATTTTCTGCTTTCCGTACATCTGTGCGGCGCGCTCCTCGAAGCGACGCTGCAGCAGCATGTTCCGGTACATGGACATCACCGTGTCCTCATCGACACCGACATCCTTGTGACTGTAGGCACCGGCCGCGTAGACCGGAAACGTGATATCGATCTTGATTTCCGCTGGAAGGTCGTTCGGGTTCTCGGTCCCGTTCTTCGTTCCGGTGCTTGATCCGGACCCGGCGCCAGCTTTCGAGGCGGTCGTTTTCCGGGGAGATGCGGCGGTTTTGCGGGCTTGTTTGGCCATGGGCATGGGGGATCGTTACATGGATAGCAAAAGATGATACGACCGCGGCACCAGACATGCGACGACGTTAACCAAGTCTTTACGTTACCTGTAATTACATGTCATGACACTCGTAGACAGAAAAGCGCTTCCAGGTGAAAGAACCTGGTTACGTTCGTCCTGATTTCGTGTCTATCTGTTTTCTGCATACGCAAATGTGCAACCGAAACTGATATGTCGCGACTGGAATTCGAGTTTGATGTTGGCAAGAGCCACCTCAACAAGATCAAGCATGGCATCGACTTCGTAGAAGCACAAGCCATTTGGAGTGATGAATCTCTTTGCGAGGTGGTCACCAGATCGAAACGCGAGCGCAGGTTCATCGTAACAGGGCGTATCGGGGAAAAATTGTGGTCTGCCATAGTCACATACCGTTCGCGCAGAATCAGGATAATCTCAGTCCGCAGGGCACGCAATGAAGAAACCAATCTCTATAGACGCCGAAGAACTTGATCGACTGTTCGATGAAGGCGGCGACATTTCAGAATATCTGGGTGAGAGCAGGCTCTATTACGGACCCAAGGGCAGTGGCCATAAGTTTTGCCGTAAACTTGAAGTGTCCCTTAACCCGGCCATTTCGAACCGTCTTGAGCAGATGGCCAATGACCGGGGTTGTGCGCCTGAGGTACTCGTTGAGCGGTGGGTAAGGGAAAAGGTGAAAGAACCGAATACAGCCATTTGAAGGCGAGCGTAAGCTTGTCGGGCACACTCCGGAAGTACCGATTGTGACTTGACCGGAAGGACGTCGCAACCGGAACGCCCGCATGAGGTCGACGTTCGGAGCCCCTATGGATCATTTTATCCCGTTCGTAACGTCTCCCGAATGTCTGCTACTGAATCCGTACTCGATGTAGATGCCCTGCTCGGCGGAAGCCGGCAGGAATTCGAAAAGCTGGTCGTCCAGGAATCGCCCCGTCTTTTCCGAGTCATTGTCCGCATGGTGGGCGATGACGACGAGGCACGATCCATCATGCAGGAAACGTTCCTGCAGGCCTACCAGCGTCTTGACACTTTCAGACGCGAATCAAAGCTGACAACATGGCTCTACGCCATTGGAATAAACCAGGCGCGTGCCGCGTTGCGCAAAGCAAAACGAACCAGCTCGCTGGACGACCAGGACGTGGAGCGCATGCAGCCCACCTTCACGAAGGGTATGTTCTCAGGTTCGGTCGATGCCTGGTCGCCGTTGCAGATGGCAGAACTCTCGGAGCGGAAACGCCTCGTGCACGATGCTATTTCAAAATTGCCACCCGATTACAAAGAAGTGGTTATTATGCGTGACATCGAACAGCTTTCAACGGACGAAGTAGCCGAGGCACTCAACATCACAAACGGTGCCGTGCGGGTGCGCCTGCACCGTGCACGCCAGACACTCCGAGAACTTTTGGATTCGCACATCAGGGAATGAGCATGTTACTCAAACGATTCATGATGAAGGTCGCAGGTCTCCCCTCCTGCGAGCAGGTCAACAGCTTTCTTGCACTCTACATGGATGACGAACTGGCCGAGAAGGACAGAAGCGCATTCGAGCGGCACCTGCGCCGCTGCAAGAACTGTAGCGCCTACTTCTATCAGTACAGGACGACCGTCGAACTCGTCCAGCAGGAGCGCGAACATGATGTCGCTCTTCCCGATGAGCTGATTGAGCATACACTGGCGTTCCTGCGCCAGAGTGCCGCATACGCCGACTGATTGTCCGCACTCGTTGTCATACCCACATTCAACGAGGCGGAGAACATCACGGGCATTGTCCGTGCCGTTCTGGCTCTTGAACCGCAATTCGACGTGCTCGTCGTGGACGACGGCAGCCCCGACGGGACCGGCGACCTGGTTGAGGAACTGGCTCGTGAGATTTCCGCCGCCCCCAGGATTCATCTCCTGCGACGCGCGGGAAAGCTCGGGCTCGGGACGGCCTACCTCGAAGGCTTTCGTTTTGCGCTCGCGCACGGTTACGACGCCGTCTGCGAAATGGATGCCGACTGGTCCCACAACCCTGAAGACCTGCCCGAGCTGCTGGCACCTGTTGAGTCGGGCGCTGCCGATCTCGTCATTGGATCGCGCTATATCGGCGGTGTGCGTATCATGAACTGGCCACTCAGCCGCCTCATTCTGTCGTGGTCGGCGGGCGTCTATACGCGCGCCATCACGGGATTGCCCGTAAGCGACGTCACCGCCGGTTTCAAGTGCATACATCGCCGCGTACTCGAAACGCTGGACCTCGACCGGATCCGCTCGAACGGCTATTCTTTTCAGATCGAGGTCAACTACCGGGCGTGGACGGCCGGTTACAGGCTCCACGAAGTACCCATCGTCTTCACGGAGCGCACCGAAGGCACGTCAAAAATGAGCAAAGGCATTGTGCGCGAAGCGGCGTGGAAGGTGTGGGAGCTTCGACTGCGGCACATCCTGCGCAGGTTGTAGTGCCGTGCCCTACACCGACAACGCGGCGCACTTCGTATACTCCGGCATACCTGTTTTTCATGGACCGCCGCCGATGGTGGCCCATTCCGTTACCGCAGCCACCGGCTGCCCGAACCAGACACGACACGATGTACGACAACCTCAAAACCCCCTCGGCCGGCGCATCCATCCGCATGGAAAATGGAACGCTGACGGTACCCGACAACCCGATTATTCCATTCATTGAAGGCGACGGGACGGGCCCTGATATCTGGCGCGCCGCGCAGCATGTGTTCGATGCGGCCGTCGAGAAGGCCTACCGCGGCACGCGCAAAATCGAGTGGTTCGAGGTCTACGCCGGCGAAAAAGCCAACGAGACTTTCGGCGAGTGGCTGCCGGAAGATACCCTCACGGCCATCCGGAACCACCTGGTCTCCATCAAGGGACCGCTTACAACGCCCGTTGGCGGCGGAATCCGCTCGCTCAATGTGGCGCTCCGCCAGAAGCTGGACCTCTACGCCTGCGTGCGCCCTGTGCAGTATTTCCAGGGGGTACCGAGCCCGGTCAAGAATCCGTCGGAAGTCGACATGATCATTTTCCGCGAAAACTCGGAAGACATCTACGCCGGCATTGAATTCCAGGCGGGTACAGAGAAGGCGGAGCGGTTCGCAGCCCTCATGAAAGATGCGTTCGGCGAGGAGTTCGACAAGGTCCGCTTCCCGGCCACGAGTGGCTTCGGCATCAAGCCGATTTCGGAGGAGGGCACGAAGCGCCTGGTACGCGCGGCCATCAAGTACGCGATCGACGAGAAGAAGCCGAGCGTCACGCTTGTGCACAAGGGTAACATCATGAAGTATACCGAGGGCGCATTTCGCGACTGGGGATACGAACTGGCGAAGGAGGAATTCGGCGCCGAGGAGATGGACGGTGGTCCGTGGTGCAAGCTCCCGAATGGCATTGTCATCAAGGATGTGATTGCCGATGCGTTCCTGCAGCAGATTCTGACGCGCCCGGGCGAGTACGGCGTGATTGCCACGATGAACCTGAATGGCGATTACATTTCCGATGCGCTCGCCGCGCAGGTGGGCGGTATTGGAATTGCGCCGGGCGCAAACATCAACTACGACACGGGGCTCTCGATTTTCGAGGCCACGCACGGCACGGCGCCCAAGTATGCGGGCCAGGACAAGGTCAATCCGGGGTCGCTCATCCTCTCGGGCGAAATGATGTTCCGGTTCATGGGCTGGAACGAGGCCGCCGACCTGATTGTGTCAAGCCTGGAAAAAACGATTTCCCAGAAGCGCGTGACATACGATTTCGAGCGACTCATGGAGGGCGCGACGCTCCTCAAGTGCAGCGAGTTCGGCGAAGCGATGGCTGGTAATATGTAGACGGCGCGGGCCAAGGCGGTTCGGCGCGGCTTGGGCTGGTTCAGTAGTGGAATGTTCAGGCGGCGCCGGGCGGGTTCAGCCTGGGCTCAGGCGGCGCCCGCTACGCGGTCGAACAGTTCGTCATAATGTCGGGCGTGCTCGCTCCACTCCAGATGCGCCGGGATTTCCCGGAGCGTCGTGGCCGGGAGCGGGCGCTCCTCGCCCTTCAGGATGCTGGCCATGATGGCGAAGAGCTCCTCTTCGTCATCGTACAGCACCGGAGCGTGCAGGAGCGGCGCGTGGAGCGCCTCGGGGATCAGTTCCGGGTAGGACAGGCGGCGCGGCAGCAGCGGGTGGCATCCACAGTAAATGGCCTCGAGCATGGAAATGCCGAAAAACTCGTGGATCGACGTCGACACAACGAGATCGGCCCGGTGCAGCAGGCGCGAGTATTCCTGGAAGTCTTCCGCATAGCCGTAGTGCAGAATACGCTCGGCGTAGCGCTCGAAGGCCTGCTCGAATTCCTTGGGCTGCTCCTCGAAGTGTTCGCCTGCCAGGATGAGGCGAAACTTGTGGCCTGAATCGTCCAGGCGGTTCATGACGCGGAAGAAGGCTTCCGGGTTCTTGTCGTACTCCCACCGCTGGTTCCAGAGCACGATGGGAGGCTTCATGCCGGGCCCCCAGGCGTGCGCCGGATAGGATGACGCGTAGCGGTCGTGTCCCTTGAGATCCATTCCAAGGTGAAGGACAGAGCATTTCGAGCGGATGGTCTGCGCGGTGTTCAGATGCGTGTAGTCCGGAAAAATGCGCAGCAGCCTGGGCAGCGCCTCCATAAACTCGTCATGGTGATACTGCGAGTTGAAGACGATATGATCGGCGGCCAGGCACGACAGGTAATTGATGTAGCTGTACGTGTGGTCGCGCTTGGCATCGTCCTTGAGCGGATAGGTCAGCTGGTTTTCGTGCATATAAAGCACGACGGGGACGCCGGAGAGCCGCGTTCGGGTCAGCGCCAGAAAAGCGGGCAGGTTGACGACGTTCGATGCCAGGATCAGGTCGGGCATCCAGCCGTCAGCAAGCAGGCGCTCGGTGTGTTTGGCGAGCGTCACCGCGCCGCCCTGCATGCGCCACTTCCAGAAGCGCGACGACATGGTGACCGTTTTGATGTCATGCTGCGACGTCGCAGCCAGTCCATCCAGAAAAACCTTGTGGCTGCCGCCGTACCACGGCTCAAGTGCCAGAATATTCATGGGTCGCGTTGGGTGCCGTTCTGCGCCGTAGGGGGCGCCTCGTCATTACTTGCGGAGTTCTTCGCGGAGGGCTTCCTCTTCTTCATCGAGCGCAGGCCGCACGATTGAGACGCCGCGCACCTGCAGATACTCCCTCAGCGCGGAGTCGAGCACTTCCTCGGCCGAGATGAGCGCGTCATCGCCGGGCTTGAGCTCGATGCTGCGCGAGGACATCCTGATGGTCACGGAGTGGGGATTGGTGTTCTTGATGAGCATTCCCTTCCGCTTGCGTGCTGCCGTATTCATGTACGTGACTGTCTGATTATTGAGCCATAATACGGCACAGGAGGTCACGGTTTCGTGCGCCACGTGTCAATTGACGGTCAAGGCCGTGGGCCGCGCGCGGGACGGATCGCCCGGTCGCGGACTGCCCGGTCGCGGGGGCGCACGCCTCGGATAGTAGCAAATAAACAAGAACACGCACGGCAGTGGCAGAGGACGCCCGCCAGATATGGGAAATACTTTTGGAGACGCTATGGGACATCGTATAGGAGATCCTTCGGGAGATGCGAGGCCCTCCGGCCACCCGGCCGCCGAGATCGTAGGATCCGGCCGCTCGGGTGCGGGCACCGCTCTTCGACTGCTCGCCGGACTTGTGGCGTCCGCCGCCGACCTCGTTGTGCCCCCGCGCTGCGTACACTGCAAATCCCTCCTGGTCCAGACTCCCGGGCCGGTTACGCCTGCAATACCGCGACCTGCTCCGCCTGCAATACCGCGACCTGCTGCCATGAACGCCGGAGGCGCCTACGATATGCCAGACGCGCACGGTGCCGTATTAAATTCGTTTTTTTCTGTTTTTAGCAAATTATATTCGGTTTATTTCAGTGAAAACGCATTTTATTCGACAATCGACTCGGCATTGTGCGGCGCGTGCCAATACCGCCTGGCCGCCAGCGAAATTCCGGTCTGGGAGATGCCATTTGCCATAGAAGCCTGGCCCCTCGCGGTGCGTTGGGTATTTTCGGATCAGTCTCCCATTCGCAGTGTGCACCACGCATTCAAGTACGAAGGGCGCCCCGAGCTGGCCGATCTGCTGATTGCGGGCCTGCTCCCGGCCCTCGTCCGAATTCTCCAGCAGGCCAGCCCAGACGTGTCGGGCAAGACGGGCGAGGCGAATGAGGCGGGCGCAGCAGACGAGACACACACGTTCCCGAGTGCCGTAATTGTGCCGGTCCCCTCTCATCGCCTTCGCATCCTGGAACGCGGCTACTGCCAGGCCGCCGTGCTGGCGGGGCGTGCCGCCCGGCACCTCGGGTGCCGGGCGGCTCCCGGCGCGCTCGCGCGCCGGGAGCATGCCGGGTCGCAGACCCGGCTGCACGCCCGCCAGCGCCTCGAAAACGTACATGCTGCCTTTGAAGTCCGGGATACCCCCGACGGCGACCCGATCATCATCCTCGACGACGTCATCACCACTGGCGCCACACTTCATGCCTGCGCCACGCGCCTCGAAGCCGCCATTCAGGCCCGCTCCGCCCACGCTGGTTCCGCCCAACAAGCCAATTCCGCCCAACAAGCCAGTTCCGCCAAACACGCCCGTTCCGTCCAACACACCCGCCAGCATCTTCGCCCGTCGATTCTGCTCGCCGCACCAGCCCTCAGGCCGCCCCTTCCGATTGGCCGCACCATCCACATGGACGGATCCACAGAAGCACATTGAAGAACCAGCGTGTCTGGCGGGCGGGCTGACTGTCTGGCAGTTGAAAGCTGAGCCTGTATAAATCGAAACAGTAACACCATTGCGTTGGGAGGGGTGGACCAAAGAAGCAGGCTCATCCTTCATACTTTGAAACCTGAGCCTGCGTCTTTGGCGAAGCGTGTCTTAACCGCGTATATCACTTGCCGAGATTTTGAAAGCTCATCTTGCTTCTCCGACAGACGGGGCAGCAGCAAGTAAGACAGGGCAGCGTCAAGCCGGATCAGGCGGCCACATCATGCCAGATCCAGACAAAACAGGACAAGACAAGACCACACGAGACCAGACCGAGCCCGCTGCCGCGGACGTCACGCCAATTCCAGGCGATCGGCGCAGAGCGCGGCTTCGGCGGCGACATTCGTTGCCAGCACGACCATGCCGCCGCGGGCGAGTTGGTTTTCCATGGCGCGGTGGACGACGGCGTGGCCTGCGGCGTCGAGCGTCACCGTCGGCTCATCGAGCAGGAGCAGCTCGGGCTCCGGGAGCAGCGCGCAGGCCAGCTTCATGCGCTGCACCATCCCTGAGGAGAACGTGGCGACGGGGTCATCGGCCCGCGCCGTCAGCCCCACCGCCTCAAGCAGCGCAACCGCTCTTTCGGGCCCTCCGGCAAGCCGTCGGGCCCGCCCAATGAAATCCAGATTTTCCCGCGCCGAGAGCCCACCATAAACACTCATGTAGGGCGCCACGAACCCGCAGTGGAGCGGCATCAGCGCCTTTTCAATCGGTGGGGAAAGCAGGTCCGGGTCCACGGCCACCGGGGGGCCGTCTGCAAGAAGCCCCGAATCTGACGAACCAGAATCAAAACCAGGGCCCAGCGAGCCCAAACCAGAGCCCACCACACCGAAAGCAGAACCCGAACCAGTGCCCACCGCACCGGAACCCGAACCAGAACCCGGCACAGTCCGAACGCGCAGCTCGACGTGGCCGCGACTCGGCGCCAGAAGACCCGCGAGAATGCGAAGCAGGGTCGATTTGCCCGATCCGTTCGCGCCCGTAACGGCCAGCGATTGTCCGCTCTCGAGGTGAAAGGACAGCTCCCTGAAAAGAATGCGCGGACCGAACCGATGGCCGACCTGCGCTGCATCCAGCGTGCAATTACCAGTCGTCGTGTTATCGCTACCCATCGTCATTTTCCAACTCCTGAAGCAGACGCGCCGCCTGGGCCTGCTGCCGGAGTTCCTCTGTGTTGATCGGCGTGAGGCTCGTGGCGCGGCCCAGGTGGTAGCGCGCCATGGGCATGTCGTCCACGGCGAGATAGGTAACGGCCAGTTCATAGTGCGTCATGACGAGCGTCGGATCCAGTTCGAGCGCCGTGCGGAGCTCCTTCAGCGCCTTGTCGAGGCCACCCTCAGGCAGCCCTCCATAGAATGTGTTGGCAAACGTTCGCTGGATCCAGTTCAGATCGCCCACCTCGCGGTAGAAAATGCCCAGCGCAAGATGCGCGTAGGCATAGTTCGGATCCCGGCGAATGGCCTGTTTGGCAAACTCTTCGACCTCACGGCCGAGCCTTACCTTGTCCCGCCCGTCTTCGGTCTGGGCAAGCGTACCCCACGTAACGGCCAGCTGGAACCACGATTCCGGACGATCCGGGTGCAACCGCCGGAGGCGCTCGGCATAGTCGACGCTCGCTTCCATGAGCGGCCGGGCCGCTTTGGCCCCTTCCTCTGCCAGGATATCTTTGGCAAGGTCACCGGCCGTGCGGGAAAGCCTGTAGAGCAGCTCGAAATCCGTCGAGTCACGCTCGTACAATTCCTCGTAGATCTCAAGCGCCCCGGCGTTGTCAAACGCCGCATACAGAGAGTCGGCCTGCGCGAGCGGAGTATCGTCCTGCGCGGCCGCTACGGGAGCCCATACCGGGGCCAGTAACGACATAGCGCCGACACAAAGCCACAGAATCCGTATGTTGAAGACGACTTTCAATCGTATACCCAAAAAGTTGATGCAGGCCGAGACGACTCCAGCACCGCACGAAAAACTGGCCATTCTGGCCGAAAAATATACGCGGGTACGTCGCCAGACCGAGGCGCTGTGCCGTCCGCTCAAGACCGAGGACTACGTAATCCAGTCCATGGAAGACGTCTCGCCCACGAAGTGGCATCTTGCCCACACAACCTGGTTCTTTGAAACGTTTGTGCTGGCAAAATACGACACAGCGTACGAGCCGCTTAACCCCGACTACGCGTATCTGTTCAATTCATACTACGTCCAGGCGGGAGATCGCTTTTCCAGGCCCCACCGGGGGTTGCTCTCACGACCCGGCGTAGATGAGGTGTATGCCTACCGGGCCTACGTGGACGAGCGCATGCAGCAGTTTCTCGATGCTGCGGACGAATCGCTCGCGCCGGAGGTCCTTGATGTGCTCGAGATCGGACTCAATCACGAACAGCAGCACCAGGAACTGCTCATGACCGACGTGAAGCACGTCCTTTCGGTCAATCCGCTTTACCCGGCCTATGACCCGGACACGGTGCTTCCAGCGTCGGAACCGCTCGACATGGACTGGGCAGACATTCCAGAGGGGATTGTTCATGCTGGATACGACGGCTCCGGCTTCAGTTACGACAATGAGGGCCCAGCGCACCGCGTGTTTCTGGAGCCCTGCCAACTCGCGATCCGGCCCATCACGAACGCCGAGTATCTGGCCTTCGTTCAAGACGGTGCCTACCGGAATCCCGTGCTTTGGCTGTCAGAAGGATGGGCCACCATTGAACGTGAAGGCTGGAAGCACCCGCTCTACTGGAAGCCGACCGATCACGGGTGGCAGGAATTCACCGCGGCCGGGCTTCGGGACATGGATCTGCATGCTCCCGCCACGCATCTGTCGTATTTCGAGGCCGATGCCTTCGTGCGATGGGCCGGCTGGCGGCTGCCGACTGAATTCGAGTGGGAGCACGCTGCCTCTGGACGTGCCCTTGATGGACATTATAGCGATGAACGCGTATTCCATCCACAAATATCGTCCAAGTACGCGCCTGCCGGACCGTATCACAACCTGTTTGGGAGCGCGTGGGAGTGGACAAGCAGTCATTACTCCCCGTACCCGGGCTACCGTGCTGCACCGGGCGCACTGGGAGAATACAATGGCAAGTTCATGTATAACCAATTCGTGCTCCGGGGTGGATCAGTAGCCACGCCATCGGACCATATCCGAGCCACATACCGCAACTTTTTCCCAGGCTACGCGCGCTGGCAGTTCTCTGCCATCCGCCCTGCTCGCTGATCCTGCTTCCCAGTCCGACGCTGACTCTGATTTCCCATGTCATTTACTGTTTCCCTGTACCTGGACCTGGCCCCCAGGACCGATTCCTTTTCCGATGAAGTCATTCGTGGACTGTCGGGACGGCCAAAGACCCTCCCTTCCAAATTCCTCTATGACGGTCGGGGCTCCCAGCTGTTCGACCAGATCTGCGAATTGGAGGAATACTACCCTACCCGCACCGAAATGAGTATTCTCTCAGGCAACATGCCTGAGATTCTGGACGCCCTTGGTCAGAGCGCCATCCTCATCGAATATGGGTCTGGAACGAGCACGAAGACGCGTTTGCTGCTGGACAACCTGACCGATGCGGACTCCTATGTACCCATCGACATCTCCAGGGAGCACCTTATTTCCGCATCGGAGCACATCCAGAAATCATACCCGCACCTGACTGTGCTCCCTGTGTGCGCCGACTATTCCCAGCGCATTCCCCTGAATCTGAACCCCACACCAGGCTCGCGCATTACGGTGTTCTTTCCCGGGTCCACGATCGGCAACTTCGAAAAAAAGGAGGCCGTCGACTTCATGGCCCGGCTGAGCAGTATTGTTGGCCCGGGCGGCGGCGTCCTGCTTGGCGTTGACCTTGTCAAGGATGTCGAGACGCTGACCGCGGCCTATGACGATGCTGCGGGGGTGACGGCGCTGTTCAACCAGAACATTCTCATGCACATCAACGCCCGCATGGCCGGCTGTTTCGACCCCGACGCCTTCATGCACCGGGCCGTCTGGA
The DNA here is from genome assembly GCA_029262835.1 of Bacteroidota bacterium. GTDB lineage: Bacteria > Bacteroidota > Rhodothermia > Rhodothermales > UBA10348 > 1-14-0-65-60-17. The sequence goes on from JAJCYQ010000050.1 coordinate 69,129, forward strand.
ACGGTTCGGAGCAGCGCATTGAAATGCATCTCGAAAGCCAGACCCGCCAGACGGTAGAGTTGGGGGACGAGGTGATCGAGTTCGAGAAGGGCGAGACTATTCTGACGGAGTACTCCCACAAGTACACACTGGAGTCGTTTGCGGCGCTCGCACAGGAGGCCGGGTTCACGGTAGACCATGTATGGACCGATCCGGATGCACTCTTCAGCGTCCAGTACCTGACCGCTGTGACGTCGTAGCGCCCTCAGGCCTTACTTCCCTTCTGGAATCACGGCCATGGTAATGCGGCCGGTGCTGACGAGGTGCCCCTCACCATCAACAACATCCACCTGCCACGACTGCACACGGCGCCCTATCCGCTTGGCGCGCGCGGTCGCTGTGACGTGCCCCTGGCGGACTGCTTTCACGTGCGTGGCATTGATATCAAGGCCTACCGTCACATACCCGTCCTGCACGGCAAGGGCGGCCGCAACACTGCCGACCGTCTCAATGAGGGCGGCCGTGGCTCCTCCGTGGAGCAGGCCAAGAGGCTGGATGGTGCGCTCGTCAACGGGCATCGTCGCCGTTACCGAGTCGTGGTCACAGGCCGTAATTTCAATACCGAGATGCTCGACCATCGTGCCCCGGCACCGATTGTTCATGTCTTCGAGTGTGGCCTGGCGCTGCCAGATGCTGTCGCCGCTCATGTCTGTATGACTCCGGGATTGAATGTGGGATGCTCCGGGTTGTGATCTGCGATGGTCAGGCCGCGAGAGAGCCAGCTGCGCGTCGCGGCGGGATCAATGATTTCGTCGACCCACATGCGCGCCGCCGCATAGTATGGCGTCGTCTGCCGGTCGTAGCGCGCCTGCATTTCCTGCAGCAGCTCCGTCTCCTCGTCGGCCGACACCTCCCTGCCAGAGCGCGCCAATTTGGCTTTCTGGATCTGGAGCAGCGTACGCGCGGCCTGCGCCCCTCCCATGACGGCAATCCGGGCCGAAGGCCAGGCACAGATCATCCGGGGGTCGTAGGCCCGTCCGCACATCGCGTAATTACCCGCTCCGTAGGAATTCCCTACGATGACCGTAAACTTGGGCACTACGGAATTGGCGACGGCATTCACCATCTTGGCGCCGTCCTTGATGATTCCGCCGTGCTCGGAACGCGAACCGACCATGAACCCCGTCACATCCTGCAGGAAGACGAGCGGAATCCGCTTCTGATTGCAGTTCATGATGAATCGGGCCGCCTTGTCCGCCGAATCGGAGTAGATCACACCGCCCGCCTGCAGCTCATCCGTTTTGGCCTTGACACCGCTTCGTGCCTTGACCATCCTGCGCTGATTCGCGACCACGCCCACGCTCCAACCGTCAATGCGTGCATAACCGGTAAGGAGGGTCCGGCCGTACCCTTCCTTGTACTCCGTCCAGGAGTCGGCATCAATAATGCAGGACAGGATGTCATGCATGTCGTACGGCACGGACGCCGAGGCCGGAAACAGCGCGTACACATCGTCGGACTTCCGGCTGGGCGCTACCGACTCGCCACGATCGAACCCGGCGACCGGCCGCCCGCCCATGTGCGAGACGAGCGAGCGGATGGTTTCAAGACACGTGGCATCGTCGGGGACATTGTAATCGGTGACTCCCGATATTTCGCTGTGGGTACGCGCACCGCCGAGCGTCTCGGCATCGACCTCCTCCCCGATTGCTGCCTTGACCAGGAACGGCCCGGCCAGAAAGACCGACCCCGTGCCATCCACGATCAGCGCTTCGTCGCTCATGATGGGCAAATACGCCCCACCCGCCACACAGCTACCCATAATGGCCGCGATCTGCGGAATGCCAAGAGCCGACAGCCGAGCATTATTCCGGAATATGCGCCCGAAATGATCCTTGTCCGGAAAAATCTCATCCTGCATGGGCAAGTACACCCCTGCCGAATCGACCAGATAAATGATGGGCAGGTGATTCTCGAGCGCAATTTCCTGGGCACGCAGGTTCTTGCGCGCCGAAATCGGAAACCACGCGCCCGCCTTGACAGTGGCGTCATTGGCCACAATCATGCACAGCCTGCCCTCGACGTAACCGGTACCCATCACGGTACCTCCCGCCGGACATCCGCCATCATCCTCATACAGCTCATACCCGGCGAAGGCGCCGATTTCCTGGAAGCCGTCCACGTCATCTACAAGCGCCGCAATGCGTTCCCTGGCCAGCATTTTGCCACGCGCGTGCTCGCGCTCCTGTCGCTTCCTGCCCCCGCCCTCATGAATTACGGCCAGGCGCTCACGCCATGTGCGGAGCATGTCGGCGAGAGCGGCCTCGTTGGTCTGGGTAGATGCGGACGTAGATGCCATGGCGTCGGGCTCGGGAATGACTGGATGGATACGGGGCGGAGTGGTCGGCTGATGGGGTGGTTGCGTGACGGGGTGGCCGGGTAACGGGGTGGCCGAGTTCGGCGAACACGAAAAAGTCCCGACCGCAGCGGCAGTCGGGACTCTCTCAGACTCTTTCGAGGACCTGGGGATCCATGGTCAGACCATCACAGAAACGCTGCGATTTTCTGCATGATGTCCGGCTTTGGTTCTCCTGTCTTTTCATGGATCAGATTCACCATCTTCGTCAGGTTACCCCGGGCCTTCTTCATTTCCTTCTCGCCAAACTCCTCTTCACTCCAGATGGTCTCAATCTGGCTGACAACCCGTGTCCAGCTGTCGTTCATTGTTTTGGTAGCCATCGAAAAATCAGGTTTTACTACAGTAGCACTCGTTCATACTAAAATAACACTTGGCGGGTTTCGATTCAGGGATCATTGTCTCTTGTCGAGCTTTTCTTTCTGCTTTTCATTTTTTCCGGTTCGGCCGCCGGCATCCGGACCGCGTTCATCCATGCCGCGTGCTTCAGGATCGGCGGCATCCGTCAGGTGCGAAGGCATCCCTGTACAATCCGGCGGACCACCTCGTCAACAAGGGCTGCGGAACGCAGCTTCCGGTCCACACGCTGCGAATTGATGAGGCTCACCACCCCGTGCATCTGGCACCAGATGGCTGTCGCTCCCAGAAGTGGCTCCACGTCCTCAAAACGACCGCCTGCGCTACCTTCGCGAAGCACCTCAGCAAAGAAATTCAGGTTCTGGCGCGCCTTGCGGTACTTTTCCGCCGGATACCGCTCAATGTACTCGGTATGCAACCAGTACATGATCTCATAATACTCCGGCAGCTCCAGCCCGAATTCAATGTAGGCCCGGCCGAGTGCCGCCAGCCTTTCTTCGGGGCTTGCGGCCACCGGAACGGCCGACAACCGGGTATAGAGCACCTCGACTCCCTCATCGATCAGCGCATGGACGAGCTGGTCCTTGTTGTCGTAATGCAGATAGATGCTGGTCGCCGAGTATCCGATTTCCCTGGCAATACGACGCATGGAGAGCGCAGCATACCCGTCAGAAGTCAGAAGGCGACGTGCCGTGTCGAGAATATGCCGGCGCAGTTCCGGCTCGGGTCCCTGTTTCATGCACGAATTTATCACTCCCCGGACAAGCGTTCAAGCGAACGTTTGGCCATGAAGCGGATGTACGGGTTCTCGCGCTCGTCCGAGCCGACGCGCTGCATGGTTTGCTGCATATCCATTGACACCTGTTCCGAGGCGACGAGGATTTCCATGGCTTTCATGCGTACGGCCGTATTGGGATCGACTTCCACCCGCTCGACGAGTACAGCGCGCACCGATTCAGGAAGCGGGCGCTGGTCGAAGAGCCCATGGAGAGCCCGTACCGCCTGGAGGCGAACAACCGGATTCCCATCCGTCGCAAGGACATCCGAAAGAACGTTCGTAACATTGACATTCGGGGCAATGCGTGCGCTGGCCAGCGCGCGTGCCGCACGCATGCGGCTGACCGGGTCGATGTCCGAAGCCAGGATGACTCCAAGTTCACGCTGCATGGGCGCATCGTGGATGGATCCCGACAGGGACGACTCGGACTCCGACTCCCCCACATAGTCTATGCGGACCTGTTGACTGTTGGCATCAAAAAGGACGGCGTCGACCCACTTGTTTTCGTTGTCGACCGCGCCCAGGTACCAACCGGCGGCGAAGACCAGGAAGGCGGCCGCGACCGATGCCGCCCAGCGCACGACATGCAGCGGGCGCGCCCGTCCGGTAGTAGCGGCGTCGGCAAGCACCTCCGCGCGCACGGACGCGCGCGCCCGCTGCACGTCCATCTCATCGACACGGACCGGTTCCACGAGCCCGTCAATGACGTTCATGTCGGCCTCGAGGCTCTGCCAGGCCGCCTGACAGGACGCGCAGGTCGCGATCATATTGCGCACTTCCGCCTGTTCGGGACCCGTCAGTTCACCATAGTACAGAAGAACAAGTGTGTCGTGGTCGTGCGTGCAGTTCATGATGTCAGGTGTTTACGCAGTTTGTGGACGGCCCGGAAGAGGTAATTCTTGACCGTTCCCTCGGCACAGTCCAACATGGCGGCAATTTCACGGATTTTATAGTCGTGCACGTGTTTGAGGGTGAACACCGTGCGCTCGCGCGACGACAGGTTCGCCATCGCAGCCGCCAGGCCACGCTCTTCGTCTTCGCGGAGCAGTCCGGCATCGGGCGAGGCGGTCGCCTCCTCAAGCACGGGGCCGCACACGTCGTCGAGCGGTACGGCCCGAAGCCGCGACGCCTTTTTCCGGTGGCTCAACGCTTCATTTATAGCGATACGTGTGAGCCAGGTATCGAACGAGCTGTCGGCGCGAAAACCCGACAGACTGCGCCAGGCCTTGAGTGCGGCATTCTGGAACACATCAAGCGCATCGGGCATGTTGCCCGTAATACCCTGGACAATCTGTACTACACGGGCATCGGACCGGGACAGGAGCGCATCGAATGCGTCCGCATCGCCGGACTGCGCGCGCGTAATCAGGTGTTCGTCAACAGGTACCATGTCCTTTTGACGATACGGGCCGCCAAATGGTTTGCAGCGAACGGCGACAGATCAGGCGTGACGTGACACTACTCCTTTCGCTCAGCGAAATGGATATGCGCGAGAATGAAGAGGGAGAGCGGCGGAAGCACGGAAATCACGACCACCGCGACCGCCTTCAGCAGCCGGGGCCATGGCCGTAGCGAGATGCCCGCTACGGCCATGAGCCATCCGACCGCCGATACAAAACCAAGCGTAGCTATGATCAGCGTGCCAATGGGCCCTACAGCGGCGTAGAGTTCCCTCAGCATGGCATCAAGGCACCATCAGGCCGCCATCGCCATCGTCAGGCGAGGACTCGGACGCACCACTCACAGCGGCTTCGAGCTCGGCCAGTTCCGTGCGCGAGCCTACGATCAGGTTGTCGAACCGGCGCTGACCCGTTCCGGACGGAATGAGGTGACCCACAATCACGTTCTCCTTGAGGCCGTGCAGCGGATCCATCTTCGCCGCGATCGAGGCTTCGGTGAGCACCTTCGTGGTTTCCTGGAACGACGCCGCCGAAATGAACGAGTCCGTAGAGAGCGAGGCCTGGGTAATACCCAGCAGCACGGGCTGAGCCACGGCGGGCTGCGTGTCGCGCACCACAACGGGCGGCTTGTCCTGCCGCTTCATCTGCGAATTCACTTCGCGCAGACGACGACGGTCCACGATCTGCCCGATCTCCAGATCCGACTCGGCCGGATCGGTGACGACAAATTTGTCGTACATCTCGTCGTTCATGGCCTCGAGCACGAACCGGTCCACGAGATTGTCTTCGAGGAGGTTCGTATCGCCCGGATCGGTCACGCGCACCTTGTGCATCATCTGGCGGACAATACACTCGATGTGCTTGTCGTTCAGCGTTACACCCTGCAGGCGGTAGACTTCCTGGATTTCGTTCACCAGGTACTCCTGCACGGCGCGTGGGCCAAGAATGGCCAGAATGTCATGCGGGGCAACCTGTCCGTCCGAGAGCGGATCGCCGGCGCGGACCACATCGTTCTCGTGCACGAGAATGTGCTTCGTGAGCGAAACCATATACGATTTCGACTCCGTGCCGTCGCGGTTCGTGACAATCACTTCCTGGGCGCCGCGCTTACGGCCTCCGAACGAGATGACGCCATCGATCTCCGACACCGCGGCCGGATCGGACGGCGTACGCGCCTCGAAAAGCTCCGTGATTCGCGGAAGACCGCCTGTAATATCGCTGGTCTTGGCCGACTGACGGGGGATTTTCACGAGCACACGGCCCGCAACCACCTTTTCCTTCGCATCCACCTGGATTCGGGCACGGACAGGCAGCGGGTATTCCCGCGTTGAGCCGTCGGTACCGGTCACCAGAATGGCTGGCGTCATCGAGCGCTCGCGCGTATCGATGATGACCTTTTCCTTGTAGCCGGTCTGATCGTCCGATTCCTCGCGGAACGTGGTCCCTTCGATGATATCCTGGAAGCCGACCGTACCTGCCATTTCGGAAATAATGACGGCGTTGTACGGATCCCAGCTGGCGAGCACCTGGGACTTCTCCACGATGTCACCCTCGTTTACGAGCACTTCCGCGCCGTAGGGAATGAGGTAGGAAATCAGCTGGCGATCGCTGTCTTCAGGATCCACGATCCGAATCTCGCCCTGGCGCGAGAGCACCACGTCCTTGACCTCTTCACCCGAGTCATATTCGACCTTGCGGAGGTTCTCATAGACCACCTTACCGGCAAACTTGGTCTTGACGGTGCTTTCAGCCGAGATACGGCTCGCGGCACCACCGATGTGGAACGTACGAAGCGTAAGCTGCGTGCCCGGCTCGCCAATGGACTGCGCGGCGACAACGCCGACAGACTCACCGACCTCAACCATGCGGTTCGTACCCAGGTTGCGACCGTAGCAGAGCGTACACACGCCGCGGCGCGATTCACATGTCAGTACGGAGCGGATTTCGACTTCCTCAATGGATGTTTCCGAAATAGCACGCGCCTTCTCTTCGTTGATGAGTTCGTTCGAAGCGACGAGGAGATCACCCGTCAGCGGATCGGACACATCGTGCACCGATACGCGGCCAAGGATCCGGTCCGCGAGTGGCTCGACCACGTCCTCGTTGTCCTTGAGCGCCGAAATGCGGATGCCGCGAAGCGTTCCACAGTCATGCTCGGTGACGGTCACGTCCTGCGACACGTCCACGAGGCGGCGCGTGAGATATCCGGCATCGGCCGTCTTGAGCGCGGTATCGGCCAGACCTTTACGCGCGCCGTGCGTCGAAATAAAGTACTCGAGGACCGAGAGACCTTCCTTGAAGTTGGAAATAATCGGGTTTTCGATGATTTCGCCGGCACTGCCGACCAGGCTCTTCTGGGGCTTGGCCATCAGACCACGCATACCACCGAGCTGCCGGATCTGCTCCTTCGAACCACGGGCGCCCGAATCGGCCATCATGTAGATGGCGTTGAACCCTTCACGGTCGTTTCGGAGCGTATCGAACAGGACTTCAGAAACCTGGTTGTTCGTATGCGTCCAGATGTCAATGACCTGGTTATAGCGCTCGTTCTCCGTGATAAAGCCCATGCCGTAGTTGTTGCGGGCCTTCTCGACCTCCACCTGGGCGCTTTCAATCAGCTTCTCCTTGGCATCGGGAATCACGATATCGGCGATGGAAAACGTCAGACCAGCGGTCGTGGCGTTCTCGAAACCAAGCATCTTGATGTCATCCAGGAATTTGGCCGTTTCCGGGAAGCCGGTTGCCTTGAGGACGCGGGCAATGATACCACGGAGGTTCTTCTTGGTGAGCACCTCGTTGATGTATCCTACGCCTTCCGGAACGACTTCATTGAACAGGATGCGTCCCATGGTGGTCTCCATGAGCTCGCCTCCTTCGCGGCGCAGCGTCACCCGGGCGTGGAGTTCGGCCATCCCCTGATCGAACGCGACGCGGGCTTCGGACATACTTCCGAACCGCATGCCTTCGCCCCGCATGCCGGCACGCGACTTGGTCATGTAGTAGAGGCCAAGAACCATGTCCTGTGTCGGAACGGCGATAGGTCCACCGTGGGCCGGGCTCAGGATGTTGTGGCTCGAGAGCATGAGAAGCATGGCTTCGAGCGCGGCATCGTGCGACAGCGGCACGTGGACAGCCATCTGGTCACCGTCGAAGTCGGCGTTGAATGCCGTACAGACGAGCGGGTGCAGACGGATGGCCTTGCCTTCAATAAGCGTCGGCTGGAACGCCTGGATGCCCAGACGGTGCAGTGTGGGAGCACGGTTGAGCAGGACCGGACGGCCCTGGATGACTTTTTCCAGGATATCCCACACGTCACTCGTGCGGCGGTCCACCACTTTCTTGGCACTCTTGACCGTTTTCACAATACCGCGCTCAATAAGCTTGCGGATAATGAACGGCTTGAAGAGCTCGACGGCCATTTCCTTGGGGAGGCCGCACTGGTGGAGCTTGAGCTCAGGACCAACGATGATGACCGAACGACCGGAGTAGTCCACGCGCTTTCCGAGCAGGTTCTGGCGGAAACGCCCCTGCTTGCCCTTGAGCATGTCCGAAAGCGACTTGAGCGCCCGGTTCGAGTCGGAGCGCACGGCATTGGCCTTGCGCGAGTTGTCGAACAGGGAGTCGACCGCTTCCTGGAGCATGCGCTTTTCGTTGCGCAGAATGACTTCCGGGGCCTTGATGTCGATGAGCCGCTTGAGGCGGTTGTTGCGGATGATGACCCGGCGATAGAGATCGTTCAGGTCGGAGGTCGCAAACCGGCCGCCTTCGAGCGGCACGAGGGGGCGCAGCTCTGGTGGAATGACCGGAATAACGCGCATGACCATCCACTCGGGACGGTTCTCGGTGCGTTTGTTGGCTTCGCGAAAAGCCTCGACGACGGCCAGACGCTTGAGCGCTTCGCTCTTGCGCTGCTGGCTGGTCTCGGTCTTGATCTGGAAGCGGAGTTCCTGCGCCTGCCGCACGAGGTCTGACCGCGAGAGCAGCGTCTCAATGGCCTCGCCACCGATCATGGCAATGAATTTGTCCGGATCGTCCTGGTCGAGCCGGTTGTTGTCCTCCCGGATCTGGTAAAGAATGTTGTAATACTCGTCCTCGGTCAGGAGCTGCTTCTCTTCTACGCCGAGACCCGCTGCGCAGCCAGGCTGCACGACCACGTAGTTCTCGTAGTAGATAATGCGTTCGAGGTCCTTCGAGCGGATACCCAGCAGGTGGCCAATCTTGTTCGGAAGCGTCTTGAAGTACCAGATATGCACGACGGGCACGCTGAGCGTAATGTGCCCCATGCGCTCACGGCGTACGGACTTCTGCGTCACTTCGACGCCACATCGGTCACAGATGATGCCCTTGTAGCGGATGCGCTTGTACTTGCCGCAGTGACACTCCCAGTCCTTGACAGGACCAAAAATCTTTTCACAGAAGAGTCCCTCCTTCTCAGGCTTGAACGACCTGTAGTTGATGGTCTCCGGCTTCAGCACCTCACCATAGGAGCGCTCCAGGATGGCTTCCGGAGAAGCCAGGCTGATGGTGATGCTGCTGAAGTTCTTCTTGATCTTTTGTGGTTTTCCGTACGGCATATCGGGTAGCGGCTATGAAAAGTCCTGCTGAAAAATTGGGGTCGGTCGGGGTCAGTCGAGACTGACCTCGAGACCGAGACCCTGCAATTCGCGAACAAGCACGTTGAAGCTTTCCGGCGTACCGGCTTCTGGCATGTTCTCTCCCTTGACAATGCACTCGTACGCCTTGGAGCGGCCCTGTACATCGTCCGATTTGTAGGTGAGCATTTCCTGGAGAACGTGGCTTGCCCCGTAGGCATACATGGCCCAGACCTCCATTTCTCCGAGTCGCTGCCCACCAAACTGCGCCTTGCCACCGAGCGGCTGCTGGGTAATCAGGCTGTATGGCCCGATGGACCGTGCGTGGATCTTGTCCTCGACCAGGTGACCCAGCTTGAGCATATAGATATACCCGACCGTTGTCTTCTGATCAAAGGGCATTCCTGTGCGTCCATCAATGAGCTGCGCACGACCATCTACCGGCAGCCCGGCCTTTTTCATGGTCTCCTCGACGTCGGCCACTGTGGCACCATCGAAGATTGGCGTCGCAAAGTTGGTACCCAGCTTCTTGCCGGCCCACCCGAGCAGCGTCTCGTAGATCTGCCCCAGGTTCATACGTGAGGGCACGCCCAGCGGGTTGAGCACGATATCGACCGGCGTTCCATCTTCCAGGAACGGCATGTCTTCCATGGGCACGACCTTGGCAATAACACCCTTGTTGCCGTGCCGACCGGCCATCTTGTCACCGATCTGGATTTTGCGCTTCTTGGCGACGTAGACCTTGGCCAGCTGCACAATCCCTGGCGGCAGTTCGTCGCCCATCTGCAGGTGATGCTTGTCGCGCCTGGCAATGCCGTGGACAAGGCGGTGCCGCTTCTCGTAGTTGCGAACGAGCACCTTTACCTTTGCATTGAGGTCTTCGTCTGCCGTGAAGGGCACCCGTGGGTCGAGCTGCAACGCCACAAGATCCTTGAAGGCTGATTTCGTAATCTTGGCGCCTTCAGAGACGACGACATTGCCGTCGCGATCAATGAAGTCTGCCGCCTTTTTGCCCTCCAGCAACGAGAAAAACTTCTCCCAGAATCGGGCATCCAGCTCGGCAAGATCCTTGTCAAGCTGTTTGTCAATGGCCGCGATCTGCTTCTGTTCTTCCTTTTTGGAGGCAGGATCGAGCTTGCGACGGCTGAACAGTTTTGTGTCGATGACGACACCCTTCATGCCTGGTTTGGCCTTGAGCGAGGCGTCCTTTACGTCACCCGCCTTGTCACCAAAGATGGCGCGCAGCAGTTTCTCTTCCGGCGTCGGGTCGGTCTCTCCCTTGGGCGTGATTTTGCCGACGATGATATCGCCCGGCTTGACTTCAGCACCCACTCGCACAATACCCCGCTCGTCGAGGTCCTTGGTGGCCTCTTCAGAGACGTTCGGAATTTCGCGCGTCAGTTCTTCCTCGCCCCGCTTCGTATCGCGGACCTGGAGTTCGAATTCCTCAATATGGACCGACGTGTAGACGTCATCCGAGACCAGGCGCTCCGAGATCGCGATGGCATCCTCGAAGTTGTACCCGCGCCAGGGCATAAAGGCGACGAGCACGTTTTTGCCAAGCGCCAGGTCGCCCTTGTCGGTCGAGAAGCCGTCCGTCAGGACCTGCCCTTTCGAGACACGGTCTCCCACCTTTACAATGGGCGACTGATTGACGGTCGAGTCCTGGTTCGTCCGGCGGAATTTGGTCAGTTCGTAGGTTTTCACCGGCTCATCGAACGAAAGCAGCGCCTCGTCATCTGACTGGTCGTAGCGGACGACGATTTTGCGCGCATCCACATACTCCACAACGCCGTCTTCCTCCGCCACGATAACGGCACGCGAGTCCTTGGCGACTCGGCTTTCGAGCCCCGTACCCACGACCGGAGCTTCAGCCCGGAGGAGCGGAACGGCCTGGCGCTGCATGTTCGAGCCCATCAGGGCGCGGTTGGCGTCATCATGCTCAAGGAATGGGATGAGCGATGCGGCGGGCGAGACAATCTGGTTCGGAGAGACGTCCATGAACATCACGTCCTTGGGCTCCATAATGGGGAAATCACCGCGGTGGCGGCACTTCACCAGATTATTTACAAAATTACCCTTGCCATCGATGGGCGCGTTGGCCTGCGCGATGACAGCCGAGTCTTCCTGCTCAGCTGAAAGGAATTTCACTTCGTTTGTGACCTTTCCTTTCTTGACCACGCGGTACGGGGTTTCAATGAACCCATAGTCATTGATGCGCGCGTGGACACACAGCGATGAGATAAGGCCGATGTTCGGGCCTTCCGGCGTTTCAATGGGACAGAGGCGACCGTAGTGCGTGTAGTGCACGTCGCGCACCTCAAAACCGGCGCGCTCACGGGTCAGACCACCAGGACCAAGCGCCGAAAGCCGACGCTTGTGCGTCAGTTCCGCAAGCGGGTTGGTCTGGTCCATGAACTGGGACAACTGGTTCGTTCCGAAGAACGTATTGATGACGCTCGATACAGTGCGCGCGTTGACCAGGTCCTGTGGCGTAAATTTCTCGGCATCGCGAAGGTTCATGCGCTCCTTGATGGTCCGCGCCATGCGGGCCAGTCCGAGCGAGAACTGTGAGGCAAGCTGCTCGCCAACCGAGCGGACGCGGCGGTTGCCAAGGTGGTCAATGTCATCGAGCGTGCTCTTCCCGTTCTGAAGCAGGATGAGTTCATTGATGATGGCAACCATGTCCTCACGCGTGAGCGTGAGCTTGTCCAGGTCCTCATTGATCCGGAGGCGTGAGTTGATACGGTAGCGCCCAACCTCACCGAGATCGTACCTCTTCTCGGAGAAGAACAGACGCTCAAGTACACCTCGGGCCGTTTCTTCGTCCGGGGCCTCCGTGCCACGCAGCTGCAGGTACAGGTACTCGAGGGCTTCCTTTTCCGAATGGGTGGGGTCGCGCTTGAGCGTGTTGAGGAGTGTCGTGTAGTCGACGGTGTCGTCCGACGCATCTTCGTCCACTTCCCGGACCACGTGAATCAGCGTTACACCGGCTTCCTTCAGCTTGTCGTAATCTCCTTCCTCAAGTTCATGCTGCGCTGGAAGGATGACTTCGCGCTCAATACGGTCTTCTATGACCTCGCCCGTGTCCTCATCTACGACTTCCGTGATCCGTTCAATCGATACGGTAGCGGCCAACTTGCGACCAACCACTTTGACATAGGCCTTCTTGGTCTTGACCGTCACCGAGTCGGCCAGGTCGAAGAGCTTCACGATCTGCTCGTTGTCCGAAAAGCCGAGGGCCCGAAGGAGCGTCGTGACCGGCAGTTTCTTCTTGCGGTCAATGTAGGCCCACATCATGTTGCCTACGTCGGTGGAAAATTCAATCCACGATCCACGGAATGGGATGACGCGTACCGAATAGAGCTCCGTTCCGTTCGGGTGTACGCTGTGCCCAAAAAACACACCCGGACTACGATGCAACTGGGAAACGACAACCCGCTCCGCACCATTGATGACGAACGTCCCCCGCTCGGTCATGAACGGAAGGTTACCCAGGTAGACCTCCTGCTCAATCGCTTCTTCTGCCTCATCCTCGTCCTCATCCTCTTTCGAAGACAGGCGCAACTTGGCCTTCAGGGGTACCGAGTAGGACAATCCCTGCGCAATGCACTCTTCAATGGAGTGCTTCGGCGCATCGAGCGCAAAGTGGATGAACTCCAGCGTGTAGCGCTCGCGGCTGTCCTGGATGGGGAAGTGCTCGTTGAACACCGCCTGGAGACCCTTGGCCTCCCTTTCCTCCGGCGCCGTGTCGTCCTGGACGAAGTCCCGGAACGCCTGGAGCTGAATATCCAGGAAATCAGGGTACTCGTGAACGGTTTGAATGCGTGCGAAGCTCTTACGCTCGGCGTGACCTTGGACGTTGGGCATGGTCGAGGTGATTACCGTGAATGATATTTACTATACGGCGCATGAAGCGCCGAAAGCCGACCCCGGAAATCCGGGGTCGGCCAACGGTCACCGGCCGCCCTGGGGCGGGCCGTATGACGTTTCGGCTGGTTTGACAGTCGCAGGCACTCTCAGGCGAGCTCTACTTCTGCACCGGCTTCTTCGAGCTTGGCTTTGATGGACTCGGCTTCATCTTTCGGAGCCGCTTCCTTCACGGTTGACGGCGCGCCGTCAACCATTTCCTTGGCTTCTTTCAGTCCGAGACCGGTGATGGCGCGGACTTCCTTGATGACGTTGATTTTCTTGTCACCGGCTGCCTTCAGAATGACGTCAAATTCCGTCTTTTCTTCGGCGGCCTCTGCATCAGCACCACCGCCGGGACCGGCAACAGCCACAGCTGCCGCGGCCGGCTTGATGCCGTACTCGTCTTCGAGAAGCTGAGCGAGGTCATTCGCTTCCTTGATGGTGAGCCCTACGAGCTCTTCAGCCAACTTTGCAATATCTGCCATTGTTTTTTACCTGGTTCCTGCAGTTTTCTCAGCCCGACGGGCTCGACTGCGTGTTTAAGGGTTATGTGAGATGGTTATTAATCACGTTTTCAGGCTTCCGCCTTTTCGGCGATGGCCTTGATGGCTCCAACGAGGTTGGATCCCTGGGCCTGAAGGCCACCCACCACATTCGTGATCGGGGCCTGCAACAGACCAATGATGTCTCCGATGAGTTCGGCCCTGGACTTGAGCTTGGTGAGTACTTCAAGCGCATCGGCTTCGTACACGGCTCCTTCGATACTGGCCGCCTTGAGCGACGGGATTTCCAGCTTCGTTTCGTCCAGGAACTTCTTCATGACGCGGGCCGGGGCCGATGCTTCTTCAGCAAAGGCGACGGCCGTGGGGCCATTGAGTGCGTCGTAGAGCGGGTCATATCCGCCCACCTGTTCCATGGCCAGACGCAACATGGTGTTCTTCACGACACGGTATTCAACCCCCGCCTCGCGGAACCGGTTGCGCAGGTCCGTGGCCTGCTCCACCGTCAGACCGGAGTAATTTGTAAGATAGATGGTCGGGTTCTGCTGCAGTTTATCAACCAGCTGCCCTACTGCCTCGACCTTCTGGGCTTTCGTCATCGACATGATTTTGTACGCTGTTCAGGTTTGGGTTCGGGCTCTTAGCGAAGTGCGCCTGTTACCAGGTTGCGATCCAGGCTGATGCCCGGTCCCATCGTTGTCGACAGGGTCACGGAGCGGACGTATACGCCTTTTGCCGCTGCGGGCCGCAGTCGCAATACCTCCTTCAGGAAGGCTTCAGCATTCTCCTTGATCTGATCGGCGCTGAACGACGCCTTTCCGACGGCCACGTGCAGAATGCCTGCCTTGTCCACGCGGAAATCAATTTTTCCGGCCTTCACGTCCTTGACTGCAGAGGCCAGATCCATCGTGACCGTCCCACTTTTCGGGTTCGGCATGAGACCGCGAGGTCCGAGTACACGACCCAGGCGGCCTACGACAGCCATCACGTCCGGTGTGGCGATCATGACGTCAAAATCGGTCCAACCCTGCTTCTGGATTTTCTCCGCCATGTCCTCCAGGCCGACGTAGTCGGCACCGGCGTCCCGCGCCTCCTGCTGTTTGCCTTCGCTGGCAAGGACAAGTACACGCACGTCCTTACCGGTGCCGTGAGGCAACGCGACGGTTCCACGAACCATCTGGTCGGCGTGGCGGGGATCAACCCCGAGGCGAATATCCATATCGATAGATTCGTCGAATTTGGCCGAGGCGGTCTGCTTGAGAAGCTCTACCGCCCGCTGCATGTCAATAGGCTGTTCGTTGTCTCCAATCAACTTGTGGAGTGCACGATAACGTTTTCCTCGTTTGGCCATGATAGGGCTGTCTGTGCGGTACAATCGCCGTCCAAATGATTCGGCTCCCGCGGTGTGAGATAGCTGCAGGCAACAACATGTGCCTGCCAGCATGAATTCAGGCGGCGGGGGCTCCCTTGACCTTGATACCCATGGAACGGGCGGTGCCGGCAATCATGCGGGCGGCCTGGTCCACGTCAAACGCATTCAGGTCATTCATTTTCTGCTCTGCAATTTCGCGGCACTGGTCCCACGACACCGTGGCGACCGTTTCGCGCAGAGGATCTGCGGCACCGCTCTTGATCTTTGCAGCGCTCTTGAGCAGCACGGCAGCGGGCGGACTCTTTACAATGAACGTGAACGATTTGTCCGCGAACACGGTGATGACTACCGGAAGAATGAGGCCCATCCTGTCCTGCGTAGCGGCATTGAACGCCTTGCAGAACTCCATGATGTTGACGCCCTTCTGACCGAGCGCAGGACCAATCGGAGGTGCCGGTGAAGCCTGACCCGCCTTGATCTGCAACTTGATATAACCGTCTATTTTCTTTGCCATAACGGTGCGCGGTGCAATCGCCGACGTATCGGCTCCCGCAAAATTTGATTAGTGTGCTTGAAAGCGCTAGCCGGTCAGTAACGACGCGACTACCTTACAGTTCCGGAGCAATGTGAAGCACCGGTCAATTCATTCTTCGTGCTCAACCTGGAGGTAATCCAGTTCCAACGGGGTCTTTCGGCCGAAAATGGAAACCATGACGCGGACTTTGGCCTTGTCCGGGTACACCTCGTCAACAAGCCCATTGAAGTTGTTGAAGGGCCCATCGACCACCTTCACGGCATCGCCGGGCTGGAAAGGAATTTCCGGCTGCTCGCCCATTTCGCGGGCTTCATCCATCTTGCCCATGATGCGCGCCACTTCCTCGGGCCTCAGAGGCGATGGTTCATCGCCAGTTGTCAGAAACCCGACAACAGACTGGATGCCGGTGAGCACGTGCATGAGTTCATTGTCAAGCACGGCGTTGATGAGGATGTACCCCGGGAAAAAGTTTTTCTCCCTCGTCCGCTTCTTGCCCGCCCGCATTTCGAACACCGTCTCTGTCGGAATCATGATTTCCGGCAGTCGGTCTTCAAGACCCTGCAGCTTCAGTTCCGACTCAATGCTCTCCTTGACCTTCTTTTCGTGACCCGAGAAGGTCCTGAGTACATACCACTTGCGAATTCTGTCCGCCATGATCAGCCGTAGATGACTTCGAGGACGGTGCTTATGACACGATCCGCTCCGAAGATGAAAAGGGAAATGACCAGGGTCGCCACAATCGTGACCACCGTGTTGCTGATCAGCTCCTTCTGGGTGGGCCAGGTGACCTTGCGCATTTCCTTGGCCACTTCCTGCAGATATCCTGCTACGTTCATTGTGCCTTACCTGAATAATTACCTGTTGCACGGGCGGCAGGACTCGAACCTGCAGCCTGCGGTTTTGGAGACCGCTGCTCTGCCAATTGAGCTACGCCCGTATGCCGGCCGCAAGCGGCCTGCACTGTGACCTGACTGGTATCAGTCAAGAATTTTGGAGACGACACCGGCACCAACCGTGCGGCCGCCTTCACGAATGGCGAAACGAAGGCCCTGCTCCATGGCAACAGGCACAATCAGCTTCACCTTGAACTGGGTGTTGTCACCAGGCATCACCATCT
>JAJCYQ010000051.1 GCA_029262835.1 Bacteroidota bacterium
TAGATATCTTCTCCGGTGAAGTCGAGCTCTTGAGCTTGATCTTTCATAGTAAGCCTCGTGGTGTAGGGAAGGGAATTGGATCGGTTAACCCAATTTACCTTACCAGCATCTGAGGCTTACTTCTTTAGCATACCGTCTAATAATCCGTACCAGGTCAACCCGATTTGACGTCGCCGAGAGCACAATGAATCGGTAACCAGCCAGTTCAAACTCGTCGCGCTGGGCTGGAATGGTGCCGAGTCGCGCCAGGATGAAGCCTGCAATGGTCTCGTATTCCCCGTCATCGGGTAGTGAAAAACCTGCCCGGTCGCGGAGTTCATCGATATCCACGCGCCCACTCGCCACCACCGTATTCTCGTCGACCAGGCGCAGCAGATGATCTTCCTCGTCAAACTCATCCTGGATGTCTCCGAAGAGCTCTTCAAGCACATCTTCGGTCGTCACCAGCCCCGCCGTTCCCCCGTATTCATCGATTACAACAGCTATCGAGGTACCCGCCGCCAGGAAATCCCTTAAAAGATCCTTGGACAGCTTGGTCTCCGGAACGAACGTGGCTGGTCGCAGGATGTCTGCGATCGCTGCCGGCCTGTCGAACAGATCGTACGCGAAGACGACGCCCACGATATTGTCGATGTTGTCACGGAATACAGGCAGCTTGGAGTGCCCCGATCGAACGAAGGTCTGCTGGAGTTCGGGGATTGCGGTCGTTTCCTGTACGGCCACGATATCGGTTCGGGGTACCATGGATTCCTTGACGCGGACCGACCCAAGCGCGAACACGTTCGACAGCAGCGTGCTCTCCTCTTCGTCCAGATCCAGTTCGCCGGACTGCTTGCTCTCCTCGATCATGAGTTCAAAATCACGCCGCATGAACTGGGAAAGCGTTGTTGTATCCGTTCGGAACACCTTCATGAGCAGCGCGGCCGACCACCGCGAGAGCGCAATCATGGGCAGGAGCAACCAGTAGCAGACACGCAGTGGCAAGGCAAGCACAAACACCGCCCGGTTGGCGAACTCACGCATGACCGACTTCGGAATGATCTCCCCGAAGACAAGTACGACGAGTGAAGCAATAAAAGTCTGGGACGAGAGAACGAGCACGATCGTGGTGGCCGTCCCGGCACCGGTAATCCCGGTATAGAATGACTGCAGTGGGGGCTCCAGGTAAAACGCTATGAGCGTGGAGTAGGCAACGAGTGCCAGGTTGTTGCCCACCAGGGTTGTTGTGAGCAGTGTCGCTGGATCATCCAGGAAACGCGATACGACAAGACCCGTCTTCCCCCCCTGCCGCGCCGATACCTCCACTCGTAGTCTGTTGGCCGCCACGAACGCAATTTCGGATCCGGAAAAAAAAGCGCTGAGCAGGAGCGTGAGGGCAACAAGTACAAGTTCCATGGTGGATTATCGGCCTCAGCGGCCCTTGAACTCCGCTTTGCGACGCGCCAGGAACGCATGGACTCCTTCATCGAAGTCCTCCGTGGCACAGGCCTGCCCGAACAGGGCGGCTTCGTGCTGGAGGCCCCGCTCCAACGGCAGGTCGCTGGCAGAGAGTGCCTCGAGCGTGAGGGCAATGGCGCGAGGCGCCTTCGTCAGCATACCGCGCAGCAGTTTCCGAGCGCCTTCCATCAGGTCGTCGGGAGCAAATACATGGTTGACGAGACCAATTTCATGGGCGCGATCGGCCGAAATCATTTCGCCGGTCAGAACAAGCTCCGTGGCCAGCCCTTTCCCCACGATCCGCGGCAGCCGCTGCGTACCACCATATCCGGGAATAATACCGAGGTTTACCTCGGGCTGCCCGAAACGGGCTGTGTTCGAGGCCACACGCATGTGGCACGCGAGGGCCAACTCCGACCCGCCGCCGAGCGCAAAACCATTCACCACAGCAATAACAGGCTTTGGCATCTGCTCAATCCGCGCGAACACGGCCTGCCCCCGCTCGGCAAAGGCCTTGCCTTCTTCCGGCCCCATTCCCTTGAACTGCTTGATATCAGCACCGGCCACAAAACTCTTGGGACCTGCCCCTGTGAGCAGTACACCCTGGACAGACGGCTCCAATGCAGCCCATGAAAAGCACGCATCCAGGTCATCCATGACCTGTCGGCTTAGGGCGTTGAGCGTTTCCTCCTGGTCTATGACTACGGTAGCTATGCCCTCGTCCACCGTTACCTTGAGCGTCTGGAATGTCATGATGTCACCTTGGAATAGCCGTCCGTCGTGGACTCGTCGTCTGTTTCGTCTGCCTCGGCCGTCGGATCATCGAACGTATCGACCTCGGACAGCAGGTCCATCGGATTGGTAAACACTTCCTCCATCTCAATCACGGACGCCTGCGTCTCTTCCACCTCGGAGAGCAGCGTATCGAGCTGGAACGAAATCTCCTCCGGGTTGCGCAACGTGAGGGACTGTTCATCAATATATTTGATGACGTCTTCGATGGTCTCGAGCTGGGCTTCAATGATTTCGAGGTTTTCTGCCCCTTTTTCCGAGCGTTCCAACCGCTGCTTCAGGATCCGCAGGCGGCGCTCCTTGATGGCACGAACGCGCGGTGAGTCGTCCTTCATGTCTTCGGTCAGCGCAGCAATGGTCTCCTGCACTTCTTTTCCCGTGGTACCTGACCGCGTCGACTCGTAACGCTCCTTCTGGAAGAGCAGGTTCAGATAGGAGTCGAGCAGTCCGCTGATCTTGGCCAGGTGGCTGTCGAGCATACCCTGCGAGGCATAGCTGAGTTTGCGGTAATTCTGACGAATATCCGACTCCTGCTTCCGGACGTGCGCGTACCGGCGCTGATTGACCGGGTTGAGCTGCTTGAAGAGTTCCTTCTGGCTCGGCGGTCGCGCATGCACGGCCGCTTTTTTCGAGCGGATGACCCGCTTGAAGCGCTCGTTCTTTGGCATCGTCCCGAGGTAGACGAGTTCCAGGCCGAACGAGACCATGAGTGCCACATCCATGAGCCACGGCACATCCAGGAAGCTCACACCCAGCGCCATAGCCATGGCACCGAGCAGAAACGTCAGATTCAGAGGAAGGAAGAAGGCCTCCCGTGTGTAGTTGATATCACTCTTCTCTTTCACGAAGCACCTCGCATGCGGCCGATGGTTTTGTCCGGAAGTGGGGCTTCTGCCGCCGGGCGATTTGAAGCCTGTGCTCGCGCGCCGGCTGGACGGGACGCACCGTCATTCGATTCCGGTGCCCGTTGCTGCGGATCCATTTCTGAAAAGCGATCCCTGGTCGACTCAAGACCAACTTCCAATCGGGCTTCCTGGAGCGCTGCATCGTGCGTGAGCCGATCGGTCATTTCCCGGTGCTCATCCAACAATGATTCGAGAGAGGACACCATGTCGGATACGGCGCGGGACGATGCCCGCGTCCTTGCTGCCATATGCGCACGGCGCTTGAGATGCTTCAGGGCACGCAAGTGCTCCTTTTCAGCTTCTTTGATCCGCTCGAATTCCTCGGGTGTCATCCGTTTTGGCTGCGTTGCTTGCCGATTGTTTTGCCGGAGCTGGTCTCCTCCTCGTCAGGGATCTCCATTTTTTCCGGCGCTTCACTGGCGGCCTCCTCCTCTGGCGCCCCCATGTTCATCTCGAGCTTGAACTGTTTGACCAGTTCGGCCGCGCGGATTTTCTGAGCATCTTCCTCAATGCGAAGGGAGTCAGAGTCCACGGAGTCGAGAGCCATTTCCATGCGCGCCTCGTTGCGGGCCGTTTCCTCCTGCAGACGCGACAGCATTTCGTCGTGCGTCTGGTCAATGCCGGTTATTTCAAACGACTCCAGTGTGTCGGCCACCTTTGACTGCCACTGGGCGCGCTCGTGCGCACGCAGGGCATCCTTGGCCTCAGCGATTTTGCGCTCCTTCTCCCGCATGAACGCCTTCTTGACCTGGATGGCCTTTTCATAGGCGCTGGATGCAAACCCGAGTTGCTCCTGGGCCCGAGCCATGTTTTCCCTCACGGCCTCCAGTCGCATGGCGTACTTCTCCGCGATATCGTCGCGCCCCGCCTGTATCCCTGCCTTGATGTGGGAGGTCACTTCCGAAAGCTCTTTCTCGTACTTCTTGACCTCTTTCTGGAGCAACATCACGTTGGCCTTGACCGTCGCGATGTTCTCGTTCATCTTCGGGACCTGGTCGTTCAGCTCACGGATGTTCTGCTCCAGAATGAGCTTTGGATTTTCCAGTGACGAAATGGCGCCTCCAAAGATGGATTTGACGAATCGAGAGAACCGTGACCAGACAGACATGGCGGGAGTGGGTTATTGGATTACTGGAAGATACACTGAATTTCGAACAGACTCCGAAGAGTTCCTACGGAAACATGCGGCGCATGATTCAAGATCGTTTCCAACCGGTCGCATCGAGCCGATCAACGATCAGCGGCGGCGCCTCGCCGGGCGCCTCTCCGAACGAGAACGCGGCCAGCAGATCGGCACCTGCCGACGCGACATGCTCCCCGGAAGACAAGGATGCATGGACGAGCGCCAACACCTCGCCCTCCTGCACCACGCTACCGGGCTTCTTGAGGAGCGTGAACCCGGCTACCGGATCGACAGCATCCTCCTTGCGTCGACGGCCGGCGCCCAGTGCAACACTGGCCAGACCCACCGCCATGGCATCGATAGCCGTGACATATCCGCCGACGCCTTCCGGTACCCTGATCTCGGAGACGGCAGCGGACCCTGGTCTCCTGTCCGGATGGCGTACCACGTCCACGTCTCCGCCCTGGGCGCGGACAAGCGCTTCGAAGCGGCGCATGGCTGCTCCCGATTCGACGACGCCACGCGCGAGGTGTTCTGCCTCTCGTACATCTGCAGCCTTGCCTCCAAGCACGATCATTTCGGCCGCCAGTGCAAGCGTCAAGGCGAGGACATCCGGCGGGCCGCCACCGCCAAGTACATCGATCGATTCTGCCACTTCCACCCAGTTGCCCACGGCAGCGCCGAGCGGCGTATCCATCCGCGTCAGGAGCGCCACCGTCTTCGTGCCGAATGCTTCGCCGAGCCGGACCATGGTCTCGGCCAGGCGACGCGCATCCTGCTCCTGCTTCATGAACGCACCCGCACCGAATTTGACGTCCAGCACGAGGGCATCAATTCCCTCGGCCAGTTTCTTGCTCATGATGGATGCAGCAATGAACGGTATGAACTCAACCGTTGCCGTCACATCGCGCAGCGCGTAGATTTTTTTGTCGGCCGGCGCGATATCATCCGTCTGGCCAATCATGACGACTCCCAGATCCGCCAACTGGCTGCGATACGCCGGAATGTCCATGGAGGTCGAAAATCTGGGAATGGACTCCAGCTTGTCGAGCGTACCGCCTGTATGCCCGAGACCGCGCCCTGAAATCATGGGTACCGGCACCCCGCACGCCGAGACGATAGCGGCAAGAGGAATGGAGATCTTGTCGCCGACACCTCCCGTAGAGTGCTTGTCCACCTTGATGCCGGGCAGATCCGACAAGTCCAGCACCACACCGGAATGCAACATGGACCTCGTCAAAGCGACCATTTCGTGGGTTGTCATGCCCGATTTGAAGGCAGCCATGAGGAACGCCGCCATCTGGTAGTCGGGCACGTCGCCTGACGTGTAGGCCGATACCAGCGCGTCGATGTCTGCATCGGACAATTCCTGCCCATCCCGCTTCGACCGGATGATGTTGACGACATTCATTGCAGATACCTGATTCGCTTACGGTTGGCAGTTACCGGGACAAAAATGGGGGCGCACCGGCCGGTGCGCCCCCATTCAAAATCACGTAGCCGGAGACCGGCCCGCTACTTATTCAACACGCTACTGGCGTTACGGCAGTACCTTATTCGGCAGCCGGTTTGGCGTAACGACGTTTGAACTTCTCAACGCGACCCGCCGTGTCGACAAACTGACGCTTGCCTGTATAGAACGGGTGGTTCGTGGAGTCAATCTCCGAATTGTACACGTCGCCCTTCATCGTGGAGCGCATTTGTACGACGGAGCCGTCGGAGAGCTTCACTTCAATGAAGTCGTATTCGGGATGGATGTCTTTTTTCATGGCGCTGATAGGCTTCGATCGAATAGCCTGCAAATATAGTAACTGGGGCTGTGACCTACAACCGTCACCCGACCGTCCATGTATCTCCACCGCTCAGCAGATCCTCCAATGATCCGGTGCCCGAGCGCTTCAGGACGTCGTCGACCTGGGCGTGGAGCATGTCCTCATAGGTCGGGCGCTCCTCCTGGTAGAACACGCCAAACGGTTGTGGCATATGGGGATCCCAGTGCATCCGGCTGATGATGGTAGCCAGTTCACGGGACGTTTCATCATAGACGAGACAGTCACTCGCCGAAAGGGATCCCGATTCCAGATCCACAGACTTCAAGCTAAATCCTTCGAGACGCAGCCCTCTGCTGCCACCTGCATACACGAGCGGCTTGCCATGCTCCACATACACGGTCCTGTCGGCACGCGAGTCCTTTTCGGTAAACTGGAAGAAGGCCCCGTCATTGAAAATGTTGCAGTTCTGATAGACCTCGACGAACCCTGTTCCCCTGTGTGCGTGTGACCGCGTGAACATTTCTTTCATGTGCTTCGGGTCACGATCCATCGTTCTGGCGACGAACGTGGCATCGGCACCGAGGACAACGGCCGACGGATTGAACGGATGATCAATGGAGCCGAACGGAGTCGACTTCGTGACTTTGCCCGCCTCGGATGTCGGCGAATACTGTCCCTTCGTCAGCCCGTAGATCTGGTTGTTGAACAGGATCATCTGGACATTCAGATTGCGCCGCATGATGTGGATAAGATGATTGCCACCAATGGACAGCCCATCACCGTCACCGGTCACAATCCACACATCCAGTTCCGGCCGACTCGCCTTGAGCCCGGTGGCGATTGTTGGCGCCCGGCCGTGGATGGAGTGCATGCCGTAGGTCTCCATGTAGTACGGAAAGCGGCTCGAACACCCGATTCCCGAGATGAAAACCGTATTTTCCCGGGGTACTCCGAGTTCAGGCATGAGCCGCTGTACCGTCGCCAGAATGGCATAGTCGCCACACCCTGGACACCAGCGCACGTCCTGGTCAGAGGAAAAGTCGGCGCGCGTCAGCCCCGACGCCCCGTCCCCCTGGGCACCCGGCGGCATGGTCGGCTTCTTACCGCCTGCACCCGGCGGCATGGTTGGCTTCTTTGCCCCCATTCCCGGCGGCATGGTCGGTTTCTTTGCCCCCACTCCCGGCGGCAACGTCGGCTTACGTTTTTTGCTTTTGTCCTGGTCAGCCATTGATCATGCCCATGACGTGTTGTTGGATTTCACTTG
This sequence comes from Bacteroidota bacterium, assembly GCA_029262835.1. Lineage (GTDB taxonomy): Bacteria > Bacteroidota > Rhodothermia > Rhodothermales > UBA10348 > 1-14-0-65-60-17. The sequence goes on from JAJCYQ010000051.1 coordinate 7,294, forward strand.
GCCCGTAAGGCCGTCCCTGGATCTTGTTCAGCGGTTCGAACGGCAGCAGGAACTCTGCACGCAGCATCCGGACAAGCTGCCCGTTGTTCAGCTCGGGCACCAGGTAGGCATTGTATCGGGTAAAAATATCCGACAGATCCGGGGGTAGCGGGTTCACCCAGCGAAGGTGAATGGATCCCACCGCCTGTCCGTCTTCACGAAGCCGCGCTACGGCCGCCTCGATAGCTCCCCGCGTCGAGCCCCAACCCACGATGAGCACATCCCCCTCCTCAGCCCCGAAGACCTCCGTCGGAGGTATTTCCTGTTGGATACGCGCCACTTTGGCTGCGCGCACATGGGTCATATGTTCGTGATTGGCAGGATCGTAGGAGACATTGCCCGTGATATCCGCCTTCTCCAGTCCACCCACGCGATGCTCCAGGCCAGCCGTCCCCGGTCGCGCCCAGGGCCTGGCGAGTGTCCCGGAGTTGCGCTTGTACGGGTGATATGTCGGTGCGCCATCCTCTTCAGCATTCGGCTCCGCCGCGAACTCCACCTCGAAATCGGCCAGGTCATCGACCGACGGAATGAGCCACGGCTCTGATCCGTTGGCCAGGTAGCCGTCAGAAAGGAGGATGACTGGCGTCATGTACTTCACGGCCATGCGGCAGGCCTCATAGGCCGCCTCAAAACAGTCTCCTGGCGTACTGGCGGCAATGATCGGAAGCGGCGCATCGCCGTTGCGACCGTACATGGCCTGCATAAGGTCGGACTGCTCCGTCTTGGTGGGTAATCCCGTAGAGGGTCCGCCGCGCTGCACGTTCACAACGACGAGCGGCAACTCCGTGATGTGCGCGAGACCCATCGCCTCCGTCTTGAGCGCTACTCCAGGCCCGGACGTACCGGTTACGCCCAGGGTACCTCCAAAACTGGCGCCAATGGCCATGCCCACCGCGGCAATCTCGTCTTCAGCCTGCACGGTCATGATGCCATGGTTCTTGAACCTGCTCAGCGCATGCAGGATGTCGGATGCCGGCGTGATCGGGTACGACCCATAGAACACTTTCAGACCGCTCTTCTTCGCGGCCGCGACGATCCCCATGGCCAACGCATGCACGCCCTGAATGGCGCGATACCTGCCCGGAGGCAGTGTGGCCGGCGTGACCTCGTAGCGCGTCACGAAGAGCTCGGTGGTCTCCCCGAAATAGAACCCCTTGCGGAGCAGCTCCAGGTTCGCATCCAGAATATCCGGCTTCTTCGCGAACTTGCGCGATATCCACGATTCTGCGGGCTCGAGTGGGCGCGAATACAGCCACAGGGCCAGCCCGAGGGCAAACATGTTCTTGGAGCGGTCAATCTCCTTCTGGTTGAGCCCCGATTCCTTGAGCGTCTCCCGCGTTAGACGCGTGAGTTCGACCTGGATGACGCGGTATTTGTCAAGCGACGTATCCTCGAGGGGATTGGCGTCGTAGTGGGCCAGGTCCAGGCTCCGCTGGTCGAACGCATTGGAGTTGACCAGAATGGTCCCACCAAGACGCACCCGGTCCAGATTGACTTTCAGTGCCGCGGGGTTCATCGCTACCAGAAGATCCACCTCGTCGCCCGGCGTCCGGATGTCCACACTGCCGAAATGCAGCTGGAATCCCGAGACTCCATAGGTGGTGCCCGCGGGCGCCCGGATCTCTGCCGGGAAATCCGGCAGCGTTGCCAGGTCGTTCATTGCGTACGCCGTAGCGAGCGTGAATTGCGACCCGGTCAGCTGCATGCCATCACCGGAATCCCCGGCGAACAGAATGGTTGCTTCGGGCAGGGTCTCGAGCGTCTTGTTGGCCATATTGTCCCCGTCGGCTTTCTCGCCTGACAGTATACTTTACAGGTACGGTCAATGCGACACCCTTGACCCGGATTCGTTTCCGGGAAATGCGTATTCCCGCGAACATTCAAACAAGAAAGGGGGTTCTATGGCGCACCAGAGGGACGATCAACCCGAGCCGACATCATGATTCCGTATTCAACAGTATCCCACGATATTCGCGTCACCGTGCGACCCGTGTATCTGGACGGCCAGTCCGACGTGCTCGGCAGACGGTTCGTTTTCGGTTACCACGTCCGCATTGGCAATGAAAGCCTTGACGATGTTCAGTTGCTGCGCCGGCACTGGGTCATTACCGATGCAACGGGGCGCGTCCAGGAAGTGGAGGGGGAGGGTGTCATTGGCAAACAGCCCGTCATTGCACCCGGCACCATCCATGAGTACAACTCCTACAGCGTGATCGAGACCTTCACTGGATCAATGGAGGGGTCGTACATCATGGAGCGGGGCCGGGGCGAACGTTTTCGCGTAGCCATCCCACGCTTCAACCTCCGGGCGGCGGCCAACTGATCCAGACCAATGGACGCAGGCCAAATGACCCAGGCCATTACGTCAGATGATATCGATGTAGATCAGGCGCTCGGCGGTCTTCAGTTCGATGCTGCGGTGCTCATTGGCGAGTCCAAAGGATTGGATGGCACCCGGCAACATGTCCCTGGGTGTTTCCATTTTGAAAAGCGTGTCGGCCACGACGCCCCAGTCCTCAGCCGTAAGATGCACGGTCGCCTTCCCGTCCTCTTCAACGAGAGGCGCGTAGTTCAGCACTTTCTCCAGGTGGTTGATTCCCTGTTTCTGATGAAGGTTCGGATCCATTTTGCTCGTCTCCCGTGTGTAGTTTTAGAGGCCTACTGAAAACCAACGCATGTGCTTCCAGACTCTTGTGATGATGCACCTGCCAATCCGTTCCCCTGCGGCCCGCCCACCATGCAAACCTACCTGAATCTTCTTCGACATGTGCGCGACAACGGCCTCCGAAAGGAGGACCGGACCGGTACGGGCACGCTGTCTGTGTTCGGTCACCAGATGCGGTTCGATCTGGCCGACGGATTCCCGCTCGTCACCACGAAGAAGGTCTACTTCAAAGGGCTGGCCGTCGAAATGCTCTGGTTCCTGCGCGGCGGAACGAACACGGAGTACCTGGTCGAAAACAACGTCCACATCTGGGACGCATGGGCGGCCGCAGACGGTGACCTCGGACCCGTATACGGCAAGCAGTGGGTGTCCTGGACCGGCGCGAACGGCGAGCCGATCAACCAGATCGCGTCCGTCATCGATTCCATACGGAAAAACCCGGATTCCCGGCGCCATATCGTAAGCGCGTGGAACGTCGCTGACCTGCCGCGGATGGCGCTCCCGCCGTGTCACATGTTTTTCCAGTTCCATGTGGCACGTGGCCGGCTCTCTGCACAACTCTACGTCCGGTCCAATGACCTCTTCCTCGGGGCCCCGTTCAATATCGCGGAGTACGCCCTGCTCGTCCATATGGTGGCGCAGCAATGTGACCTCGAACCAGGTGAACTTATTTACACCATCGGCGATGCGCATATCTACCTGAACCACCTCGATCAGGTAAACGAACAGCTGTCTCGCGAGCCGCTCCCCCTGCCGACGCTCCGCCTCGGCCGCCGCCCCACCTCCATTTTTGACTACACCTACGACGACTTCGAACTCGTCGATTACCAGTATCACCCGGCCATCAAGGCGCCCGTAGCCGTCTGATCACCCACCTGAAAAGCCTGTAGCACGCATCCCATGGAAATTGTCATAATTGCCGCTGTTGCGAAAGAGAACCGGGTCATTGGCAAGGGCATGGACCTGCCGTGGCACATCCCGGAAGACCTGAAACGGTTCAAGTCTCTGACGTCGGGGTACCCTATCCTCATGGGGCGCAATACGTTCGAGTCGCTTGTCCACCAGTTTGGAGGCCCCCTGAAGGGCCGTCGCAACCTCGTTCTGTCGTCCGACGAATCCTGGCCTGAATATGATAATGTGGACGTTTTTTCTTCGGTAGATGCGGCGCTCCATGCCGCTCGCGGCGCCGAGCGCGTGTTCATAGGGGGCGGCGCCAGCGTCTACGAGACCTTTCTCGAGCGGGCTGACCGCCTGGAGCTTACGCTCGTGGATGGCGCCCCGGATGGCGACGTGCAGTTCCCAGAATGGGAGCACCTTGTCGGGTCGCTTTACCGGGAAACAGCCCGCGACGAGCGTGACGGCTACGCGTTCGTTACCTATCGCAGGGCCCGGTAGAACGTCCGGTCAGTCGTCGCCAAGCCCGAGCCGCTCGAAAACCTCATCGACGCGCCGCAGGTGGTAGTCATCGTTGAATACCGCCTCGATGTCCACTGCCGTCAGATGCTTCGCAATGCCGTCGTCCGCATCCACAATATCCCTGAAAGCCAGTCCTTCGTCCCAGGCCCGCGCCGTGAGTGGCTGCACCAGATCGTAGGCGGCTTCGCGCATGAGGCCTTTGTCAATGAGCGCATTGAGAAGCCGTTGGCTGTTGTAAAGCCCGTACGTGCGCTGCATGTTGCGCCGCATGTTGTCGGGGTAGACGACGAGCGCATCTACAAGTCCCGCGAAACGCGTCAACGCGTAGTGCAGGATCGTCGTGGCGTCAGGAATAATGACCCGCTCGACCGACGAATGCGAAATGTCCCGCTCGTGCCAGAGCGGCACGTTTTCGTAGGCCGACACCATGTATCCACGGAGCAGGCGCGCGCAGCCGGTTATATTCTCACTTCCGATCGGATTGCGCTTGTGGGGCATGGACGATGAGCCCTTCTGTCCCTTGCGGAAGGCTTCTTCCACCTCACGCACCTCGGACTTTTGTAGGCCGCGGATTTCGACGGCCATTTTCTCGAGTGTCGCGCCAACGAGTGCCAACACGGACATATAGTGTGCGTGGCGGTCCCGCTGCAGGACCTGGGTCGAGATGGGCGCCGCTTCGAGCCCCAGCCGCTCGCACGTCAGGCGCTCAATATCGGTCGGTACGTGGGCAAACGTGCCCACGGACCCCGATACCTTGCCCACACGCATGTCTTCTGCCGCGCGCACGAACCGCTCCCGGTTGCGCTGAAGCTCGGCGTAGTAGAGGGCCATTTTCAGGCCAAACGTCGTCGGCTCGGCGTGGACGCCATGCGTACGCCCCATCATGAGCGTTTTCCGGTGCTCCCGGGCGCGCCGCGCTACGACGCGGATCAGCGTGTCGAGCGCATCCAGAATAAGAGTGTTCGCTTTCGCGATGCGTACCGACCAGGCCGTGTCCACAACATCGGAGGACGTGAGTCCATAGTGCACCCATTTGCGCTCCTCCCCGAGCGACTCGGACACGGCGCGCGTGAAAGCCACCACGTCGTGTCGCGTTTCTTCCTCGATCTCATGAATCCGGTCCACGTCGAACCGGGCGTTGGCGTAGAGCTTTTCAACGTCCTCCTTCGGGATGACGCCGATCTCCGACCACGCCGCACAGGCCGCCAGTTCTACTTCGAGCCATGCGTCAAACTGGGCCTTTTCACTCCAGAGGGCCGTCATTTCCGGACGGGAATACCGATCAATCATGGGTCACATCATATGGCGCTTCTCGCGCAGGTTCTTGTAGAGCAGGGCGCGCGCCCTGAATATGTGGGCCTTCACCGTGCCGAGCGGCAAGTCGAGCTCCCGGGCAATGTCCTCGTAGGAGAGCTCCTGTTGATGCCGCATGACGATCACCTTGTGGTACTTGGGCGGCAGGCTGTCAATAGCCTGCTGCACGAGCTCACGCCGCTGGTCGGCCACGATATGCCTGTCCGGCCGGTACGTCGTGTCGGGCAGTTCAAACTCGAGCTCCCCGTCTTTCGTCTGCACCGGGCGGTCAATGGACGTCGTGGGCAGTTTTTTCTTGCGCAGGTAATCGATGGTGTGGTTCGTGGCAATCTTGTATAGCCACGTCGAGAAGGCGTATTCGGTCGAGTAGGAACCGAGCGCCGAAAACGCCTTGATGAAACACTCCTGCACCAGGTCATCGACGTGGGCGCCGTCCCGCACCATGCGTTTCACATGCCTCGTAAGCGCCCCTCTGTATTTCTCCACCAACTCATTGTACGCCGATTGACGCCCTCCGAGCGCTTCGGCAACGAGCGCACGGTCCTGTTCACTCGAAAGTGAGGGTGAGGCGTCTTTGGGACTGTGTGGCATAGTGGAGTTGGGGCGACTATCTGTAAGCCCAGTGGAGAACTGTAAAGATAGCCAACAAAACCAGACGCGAACACGCCAAACTTTGTTGCACGCCCTCAACAAAACAACGCGTCCGCCGTATGGGCCTGGGCACAGCCAACTCCCAGATCCATGAGACCCTCTCTCGCCACCGTTCCGGCAGCGATCATCCTGTCCATCACGGGCATCGTCACGCTGTTCGCACCTGAAATCCTGCTCACGCAGGTTCTTGGTACGATAGATGCACCCCACCCGCTCGTATCCATGCTCGGAGGACTCATGTTCGCATTCGGCTACATGAACTGGTTGGGACGCAACGCCATACTTGGTGGCATCTATGGTAAGCCCATGGTCATGGCCAACCTGGTGCACGGCCTCGTCGGTACGACGTCGCTGTGGGATGTTGTAACGCCGGAGGCCCCACTCCTGGCGTGGGGCCTCCTTGCGTTCTACGTCTGGTACACCGTCAGTTACGGCATTCTGATGACGCGGCCGCCGTGGAAGGCGGCGGACTGACAGTCGGGCGCGTCAACACGCTGAGCGCTATTTCACGAACAGCATGTCCCGGTACGTGGGCAGTCGCCACAGGTCGTGGTCGACCGTGCGCTCGAGCCTGTCGGCAGCATGACGCACGGCATCCATGGCAGGAATGATGTTTTCCACCATGTGCCGGGCCTTGTCGTGTACCGTATCGCCTCCGAGGTTCTTGTTCTGGTCAATGAGCACACGAAGTGCTTCCTGCAGTTCGTCCACGTAGGCCGCTACATGGCCTGCAACCGTGCGCACACCGTTCGATGAGACGCCCGTTTTCTCGCTGTCCCGAATGGTGCGAAGCAGCGAACGCAGGTATTTGGTTGCTGCTGGCATGACGTAGGTCCTGGCCAGTGTCTCAGTGAGCTCCCCTTCAATGTTGATCCGCAGGAAATACTGCTCCACCCAGACTTCTTCGCGGCTGCGGAGCTCCGATTCAGAAAGCACGTCGTACTTCTCAAAGAGGGCAATATTCTTGGCATCCAGAAGGCGGTCGAGCGCATCGACCGTGGTCTTGAGGTTGAGCAGTCCACGGCGTTCTGCCTCCTCATGCCACTCCTGCGAGTAATTGTCTCCCCCGAAAATCACGTTCCGACTTTCTTTAATGGCGCTGCGGACCACTTTGCCTACGGCCGTCTCGAGCGACATGCCGTCGGCCAGCAGGGCCTCCAGTTCGGTCGACATCTCATCGACGGCTTCCGCCACGATCGTGTTCAGGACCGTATTCACGAACGAGATGGTCTGGCTCGACCCCGGCGCGCGGAACTCGAACTTGTTGCCCGTGAAGGCAAACGGAGATGTCCGGTTGCGGTCTCCGGCGTGCCGGGACAGATCGGGCAGCACCGGCGTACCGAGGCCGAGCAGACCCGCCTGTTTGGAGCTCGTAGCCGTTCCAGCTTCAATCTGCTCGAATACATCTTCGAGCTGATCTCCCAGAAACACAGAAATAATGGCGGGCGGGGCTTCATTTGCTCCCAGCCTGTGATCGTTCGCCGCCGATGCCACAGAGATCCGAAGAAGGTCCTGATGTCGCCACGCGGCTTTTACTACGGCCGTACAGAAAAACAGGAATTGCAGGTTATCGTGCGGGTTGTCGCCAGGCTCGAGCAGGTTCATGCCGCTGTCTGTTGCCAGCGACCAGTTATTGTGCTTGCCGGACCCGTTGACGCCCCGAAAAGGCTTCTCATGCAGGAGGCACACCAGGCCGTACTTCCGTGCCACGCGCTGCAGCGTAATCATCATCAGCTGCTGGTGATCGGCAGCCACGTTCGTGTTTTCGAATATGGGCGCAATTTCGTACTGGCTCGGCGCCACCTCATTGTGCCGGGTCTTGACGGGAATGCCCAGCCGATACAACTCTTTTTCGGTCTCCAGCATGCAGGCCAGCACACGGTCCGGGATGGAGCCGAAGTAATGGTCATCCAGTTCCTGCCCCCGCGGCGGCTTGGTACCGAGCAGCGTGCGCCCGGTCGCCATCAGATCGGGACGGCGATAGAAAAACTCTTCGTCAATCAGGAAATACTCCTGTTCGCAGCCGACGGTCGAAACCACCTGCGCATCTTCCACGCCGAAGAGTGTCAAAGCGCGGGCTGCCTGCTCGTGAATGGTCTTCATGGACCTCAGAAGCGGCGTCTTGTGGTCGAGCGCTTCCCCGCTCCACGACGCAAACGCCGTCGGAATGGCCAGATAGGACCCGTTGTCATTCTCCACGATGAACGCCGGCGACGTCGGATCCCAGGCGGTATAACCGCGCGCTTCGAACGTGGCACGAAGCCCACCGGACGGGAAGCTTGACGCATCGGGTTCTCCCTGGATCAATTCCTTTCCGGAAAACTGGGCAATGGCTCCACCTCCCCGGTTCGGGGTAATGAACGAGTCGTGCTTTTCGGCTGTATTGCCGGTCAGCGGCTGGAACCAGTGTGTGTAGTGGGTGGCCCCGCGCTCGACGGCCCACTCCTTCATGGCCATGGCCACGGTATCGGCGATACGGGGATCCAGCAGCCGTCCCTGCTTGATAGTGGCCTTGAGGGACTTGTACGCATCCTTCGGAAGACGGGACTTCATTTCTTCGAGATCGAACGCGTTCTCGCCGAAAATATCCTCAATGTCCATCGGCGGTGTCACGGCATCGCCGTTCATGGTCGGCCGGTGTTTCTTGACAGCGAGAAGTGAATAGTCTGAATGGGTGTGGCTCATTGTCTGGTTGTGGTGCGGTTATGACGGGTTGATGACATAGGGTTCTACGGGTACCGAACGCGTATCCTTGAATGACGACAGGACGATACTTGTGGATGTTCCATGGACGCCCGGCCAGGACTGGATGGCGCCCAGCAGTTGCTCAAGGGCCTGTGTATTGCGAACCAGAACGCGGAGGATATGCGATCCTTCTCCCGTGATGGAGTGGACCTCCTGCACCTCGTGGAGCGCCTCCGCCTTGGCGACAAACGCCGCGTAGTGCGTCGACTGATCTATCTGGACGCGGATGAACGCCGAAATGTCAAAGCCAACGCGACGGGGCGCCACAACAGCGTTATAACCCTGGATGACACCACGCCCTTCCAGCTTGCGCATGCGGTCGCTGACCGCTGGGACTGAAAGACCAACAGCCTCGGCAATCCGGTTCCTCTTCATGCGCCCCTGGTCCTGCAGCAATTGCAGGATCTGGACGTCGATCGCGTCTACTCTTTCCATTCAGGTCGTAACCAGGGTGTTCGGATTTATTTTATAAGGCTTGAATATACAAAAGCCTGAAAAACAAATGCTCCAATGACAGCATTCTTAACATTCAGTTGACATACTTCACACCCGGCCAGCTTCCAGGAACTACGCCCACACCCGATTCGTTGTCCCGCGCTATCGGGCCCGTAGCTCAGTGGTTAGAGCTGCCGACTCATAATCGGTAGGTCGCAGGTTCAAATCCTGCCGGGCCCACACCCGATCTGCTCGTGGCAGGTTACGTGCTGCCTCCTCATGTGTTTATGTGATCCAGGGAGTGATGGATTGGCCATCGCCCCACCTGGAGAACACACAACCAAACATGGAGGAGAGAGAATGAGGAAGTTGACATTACCCGTCGCAGCTGCCGTCGGCGCAGTCGTGCTGCTGTCGGCCTGCGACGCAAACAACCACCAGGCCGGAAGCGAAACCGGTACATCGGATCGAGAGGAAGTGGCCACGCGCATTTCTTCGGAAGAACTTGGAGCGCTCCATTACGACGCGCTCGTCCAGTTGCTGTCCGATGTCCAGAATGTCGAGCCGGGATCCGGTAAGACGCCCCTTGACGGACGAAACATCGCCAAAGAAAGCTGCAGGCGCTTTCTGAAAAGCCAGTCCTCCCCGCTATTCAATGAAGCGGACTGCGGAGAGAGCATGGACGCATTCCGTTCATTCACGGACCGTAATCTGAAAGGGGCGACCGGGTACGCAGGAGGCATGATGAACGTCCTCGGAACATCCAGTGCGTACTCCCAAGGTCAACTCACTGCCATAGATGACGTGCTCAAAACCCTGGATTCAGCCAATTGGACGGAGGATGAATATGCCTCCCAGAAGGTCTCGATCGAGTTGGACCGCATTCTGGAAGACAGCCGTAGTGTGCTGACCGAAGACGAGTTCGTGGCGGTCCATGACGTCATCGCTGTCGCACGCGGGTCGGCGGCGTTCTGGTCCGAGTACACGGACGACCTTATCATGGCCTATGCGGACATGTATGGCGTCACGTTGGATATTGAGCTGGGAAAAGATGTCGTACTGGCGTGTAGTCTCGGCAAGATCCTTGGATTCAGCTGTGCGGGTGTAGCCTTGTCTGATGTCAGCGGAGCAGCCGGGGGAGCAGCCGTTGGTCTGATATTCGGTCCATCCGTACTGGCTGGTGCCGGTGGAGGTGCTGTAGCTGGCTCGGTGGAAAACGGCGTGTCCCAGATTCTGTCCATCTTCAATTGAACGCAGACATCATGTTGACCAAATCCTTTTTCGCTGGCCTTTTGGCTGCCACTGTTGCACTCACCTTCCATTATCTGCTGCTCGATGACTGGACCGAGGGCATCTCACCATCGATTGCTACGGGCGTGGCCCTGTTCGCGCTCGTGCTGTGGTCTGAGTGGAAGCGTGGACGCTCGCAGCCAGGTCAGCCTACGCCGGAGGAGCGGGAGTCAGCAAAGCAAAGCGAATAGGATCGGGCCGGGGGCAAGTGATAGCGCGCCCCCGGCCCCCCCGTTCAGTACCCGTAGATCGAAAAGTCGTCGCGCCGCATGTAGAGCGAGACGACGATGGCAAGGAGTGCCGAGTTGGCCAGCAGCGCCGATCCTCCGTACGACACGAAAGGCAGCGGAATGCCGATTACCGGCAACATGGACGTGGCCATGCCGATATTGACGAACATGTGGATCAGGTAAATACCCGCCGCACCGGCTGCCACCATGACACCGAAAGGGTGCTTCATGCGCGTTCCAAGCGTAACGAGACGTACCAGCAGGCCAAGGAACAGCGCCAACAACAGAACGGCGCCGACAAACCCGAACTCTTCCCCGATCACCGAAAAAATGAAGTCCGTGGACTGCTCCGGGACATAGGCTCCCTGCGTCTGGGTGCCTTCCAGAAACCCCTTACCGGAAAATCCGCCCGAGCCAATGGCGGCCATGGATTGAAGCTGGTGAAAGCCCGCGTTATCCCGGAACTCAGCCGCTCCCGGGTTGGTGAACGACAAGACGCGTGCCAGCTGATAGGGCTGAAGGACTTTGGCCATGGCGAACGAGGCGACCGCCGTGGTGCCGCCCGCAAACAGGGCCGCGACGCCTGCGACGCGCCTGTCTCGGGTCCGCCACCACATGAACGCCGTGAATACGAGAGCGAACACAATCGCCGATGGCGTGTGCACGACCGACAGATATCCAGCAACGGCGGGCGCCAGCATGAGCAGCAGAATATCGAACTCAAGGCCACTCCAGAACAGGGCAATGGGAATCAGGCCAAGGAAGACAAGGGCCGTTCCTGTATCGTTCTGTGCCAGGATGATCATGGCCGGCAACAGGGCAATGCCGACGATGGAGAGTCCAACGCTCAGGCCCATGGTCTTTGGCCGCCGCATGCCCACGAGCTGCGCGAGCGCCAGAACCGTGCCCACCTTGGCAAATTCAGAGACCTGGAATTGCGCCGGGCCCACAGCGAGCCAGGCCTTGGCCCCGTTTATTTCCCGCCCGAACAGCAGCGCCGCCAGCAGAAACAGGATGGTGAGCGCATAGGCGGGGAACGCGGCCAGTTGAAGAAACCGGATGGGCAACATCAGGATGATCACAAAGCTGACCGCGCTGATGACGAACCACATCACCTGGCGATCGAAGTTCTGGCGAGGCGTCGATGTGTAGAGCTCGGCTGCCGCGCCGTGCGTCGTGGAATAAATAGCCGCCAGGCCCGCCCCGATCAAGAGCAACCACAGAACCAGCGTGGCTGCATCGATTTTGCTGTACCAGGAGTTCATGGCGCCCCCGTGCCCGAAAGCAGCGGCTCACTTCGCCTGTCCAGAACCTGCTTCCAGAGGAACTGCCGGCCCTGCATGTCCACCGATCCCTTGAGGTACTGTTCCATCACGAACATGGCCAGAATACCCGCATTGCCCGATCCGGAGCCCCCGTTTTCGACCATGACCGCAATGGCTATCTGTGGATCATCGGCCGGCGCATAGCCGATGAACAGGGAGTCATCCTCCCCGCGCGGGTTCTGCGCGGTGCCGGTCTTGCCGGCTGACGTTACCCCGGGAATCTGCAGCCAGGTCGCTTTTTCCGACACAACCCGCTCCATGCCGTCACGCACCACCTCCAGGTACGCGGGGTTGACCGTCAGCGCCTCGGCTGCCGGCCGGTCCGGCATGCGACGCTCGTTCGTTTCTGGCTGAATCATGTAGTCAATCAGGTGAGGCGTCAGCAGCGTACCTCCGTTCGCAATCGCGGCCACGTATCGCACCATCTGGAGCGGTGTGACCAGAATCTCACCCTGGCCCACTCCGAGATTCATGGCGACGCCCTCGTTCCACCGCCCCTCACCAAGGCGTTCATTGTACCACGCTGAATCCGGTATGAGTCCTTCGGCCACCTCACGCTGGGACAGATCAATGTGCGCCTTTTCCTCGAACCCGAAAGTATGCCCCCATCGATCGAGCGTATTGACATCAATGCGCCGCATCATCTCAAAGAAGAACGTATTGCACGACTCCCGGAGCGCTTCAACAACATTCACGCTGCCGTGCGTATCGAGGCATTTGAAAATCCGGCCGTTGCCCCGCGGATGGTAGCCCGGGCAGTAGAAGCGGGTGTCGGGAGTAATTACTCCCTCCTGCAATGCCATCAGTGCAATCAACGGTTTGAACGTGGAGCCAGGCATGAACGCGGCCTGCGTCACACGATTGAACATGGGCTTCTCGGGCGACGTCGTGAGGTAGCGCCACGCTTCGTCGTCGATCGTGCCCGTGAACAGGTCGAGCGTGTAGTCGGGCGCCGAATGAAACGCCAATACTCCCCCCGTTCTGGCATCCATGGCAATGATTGCGCCCCGCTTGTCCGTGAAAAGAGACTCGGCCAGCGCCTGTGTTCTGGCATCGAGCGTAAGGTGTACGTCATAGCCACTGAAGGCCGGCGCATCTTCCTGGCCCTCCAGATAATCCTGCACCACCTGACCCCGGATGTTCACCATCTTGAACGCACTCCCCACCTGACCCCGGACATCCCGTTCGTACTGACGCTCCAGGCCCGCACTTCCAATATGATCTCCCGGCCGGTACCCCATGTCACGCATGGCCTGCAAGTCGGCGTCGCCGATTTCGCGGACATACCCCAGAACATGGCTCATGTTGGCTTCCGACCGGTACCGCCGTTTCTGAAACAGTTCATACGAAATGCCCGGCAGACGATGGCGTTGTTCAAGCACCGTGGAGAGCACATCAAACGGAACATCTCCGTGTAGAATGCTCGGCCGAAAGGCGCTCCACTTCCGGGCCTCGGCCACGCGCTCTACAAGTACGCTGTCCGGAACACCCATCAGCTCGGCCAGCAACGCCGTCGACTCTGCATCGTAATACCGGGGCGTCACCAGCAGGTTATAGCCGGGCGTGTTGTCGACAAGCAGGCGTCCCGTCCGATCAAAGAACATGCCCCGCGCCGGCAGTACCCGCTGCTCTTTGACCGCATTGCTGCGGGACTCGCCACTGTGGTCGGAGTAATCCACAATTTGCAGCTGGGCCAGTCGCAGCACAAGCACCGCGACCAAAAGAGCCGTGAAGACCGAAAAAACGCGAAACCGAAGTCTGGTATCGTCCATGTGTTCCTATTGAGCGTGTGCACCCGGACAGGCTGCACCATTGATGCTGCAACCGGGCCCGGTGACAAGCGAATATCGACTATTCATCACTTGTCACTGTAATACTGGAGCTTTTGTTGCGACTCTATGTAGGCGAAACCGTTGGAAGACGCAAACCAACAGCCACTCCAGTCGTTGGTACCTCATGCAATACGGCCGGTTTCTCAGGATTTCGCCCGTCTTCACTGTATCATATTCTGCGCTTCATGGACACACGACTCATTTTCCGCTCCGGGTTCCTGCTGCTTGTCACCCTGGCGTTCGCACTGCCCTCCTCGGCCCAGTATTTCGGCCGCAACAAGGTCCAGTACGACGACTTTGACTTCCGGTCATTCAAGACAGACCACTTCGAGATCTATTTCTATCCCGAAGAAAAGGAAGCCGTATCCGATGCCGCGCGTATGGCCGAACGTTGGTACGAGCGACACTCCCGGACGTTCATGCGGGAATTCTACGAGCGCAAGCCCATCATCCTGTACGCCAACGACGCAGATTTCCACCAGACGAATGCCATCAGTGGCTCTCTGGGTGAAGGCACGGGCGGTGTGACGGAATCGCTCAAGGAGCGCGTCATCATGCCGCTCACTGGTTCCTACGCCGATACCGACCATGTGCTCGGACACGAACTCGTCCACTCGTTCCAGTACGACATTGCCCTGTCCCGGCAGGATTCATCCCGTTTCGCCTTCCAACTCGTACCCCTGTGGCTCGTCGAGGGAATGGCGGAATACTTTTCGGTGGGTCGCAGCGACACACATACGGCCATGTGGATGAGAGATGCGGCGCTTCGCGACGACCTTCCCTCCATCGCCACCATTACACGGGACATGAGTTACTTCCCGTACCGCTACGGCCAGGCCTATCTGGCGTACGTGGGAGGTAAGTATGGAGACGCCGCCGTTGCCAACCTGTTCAAGTTGTCCGGACGCGTCGGTGTCGATTCCGCCTTTGTCTATACGCTTGGCATCACGGCCGACTCCCTCTCCACGGAGTGGGCCCAGGCCGTCAAGGAAACCTATCTGCCCCTCACGGAAGGCCGTGACGATCCGGGAGACACTGGCCGCAAGGTCCTGGCCGAGGACATTGACGGGGGCGAAATGAACATCGCTCCCGTGCTCAGTCCCGATGGACAGTACGTGGCGTTCCTCTCCGAGAAGGATATTTTCAACATCAATCTGTTCATTGCCGATGCCAATACCGGCGAGGTTGTGCGCCGACTGAAGTCCACGACCCGAAACAGTCATTTCGACAATATTCGGTTCATTTCATCGGCCGGGTCCTGGTCGCCGGATGGAAAGCAGTTTGCGTTCATCACATTTGTCGAGGGTGACAATGAAATTGCCATCATGGACTGGTCCAACGGTAAAATTGATCGCCGCGTATCGGTAGCAGGTGTCACGGCCATAACGAACCTCGCGTGGTCGCCCGACGGCCGCCAACTCGCCTTCTCAGGTATGGACGGTGGCATTTCCGATCTGTATCTGCTCGACCTGGAGACGTCCGAAGTACAGCAGCTCACAGACGACCGCTTCTCCGACCTCCAGCCCTCCTGGTCGCCGGACGGCATCCACCTGGCTTTCACGACGGACCGGGGCGAAGGGGGAACTGATTTCCAGAAGCTGTCCTACGGCAAGGAGCGCATCGGGGTAATCAATACCGAAACATTCGAGATCGAGACCATCCAGCCTTTTGATGGCATGCACCATAATGCCCAGTTCTCACCCGATGGCAGCAGCGTGTTTTTCATATCGGACCACGACGGTTTCAAGGACATCTACCGTTATGAGCTGGCTACCCAGGATGTGTACCGACTCACGAACGTAAAAACGGGCATCTCGGGAATCACCAAGATGTCCCCGGCCATGTCGGTCGCGGCACAGAGCGGCCGTATGATGTTCTCGGTGTTCAGTGACGGAGCCTATACGGTGTACGCCAAGGAGGCAGACGAAACCGAGGGTACGCTCTACGCCCCCGGAGACCCGGAAGCCTATCGGATGGCGGCTACGTTGCCTCCCGACATCGGCTACGATGACGGTCTCGTCGGTAACTACCTGAACGATCCACTCGGCGGACTGCCTCCCGATCAGGATTACGCCGAGGAGACCTACAGCCCGCGCCTGAAACTGGATTATGTAGCGCCTCCGACGGTAGGCGTAAATGTTGGTGGCGTGTATGGATCGGGCGTATCGGGTGGAGTCGGCTTCTTTTTCAGCGACATGTTGGGCAATCAAAACCTGACTGTCGTGGCGCAGGCCAACGGAACATTCAAGGACATTGGAGCCCAGGTGGCCTACTTCAACCGGGCAAACCGAATCAACTGGGGTGGCCAGGCGGCGCATATTCCGCTCCTCTTCGGCACATCCCGCGTCGGCCCCAATGCGGTCGATCCAGAGACGGGCGTCGTCTCCAGGACCATTGAGAACATCCGGCAGCGCATTTTCGTGGATCAGCTCCAGGGCGTGACGTCCTATCCGTTCTCGACGACGAGGCGCATTGAGCTCACGGGTGGAGCCACGCGGTACGGCTTCGATTACGAAGTAGATCGGTTCTTCTTCAATCAGTTTGGTGTCACGCGCGAGCGCTCCAGTCTCGACGAGCTCGAGCCCGATGCCATCTATTTCGGTCAGGTCGGCGCAGCGCTTGTCACAGATTATTCCGTGTTCGGGTTTACGTCACCGGTCCGAGGTGGGCGCAGCCGCTTTGCTGTAACCCCATTTGTCGGATCCCAGCAGTATGTCCGCCTCGAAGCCGACTACCGCCGTTATTTCAACCTTAATCCCGTGACGTTTGCCGTGCGAGGCCTGCACGTATCCAACCTTGGTGCGCAGACCGGAGACCAGAGTGACATTTTCACGCAGGAATACCTGGGGTATGCCAACAGCCTCGGGTTCGTTCGCGGTTATTCCTTCTCTTCGTTCGACAGTTTCGAAGAATGTACGCCGACATCAACCGGCCAGTGTGCCGAACAGGAGCGCCTCTTCGGGACGCGGATGGGACTCGTCAGCGTGGAAACCCGCATTCCGCTTTTTGGAACGCCCGAGTTCGGCCTCATCAACTTCCCGTACCTGCCTACCGAAATTGCCCTGTTCGCGGATGGCGGCGTAACATGGACGGAAGACGACCTGCCGGTCTGGCGCTTCGATACGAGTTCCACATCGGACCGCGTACCGGTATTCTCGACGGGCGTCTCCACGCGCATGAATTTCTTCGGCTACACAGTCATAGAAATTTTTTACGCAAAGCCATGGCAGCGGCCGGGTAAGGGAGCACACTTCGGATTCCAGCTCATTCCTGGCTGGTAGCCAGGGCCTGGCACGCGAAAGGTGTGAAAGGCCGTATCTTGACGGCCATGTACGCACGCATTCGTCCTCTTCTTTTCGCACTCGGACCCGAGCAGGCACACCTGCTTGCGTCGGCCAGCGCCCGCGCGGCGCAGAAAGCTGTGCCCTCTGCGCTGGAGCGCATGTTCGCCTTCTCTCACCCGGCGCTGTCGGTCCAGGTCCTGGGCCTCACGTTCACCAACCCGGTGGGCCTGGCGGCAGGATTTGACAAAAATGCGCACCTCGTGCCCTTTTTTCGGTTGCTGGGGGCCGGGTTCACAGAAGTAGGGTCGGTGACAGCTGAGCCCGGGCGCGGAAACAGGCGCCCCCGGCTGTTCCGCTTTCCGGAGGACGAGGCGCTCGTCAACCGGATGGGGCTCGGCAACCATGGCTCGGAGCGCATTGCGCCCAGGCTGAAGCGCTTTGCCCACCAGCCCGCCTTTCCAATGGGCGTCAACATAGCCAAGACGCACAGCCCTGACATCCTCGGAAATGCTGCACTCGACGACTTTGCCGCCACATACGGGCGCGTTGCGGACCACGCCAGCTATATCACACTCAACGTGTCATGCCCCAATACGGCCGAGGGAAAGACGTTTGAAGACCCCGCCGCCCTCGACGCCCTGCTCTCGCAGTTGGATCGGCTCGTGGCAGAAAGGCGGCGCGAAGGCGCTGCCCGCACGCCCCCACTGCTCGTCAAACTTTCTCCGCCAGAGCGCGAGCGTTTCGTACTGGACAGCTTTTACGACGAAATCCTGGCTGTCTGCGCCGCGCACCGGGTAGACGGCTTTGTCGCGACCAATACCCTGCCCCACGATAAAGGCGGACTCAGCGGACCGCCCCTCGCCGCGCGCTCGACCGCCCTGGTCCGGTACCTGTACACGAAGACAGGCGGCGCAAAGCCCATCATCGGGGTCGGGGGGATCGACAGCGCCGAGGCCGCGTACGAACGCTTGGCAGCCGGGGCATCGCTCGTGCAACTATATACCGGTCTGGTGTATCATGGTCCCGGCCTCATCCGGTCCATAAAACAAGGCCTCGTACGTCTCTCCGAGGACGAGGGCCACTCCTCGATTTCGCAGATCACCGGCAGCCGCGCCTAGCCCCGTGTCGAGCAGAGCCCCGGCACATTGTCCATAGCCATCCGCCCAGAGCCGAATCAAAGCCACCCACGCCCATGGATACCCTCGTCCAGTTCGACACCATCCCGCAGCTGTTCAACCGCCTGTGGGAGCACCACAAAACCTCCGACGATACCGTCCTGCGGTACATGGACCGCGTCACGAAGCAGTGGACCGACATCCACTGGTCCGAATTTCGGCAGCGCGTGCACGCTATGGCCGGATACCTCTATGCCCAGGGCGTGCGTCCTGGCGACCGCGTTGCCATCCTGTCTGAAAATCGACCCGAGTGGGCCTACACGGACATGGCCACACAGCTGCTCGGCGCCGTAAACGTGTCGCTCTACACCTCGCTTCCGCCGCGCGAGGTGTCCTACATCGTCCACGATTCAGGGTCGTCGGTGTTCATCGTATCGACCAGAATCCAGCTCAAGAAGGCGCTTGACATCTACGATGCGTGCCCGGACCTGAAGCACATCGTGTCCATGACGGAGCTCGAGGACGATCCTCCAGAGTACACGAGTTTCTTCGATGCGGCGATGGAGGAAGGGCGGGCGCTTTACGAAGAATACAAGGACGCCATCCACGCGAATGAGGCGAGCGTGAAGCCCGACGACCTGGCCTGCCTCATCTACACGTCCGGCACAACCGGACATCCAAAAGGCGTCATGCTCACGCACGGCAACTTCTCGTCAAACGTGCGCGATGCCATTGCCCGCATCCCGTTCCTGGAAGGGGACCGCCATTTGTCATTCCTCCCCCTTTGTCACTCCTTCGAGCGCACGGCGGGCTATCTGGGAGCGCTTTCAGCTGGCGTTGTCATCACCTATGCCCAGAGCATCGATACCGTAACCCGCGATATTGTAGATGCGAAGCCCACGCTGCTCATGGCCGTTCCGCGCCTGTATGAGAAGATCTACAGCGCCGCGCTGAAATCGGTCGAAGAGGGTTCCGATGCCAAAAAGAAAGTATTCGCCTGGGCGCGCGACGTCGGATACCGGCACAATCTGGCTAAGGCCCGTGGCGCATTCGTCAACCCACTGCTTCGCGCGCAGTATGCTCTCGCCCAGAAGCTGGTCTTCTCCAAACTCAGGGAAAAGCTGGGCGGACACGTCCGGTTCGGCGTCTCCGGAGGGGCCGCCCTCCCGAAGAACATCGGCGAGTTCTTTTTCGCGGCGGGGA
Organism: Bacteroidota bacterium; assembly: GCA_029262835.1. Taxonomy (GTDB): domain Bacteria; phylum Bacteroidota; class Rhodothermia; order Rhodothermales; family UBA10348; genus 1-14-0-65-60-17. The sequence goes on from JAJCYQ010000051.1 coordinate 26,838, forward strand.
TCCCCATCATCGAAGGCTACGGCCTCACCGAAACGGCGCCTGTCCTCACGGTGTCTCCCTTTGACAACCCCCGCTACGGCGCCGTCGGCTACGTGATTGACAACATCATCGTTGCCATCGCAGATCTGGAATCGGGCCGTATCCTCGGGCAGATCACGGGCACCGACTACCCGACCTCACTCTCTACCGAGGCGGGCGAAATCATTGCCAGGGGCCCCAATATCATGAAGGGTTACTGGAACAACGAGGAGGCCACGCAGGAGGCCATAGATGGGAACGGGTGGTACCACACAGGCGACGTGGGCCGTTTTGATGACGGGTTCCTGGTCATTACCGACCGGATCAAGCACATGATTGTGTCGGCCGGGGGGAAAAACATCTACCCGGGACCCATCGAGGAGAGCTTCAAGCATGAACCGTGGATTGACCAGATAAGCATTATTGGAGAGGCCCGGGAATTCCTGACAGCGCTTGTCGTACCCAATGAAGATGCCATCCGAGCCTTCGCCACGGAAGAGGGTCTCCCGGCAGACGACTACGAGGCGCTTCTTGCAAGCGACGAAATACAACGTGTTTTCGGCCAGATTTTCAAGTCCTATTCGCGCTCGGCGGCCGCTCACGAGAAGGTCCGGGGATTCCGACTGCTCGCCGAACCCTTCACTATCGAGAACGGCATGATGACGCCCACCATGAAGCTCAAACGGAACGTGATCGAGGAGCGGCTGGCCGACGTGATCGATTCCATGTACGTGGGTGTGCGGTAGCTGCGGCGGAGCCGGGCGACCCCGATCGAAACTGGAACCTGCCTTGCGGGGCGGCATTTGAGACTGCTCGATAGGCAGGCCACTGCGGCCCGTCATCAACGGGGTGTAGCGCAGCCCGGTAGCGCGCGTCGTTCGGGACGACGAGGTCGTGGGTTCAAATCCCGCCACCCCGACACTTTCGGGAGCATCTCGAAGTCTCGCATGGTGAACAGCCGCGGAGGCTTCCAATGCGAGCGGGATTCACGAGCCACTCGGCGATAACAGTGGCTTGGCGCTCGGGTGATCGAGTAAATCCCGCCACCCCGACTGGCATGGGAGCGGACCAGCGGCGAACCGTTGGCAAGCCACCAAGCGTTCAGATCGCGAGCGGGATTCACGAGCCACTCGGCGATAACAGTGGCTCGGCGCGCGGGTGATCGAGTAAATCCCGCCACCCCGACACCAACAACCTATTCGTGCCGAATAGCATCGACGGGGCTGAGCCTCGACGCCCGCCACGCCGGGTACGTGCCGAAGAGAACGCCCGTCGCCGCCGCAACGGCCACCACGACGCTGAACGAGCCCCACGAGAACCCGGCCTGGAAGGGCACGTCCGTGAGCGCGCTGATAGCCGGTGTGACGGCGTAGACCGATACGAGCCCCACCAGCAGTCCCGCCATGCTTCCTGCCGCCGAGATGGCCACGGCTTCGACCATGAACTGGAAGACGATGTCGCGCCGCCGGGCACCCGCTGCCTTTCTTACGCCAATTTCACGCGTGCGCTCAGAAACAGACATCATGAGCACATTCATGATACCCACACCCCCAACAATCACCGAAATTCCGGTTATCAGGCCCATGATGACCTTGAAAAGGCGCACGGCCTTCTCGGCCTGCTCCACGCGGCCACGGTTAGTGGCCAGCGTGATCGCACCACGGCCCCGGTCGTAGCGCGTATCGGCCCACACGCCGATTTCTTCGACAAGCGCCGGGACCTCTTCCACCCGATCGGCCACGACAAGAATGGACGGATACGCCGCCGGTGCCACGGCGCGTGGCATCATATATGGAACAAGAACGCCCGTTCGCGCGCCCTCGGGAATGTCCACGACAGCCCGGACTACCGCGCGCAGCGAATCGACCGTAATTTCCCGACCAATGATGTCCCGGATCTGACCGCCTCCGTCCGCATCCACCAGATTCCGGGCCACGTGCTCTGCAATGACGGTGACGGGGGCGCCGAATTCCAGTTCTTCCGGCGACGGCCACGCGCCAGCCCGGACGTCTACACTCAGTAGTGCGGCCATCTCGGGCGTAGCCGCGACCAGAAACGCCGCCGCCTCGTTGTCTGCGAACTCCACGCGTACACCGCGCCGTGCCGAGAGCACAACCTGTGCACGCCCGGATAATTGTGAGCCGAGCAGGCGCCAGTCTTCCAAACCTAAGCGAACGACATCTTCGCGAGGAACTGCCACACCATCCACAACATCCCGCGTGACCGAACTCATGGAAATCATGTTCAGGTCGGTCGTCGTCGCTATCTGCGCCCGGGCATAGTCTTCCATGCCGTCGGCGAGCGACAACACTCCAACCAGAGCGGCCACCCCGATCACGAGTCCCAGAATGGACATGAAGGTGTGCATGGGGTTCGACCGGAGCGTCTCGAACGCCGTGCGAGCCAGGGAGGACCGGATACTCATGCTGTAGACGACCTCTTACGGTATCCAACGTACACGCGTATCCACCCGGCCACCACCAATACCACAGCCACAACTCCCGCAAAAAACATGGGCTTGACAAGCGCGCTCGGCAGGAAGCTGCGTGTTGCCAGGAAGAGGGCAAGTCCCGCACCGCCACCGAGTACCCAACCAGCACGCTCCATCACGGTTACATTGGCCAGCAGGGGCGGTCCCTGCCGGCGCCCCAGTACAATTTTTGCTGCCGCCCATATTCTGTCCGCATCCCAGCACAGCAGATATATCACCGACACGAGCATACCGGTGGTTATCCATGCGGTCAGGCCGAACCCAACACCCCACGTGATGAGGACAATGCTCAGGATGATGGGCAAAAACAGCAGCGCCCCGAGCGTCGCTGTGGCCGGAATGACGATGAGCACGGCCGCGAGCATCTGCATGATGCCTATAAAATGCCAGTACGGCCCCGTCTGATACATGGCCTCGAAGAAAAAACCAATCGGGTTATCGACGGGCAGCACCGTAAAACGCTCGCCGGCGGCTTTTACGAGCCCCGTTGGAAGGAAGGCCATCAGCATGAGCAGTCGATTGGCCAGCGTAAACCGACGCAGCCATGCCTGATCATGCATCCAGGAGTGAATTTTCAGCATACCCCGGCTCTACGAGCCGCGACATGTCGGGTTGCGCACAACTCTCCGGGCAGGCGGAACCGCGCGTCAGAAAAGAACTCTCGACTAATAACCTGAGATTCCAACATATCACTTGAGATTGGCAGCCATGCTTTTAAGTTACGAGGATGTCTGACCTTACCCCAACCAGAAACCACCCGGCCTGTGCCTGAACAACGTCTCACCTTACCGGACAGAATTACAGAACTCGAAACCCCCGATCCACTCAAACCCGACCCCGACGCGGACATGTTTGCCCACCGCGATCTCCGGTCGGATGCTTTCTGGCAACATATTCCCCGCTTTGCCAATACGAGCGAGAGCGAATTCCTGGACTCGAAATTCCAGAATAAGAACTCCGCGAAAACAGCGGAACAGCTCGAACGGCTCGTGGGCGAGTTGACGGGCGACGCCTTCATGAAAGACGTGAAAGAAGGTCTGCGGCAGGCACCCATGCTGCTCCGGCTCTCGCCCTACCTGCTCTCGCTCATTGATTGGGAAAACCCTTACGACGACCCCATCCGCAGGCAGTTCATTCCCGTGGCGTCAAAACGCCTGCCGGACCACCCCATGCTGCAACTGGATTCGCTCCACGAACAGAAAGATTCGCCGACGAGCAGCCTGGTTCACCGCTACCCGGACAAAGTGCTCTTTCTGGCGCTCGATGTGTGTCCGGTCTACTGCCGGTTCTGCACACGCAGCTACGCCATTGGCGGAGATACTGAATCGGTCGACAAGGTCAGCTACAAGCCCAAGTCCTCCAACTGGGACGAGGCATTTGCCTATCTCCTGTCCCGCCGTGAGGTGGAAGATGTTGTTGTGTCGGGTGGCGATGCCTATTTCCTGCCGCCGAACCGGCTCCGGGAAATCGGGGAAATACTCCTCGCCATTCCACATATCCGGCGTATCCGTTTCGCCACGAAAGGTCCCGCCGTCATGCCCATGCGAATTCTGACGGACGACGAATGGACGGGCACACTCCTGGATCTGGCCGAACAGGGCCGGCAGTTCGACAAGGAGGTCTGCCTGCACACCCACTTCAACCACCCGGCGGAAATCACCGACATTACGCGGCGTGCCATGAGCCGCCTCTTCCAGGGCGGCCTCAAAGTACGCAATCAGAGCGTCCTCATCCGAGGCGTCAATGATGACGCGGACACCATGAATCTCCTCACGAAGCGGCTCTCCTGGGTCAACTTGCAGCCCTATTACGTGTACCAGCACGATATGGTAAAGGGCGTGGAAGACCTTCGTACGACCGTCGGTCAAACACTTGAAATCGAACGCAACGTGCGCGGATTCACGGCTGGGTTCAATACGCCCACGTTCGTCAATGACGTCCCCGGCGGCGGAGGGAAAAGGGATGTCCACAGCTTTGACTACTATGACGAGACGACCGGAATCTCGGTCTACCGCAGCCCGAGCGTGGACGAAGACCGGGTGCATCTCTACTTCGACCCCATTCCACTGCTGCCAGACGAAGGACAGGCCCGGTGGGCCGACCGGCGCGAACACAGCCGCATGATAGACGAAACGCTCGCCGCTGCCGGATGTGAAGCGCTTGAACTGGCCAATTGATGACTACCGATCTGAAAGACGTCCTGGATGTGCGCAACGCGCGCATAAAGCTGGTCGATGCGACGCTCTCCGACGTGAAGGCCGTCGCGCCCCTGGACACTCCCCGTGCGGATGCGAGCCGTGAGCCGACGTGGTCGAAACTCCTTGTCTACACGCGGAGTCCGGTAGCTGACGCATCGCTCTGGATCGAGGCAGGGCTCACGCACGAGGCTACGATTGCCGGGTTTTTTGAGGATGATACGGACGCTGCCATCTGGTCGCTGTTCACGGATCCCGGGCGTGCGGCCGAGACCATGCGCGACGCACATGAACTCGCGCTGCGGCTAGCACAGTCCAAAGACCCGCTGCCAACGGACGAGCCCGCTGCTGTTCCGCCTGGCTTTTCCATGCGGCGCGCGTCGCCCGGCGACGCGCGCCGCATAGCAACGCTCATGAACACCGTGTTTGCCGCGTATCCGTCGGAATTGTCAGCGGAAAGACTCCACATGCTGATCGACAAGCAGCTCTCCATTTTTCGTCTCATCGAGGACGAGGCCGGGAAGCTCGTGGCCGTTGCATCGGCCGAAATAGACCACGACAGGAAGAACGCCGAGCTGACCGACTGCACAACACATCCTGAATTCCGCGGCCTGGGACTGTCCAAGTGCCTGATCAGCGCCCTGCACGGTGACCTGGTCAGTGATTGGGGCATCCACCATGTCTATTCCATTGCCCGGGCACTTGAGACCGGAATGAACTGCGTGTTCAGTCAGCTCGGGTATGAGTACAGAGGACGGCTCGTCGCCAATTCGCGCATGCCCGAGGGCTGGGAATCCATGAATATCTGGTGCCGCACCCTGTGACCATGCTGGACGTTATTGTTTTTGCAGCGTACATGCTCGGCGTTCTCGGCATCGGCCTGTACTTCTTCCGGAGCCAGGAGTCGGAAGAAGACTACTACCTGGCGGGACGGGACATGAACAGCTGGCACATCGGCCTGTCGGTTGTGGCAACCGATGTGGGCGGCGGCTTTTCCATCGGGCTGGGCGGTCTCGGATTCGCGATGGGACTGGCGGGCTCTTGGATGCTTTTTACAGGGCTCGTCGGCGCATGGCTGGCGGCTGTATTCCTGATTCCGCACGTCAAGCCCCTGTCGAATCAGTTCCGGTTTCTGACCTTTCCGGACCTCTTCAATGAAGCGTACGGCAGGCGGGCTGCCATCCTGGCGGGTGTCATCTCTGCTGTCGGCTACCTCGGATTCACGTCTTCCCAGATGCTGGCAGGCGCAAAACTGGCGGCCGCCGTACTCCCCGATGTCAGCCCGAACATGGCGCTCATCGGTATCGGCGCGCTCATCGTCATCTACACAACGATGGGCGGCCTCAAAGCTGTCGTCTATACCGATACGGTGCAGTGGATCATCCTCATGGTCGGCCTCATCTTCGTTGGCATTCCGATTGCGTACGTCGCAGTGGGTGGCATGGAGGCCGTGCGCGAAGCCGTCCCACCTGCGCATCTTGACCTGTTTGCCATCGAGCCGGTGCAGTTCGTGAACTGGCTCGTAACCATCGTTCCCATCTGGTTCGTCGCCATGACGCTCTACCAGCGGATATACGCCAGTCGCAGCGTTCGCGAGGCGCGCCGGGCGTGGTACGTGGCAGGGCTCTTCGAGTGGCCCATCATGGCCTTCATGGGCGTCATTCTGGGACTCTTTGGCCGTGTCGCCGCCGAGCAGGGCATGTTTGCCTACGCCGGAATGGCAGGACCGGCCGGCATGGATCCGGAAATGGGGCTCCCCATGCTGCTCCGCACTGTACTTCCCGCAGGCCTCATGGGACTGCTCGTAGCCGCGTACTTTTCAGCCATCATGTCGACGGCCGACAGCTGCCTGCTGGCCTCCTCCGGCAACGTGCTGTCCGACATCCTCTCAAAGCTCGGCCTCGTGGGACGTCACTCCGGATGGGCGCCCCGCGTGGTGACGCTCATCGTCGGCGCCGCCGCACTCGTCATTGCCGCCGCCATGACGAGCGTCCTCGACCTCATGCTCTATTCGTACGCCTTCATGGTCTCTGGTCTCCTGGTACCCGTTCTCGCGGTGCTCTCGCGGCGACGATTCCGCCCGGCTGCGGCCGTCGCCGCCATGATTGTGGGTGGCGGCACGACCGTCCTCCTCGCAAGCCTCGCGGCGGCAGGTACCCTTTCTCTTCCCCTCGGTCTGGATGCCAACGTCTTTGGCCTCTCAGCGAGCGCCGTCGTGTTCGCCATCGTGCAGCGGGCCGGCCGATAGAAGGTCGCTGAAGACGTATCGGGCTTCCAGAGTCGCGCGCCAGGTGTAACGCTATGCCCCCTCGGCACACTTACCTGTTACAACAACTTGTTGCGATGAACCAGAATCTGATCAATACCTCTATATGAAGCGACTCGAAGTCCTTACACCCGACAACGCGCCCGAAAAATCCAAAGCCATCTTCGAACAGCTGAAATCGAAGTACGGCATGCTCCCCAACATTTACGCCGTAGCGGGCCATTCCGCTGCGGGCCTCGAGGGCAACCTCGCCTACCAGGAAAAACTGGCTGAAGGCGAGTTTTCAAACGAGGAAATCCAGACCATTTACCTGGCCGCCTCTGAAGCCAACCGCTGTGGATACTGCCTTTCGGCCCACACTGGCGCTCTCAAAATGGCCGGCAAATCCGACGAAGAAATCACCGAACTGCGCCGGGGCAACTCCGACAACTCCAGGCTGCAGGTGCTCTCTCGCCTCACACAGGCCATAGTCCACACGCGTGGCCTCCCTGACGAGCATCTGGTCGATGCATTCTTCGGCGCCGGGTACCCCAAGGCCGCGCTCGTCGAGCTGCTGGGACTCGTGGCCGTCAAGACGTTCACGAACTACCTGAACCATCTCTCGGGAACGCCAATCGACTTCCCCGAAGTCGAGCCAGCCGGCGAATACGAACTGGTCTGACGATCCACGCTATCGGTCCTTCACGCACCGGAATCCGATACTTTCCGACCGAACATCCTGCAGCGTGCCGGCCCTTCGGGCTGTGCGCGCTGCAGGTGTGTTCTGGGCATAGCTTCCCCCGCGCAAAATGCGCATATCGAAGTTTTGCATATCGAACCATTCGGGCTCGGCGCCAGGTTCTGGATATTTCGGATAGTAGTCGGCAATCCACTCGGCTACGTTGCCGCCCATGTCATAGAGGCCGAATGCGTTCGGAAGTTTGCTGCCCACAATGAACGACTCGGCCAGGCTGTTGTCATGGGAGCGCACGTAGTCGCCGGCCTCTTCGCTGCTGTTCGTCCCAGGGTAGCGCTGCTTGAGCGCGCCGCCTGCTGCCAAAAACTCCCACTCCGGCTCCGTCGGCAGCCGGCCGCCGACGAACGCGCAGAAGGCTACCGCATCGGCCCACATTACGCTGTGGACGGCCCGCGCACCCCGGTCCACGTTCCCGGGCATATGACGCTCCCGGCCCGTCGTCGCCGTAAACCAGTCGTATTGGTCCCACGTGGTTTCGTACCGGGATGCCCACAGATCACCAACTTCGACGACATGAACGGGCGTAGCATCAGGATCCATGCCCGTTACCACATCTCCCATCGTAAACTGGCCGCCCTCAACAGCCACCCATTCCAATCCCGGCGCCTCCGGAATCCTGCTCGATGCACAACCCGCACCGAACAGCATGACTACAATGCAAATCCGTTTCATTGTCCTGAATTCCATGGCCCCTCTATCAATTCGTTTCCGGTGAGACACGCTTGAAGCCGTTCGGTTGCTGCGCCCGCGCGTCTGGCGGGCCGCTTCCCGGCTGTTGAAACCTGAGCCTGTCGAATCCGAAACAGTTACACTTGCGCTCACACGCGGTGGACCAAAGAGACAGGCTCATCCTTCAGACTTTGAAACCTGAGCCTGCTTCCTTGGTGGGGCGTGGCCGCACCGCGTATGTCACGTGATGGATTTTTGAAAGATGAGCCTGTTTTCTGGGCAGGCAGGGCCAGGCCACTTCCGACAGCGGAGAGAACCACCCACGGAACACCACTGTTTCGACAACGGAACACTTTTGGGTCTGGCACACGGCCCAGAACCCCATAAAAGGAGCTTGGCACGCGGATTGTACCTGGAGGAAGTGTAAACCAAACACAACGGGCCACACGGCTCACAACCTCTACCAGGAACACACCATGACGAACTTCAAAAACATCTTCGCTCTCGCCGCTCTTCTTATGCTTACCGCCTCGGTTTCGACCGCGCAGTCAAACAAGGCCACGCACAGCGTCTCTGTCAACGTCGCAGAAATCGCCGTCATCTCGGTAAGCGGCGACGTCAGTATGCGCATTGCAACCGCAACAGCGGGCCAGGCGCCCGACCCCGTATCGGCCAAGAGCAGCTACAACGTGACGACCAACGGCAAGGACAAGAAAATCACGGCCGAGCTCGACAAGGACATGCCTGAAGGCCTTACGCTGAAC
>JAJCYQ010000052.1 GCA_029262835.1 Bacteroidota bacterium
AACCCGATAAGGGCCGCTATATTGGGACGTTCATCCATGTTGACATTTCCGGCTTCGCCGCCGCAGGAGGGTGTGCGATGACTGCTCGAGACGCTTCCAGGGCCTGTTAACACTACGCCAGAGCCCGCTGACGGTAGCCAATTTCTTGTCCGCCAAGGCGTACGAACCGAAGTGTAGCAGCGCTACTCGAGGTGAGGACAACGATGGCGGACGCGAAATTGGCCCCGTCCAGCAGGGTAGCGTCGAAAATGGCGTTACTCTGTGTTGTTCGTCGCTCGAATGCCGCTGCCATACTACCCTCCTCACGCCTTTATAAACGCATTTTTCGTCAGCTACAGCGGGTTCTGACGTAGTGTTAACAGCCCCTAGAAGAGTGTTCACACGCCCGGGCAGCGTGTCCTGGACAGAAGCCTTTTCAAATCCATCTTGAATCACATTGAAGGCGGGGCGCCGGTGGCGCCCCGCCTTTGAACTATTCTTCAACGCGATTCACGTTGACTGTAGGCCCCTGCCTGCGCTACTTTGCAGGGGTCTACAACTGCGCGCCCCATGCTTTCCGATTTTTACCCTCTTTTCGTGCAACTGGCCATTGCGGCCGGTCTGTCTTTCACGCTGCTCAAGGCAGCGGCGCTGATCGGCCCCAACCGCCACAACATTGTGAAGCGGAAGGCCTACGAAAGCGGGATGGACCCCATCGGATCGGCCCATGAACGGTATTCCGTGAAGTTCTACCTCGTTGCGATGATTTTCATCGTATTCGATGTAGAAGTGGTATTCCTCTATCCCTGGGCCGTAAGCTTCAAGGAATTCCTGGAAGCTGGCGCCGGGCCGGGTGTCATGGGGGTCGTCATGCTGTTTGTCATCGTGCTGGCCATCGGCCTGCTCTATGACATCAAGAAAGGCGGCCTCGAGTTCGATTGATGCCCTCCATACACGATCACCACGTTCAACCAGCGATTCCATGGCCTCCGATTCCTCACTCAGTGAAGGCTTCCTGACAACCCGCGTCGACGCGGTGGTGAACTGGGCCCGATCCAATTCACTGATGCCCCTTCCCATGGGGCTCTCCTGCTGTGCCATCGAGATGATGGCCTTCGCCGCACCCAAATATGACGTGGCCCGGTTCGGCAGCGAAGCCATGCGTTTTTCCCCACGGCAGGCCGATCTCATGATCGTTGCCGGATGGGTGAGCTACAAAATGGCCCACACCATCCGCCGTGTGTGGGACCAGATGGCCGATCCCAAGTGGTGCATTGCCATGGGGGCGTGTGCCTCGACCGGTGGCATGCACCGGTGCTACGGCGTCGTGCAGGGCTGCGACAACTTCCTGCCCGTCGATGTCTATATCTCCGGCTGCCCTCCACGACCCGAATCCCTCATTCATGCGCTCATGGACATCCAGGAGAAGGTGCGCAACGAATACTCGGTCGCCCAGGATGGTCACTTCGGCAATGAAATGCCTGCCGCGGCAGCTGCCCGTCCGAAGGTGTTGTCATCTGTGGGCGCGGACGCCATCAACCCGGACGGACTCTACCACCAGCAGTAGCGCACGATGTCAAAGAAACAGCCGACCACGCTCGCTTTTCGATTCACTCCTGCCGACAGTGCTGCAGGAGAGGACAGCAATCCGCACGCCAAGGCATCGACGGATGTCGAGGCTACGCTGGAAGCGCTCGCCTCCCACTTCAGCGACGCGGTGGAGGAAGTGATCGCGTACGCTGGTGAACGGACGGTACGCGTCGACCGCGCGCGCATTATTGATGTGCTCACGTTTCTGAAGAAGGAACAGGGGTACACCTACCTGGCAGACCTCGGAGGCATTGACCGCTTCACCGAAGACGACCGCTACGAAATCATGTACAACCTGGTCAATATGGACCAGGGCAAGCGAATCCGTGTCGTGATCCGTGTGGATGAAGACAGTATGACCGTCCCATCGGCTACCGCCGTCTACAAGGCCGCCAACTGGAACGAACGGGAAGTCTGGGACATGTTCGGCATCCGTTTCGAAGGGCACAACGACCTGCGCCGCATGTTCATGCCCGACGATTTCGATTACCATCCATTGCGCAAGGAATTTCCGCTCCTCGGCGTTCCGGGATCCCTGCCCCTGCCCCCTCAGACGCCAAGTGGTGGACTTACCCTCGACCCATTCGCTCGGGCACACGGCAGCATTCCTCCAAAAAGCTTCGACGAACCGGCCGGAGAGGACGACTGATATGAGTATCATCCAGAAAACAGATTTTGACCAGACGCTTACATTCTGGCCGCGTCACAACGAAGCGCTGTATCGTCGCCTGGAGTCAAAGCACGCCTGGCTCGAGGATCGTCACCACGGCGATGGTGCCCCGGCCGACGCGCTGCACAACGAAATGGTCCTCAATATTGGCCCACAGCACCCGGCCACGCACGGTGTGCTGCGCTGCGCTGTGGAGCTCGATGGCGAAACCATCCAGAAGTGTGTATTGGACATCGGGTACCTGCACCGTGGCGTCGAAAAATTGGCCGAGTCCAAGACCTACCAGGAGTTCATGCCCTATACGGACCGCATGGACTACCTCGCGCCGTACTCGAACAATGTGGCGTGGTGCCTGGCGGTCGAGAAAGTAGCCGGAATCGAAGTGCCGGAACGGGCCCAGTGGATTCGCATGATGATGAGCGAGCTGGCACGCATTTCTGCGCATCTGCTCTGGATGGGCGTTGGCCTGATGGATGCCGGGGCCGTGTCTGTCTTCCTCTGGTCGTTCCAGATTCGCGAAGACCTCTACTCGATTTTCGATCAGGTCACGGGTGCCCGTCTGACGGTATCGCATAGCCGGATAGGCGGTGTCGTATCCGATATCGACGAGACCGGGATGGCCATGATCCGCGACTTCGTGGAGCGCTTTCCTGATGTGCATGCCGGCTGGGTCAAGTTGCTGAACCGCAACCGGATCTGGATTGACCGCAATGTGGGTATCGGCGTCCTCTCGAAAGACGACGCCATTGAGCTCGGTCTGACAGGCCCGAACCTGCGTGGATCGGGCATTGCCCACGACATCCGCCGGTTCGAACCGTATCTGAAGTACGAGGAAGTAGACTTCAACATCCCCATGCGGGAAGAAGGAGACGCCCTGGCGCGTTACTTCGTCCGCATGGAGGAAATGATGGAAAGCATCAAGATCGTTCGTCAGTGCCTGGAGAAACTCGATTCGCTCAAGGGCCCCATCCGGACGGACGATGCGAAACGCGCGTATCCATCGAAAAACGAAGTCTATTACTCGATGGAGGGCCTCATTCACGATTTCATGTACACCGATACGGGCGTAGCGCCCCCCAAAGGAGGTGCCGCGTACCACGCCATCGAGGCACCTAAAGGCGAGCTCGGGTTCTATGTGCAATCCGACGGCACAGGCAAGCCGTTTCGCGTCAAAATGAACACGCCAAGTTTCACGAACCTGCAGGGCCTCGAACACATGCTCGAAGGAGGGCTCATGGGCGACATGGTCATCCTGATCGGAACCGTGGACCCCGTGCTTGGAGAAGCCGACAAATAGCACTATGACCGATTTCATCAAAGACCCGGTAGTTTCGCTCCCCGACCGGATGCCGGAGCCCGTCATCCCCGGCGATGAGCTGTTCTTTACCGACGAGGAAAAGAAACAGATCGAGACGTGGGTGTCGCGCTATCCGACAGCGGACGGCGCCGTCATGCGGGTCCTGTGGCTGGCCCAGGAAAAATTCAGCTTCCTGCCGGCGGAAGTGGTCCAGCTTGTGGCCAATGCACTGGACATGCCCTATGCCAAAGTCTACGGCGTCGCGACCTTCTACACGCAGTACTTCAAGGAGAAGAAAGGAAAGTACGTTTTCGATGTCTGTACGTGCTTCTCGTGCCAGTGGTGCGGCGGCTACGACATGCTGCACTATCTCGAGGAAAAGCTCCGCGTACACGCCGGTGAAACGACGGGCGACGGCCTCTTCACCATCCAGGAAGCCGAATGCCTCGGCGCATGTGGATCGGCTCCCATGCTCCAGATCACGAACGGTCCGTACGTGCACAACCTGACGCGCGAAAAAATAGACGCCCTGATCGATGCCCTCCGCGAAGGCAACATGCCGGCCTTCGAGTCGGTCACGCTGCCCCAGGACGAGGACGAACTCTCGGGCAATCGCCGAACGGATGTGGATAAAACCACCTCCTCCGTCACTCCACCCGTCTCAGAAACAGTTAAATAGATCGGTTATGGCCTCAAAAGCAGGAGACTGGCGAAATTACAAGCGCGTGCTGCTTCCCCCCGTGAAAGACCTCCACAGATTGGACGTCTATGAAGATCATGGAGGATACGACGCACTCCGCCAGGCGCTCACCACCGACAAGTGGGATCCCGCTTCGGTAACGGACGAGGTCAAGAAAAGTGGCCTGCGTGGACGCGGTGGGGCGGGCTTCCCGACGGGACTCAAGTGGACATTCATGCCACCCGTGAATCCGGACGTTCCGCGTTTCATCTGTTGCAATGCCGACGAATCCGAGCCGGGTACCTTCAAGGACCGACAGGTCATGGAGTACAATCCGCACCTCGTGTTCGAGGGCATGGTGCTTGCAGGCTACGCCATGACCATCAAGACGGCGTATCTGTATGTCCGTGGGGAGTACGCCGACTGGATTACCCATATGGAGCGTGAGCTGGAAAAGGCCTATGCCAAGGGCTATGTGGGAGAAAACATCATGGGAAGTGATTTTTCCATGGACATCGTGATACACAAGGGAGCGGGCGCCTACATCTGCGGCGAAGAATCGTCGCTCATGAATTCGCTGGAAGGTCGGCGCGCCTACCCTCGAATCAAACCTCCATTTCCGGCGCAGAAGGGTATCTGGAACTACCCCACGACCATCAACAATGTGGAGACGTTCGCCCATGTGCCCCTCATTCTGTCGAAGGGCGCCGATTGGTTTTCGTCCATTGGCGCTCCCTCGTCGCCTGGACCCGTCCTGTACGGGATTTCAGGCCACGTGAACCGGCCCGGTGTATATGAATACCCCAGCGGTATGCTGATCAGCGACCTTATTGACGAGGTGGCAGGCGGCATGCGGGGCGGCAAGAAACTGAAGGCGGTTGTCCCCGGAGGCAGCTCTGTCCCCGTACTTCGCGCGGACATGATTGACGGCGTGACCATGGATCCTGAAGGACTGCGCGATGCCGGCTCCATGCTGGGTACGGCGGGTATGCTGATCCTCGACCAAGATACCGACATGGTCTCCTTCCTCCGCCGGATTACGCATTTCTATCACCATGAGAGCTGCGGACAGTGTACGCCGTGTCGCGAAGGCACGGGATGGCTCGAGAACATCGTGACCCGTATAGACGAAGGCGAGGGGAACGTGAAGGATCTGGACCTGCTTATTGACCTGTGTTCACAGATGGAGGGACGTACGGTGTGTGCCCTGGCCGATGCCGCCGCCTGGCCCGTCCGCCACACCATTACCCGTTTCCGGGAAGAATTTGAAGCCAAGTGTCGTCCGTCGCTTGTTGCCACGCACGTAGAATCGGCTGCAGTCTGATACCATGCCCAAAATTACGATAGACAACAGAATCGTCGAGGTGGAGGACGGGGATACCCTGCTCCAGTCATGCCTCGACGAGGACCTTGAAATTCCGCACTTCTGCTACCACCCCGCCATGTCAGCCCCGGCCAACTGCCGCCAGTGCCTGGTGGAAGTAGGTATGCCGCGCGTGGATCGTGAAACCCGCGAGCGGGTCCTGGACGAGGACGGCAACCCTGTCATTGACTTCATGCCAAAGCTGCAGACCAGCTGTTCCATGAAGGTTGCCGACGGCATGGTCGTGCGTTCGCACCGAACGAGCGAACTCGTGAAGCGCGCACAGAAGGACAACCTCGAATTCCTGCTCATCAACCATCCACTCGACTGCCCGATCTGCGACCAGGCGGGGCACTGTCCGCTCCAGAACCAGACCTACAAGTACGGTCCGGAGGGCTCCCGGTTCGAGTTCAGGAAGGTCATGAAGCCCAAGAATATTGAACTTGGCCCCCGCGTCGTCCTCGATGGCGAGCGGTGCATAAACTGCACCCGGTGCACGCGTTTCACGCAGGAAATTTCTGGCAGCCATCAACTCACCATTATTGAGCGTGGCGTCCGGAATTATCCGATGACGCCCCCCGGGGTCGTCTTTGATGAACCCTATTCCATGAACGTGATCGACATCTGTCCCGTCGGTGCGCTCACGTCAAAAGACCACCGTTTCAAGGCACGCATCTGGGAAATGAGCCAGACGCCGTCCATTTCGACGACCAATGCCAAAGGGTCCAACTGCGTATATCATGTCAAGGACAACCTGGTCATGAATGTCACGGCCCGCACGAACATGGACGTGAACGAGTTCTGGCTCGCCGATGAAGACCGGTTGGATTACAGGAAGTTCAACGAGAATCGTCCAGAAGGCCCGGCCATTGGAGGACAGGCCGCGGATTGGGACGCGGCCTACGCCGAAGCAGCCCGACTGCTGCAGTCAACGAGCGGGCAGCGCGTGTTTTTCCTCGGATCGGCCCTGTCCACCACCGAAGACAATTACCTGTTGGCGCGGCTTGCCGAGCACCTGGGCGCCGACGCGCCGGCATACATCCCGCATATCGAGGCTGGTCACGGTGACAACTGGTTGCGAACGGACGACCGCGCCCCGAACACCCAGGGGTGCGAGCGGCTCGGCTTTTCCGCTCTGGATGCCGAAGTACTGAAGTCACGCCTCGCCGGTGGCGACATTGACGTACTCTACGTCATGGAGGACGACCCGGTAGGAGAGGGCCTGTGTGAGCTGGCCGACCTCGAAGGCGTCAAGGTCATTGTGCACCATCACCATACGACCAACGAAACCCTTCCGGCTGCAGCAGTTGCCATCCCGGCCGCCATGGCGGTGGAGACGGTCGGCACGTTCGTAAACTGTGACGGTCATGCGCAGCGCCTTCGGCCCGCAAAGGCCATCAAGGGCGTAAACCGTACCCTGGCCATGGAAGTCGGCAAGAGCCGGGCCGATTTGCACGGCACGCCGTTCGATCGTTGGTACACCGAGTCCAATATGGTCGACTGTGAGCCCGGATGGGTCTCTATCCCGGCCATTGCCGAACGCGTCGGCCTCAGCCTCTCCTACAAAGGCCCTCGCGCCATCATGGCAGAGCTCTCCGAGGACAATCCGGCTTTTACCGGTGCCACGTACGATGCCATGGGCGAGTCTGGTGTCCGACTGGACGTCACCCATCAGCCGGATACCCACACTCAAACTGCGTGAGAACATGGAACTAGCCTGGTACTGGACGGCCCTTATCGCCTTTGTGATTGTCCAATTTCTGCTGATCTCAGCGTCCGTACTTGTGTACGCCGAACGCAAGGTATCGGGATACATGCAGAACCGGCCCGGTCCCAACCGGGTCGGTCCATTCGGTTTCCTGCAGCCGTTTGCGGACGTGGTCAAGCTCGTGTTCAAGGAGAACATTGTACCGGTCCTGGCCAATCCGTTCGTGCACTCGCTGGCTCCCATGCTCATGGTCGTGATCGCCATGGGTGCCGGAGCACTGATTCCGTTCGCGCACAACGTCGTCATTGCCGACATGGATGTGAGCGTTCTTGTACTGCTGGCCCTGACCTCGATCAGCGTGTATGGTGTCACGCTCGCCGGCTGGAGTTCGAACAGCAAATATTCACTGCTCGGTGGACTCCGATCGTCGGCCCAGATGATTTCCTACGAGTTGTCCATGGGCCTCGCCGTCCTGTCGGTCGTACTCATCGCCGGATCGCTCAGTCTGACGGAAATCGTGGAAGACCAGGCTGGAGGCTGGGGCCTGCTGGGATGGAATATCTTCCGCAACCCCATCGGGGCCATACTGTTCATCGTGACGGCCTTTGCCGAAACCAACCGCGCCCCGTTCGACCTGCCTGAAGCGGAACAGGAACTGGTAGGCGGCTACCACACGGAATATTCGGGCATGAAGTTCGGCATGTTCTTCCTCGCCGAATACGTCAACTTCTTCATAGCCTCGTTCGTGATTGTAACGCTGTTCTTCGGCGGCTACATGCTTCCGTTTGAATCAGTGCTGCTCGGCGCATTCCCGGCGCTTGTGGACTCGCTCTGGCTGACGGTGCTGCAGCTGGGCACCATCCTGGTCAAGGCTGGCTTCTTCGCTTTCGTATTCATCTGGGTCCGGTGGACACTTCCGCGGTTCAAGTACACGCAGCTCATGACACTTGGCTGGAAGTACCTGCTGCCCATTGCGCTCGCCAATATGCTGCTCGTGGCGCTCGGTGTCGCGCTTCTCTCATGAGTGCCGCCTCCGGCACACGTGCGCCACTGCTCGCGCCCAGTATCCTGAGCGCCGACTTTTCCCGGCTCGGCGCCGACTGTGACGAGGCCCTCTCGGCCGGTGCCGACTGGCTGCATATCGATGTGATGGACGGGCATTTCGTGCCCAATATTACGATTGGGCCGCTAGTGGTGGAGGCCCTGCATCCGCTGTCATCCCGTCACAAGGCGCTACTCGACGTGCACCTCATGATTGAGCAGCCGGAGAAATACATTGACTCCTTCGCAGCCGCCGGTGCCGATATCATCACGGTGCACGTAGAAGCGTGCCCACACCTGCACCGCGTCATCGAGCAGATCCGCGCCGCAGGGGCACGCCCTGGCGTCACGCTGAACCCGGCCACGCCGCTCTCGGCGCTCGAAGAGGTCGTTGCCGACGTGGACCTGGTGCTCATCATGTCGGTCAACCCCGGATTCGGAGGACAGTCTTTCATAGATGGAGCCCTGAAGCGAATTTTGCGCGTCCGCAGCATGCTCGACGAAGTGGGCTCCAGGGCCTACCTGGAAGTCGATGGGGGTATAAAGCCGGACAATGCGGCCGCAGTCATCAAGGCTGGAGCCGACGTGCTCGTCGCTGGGAGCGCCGTATTTGGCGGGAACGATTCCGTGGCTGGTAATATTGAAAGGCTGACGGCAGCCTTCGAGTGCTCTTGACGGCGGCTCTCTGTACAACCGCTCCGCGTGCCCATGTTGCTCTCTGTACTGCTCCTCCTGCTGACCGCGCTGCCCAATGGGGTGGCCGCCGATGAGGAGTGCTTCGAGGATACGTTCTGTATCGTCACCAGCGAAACCGATGAAGGTGTCATGCTCACCGTTCGGCCGCTCGTTGCGTGGGATATTACGCTCCGCGTCAACATGGAACTCACCAACCTGACGCCATCCCGGTCCCTCCCGCTCGTTCTGGGGCTGGGAAGCCGCCTTCCAGAGTCCCTGCTCGACCTGACCATCAAGGAAAAAACGTTGCCCTGGTCCTACTCTTTCACGTTCGAATGGATCACAGGACGCCTGAATGCCGAGCATGCCCGCCGTGTCACCTATGCACTCCCCTACGACGTTGGCACCGAGCATATCGTCGGGCAGGGATTCAACGGCACCGTCTCGCACCAGGGGAAGTTCGCCATTGATTGGGACATGCCCATCGGCACGCCCGTTCGTGCGGCGCGCTCCGGACTCGTTGTAGGCACGGAAGACAGCTACCGGCAAGGTGGAAACGACCCCGCACTCAAGACGCGCGCCAACTACGTCCGAGTACGGCACGACGACGGTACAATCGGTAACTACGTGCACCTGAGCCCCGGGGGCGTCCGGGTACGCGTCGGCGAACGTGTGCGCGAAGGGACGGTGATCGGGCTATCGGGCAATACCGGGTACTCCACCGGCCCACACCTTCATTTCGAGGTCTACTCCATCACAGAAAACCTGGAACGCAGAACTATTCCGGTCGAATTCCGGACCCGTGGACGGTCTTCACAGTTGCTCCAGGAAGGACGTTCCTACGGCCACTGACCATTCATGAATCTCGATTCGTACCCAGTGGCAGCTTGAGATCCAGTTCGTTCCCCTGGCGAAGCACGCCCACATCCATCACGTCTCCGGGCCGGTATTCGTAGAGCCTGGCCACGAACTCCTCGCGCGTTCCGATGGCTTCCCCCCCAATGGAATGAATGACATCGTACGCTGCGAAACCAGCCTGCTCAGCGGGCGACCCTGATTCCACTTCTTCGACCAGTACGCCACCGGCAGAATCCAGACCCAATGCCTGGGCAATCTGGGCATTCACCGTGCGCCCGTTGAGACCGATATAGTAGGAGCGGTCGACCGATCCGTGTTCGCGCAATTCTTCAATGACACGCAGTGCGCGGGCCGTTGGAACGGCAAATCCAATACCTACAGACCCACCGGACTGGGAGTAAATGGCCGTGTTCACCCCGATAATGCGTCCCTCGGCATTCAGCAATGGGCCGCCCGAATTTCCCCGGTTGATGGCCGCATCGGTCTGGATCATGTCCAGGTAGAACCGGTTGTCCTGGGGCTTGAGGTCGCGTCCTGTTGCGCTCACGACGCCTACGGTTACCGAAGGCGCCGAGGCTTCAAAAAGGCCGAATGGGTTGCCGAGCGCAATAGCCCATTCGCCGACCATGGGCTCGGAGGCCACATCAAACTCCAGATACGGCAGGGCTTTGTCGGCATCCACCTTGAGCAGTGCCAGGTCGGTCGCCCGGTCGCTGCCTATAAGCTGTGCCTCGAACGTGTCCCCATTGGGCATGGCAATCATGATCTGGGTCGCCCCGCCCACAACGTGGTCGTTGGACACGATATAGCCGTCCGATGAGATCAGGAAGCCGGATCCGGCCGACTGTACTTCGCGCTGGAATATGCGCGTGCGCTGACGGCCATGTAGAAACTCCATCCACGGATCCCAGAACGGGTCGCGTGCGCGGACATTCTGGACCTGCGTGACATTGACGCTGACGACGGCCGGCGACGCCACTTCCACGGCACGTGTAATCGCCGTCCTGCGACTGGCGTAGAGACTGTCCTGCAGCTCAGCCAGCCGGCTCTGGCTGGTTGGGGCTGCAACAGAAGCATCCTGGCTCTGGACCGGCTGCTTGCAGCCTGCCATGAAGACCACCAGCAGCCAGACGTAAAGAGTTCGAATCGACATGTAACCTCCTGGAATCAATCAACGACTCCTACGGGGGCTGTTTTGCAGAGTTTCTACGGCGCGCGCCACCAGCGGATCATGGGCCACTTCCCGCGCGGTCCTCGCTTCCCCCTCCAGCAGGTGGGCAGCGACGCTTGACTCTATTGCAGCGAGCAGGGATGGCGCGTAGCGCTCCAGATCCTGGCGTTTTTCCTGCGCCATCACGTCGCGCAGGCTGGCCAACTGCCCGAGTGCCTCTGTCCATGAGGCCTCTTCGAGCTCCGCCAGTAGGACCTCGGCATCGCTCTCCATGGGCGTCGTATAGGAAAACCCCTGTTCGACCAGGAACCGCTCGAAAGCGGACAGGACGGCGGCTTCATCGGCCAGGCAGGCATCGACCGTCGGCAGCGACACGCTCCCGCCGCAAGCCCCATTCACCCAGGCATTCGAAAACAGGAAAAAGGCCGCATCGGCTCGCAGGGCAACTTCCAGGTCAGACTGCGCCGGTACGTCTACATGGATGTCCGGCTCAATACCTTCGCCCGTCGGTACGATCCGGCCGGATGGCAACGTATAGTGGGCAATGGTCATCTTGAGCGCCGTATCGTGGGGAAGGCGCCGAACGACCTGGACGAGCCCTTTACCGAACGTCGTCTCTCCCATGACCCTGGCGGCCTCCAGATCCTGCAGGGCGCCAGCGACAATCTCCGAGGCCGACGCAGAGAACCTATTTACCAGCACAATGACTTCGGCCTCCGGAAAAAGCGCATCCATATCGGTCCGGTACGTCTGGTCCGACGCTCCATCGCGCGTGGCTATCCGGACGACAGAGGTCTCGTCCGGCACGAAGAGTTCAACGACATCGACGGCCTCGGTGACGATGCCGCCCGGGTTGTTCCTGAGATCCAGGACAACGCCCCCGAGCGGCTCCCCATCGGCCAGATTGCGAAGTGCCCGGCGCGTTTCCCGGCCCGCGCGTTCACCGAACTGGTCCAGCCGCACGTAGGCGATACGCTCCGACGGATCGTCGCCCACCCAGCCCGCCCAGGCCACATTTTCTGTTTGCGTGCGCACGCGGCGAAGCGTGAACATGCGGCTCGGCGTATCGGTCGAGCGCTGTACGAGGACCTGCACGACGGACCCCGGCTCTCCCTGGAGCAGCGTATAGGCTTCGGTCAGGCTGAGCCCCGCTGCATCGACCCCATCTATTTCAAGCAGGATATCTCCCGTCTGAATGCCCGATCGGTAGGCTTCGGCGTGCGAGTCCGGAGGGAGGACCCGGATCTGCCCCCCGCGCTCACCCAGGTTCAGCCCGGCCGTCCCGGCGGCAGGGTTCTGGAGCGCACTCATTTCGACCAGGTCCGCCTCGTCGTAGAACACCGTGTACGGGTCGAGTTCGGCCAGCATGGCATCGATTCCGGCCTTCATGAACGGCTGCGGTCGGATATCGTCGACGTAGCTCGTGACAAGTTCCTCGTAGACGGCACCGAATATCTCGAAATTGCGCCGCAGCTCGAACAGGTCGTCGCTACCGCGCCAGGTCCATCCGGCGACGAGCGTGGCTGCCACCAATACTGCTATAACCGGCCAGGAAGTGATGCGTCGTTTCATGACTACGATGTATTCATTTTCAGGGCTTTCATGCGTCGCTTTTCAACAACGACGGCGATCCAGATGGACATCTCGTAGAGCAGCATGAGCGGCATGGCCACAAGGATCTGGGACACGGGATCGGGCGGCGTGAAGAAGGCTGACAGAATGAGGGCCACGAGTAGTGCGTATTTCCGGGCCACACGGAGCGCAGGCGGTGTGGCAATCCCAAGTTTGGCCAGGAAGTACACAACTACCGGAAGCTGGAAAAGCAGGCCTGTGCCGAACGACCAGAACGTGATCATCTCGAAATACTTCGTGATGTCGAATTCGTTCTGGATTTCGGGCGATATCTGGTAGGCGGCGAAAAACTGGAGTGCGAGCGGGGTGATTACGAAATACCCGAAGGAAATACCCAGGACGAAAAAAAACGTAGCGAATACAGACGAGAATCTCAGGCCCTGCTTCTCATTGGCGTACAGCCCAGGCTCAATGAAGCGCCACATCTGATAGATGAAGAACGGCGACCCCACGATAGCGCCTACCACGAGCGCCGTTCCCCAGTCGGTAAAAAATTGCCCGGTGATTGTCCTGTTCTGGATAACAAACGGCGTCGTGTCCACGCCGAAAATGCGGTAACTGATGAAGTCAGGGTTTTTGGGCGCCAGCACCACATTCTGGATGATCCATCGGCGGAAGACGCCTGCCACGGCTGTACACGCCAGAATAGCACCGAATCCCTTGATGAGCGACCACCTGAGCTCCTCCAGATGATCCAGGAAGCCCATTTCGGCCGCCTCGTCGGCGGACGGCACCGGCAGACCGGACGAGGAATCGGACGCCGCGCCCTCGTTTCCCGCGCGCTTCGATGCGGCCGCCGTTTTCTTCCTTAATATGCGTGAAATCATTCCTGGCGCAGGTTGAGATCAAGGATGGCATCGACCCAGAGCCCTTCCCGCTCCAGACGGGACTTGCCCTGACTCCATGCGAACTGGAACAGACACATCATGCCCGCCACCTGGAAACCATCCTGCCGCAGCAGTTCAATTCCCTTCATGGCACTTTTTCCGCTGTTCAGTATGTCATCCAGAAAGACGACCGGCCGACTCCGATCAATGGGACCTTCCACGAGACGCCGCCGTCCGTGCGGTTTTCGTTTCTCCCGAATGAGCCCGCCCATGAACGGCGTCGCGGCAGGCGTGGCGACGACAGATCCCACCAGTGCAAAGGCACCGAACCCGAACCCGGCTACCTGATGAATGGAGCGGGCCTGGAGCCGCATCGCGAGAACACGGCCCACTTCACGCATGACATCTCCCCGGAGCATGGGAATACGCGTGTCAAGCAGCCATCCAATGGGATGCCCCTGGGGGTCGGTGAGATGCTCATGCTCGCGCTTGACAAGCGCGAGGTCGTAGAGTCGCTGGCCGAGATCGACCAGCTCCGTGTGCGCCAGTGTGGACGGGACAGCCATCAGACGGTCACGAAATCATACAGTGGATGCGACGCTGTCATCTCGTGAATACGGCCCCGCACACGTCGGGCCACCGTGTCACTGCCTGGAGATGTGAGCACCTCGTCGATGAGCGCAACCACCTCTTCAAATTCATCACCGGTGAAACCGCGCGTGGTCATGGCGGGCGTGCCTATACGGATTCCACTCGTCACGAACGGACTCTCGGTGTCGAACGGCACCATGTTCTTGTTAACCGTGATGTGGGCCGCCTCAAGGGCGGCCTCGGCTACTTTGCCGGTCAATTCCTTGCTGCGCAGGTCAAGCAGCAGCAGGTGGTTGTCCGTGCCGCCAGATATGACATCGTATCCGCGCTCGGCAAAACACCGGGCCATGGTCCGTGCGTTGTCCACTACGTGCTGCGCCCAGGTCTTGAACGACGGCTCCAGCGCCTCTTTGAAGGCGACGGCCTTGGCGGCAATTACGTGCATGAGCGGCCCACCCTGCATGCCAGGGAACACCGCCGAGTCGAGAAGCTCCGACATCATCTTCACGCGGCCTGATTTGGGAGCCACCTTCCCGAACGGATTTTCGTAGTCCTTGCCGACGAGAATCATCCCGGCACGGGGACCGCGCAGCGTCTTGTGGGTCGTCGTCGTGACCACGTGGCAGTGCGGCATGGGATCGCTGAGGACGCCGGCAGCAATGAGTCCCGCCGTGTGTGCCATGTCCATCCACAGGTGCGCACCTACTTCGTCGGCAATGTCCCGGAATGCCGCATAGTCAAAGTCCCGGCTGTAGGCCGATGCGCCAATCGAGATCATTTTTGGCCGGACGGCACGCGCTTTGTCGCGCACACGGTCCATATCAATTCGACCCGCCATGGGGCCCTCCCGCTCCACGCCGTAATACTCCGCGTGGTAGAGGATCCCCGAAAAATTGACGGGGGATCCATGCGTGAGGTGGCCGCCATGCGCCAGGTCGAGGCCGAGAAAGGTCTCGCCCGGTTTCATGAATGCCAGGTACACGGCTGCGTTGGCCGATGCGCCGGAGTGGGGCTGCACGTTGACCCAGTCGCACCCGAAGAGCTCCCGTGCGCGGTCCCGGGCCAGCTCCTCGGCCATGTCCACATACTGACACCCCCCGTAATATCGTTTGCCGGGCAGCCCCTCCGCATACTTGTTGGTAAGGGTCGACCCCATGGCTTCCAGAACAGCGCGGGACACGAAGTTCTCCGATGCAATCAGTTCCAGTCCCTCGTTCTGCCGGCGGGCCTCGCTTGCGAGTGCCGCATACAATTCCGGATCTTTTTCCTGTAACTCGCTCATATACGCTTGTCAGTGTGTCATGGCATAGACAAGGATGTTCGTCCCCATCTGGAGTGCCTGTAATCGTTTTTCGGGTGGATCGTTGTGAACGTCGGGCGGATCCCAACCGTCGCCAATATCCGACTCGTAGCTGTAAAAAATCATGACACGGCCCGCATCGTCCAGCATTCCGAATCCGCGGGGTGGCTCGTTGTCGTGCTCATGGATCTTGGGTAGTCCACCCGGAAACTCATAGTGACTGTGGTAGATCGGGTGGGAGAACGGCAATTCCACGAATTCCCGATCCGGAAACACCTTTGCCATTTCCCGCCGGACATGCGGATCGAGGCCGTAATCATCGTTAACATGGAGAAATCCACCGCTCTCGAGATACCGCCGAAGGGCATCTGCCTCAGCCGCCGAGAAGCGTACGTTCCCGTGCCCGGTCATGTAGAGATACGGATAGGAGAACAGCAGATCGCTGCCAGGCTCCACGATTTCTTCCTCGAGCGCCACGTCGAGCAGCGTATTCTGACGGACGAATGCCAGCAGGTTGGGTAGGGACTGGGGTCCATTGTACCAGTCGCCACCCCCGTCGTATTTGAGACGCGCAATCGTGATGCTGCCCGACGTCGGCGATTGGCCTACGGCTTCGATGGGAACGAGCACCAGTGCCGCCAGGCAGAACACGGGGAAAATGATCAGAATGCGCGGAAGTATATTTGGCATGGGCACGGAGAACGCGGACCGTAAGTTCGGATTGCCCATCATACGGATGCCCGCCCGCTTGGTTTGCCCGTATGCGCAGATTTTCACGCGCT
Source organism: Bacteroidota bacterium (assembly GCA_029262835.1). Classification (GTDB taxonomy): domain Bacteria; phylum Bacteroidota; class Rhodothermia; order Rhodothermales; family UBA10348; genus 1-14-0-65-60-17. The sequence goes on from JAJCYQ010000052.1 coordinate 16,164, forward strand.
CCGGGGCGGATCTGCCCTCGGGATCCGGAGTAGACCTGCGCCCACATCACGATAAGGACCATGCAAGACACGCTTTCGCGACAACTCCTCGCCGCCCTGGAAGACCTTGGAGGCGCTCCGGAAGGCTTCACGCCCGAATTCGAGGTGCCGGCCAACGCGGATCACGGCGACCTGTCGACCAACGCCGCTCTCCAACTGGCCAGGCACTTCCGCCGGGCGCCGCGGCATATTGCCGAACATATCGCCGAGCACATGGATGTCGATGCCAACCTGGTGTCTGGTGTGGAGGTGGCTGGTGCCGGGTTCATCAATTTCCGATTTGCCGACTCGTGGCTGCACGCCGGCCTCGGCCACCTGCTTGCCCGTGGCGAAGCGTTCGGCAGGACGGGGCACGGCCACGGACAGCGCGCGCTCGTGGAGTTCGTGAGTGCCAACCCGACGGGTCCGCTTACCGTGGGACACGGCCGAAACGCCGTGCTCGGCGACACGGTGGCTACGCTGCTCGAATGGACGGGCTTCGACGTCACGCGGGAATACTATTTCAATGACGCCGGGCGGCAAATGCGCGTCCTGGGCGAGTCGGTGCGCGCCCGCTACGAGGCACTTGTTCGCCCGGACATGCCCACCAAATCCGTGGACGGCGTAATCGTGCCGGAGTCATTTCCCGACGACGGCTACCTGGGCGACTACATCGCCGACATTGCGGCAAGCGTGTTCGAAGAGTTCGGGGCGAGCCTGCTGGATGCAGGCGTCGCTGACGGACGCGATCTCGCCGACGTCGACATCTACAAGAAGGCCGCCGAAAAGGCCATTTTTGCCGAGATTGAGGCCACGCTCAAGCGCCTCGGCATTCGCATGGACAGCTACTTCAATGAGCGGACACTCTACGACTCGAACGCCATCTGGGATATTGTTGAAGCGCTTCGCGAGAAGGACCTCGCCTACGACAAGGACGGTGCCGTATGGTTCAGGACCACCGCATTCGGCAAAGAGCAGGACACGGTGCTTGTCAAGTCCAGTGGCGAGCCCACGTACCGGCTTCCCGACATCGGGTACCACGTCAACAAAATTGAACGCGGCTTCGACCGGATTGTCGATATTTTTGGCGCCGACCACATTGCCACTTTCCCCGACGTCCTGAGCGGTGTCGAGGCGCTCGGCCACGACGCATCTCGCATTTCGGTACTGATCTACCAGTTCGTGACACTTGTGCGCAGCGGTGAGCCCGTCAAAATGAGCACGCGCAAGGCCACCTACGTCACGCTCGACGAGCTCATGGATGAAGTGGGAGAAGACGTAACACGGTTTTTCTTTCTCATGCGGTCGGCCAACACGCACCTCGAATTCGATCTCGACCTGGCGCGCGAAGCATCTGAAAAAAACCCGGTGTTCTACCTTCAGTATGCGCACGCACGCATTGCATCCATTCTGCGCAAGGCCGAGGAGACCGGGCTACAAACCAATGGAGACGGCGACCTCTCGTTGCTGAAGCACCCGGCCGAGATCGCCCTCATCAAGCAGCTGCTCGGATTCCCGGAGGCCATTCACATGGCAGCCGAGCTGACCGAGCCCCAGAAGCTGGCCACGTGGCTTCGCGAAACGGCCACCTCCTTTTCAAAATTCTACGGGGAATGCCGCATCATTGGCCAGGAGGAGACCCTGGCCACGGCCCGACTGCAACTCGCTGCCGCCACGCGTATCGTGTTGAAGAACGGACTTACGGTGCTCGGCATATCGGCCCCGGAATCGATGTGAGACCGAGCTCGCCATGAATCGACAGCCCATGCGTATTGCCTTTCAGGGGGAGATCGGAGCCTACAGTGAAGAGGCGGCCGCGGCCCTTTATCCGGACGCCGGGATGGTGCCCTTCCCGGAGTTCGACGCCGTCTTTGACGCGCTCGCCGCCAGCCGTGTGGACCGGGCCGTCGTCCCGATCGAGAACTCGCTCCACGGAAGTGTGCACCGCAACTACGACCTGCTCCGGGAACACGACGTCACGATTGTTGCAGAAGGCAAGCTCCGCATTCGGCATCAGCTGCTCGGGCTGCCCGGAGCGAAGCTGGAAGATATAGTTGCCGTCTTCTCTCACCCACAGGCCCTTGGACAGTGCCGTGACTTCGTAAAGAAGACACTCCCGCATGCCCGAGCTACACCGGCCTACGACACCGCCGGGGCCGCCAGGGATGTGGCCAGCGTCGGCAATCCTGCCCACGCCGCCATTGCCAGTCGCCGCGCTGCCAGTGAGTACGCACTTGCGCTGCTGGCGGAGAATATTGAAAGCAATACCGCCAATTACACCCGATTCCTGGCGCTCGCCCGTCGGAACGAGCCCTCCCTGGACGGCCTGGCCCCTGAAACCACGTCCGGAGTGCCCAAAACCAGTCTCCTTTTCGCTCAGAGCGAAAATATTCCCGGCAGTCTGTTCAAGAGCCTTGCCGTCTTCGCACTTCGGGACATTGACCTGCTCAAGATTGAAAGCCGCCCCCTCGTTGGCAGCCCCGGCAAGTACATTTTCCACCTCGACCTGGCAGGCGATGCCGGCAGCGAAGCGGTCATGAATGCGCTGCGGCACCTCGAAGAGATTGCCGCCTACGTCACCGTTCTCGGATCCTACGTGGAGGGCCCCACCTGGGACAGCATGCCCGGCGGTTGATGCCTATGGAGTTCAGCAATGCACTGGTCCAGCAGGCCAAGGACGGCGACCCAGCCGCCGTGGATACTATTCTCCGCGGCCTGGAGCCCATCATGCGGGGGTTTTTCACGCGCCGGATTGGGCATCGCACGGAAGTTGACGATCTGGTCCAGAACAGTCTGATCCGCGTTCACCGGAGTATAGCCGACCTGCAGGAAGTATCGCGTTTGAAGGCGTTCGCCATGAAAGGCGCACTCTATGAACTGCAGGATTTCTACCGCGGCCGCTATTCGGCCCGCGAAATGCTCCACGATATCCTCGAGCCATTCGGAGGGGCCGTCGCCCCGGAGCGCTCGGGCGATCGGATTGACCTGGACCGCGCGATGGAAAGCCTGACGCCCCTCGCCCGGCGCATCATTGAACTGCGCCAGCTCGGATTCAAGTACACGGAAATTGCCGACGACATCCAGTCCTCCGAGGCCGCCGTGAAAATGCAGGTCAAGCGTGCGTTCGAGAAACTGCGCGGGCTGCTCGGGGCGCTCGTCCTGTTACTTTCCCAGGCGTGGTGACGGCTTTCTGTATGATGGATCCCACAACCCACATATCCCTCTGCGAGGAAGCGCTTTCGGACAATGCACGCGAGGCGTTGCGACAGCGGCTGGCCCACGATCCCGTCCTGTTGGAGCAGACCCGCCTCTGGGCGGCACTCTGCGAGCGGGCATTCCGTGACGTCGAGGCCCAGTTGCCGCCCCGCGAAGACCTGTTCTCCGTAGCCCTCCTGGAGGCGGGTCTCCTGGGAGATGCGGACGTCTCCGTGCAATCTGCCGTGCGAGATTTGCAGGATGCAATAAAACCCGTTCGCCGTGAATACCCATCTGTAGATGCCCTTCTGCGGCGCATGACGGCCGATGCCCGGGCGTTCCAGGACACGTGGCTGGAACACGTGCCAGCATCCAACTCCGGGCACGCTCGTTCGCCCAAACAGGCTCCTCTCCGGCTCCTCGCCCGCCCGGTGCCCATGTGGTCAGCCGCCGCGGCCGTCACCCTGCTGGCTGTGGCCGCCCTCTTCCTGCTGCGTGCACCAGACTCGATGCGCATTTCCGTGCCAGACGGCACGACGCAAACTGTAGACCTGGCCGACGGCAGCACCGTGCTGCTCGCCGGCCCCGCCGAATTGTCGTGGCAGGATGGCGCCTCCCGACACGTCTCACTGGAGGGCCGCGGTTTTTTCGACGTCGCGCCGCAGGAAGACCCATTTGACGTCACCACCGATCACGCCGTGACAACTGTCACCGGCACATCATTCGGCGTGGAGACTGGCCTTTCTGGTACGCAGGTCACCGTCGTTTCCGGGCGCGTTCACGTGCGACCGCGAAATTCCGGGGCGGCGTCCGCCCTGGTCGAGACGACACTGGATGCTGGCCAGACCGCGCGTGTGGCACCGGGCGCCGTGAATGCGCCCCGGATTGCCGCGACCGGGCTCGACCCACTCGCCTGGACCGGACTCTTCATTTTTCGTGACACGCCAATGGACTCTGTCGCCCAAGCGCTCGAAGGTGCTTTCAACGTCGATATTGACATCCATGAATCCCTCCGCCAGGAGACACTGACAGGCACGTTCGACCGCGACCAGGAAGTCGGTGACATTCTTGTCATCGTCGCGGCCGCCCTCGGCGCCGAGCTCGAAACGCACGGAGACGAACCGGTATACAGGCTCGTCCGCCGGGAAACCGCCCGAGGATAGAAAATCCGAGGAACGCGTCCCGAGGCGGAGTCTATAAGACGCCGTGTACCGCGTTGCCATCATCCTGCTCCTCGTCTGCTCTGCCGGCTCTGCTGATGTGTTGGCACAGTCCGTGCTGCGCGTGCATGAACAGCAGGCCTCGCTGACCGACGCCCTATCCCGTTTTACTGTCCAATCGGGAATTGACGTCGTATTCAGCCGCACCCAGGCCGACAAATGGACCACGACCTGCTCATATGAAGGTTCCCGAGCGCTCGATGCCCTGGTCTGCCTCGTTACCGACCTGCCCTTCCGGGTCCAGGAAATTTCCCGCAGCCAGTACGTGCTGATACCGCTGATGACCGACCCGAAGCGCGTGCGAAGCCATGTTCTGAATGGTTTTGTGGTCGATGCGGCGTCCGGCGAGAGCCTCATCGGCGCGCACGTTCGTCTCCCCGAGATGGGGGCCGGCGCGGTCACGAACGAGGCGGGCTATTTTGCGCTTCCAGGTGTCACATCGGGAAAACGTCGCGTTGTTGGATCCTATCTCGGATTCGAGACCATGGATTCACTCATCACGGTCGATGGCAGTGCCCTGCTCCTTGCCCTCTCGCCTCGACCGTTGACGGTGGAAGGAGTGACGATTGAGTCATCGCCCACCCTGCGTGCCGAACTCGACACGACGCCCGGGCTGGTCTCCATGCCGCCTGCCCACCTGCAGGAACTGCCTGGCGCGCTCGGTTCAAACGACGTGCTCGAAACGCTCCGCTGGCTGCCAGGCATTGAACGCGCGGGGGAGGCCACCGGCGGCCTCATGATCCGGGGTTCGGGACCGGACCAGAACCTGTATCTCATCGATGGGGTGCCCATCTATCATCCCTGGCACGCATTCAGCCTTGTATCCACATTCCAGACCGGGACGTTCAAGGATATCCATCTCTACAGGGGGGCCTTTCCAGCCGAATATGGAGGGCGTCTCTCCGCCGTCCTCGACGCCGAACTGCGAGACGGTGGGCGCTCCGAACCACACGTACAGGCTGGCATCAATGCCCTGCAGGGTCGCTTCCTCATCGAAACGCCTGTTACGCCCCGGTCATCGTTCATGCTCTCGGGACGGCGCTCCTACATTGATCAACTCGTCGGCAGTCGACACCCGGTGTCCGACGACGCCGGACGACGGGACACGCTTCGAACCGGGTACTATTTCTATGACTGGAGTGCCAAATTTTCGTATCGACCCGACGAGAAATCGTCCCTTTCCCTGTCCTGGTATTCAGGTCGCGATGTACTCGACCTCCGGCTCCCATTCGATGTATCGCTTGATTTTTCTTCTTTCCTGCGACCAGCCGACCTGTTCTTCGAGGTCGATCAGTCGTGGGGCAATCGCCTGGCCAGCGCCCGCTTCCAGCGCCTCCTGTCCGAACGCCTCTTCCTGACCACCATTCTCTATGAATCCCGATACGATGCGCAGGAAAACACATTTATCCGGCCCACGAAGACGGCGTCTGTTGTCTCGGCCTACGAGGTGAGCGTACAGGACCTGGGCCTTCGGGCGGACATGGACTGGTACCTGTCGCTGCGCCACCACATCCGGTTCGGGGCCCAATGGGTGGAGCGACGGTTTCATTCCGATGTGGAGGCTGAACTCACCTATTCCCCGGGCTTCAATGAATTCATTGAGGAAGACATCAGCGTGGAGCGCCCCGAACTGGCCGCGTATATCCGGGATCTGTGGCGGCCCACACCACGATGGCGCATTCTGCCAGGAGTCCGCGTCAGTTACTTTGGCGGAGGGCGCTACCTCCGGGCCGCCCCTCGACTGAATGCCCAGTTCGTTGTCCACCCCGACCGGTTGTCGTTGAGGGCGGCTGCCACCACACAGGTCCAGTACCTGCAGCGTATTCAGGACCGGCAGGCGCGACTCTATGACCTGGTGTCGAGCCGATGGGTCCCAGCCGATGACCAGGTGCCACCATCCCGTTCGGGCCAACTTACGGCCGGCCTCGAATACCAGCCCATCCGCGGGCTCAAGCTCACGACCGATATCTATGTCCGGCGCAGCCGAAACGTACTGCTGCCAGATGACGCGTTCCAGGCCCGCGACGAACTGCTCGGATCGGGCATCGAGGTCTCGAGCCTGCTGGCGCAGTATGTCTCCGGCGAAGAGCGGTCCCGCGGCCTGGAACTCGGCGTGGATTACCAGCACGCCCGGTGGCGTGTTGTAGCATCGTTTACCCGCTCCCGGACCGAGGACCGGACCGACGGTGGGCCGGACGCGCCCTGGCGGGCAGCCCGGTTCGACACGCCCCGTAATGCATCGGTCGTGGTGCAGCGCTCCGCTGGGGCGTGGCTCTGGGGCATCTCCACCCTGTGGCGATCGGGCTACCCGGTCACGGTACCGACGGGCCGCTTCGCGTCGACCCATCCAGCCACGGGTGAGACGACGCTTGTTCTGCATGCACCGCAGGAAAACAACGGACGACTACCGAACTACTTCCGGGCGGATGTGCATGCATCGTACCGATTCCGCGCATGGGATGCCGACTGGAAGGCGGGCATTGACATTTTCAACACGACGGTTCGGCGCAACACCGTATCCCAGTCGTTCAGCGCTTCGGATCCGATCCTTGCTCCACGCAACCGGAAGGGTCTCCCGCTTATTCCGCTGTTTGAGATTGAGGTGAACCTCCGATGATCGCCACTGAGTATCGTCGTGTGGCTGTCGGTGCGCTGTTGCTTATGCTCGGCGTCGTGTCCGGCGGGTGCGATACGACGGGTCCCGAGTCCAGGTCGTCCCTTGTCGTCGAGGCGTTCGTACAGGCGGGTCCAGCACTGCCCGAGGTACGGGTCAGCCAGACGGCAGGACCGGAGGTCACTCGGGAGTCTGCCCTCCGAGGGCTCGCCGATGCCGTCGTGACAGTAAGCGTCGGCGGTCTGGTGCACGCCTATCACCACGTAGGCGGCGGGAAATATGCGTCGCTGGCGCCGCCTGCCACTCCCCTTGGTCCGGGAGATCCGTTCCGCGTGGACGTGGAGCGGGATGGCATTCGGGCCACAGGCAGTGGTTTGGTGCCGCCCAGCATTTCACTGGTGCGCGTGACTCCCGTTCCAGCACCATCGGCGGTCGAAGCTGTGCTGGTCGATACGCTCGGCGTGAGCATAGACTCTCTTGACGTAGGACTCGGGGCCCGACTCGGATTTATTATCCCGGTCGAGGTCGAACTGACATGGGACAGCCTTGAGCCGGCGTACTGGGTGGCTACGAGCCTTGATCCGGAAGCGACGTTTTCGTCGTCGGTCCTTGACTTTTTTCTGCTACCTTCTGAAGTCTTACCGGAGGCCGGCCGCGACCGCGCTGCGTGGAAGGGAGTCTATGCCGTTCCGGTAGCAGACAGTGCGTCATCACTTCCCCCGCATGACCTGACGGTATCCATTGCGCGCGGTGACTCTGTCTTCGCCGCATGGATGAATACGCGTACATCTGGCCTGGCGTCCAGTGGAGCAGGCAACGTTCGCGGCGCGGCAGGGTTTATAGGAGGTGTTGCCATCGACACTCTTCAGCTTCGCATCGGAAACTGATCTAGCAAGAAATTACCTTCCATGAGCCTGGCCCAGATCAAACCCATCATCGTTCCGGATCCACCGCCGGCGGGAGGCACGGTTACATCCGTTTCCTGGCAGAAAAAAGATCCGAATCGGTGCTCCATTTTCCTGGACGACGCGTTCGCTTTCGGACTTCACGTGGATGTGGTTACGGCACATGGACTGCGCAAAGGGGTCGTGCTCACGGGAGAGACATGCTCCAACCTGCTTCACGAAGACGTATACCATCGTGCTCTGAAGCGCATTCTCGGGTACCTCGCCTATAAGCCACGCACCGAGAAGGAATTGCTGGATCGTTTGCGGCGGTTACAGGTGAATGCCACCACATCGGAGCAGGTGATGGACAAGGTCCGTTCCATGCAACTCGTTAACGATGAGCGCTACGCAGAAGAGTTTGCGAGCAGCCGCCTCCGAGCCTACGGCCCGCGGCGGGTCGTACGCGAACTCGTGCAGAAGGGAATTCCGGAAACGATGGCAGAAAAAACGGTCACCCGGTGCAACCCGCACGACGACCCCCACGAACACATGGCCCAGGTCGTCCAGAAAGCCTACACCCGTTATCGATCTGAAAACGACCCCCACAAGCGCGCCGAGAAGACCGTCCGATACCTGATGCGTCGAGGGTATGAATTGGAGCACATCCGGTCTGCCCTCACCCAGATTGCCAAATAAACCGTATTATCCTCGGGCAACAACCAGATTTCTCATGCCAGCAAGCAGAAATAGTGCTTTTTTTCGATTCTCTGGAATCGATGCGCTGCTTGTTGCCCTCGGCCTCTTGGGATATGCCTGCTTTGCGCTCCTGGTTGCTCCGCTGCACCCCGACAGCGCGGCCGAGTACCTCCTGACCCGCGATGAGGCCATGGAGCGGGCTGAGGCGCATCTTGTCGACAATGGATACACGGTAGATGGGCTGATCGTATCGGCGAGGCTGCAGCGTGATGACGAGCTGCTGGCCGATATTCAACACATGCTGGGTCGTCAGGAAGCGGTGAAGTTCCTGTCGTCGCCAGTCTCGGAGCCTATCGGAGCGTACTACTGGCGGGTACAGTATGTGGACGTGGAGGACGCTGCGGAAAATGGCTCCCGGTTTGTATCAACCAGCCCTGTATTCACAATCAACCTGTCGCAGGCCGGAGATCTGCTGGCGTTCAACAATGAAAGAGGGGCATCTGGAGACCGCTCACGCGCGCTGAACGACCCGATTGTTCGCCGCGCCGTGGCGCACGCCCTGGCAACGAATGCCGTCTCGGCCGACAGTATCCAACAACAGCTCAATGCTGTTCCGGATTCCACGCTCCGGTCTCGCCTTGTGTTTGATTTTTCTGGTCCTGCAGCCAGCATGAGCACCCTGCTGAATACAGAAGGTCCGGCTCGAATCGACTCCCTGGGCATGATACAGCTGGCGCGCCATCTCCTGGCGCAATCGGCACTGTCCTCGTTGTCGTGGACGCTCGACGACAGTCAGACGGCGCGTCCGAGCGGGACGCAGCGGATGCGAATCCAGCTCCGGGCCGATACGCCGCTCGCCGGACAACAGGTGTCGGCCGAATTGGGCATGAGTGCGACCGGCGTACTCACGCATTTGTCGGCGACGTACGAGCCCCAGGTCACGCGCGACACGGCCTCCACGACGACGCTCACGTTCGTCCGCGTAGGAGTCTATGTGGTGCTTGTCGTCGTGTTCATCGTGCTCTTTTTCCGGCGCATGGTAGCGCGACTGATCGACTTCCGAAGCGCTGGCATCGATGCCGTTGTGCTGGGCATCATGTTCGGATCCATCTGGCTGCTGAGCAGGCAAGGGATGTTCGAGGGGCTCTACTGGCCCACCTGGGCGCTGCTGCTGCTCCGCGTCGTGGTGTTTTCGTTCGTAGGCATTTTCACCTCATTGTTCGTATTCATCCTGTCCGGCGTCACCGATTCGTTTGCACGGGATCGTTTCCCGTCCAAGATCCGTCCGCTCGTATTGCTGCGTCACGGTCAGGTGCACAATGCAACGGTGGGCTCGAGCCTGCTGCGGGGCATTCTGATTGGCGGACTGCTCATCGGCCTTGTGACGGTTATGCTCTGGTTGTTTGACGGTGCCATCGTGAGACAGGCCGAAGTGATGGTATCCGATGCCATCTTCCGCCCGGTTGTCGGCGACCTGCTTGGTGGCACGGCCATCTCCTACATCAATGCTCTTCTGCTCTGCATGGGCTTCGGAATGATCGCCTATGGCTCCAGGGGTAATGGCTGGGTGGTAGTTCCCATCGTCGCCCTCGGTGCCGTTCTGCTGCAACTCTCGCCCGCCGGTATCCACATGACATGGGAAGGCCTCGCCATCAATGCGGCAATCGGCCTGCTGCTTGGCCTGGCCTTTTTGAAATGGGATCTGTTCACGGTGCTTATGGCACTGTTCTCATCGACCTTGCTCTGGAGCCAGAAGGAGGGATTGCTCATAACAGGGGCCGATTCCTGGATTGACGGCCTGCTCGCCATCCTCCTGCTTATTTCGCTCGTGATTTTTGCCGTCCTTGGAATCGTTGCCGGCGAGGAGACGCGGACCGTCAAGGAATACGTGCCGGAATATGTTACCGAAATGGCGGGCCAGGAACGCGTCAAGCGCGAACTTGAAATCGCCTACCAGGTCCAGGCGTCCTTCCTGCCGCGCTCCATGCCGCGTATCAGTGCGCTGGACCTGGCTGGTATGTGTTTGCCAGCGAACGAAGTGGGAGGGGACTACTACGATTATATAGAACTGGATGAACGGTACCTGGCTGTTGTGATCGGAGACGTCAGTGGAAAAGGCATCCATGCCTCGTTTTTCATGACCCTGGTCAAAGGAATTCTCCAGTCGGCCGCGCGAACCAGCCGCTCGCCGGCCGATGTACTGCGCCAGCTCAACCACCTGTTCTACATCAACGTACCGTCGGGTACATTCATCACGCTTATTTACGGCGTCATCGATATCAAGACAGGCACATTTACATTCGCCCGCGCGGGACACAATCCGGCCATTCTGTTGCGCGCAAACAGCACGGACTTCACCTTCCTGCAACCCGCCGGAATGGCTGTCGGGTTTGTTGATCGCGGCCTTTTTGACTCCGGGATCAAGGAAGAAACCGTCCACCTTGCACCCGGCGATATGATCGTCCTGTATACGGATGGGTTCTCGGAATCCATGAACACGAAGAGAGAGCTGTACGGAGATGAGCGGCTGGCCACCAAGGCGGCGCATATCGGATGCTCGCGATCCGCGTCCGCCATGCTCCGCATGCTGACCGAAGACGTGTACCACTTCATTGAAGGCATGGGCCGGGCGGACGACATGACCATGATGGTCATCAAAAGACGCATGGACGCATGAGCCTGGAACCCGCCCTTGAGTACGTCCGCGACCGAATACAGACGCGCCCCACACTGGCGCTCGTCCTGGGCTCCGGGCTCGGCAGCCTGGTCGAAGCAGCGTCCGGAACCACCGTTCTGCCTACAACAGACATCCCCGGTTATCCGACCTCGACGGTCGTTGGACACGCCGGGAAGTTGGTTTTCGGCAGGTTGTCCGGCAGAGACGTCGTGTTCCTGCAGGGACGTCTGCATCGCTATGAGGGGCATGACCTGGAAAAAACCACGTTTCCCATTCGGCTCATGGCAGCGATGGGCGTTCGTCGACTGCTGCTTACCAATGCGGCGGGTGGCGTGAACCCGGGGTTTCCGCCGGGCACGCTCATGTGGATCACCAGCCACATCAACTGGTCCTTTGAAACGCCCACACTTCCGGAAACAGCCCGCACTCCTGTGTATGACCGTGCGTGGACCAGGGAGGCAATCGGTGTCGCAGAGCATCTCGGCATCCAAACCAGGCAGGGCACGTATGCGTGGACACGCGGCCCACAGTACGAAACCCCGGCCGAAGTCCGAGCCCTGGCGGCATTGGGAGCAGACGCAGTAGGCATGAGTACAGTACCTGAAGCGCTCGTTGCCAACAGCCTGGGAATGCGTGTTCTTGGATTGTCCACCATTACCAATGCCGCGGCTGGCCTCGGAGAAGAACCTCTCAACCATGAGGAAGTGCTCGAGACCGGACAGCGCGTGCAGCAGGAGTTGCAACGGCTCGTGATGGGCGTCGTCGCCTAGAAGCCTGGAAGCCCGTCTGTGTCTCCGGGTCGGCTACTCATCCCTGGGCACATGCTTTTGACTTGCGTATACGTTGCCATGCATCGTTAATTGAGATATGATGGCTACGCTGCTTCTGATCCTCCAGTTCATGACCTTCACAGGCCAGTCTGGTATTCGCCTCCAGGCTGAGGCGGATCGTGCCGTGTACCTGCCGGGAGATACCATCCGGGTTGAACTGTCGGCCTATATTGCGGCGCCCTCGTCCTCCGATGCGCTCCGCACGGGACGAAAGCTCGATGATGTAACGACCTACAACGTTGCTGGACCCGTCAGCCGTTCAGGTAGCGGCCGATCCCAGTCACGGGATGGTCATTCCGTCATGGGCCAACTGGTCTACCGGTATGCCCGCACCCTGCTTTTCATCGCCGAAGCTCCCGGCGAAGTGACGCTGGGGCCCTGGAATCTGGAGACGGACGACGGACCGGTTGTCGCCACGGCTCTTCCGCTCCGGATTGCTGAGCGACCAACCTTCGACGCGTCCATTACGCGTGCTGTCCTGCCGCTCACATCGGACGTACTTCATTCCGGTGGTGGCATTGCCTACCGTCGGCGCGGGTTTGGAACAGTTGTCAATGGAATGGCACTGTTGACCTCCTGGCACCTGGTCCGCGGGGCGGACCGCATTGAAGTCACGCTCCCCTCCGGGCGCACGCTGACGTTGCGCAAGGGGTGGTCGGCCCACGCCGAACGGGACGCAGCGCTGTTGTACATCGACCCTGCAGCCATCTCGGAAGAACAGATCACCCCTCTGTCCATGGCGGCGGACCATACGGTCGAGCCCGGCGACTGGGTATATGCCGTGACTGGCAGACGGATCAGTTCGGGGTGGCTTCACGTCGTACCGGACGAAACGGACGCTCGGCGCTGGCTGGCCACCAACAGGATCCGTCCTGGTGACAGTGGAAGTCCTCTGCTCTCGAGGGACGGTCATATTGTCGGCGTGGTAGCAGCAGGAATGGCGGGCGTACAGCACCCGGATGTACTGCGCGAAGACCTGATGCTCGCCTACGACCCCCGGCCCCTCTTCGAACCCGTCATGTCCGGCACTGTGCCCCGGTCCATCGCGGATCTGAACCATCCACAGGACCTTTATAATCGTGTCATGGATGTGGAAACGGCGCTCTCGACAAGCTCACGCAGCCGCGGGCCAGCCGGATCGCTCCTCCTTGAAGAGTTGCTCCTCCTGCTGGAGGAAGCAGAATCGGCGCCCATTCCGGATCCAGAGCTGCTTCACCGACTCGGCCTGCTGGCACAGCACGCGGGCGATGTCGGTCTTGCCCGACAGGCCTATCGCGCTGCGCTTACCGCCGACCCGATGCACTATGGAGCCAATTACCTGACTGGCCTTCTCTATGTGAGCGAGCAGGACTGGGTTATGGCCGATGCCCATTTTTCGCGCGTCGCCTCGGGCGGCCCATTCCGTCACCTGGCAACATACGGCATGGCCCGTGCCGCGATGGGTCTGCATCAGTTCAATCGGGCCGAAGCCCTGTTGAACAAGGTGCTCGCCAGTGATCCCGGCTTCGCGCCTGCATGGTTCGATCTTGGCCAGGTCCAGTTGGCCAAAGGAAACCCCACCGGTGCCAAGCAGATTACCAGTGCGCTTTACAGACTGGACTCCTATTGGGCCAGGCGCCTGACGCGCTCCATAGCCTATCCGGAACTCGGACCCAGTGCCCTCTCTGAACTTCCCCGCCTGTCCCTGGAGGATCTTTAGAAGAGTCCACCGTCGTTGCATTTGTGTCATGGACGGTTGCATATTCTGTCAACCCATCCGCGGATAGGCCGCATATACCATGAGCCACGACTACGAGGAGAACAGGCAAGAGGATTACAAGGGTAGCCGCCGTGATCGGGATGAGGTGTTCTCCCGTCGCGTCCCGGCAGGTAAACGGACCTACTTTTTTGATGTAAAGACAACCCGCTCGGGAGAGGACTACTTTCTTACGATCACCGAAAGCAAGCGGGTCAGTGAAACCCGTTGGGAGAAGCACAAGATTTTCCTGTACAAAGAGGATTTTGGCAAATTCGTAAGCGCCCTGCTTGACACGGTTGAACACGTCCAGAACGAATACCTGCCTGATTTTGAATTCCGGGATCTACCGGACCTGGCCGCCATACCGCGTCGGGAGGTGGAGGACTAAAAGCGTGTTGAAAAACCATCGCACACCCTTATGCGGCGGCGAAACGCCATCTGCTGCGTTGTCCCTCCTTCTTGCGCCGATACCGGCGCAATTTGCGCTGCTATTCGGCGGCGGGGCGCCTTGCATCCAGGGCCTGCAAACAGGCTCAGACGATGAAACCAGGGAACCTCTCCCGGTGTTGAGCCCCCCTCCGCTACAGCCATCCTTTTCGATCCCACGTGAAGACTCCAGAAACTCGCCTTCTCGGCCGTATTCGTGAACAGGTGCGTGCCGAAAAGCCGTATCTCGTTCCCGGTGCGCGCCGTGTGCGGCACAAACTGAACCAGAACGAGAGCCCCTACGATCTACCGCCTGCTCTCAAGGAAGAGCTTCTTCAGGCGTTCCTGGACGTCCCGTTCAACCGGTACCCGGACGAGCAACCCGCCGACCTCGTGCGCACCATTGCCAGGCACACCGGGTATCCTGCAGAAGGCATTCTGGTCGGCAATGGATCGAACGAGCTGACCCACACGCTGGGCCTTTGTTTTATCAGGCAGGATGCGCCGGTTGTCGTGCCCCGACCCATGTTCGCACTCTTCGAAAGTGTCATCCGGCTCTTCGGTGGTCGCGCTGTCCCGGTCGCCCCGCTGCCATCCCTGGCATTCGATACCGACGGCCTGCTCTCTGCCATCCGCGCCGAACAGCCCGATCTGACTATTGTTGCCAGTCCCAACAACCCGACCGGCCTCGCCATGTCGTTCGACGACATCCGGCGCCTGGCCGATGCCGCGGACGGCTTTCTGGTGGTCGATGAGGCCTATCACGAATTCAACCCCGAGCCATCGGCCACGCGACTGCTCGAGACGCACCCGAACGTGATCATCCTGCGCACGCTGTCCAAGGCGTTCGGTCTGGCTGGCCTGCGTATCGGATACCTGATGGCCCATCCCGACGTCGTGACTGAAATGCTGAAGGCCCGCCTGCCGTTCATGATCGACCGCCTGACCGACCTGACGGGACAGACCCTGCTCGGCCACACCGATCTCATTGACGAACGTGTGGCGGCCATGTCCGCATCCATCCGGGAATTGTCCCAGGCGCTGGAAAGGATGGACGGCGTCGACGTGCTCCCGACCCATACGAATTTCGTACTTTTCCGAACGGACCAGGACGCGGGGTCGCTGCTTGAAAAACTGGCTGGCGACGATGTGCTGGTCCGCAACATGGGAGGGTATCCGGAACTTCAGGGGTATCTCCGTGTCAATGCGGGCACGCCGTCTGAGAACTCAGCATTTCTGGCTGCGTTGACCCGACATCTTTAAAAGCGGTTTCCCACCACGCCCTGTATGGAATTTATCCAGGTCGACATCATTGGACTCTCGACAAGCCCTTCGAGTGGCGGCGCCTATGCGCTTGTACTCGGTGAAGTCGGGGGGAACAGACGTCTGCCCATCATCATCGGTGCCTTTGAGGCCCAGGCCATCGCGCTCGAACTGGAGAAAATACAGCCTCCACGTCCCATGACGCACGATCTGCTGCGGGACCTGTTCGAAAACGTCGGTGCCGACGTGGAAGATGTGGTCATTGACGAACTCCGCGAAGGCACCTTTTTCGCAAAAATCCGCTACGTCCTGGCCGGCGCCCGCAGCCAGCTCGACGCGCGACCCTCCGATGCCGTGGCCCTCGCCGTGCGCATGGAAGCTCCTATCTTCGTATCGGCCCCCGTGCTCGACGAGGCCGGGATTCCAACCGATGACAGCAGCGCGGATGCGCCCGTGGAGGACGCAGCCCACCCTGCGGCCGACACCCCGGAAGCGCCTGCAGCAGAGCCGCAATCCGACCTGGAACGTCTCGAGGCAGAACTCGACACCGCCATCAAGGAAGAAGACTATGAAAGGGCGGCCCGCCTCCGGGACGATATCTCACGACTGAAAGGCGAAAGCAATTGAGACGCGTACCCTATTCCTCGTTCGACTCGTTCTCGTCCCTCTTCCAAGACTTTATTTCCGGTCCCGAAGCCCTCGCCGACTACTTCGGCGGTGACTTCCGGGACGCTGCGTTCCGGAAAGCACGGGTCGATGCGGTCGTGTCCGCGCCCCGCGATCGTGCAGCACTCGCCGCTGTCCTGCGACGCCAGGCCGGAAACTGGGGCCTCGAATCGGGCAGTGAATCCTTGATTGCCAAGCTCGAGCAGCCGGATGCTACGGCCGTCGTGACCGGGCAGCAACTCGGTCTGTTCGGGGGTCCCCTCTATACGCTATTCAAGACCCTGTCTGCCATTCAGATAGCAGCGCAGATGGAGGCAGAATCCGGCCAGCCATGCGTTCCTGTGTTCTGGCTCGAGGGAGAAGATCACGATTTTGAGGAAATTGCCTGGGCAGGGCTTCTTGATGGCGACGATCCTGTACGCGTAGCCTATAGTCCTGCAGAGGCGGACGTGGGCTCGGCTACCGGTCGTATGCTATTGGATGCATCGATCACGCACGCGCTCGACCGTGTGGACGACATACTTCAGCCAACAGACTTCAAACCGGCACTCATGGCGGCGCTCCGCCGTGCCTGGGTGCCTGGACGTCCTCTACTGCATGCCTTTGTGGCGTTCATGGACCAGATCGTGGGAGCGGGACGCGTCGTCTTCATTTCACCCGACGATGCCGAACTCAAAGCGCTCGGCTCGCATGTTTTCGAACACGAAATCAATGACTGGGCGGGCAGCCTCGCCCGTCTCGAGGATACGAGCAGCGCGCTCGCCGAGCACTGGCATGCCCAGGTGACCCCATCGGCCACAAACCTGTTTCTGCACACCGAGTCAGGTCGAGTGAGCGTGAAAATCCAGGATGGTACACTTGTCCTTTCAGATGGTCGCCCTGTAACCGAGGCCGAGCTCACGGACCGTCTCGCCTCGGATCCCGGGTCTTTCAGCCCGAACGTCGTGCTTCGGCCCCTGCTGCAGGACGCCGTACTGCCCACAGTGGCCTATGTCGCTGGTCCCGGGGAGGTCGCGTATTTCGCCCAATTGCGCCGACTCTACGAATGGGCGCACATTCCCATGCCCATCATCTGGCCGCGCGCGGGTGTCACGCTGCTGGAGGGTCGTATCGACAAGATCCTGCAGCGCTATGCACTCGATATTCCCGACTTTGAGGACCAATTGGAGCGGCTGTTCCGCCGAGTGGTCGTTGCCAACATGGATGTAGATCTGGATGACGCCTTCAGTGAAGCAGGCAAGCATATCCATGAAGCCGTCAACGCCATCAAGCCTGTCATCACAGGTGTAGACAAGTCACTTGTGGGTGCGTCCGAAGCCACGCGAGCGTCTTTCATGAAAGAATGGAACAAGCTCAAACAGCGCGTCGTGAAGGCGGAGCGGAGTCAGCAGGACGTGGTCTGCGGACACCTCCGTCGTGCCCAGGCCAACCTCGTTCCCGGCGGCGCGCTCCAGGAACGCTTCATTTCGCCCATATATTTTCTGAACAAGTACGGCATGGACCTCTCCAGCCGCCTGCTCGAAACCCTCTCGACAGAAACGGACGCACACCAGGTCGTACCGCTCTGATCCGTATTATAAAAGCGTGTTGAATAACCATCACACACCCTTATGCGGCGGCGAAACGCCATCTGCTACGTTGTCCCTCCTTCGAATAACGCTGCTATTCGGCGTCGGGACGTCTTGCATCTGGCATTCCGGCGCTCGCTTCTTGTTGCACGCTGGTTCTTCAACACGCTTTTAACGCGTGTTGATTCAGACTCCCTTTTTTCCATCGCATGGCCGACTACCCGTACCAGGATATCGAATTGAAGTGGCAGAGACGGTGGGAGCGCGATAAGACGTTTCGCACACCTGCCCGTCCCGACACATCCCGCCCCAAGTTCTACGTGCTGGACATGTTTCCCTATCCGAGTGGCGTGGGGCTCCACGTGGGCCATCCGCTCGGCTACATTGCTACGGACATTGTTGCACGCTACAAGCGCATGACAGGTCACAATGTGTTGCATCCCATGGGATTCGATGCGTTCGGTCTGCCTGCCGAGCAATTCGCGGTAGAACACGGCGTGCACCCGCGCGAGACGACCGAGAAGAACATTGCCAACATGGTGCGGCAACTCAAGGCGCTCGGCCTGAGCTACGACTGGGACCGGGCCATTGCCACGACCGACGAGGACTATTACCGCTGGACACAGTGGATCTTCCTTCAGCTTTATAACAGCTGGTACGACGCCGAGGCTGGACGGGCTCGCCCTGTTGAAGAGCTCTCGGCCCGTCTGGCGGCCGAGGACGCGTCGTGGGACGCCAAAACTGACGCGGAAAAAGAAGCGGTACTCGGCGAGTATCGGCTGGCGTATCTGGCCGAGGTTCCGGTCAACTGGTGCCCTCAGCTTGGAACCGTGCTGGCAAACGAAGAGGTCACGAACGACGGCCGCAGTGAGCGCGGCAACTACCCGGTGTTCAAGCGACCACTCAAGCAATGGATGCTGCGGATCACGGCCTATTGTGACCGGCTTGTGGAGGACCTGGACCTCGTTGATTGGCCCGAACCCGTCAAGATCATGCAGCGCAACTGGGTTGGGCGCAGTGAAGGGGCACACGTCGATTTTCGTATCGATGGACACGAACGTTCACTCCGGGTCTTCACGACGCGGCCCGACACGCTGTTTGGTGCCACCTACATGGTGCTGGCTCCCGAGCATCCGTTCGTCGACGCCATAACGACCCCGCAGCAGCGCGAGGCCGTCGCGGCCTATCGCCGCGAAGCCGCCGAGCGTACGGACGTGGATCGCATGGCAGACACAAAAAGCAAAACCGGCGTGTTCACCGGCGCTTATGCCATCAACCCGGCAGGTGATGTACGCATTCCCATATGGGTAGCCGATTATGTGCTCATGGGGTACGGCACCGGCGCCATCATGGCTGTACCTGCCCAGGATGAGCGGGACTGGGCGTTTGCCAAAACGTTTGACCTCCCAATCGTCCGAACGGTCCAGCCCCCGGACGATCACGATCCCGATACTCCGTACACAGGCGATGGACCCGCTGTAAACTCTGATTTCCTGGACGGACTGCACGTCGCCGAAGCCAAGGTGCGCATGATATCCTGGCTGGAGGAGCATGGACATGGAGAAGGAACGGTGACCTACAAACTGCGGGATTGGCTCTTCAGCCGGCAACGCTACTGGGGTGAGCCCTTTCCCATCCTTCATGGACCGAATGGTGAAATTCGGGCCGTTGATGAGGAGGAGCTCCCCGTCAAGCTTCCCCCGATGGAGAATTTCCGGCCCGAGGCCACCGACGACCCGGACGCGGCTCCGCGCACGCCACTGAGCCGCGCTCCGGCGGCCTGGCGTGAGGTGGAGATGGACGGCGAAACGTGGGAGCGCGAGCTGAACACCATGCCCCAGTGGGCGGGTTCCTGTTGGTACTATCTCCGTTTCCTGGACAACAGGAACGACGACGCATTCGTATCGGCGGAACTGGAACGCTACTGGATGCGAGATCACGGCGTCGACCTGTATGTAGGAGGCGTTGAGCACGCGGTGCTGCACCTGCTTTACGCCCGATTCTGGCACAAGGTGCTTTTCGATCTGGGCCACGTCTCAACGTCCGAACCGTTCGGTCGACTCTTCAACCAGGGCTACATCCAGGCCTGGGCCTACCGGGATGCGCGGGGCGTGGCGGTCGACGTGAATGACGTTGTGGACCAGGACGGCCGACCGGCGGCAGACGTCCAGGATCAGCCAGGCAGGAAGTACTTCGCGCACGGCGAAGCCGTCACGCAGGAGTACGGCAAAATGGGCAAAAGCCTGAAGAATGCCGTCAGTCCAGACGAGATCTGCGAACTGTATGGTGCCGACACGCTTCGCCTGTACGAAATGTACCTGGGGCCGCTGGAGGCCTCAAAGCCATGGAATACGCGGGATATTGTCGGCGTCAACCGCTTCCTGAGGCGCGTCTGGAGAAACCTGGTCGATGCCGACTCTGGAGCATTGCTCGTCACGGACAAGGACGCACCCCGGGACCTGCTTCGCGCCCTCCATAAGACGATAGACCGCGTTACGGCGGACATGGACCGCATGAGCTTCAACACGGCCATCGCCGCGCTCATCGAGTTCACATCCGAGCTTGTACCGCTGGCGGAAATTCCACGAGCCGTTGCCGAGCCCTTCGTCCTGTTGCTCTCGCCGCTCGCACCCCACATGGCCGAAGAGCTCTGGGAGCGTATGGGACATGCGTCCTCGCTTGCCTCCGAGCCCTGGCCCACGGCCGACCCTGCGCTGCTCCAGGATGACCAGATAGAGCTCGTCGTACAGGTCAACGGCAAAGTCCGAGGTAGTATCAGCGTTGCGACCGATGCCACCAAGGAGGATATCCTCTCCCTCGCCAAAGAGGACGAGAACGTACAACGCCATATCGGTGGGCTCACGCTCCGACGCGAGATCCTCGTTCCCGGCCGCCTCGTCAATCTGGTTGTATCATGACGTGCGATGTCGTTGCCTTTGCGGCCCACCCGGACGATGTCGAGCTTTTTGCCGGCGGCACGATCTGCACGCTCGTAGACCGGGGACACCGTGTTGGCCTGGTCGATCTGACGCGGGGCGAACTCGGATCGCGCGGAACACCAGAACTCCGGAAGGAAGAGGCACGACGAGCCGCTCGCATTCTGGGCGCCAGTGTGCGTCTCAACCTGGGTATTCCCGACGGCAACATCCAGGACACACACGAAAACCGTCTCCGAGTAATTCGTGCCATCCGAACGCTCCGATCCAGGATTGCACTCATCAATGCGCCCGAATGCCGGCATCCAGACCACGTGGCCGCCTCCAGGCTCGTAGCGAGCGCCATATTCTACAGCGGGCTCACGAAAATCGAGACCCGAGGCGAAGACGGACAGCCACAGGAGCCCTGGCGGCCGCACCACGTACTCCACTACATCCAGTCCATCGAACTGGAGCCGACGCTGGTCGTCGATGTGTCACACGTCTGGGAACGCCGTATGCAGGCACTGCGGGCCTATGCCTCCCAATTCCACTCCTCCGAGTACGTGGCCGGGGCGGATGAACCCGAAACGTTCGTCTCCAACCCGGCCTTCATGGAATGGATAGAGGCGCGCATGAAAGTCGCTGGATACCGCATCGGAGCCGCCTACGGAGAACCCTTCATTTACAGGCACGGCCCGATCGGTACGAATGACCTGTACGGCATGCTAGAGAAGGAGAAGCCGTTCCGCTGACCTTGAAGCGAATTGAAGAATACTGCGGCGGGTGTTATCGCCGGTCCCACGTCAGAACGACGCGCCTGACTCCGATATCGAGCGTAGGCAGATGCACATTCATGACACCTGTATCCTCATTGAATCGGGCTACGCCGTCGCCGCCGGCCACGCGCATGTTGCGGAACGACTCGCCTCCCATCTTGATTTCAAGTACGGCGCCATCTACCACCGATTCACTGTCGTTATGCACGTCAATGTGCAGTTCCTGGCCGGAACGGGACACGACCAGCGGACGGATACTCTGCCGCTGGCGCCACCAGATGACGGCGTCGCTCACCGTCGCAATCCAGGCCCGCTCCTTGCGCGCTCGGGCAATGGTCCGTTCGAAGTCGGCGGCGCTCGTCGAGCGCGCGGAATACGTTTCCGGGTAGTAAGGCAATACGTAATGACCATTCACATCCCGCACGAAGCGGTAGGTCTCCTCGAACGAAGGCGCAACTCCGTCTATGATTGACACCGAGATGACCCGGTCAGGCTCCACGCGAGGGGCTGGTGGCTCTGGGGCGTTTGACCGGGCGGCGGTCTCCTGGCCAGGCACGAAAAGCGCCAACTGCGGCTCCTCTGGCACCTCGGCTTCTTCAATCGTTTCGCGGTAGTCCACATATTCCCACCAGTCCACTTCTCCCGGAGACCAACTTGTGAGACCCGGCAGTATGAGGTAGTCCACACTGAGGTCATCGAGGACGCGGAGCGTATTGCCGTCGAAGAATCCACCCGGTGGATATATACCGTGGAAGGTTTCAATACCCATGTCGCGCTTTGCCCTCAGAATGCGCTCACGTTGTATTTCCATGGGTTGTCCTTTAAGCACGCGATCGCTCTCGGCCGTGAGGCCAACCTCGCCCATCCCAATGAGCCGGTTGCGCAGATCGTTGAGCGCGGAAAGTTCGCTGGACGTGAGATAGAAGCTGGCCGGCACACGCGCCGTTTCGAGCAGGTCAAGCAGTTGCTCGGTTCCGTTCATGAACGAAAGTGGATCAAAACCCACCGTGGGCAGCGCGGCGACGCTGAGCGCCATGGGCGCGGCATTCGGCCAGGGAGCCACCGACACGCTGAGCCCCCCTACCATGTCGACCATGGCGTTCACCACCAGGCGCTGCCACATGTACTGCTGAATATCTTCCCGCGATATTTCGTGCGCATGGAAACGCGTCCATAGTACGCGACCGTCCTCCTTATGGTTGTACACGGCCGTCGTCAGTGAGTCGAAGGCCGCCTGATCGGCGGGTTGATACGTGACCACGCGCCCAAGTCCCAGTGCCTCGACGGGCCTGGCGGCCACAAGCGGCTGCTGGGCGGCGACGTTCAGCTGAAAACCTGGATCCACGCCGGCCGATACAGGACCACGGCCGGTCAGGCTCTGCAGGTATCCAAACGGTTGGGAGGGAACGTTCTCCACGTACTCCGACCCCAGCATCGAGCGGAAAAAGTCCCCGCCCTTGCGATTTCCTTCCTCGTCGAACACGCCAAAGCGTCCCGACACGATCAAATTACCGCCGTCCTCTACATACTCACGCAACCGCCGTTTCTGACGGTCAGAAAGGGCTTCGGCAACGGGCATGACAACGATATCCCAGTCCCGGTCCAGACGACCGGATATAGCACGATCGTCGACGATCTCATACGGTATGCGCAGGCCGAGCAGCAGCAACTCCCAGAAATAGACGGCATCTTCAACAAGTCGCGGATTACCACCTACGTACGTGGCCGTCTGCTCCGAGCGGTAGAGCGCCAGGCGCGGTCGCTTGTCGGTGAGCAGCTGGGACAGATCTGTCGCGACCGTTCGAGCGGGGGCCTGCACACTTACAAATTTATGCACAGGCTGGGCGGCGGCAACCGGAACCAGGAAAAGCCCGGCCACAAGCAGGGCAACGGGCATAATTCGGCGATATGTGGACGCGATCCTACTCATCGGGTGTCATGGCATCGACCAGGGGGTCGCCGAGCAGATCAATGTGGAAAATGCGGTACTGCTGCGGCTTGAGTTCGCGGATGGACAGTTCGAGGACCGTTCCGTTCTCTCGAAGCCGGTACGGCGGAACATCCACGTTGTCGGGTACCGGTTTGAAAATATTGATCAGTTCGGGGCGCACGTTCACCGACGTAACGCGACGTCCCAGCGCAATCGATACGGTCGCTTCCTTGGCGGTATGGCCGTTGTCGTTCGATACGCGGACAAAAATACGCGACGGACTGCGCTGCTCAACGTCTGCATTGAGACCACGCTTCAGACGCCACCACAGGGCCACAGAATCGCCCGATGCCACCCAGAAGTCACCATCCTTAACGCCTCCGAGCAACGTTCGCATGGTGGCCAAGTCCATCTGCTCCGGATCATAGACCAGATTGTACAGGCCGCCTTCGTATTTGACACGTTCCAGGTCCTCCAGCATGAGACCGGTGAGCAGGTCTCGGCTATCCTCTTCGAGACCGTCAAGGATGTCGCTCTGTTGTTTTACGGTGGTACCTATACGTGTCAGCGTTTCATACGGAAATCCCATGATCTTCGGCGCTATACGGCGCCCAATGGAGTCCGGCAGGAAATAGGTATAGTCGGCACGAACCAGACCGCCCATTGTGTTGATACCGACAATGCCACGCTCCGTCGAGCGATAGCCCTGGACGGGCCCACGTACAAGATCTTCCAGGATGAGTCGCAGGCGTCGGAGCCGGTCTCCCTGGTCGTCTGGGAGTCCATCGGACTCCACACGGAGCGTGTCGTATACGGCGACATCCCCCTGCCGGTGCAGACGCTGGAGCAGCGATGTGTACGGCCCCGCCTCCTCCGGTTTGACCAACCAGGTCCCGGGAATACCTACGTCGTCAAGCGCGTCGGCGATGGGTCCAAAACGCTGGATGCCCGCGGGCGACTCGGCAGCGCCCACTACCATGGCGGCCGCATCATAGTTGTACGGCCAATCGTGGACCCAGATGGTTGGCAGGCGCCTCAGGTAATTGAGGGAATTCCGGAAATAGAACTTGAGTGCCTCCCAGTCTTCCGCGTCTTCCGGGCCAACACCCATGGCGTTGCGCTGGAAGCCCATATATATGAACCGACCTTCTCCGTATTCGCCGTAGACGACACTGCTCGATTCTTCAATCTGGTTGAAGCCGACCAGGTCTTCCGTAGCAAAATCGAACCAGAATGCTGCTGGTTTGGTGCGATCTTCCACGACGCGGACTTTGACACCCGGGTTGTAGACCTGGATTTTTACGCGGTAGCCAGGTGCAATCTGGGCCGAAATGGGCGTTCCGGCCCGAATCGTCATGCGACGCACACCACCGCTCGTCCGGGGGAACGGAATCTGATCCCCGATACCGCGACCCGTCCACGTAAAATAGGATACAACAACAGCATCCTGCTCTCGAAGATCACCATTCATATCCCGGAGCTCGGCACGGATCTGGCGGGCACGGGCCCAGTCCACGGTAGGTTGGGCCGAATTCAGCGTATCGAACCAGACGTAATCCTGGAGCGGCGGGAAATCAAAGGTTTCAGCCCTCTCCGCCTGTATCTCCCGGAAGCGCTCGTGGGCTTCGTCTCCCGTGGTAGGCGGGATGAAGCGATCCGACTCTGTCAGGTAACGGGGCAGGTAAATCCCGTCCATCATCTGCCCGGGAAACGTATCGGCGTAGACGCGAAAATTCCCCTGTCCCCGCTCGACAAAACCTTCAAACTGGACACCAAACGTTTCCTCCATGAAACTCCAGCCTCGCCACGAACCGTCTGGACGATAGAGACCGGGCGTCCAGGTTGCCATCACGCTGCCACCATTCTCCATGAACTCCTGTACGCGCTGGATCTGCAGATCGCTCATGGCTCGCGTAGACGGAAGAACGAGTACATCATAGCCCGACAGGTCCCCATATTCGAGGTGGTCGTCGCTGATGTCTTCAAACGGGATCAGTGGCGTCTGATTGAGGAAAAACTCGCGCCAGGAAATGAGGGTCTGATCGACCCAAACCGTACTTGTATCGCGCAGATTAAGGATGCGATGTGTACGACGGGTATAGTCACTGTTGAGCAGGGCCACGCGGGGCCGCGTATCGATACCGATACGGGCGGGCGATGCCTCCCTGATACTGAATGCGCCGAGTGCACTCTCGAGCAGCAGGATATACACGAGGATTCCTGCCGCCAGGGATGTTACTCCAAGCGTCAGGAACCATATCGTGCTGATTTTTTCAAGTTGAAGGGTGCGCATGAGGGCTTAGAGCCAGGCGAAACCATCGTCCTGGCCCTGCTGGGATTGTTTCTTTTCGTCTTCCTGGCGGGGCTCGTCGGGACGAACGGGGACAAATCCTTCGTCAGTGTACTCCCAGAACAATGAGTTCTGCTGCGAGGGCTGGGCAACCTGCGGGACGTGGCTGGGCACAGCGGTAGGCTGATCCTGCTCGGTGTCATGCTCGTCGCGGGCCGCATAGCTACCCTGCGAACCCTGTCCGCCCTGTGCACCTCCGACGTAGACATTCGTCTGGGGCTGCTGCTGCCATTGGGGCTGCTGCTGCCACTCTGCCTGTTGGTGCGCCCCAATCATCTGCGGCTGCTGCGGAGCAACAAGCACGTGGGGATCGGGAGCCACCTGATGCTGAACGTCACCACTCTGCTGGGCGCGGCGCTCGCGGATTTTGTAAAGCACGTAGGCAGCAACGGCGAGAATGAAGGTCGCAATAGTACCTACGAGAATGATGGTAGAGAGAATCGGAACGAGTTCCATGGTGTCGTCTCAGCGTGAGCGTTGAATGTTTGTGTACTTCATGTAACAATTACCGTGCCATTTACGGGTTATCCCTCTCGAATTGTATTCCTGGTTCATTCCTGGTCAGATGGCACGTAGATTTTTTCATTGTGGTTTCCATTTTGAGACGCGCGCGGCGAGCGGCCATGCTCCAGCTCGGTATCAGGCCTGTCGGGCGCCGGTACCGATACGTTCCAGTTTACCCCAGTTCATACCGAATCCAAGAAATTCCTCGATCGTGGCAAACGTCTTGCAAACGTCAATGATGAGAATGAAAAACAGCCGGTAGAACAGGGAATAGAACACCAGTCGGATTTCTTCCTTCTCCACCGCTATACAGTACAGAGCCGCTACAAGGTCCAGGAGCGTCAGCGACAGCCACCAATACACGAGATAATAACTCATGTTGAACACCACGGCGATGAAAATGAAGTAGGCGTTCGCAAACACGTTCATGATGGGCCAGATCAACGACTCGAAGGCCATGGACCACATGACAACCGTACCACCGAAATTGATTGTGGGGTTGAAGAACAGGTCCTTGTGTTTACGTACAGCCTGCAGAATGCCACGCGTCCAGCGGTAGCGCTGCTTGAGCAGATCCACAATCCGATCCGGCGCCTCCGTATAGGACTTGGCGTCGGGCTCGTACTCAACGCGCCAGCCGGCACGCAGGATCTTGAGCGTGATGTCCGCATCCTCCGCGAACGTGTCAGAGCTGTACCATCCCGCATCCAGAATGGCCTGCTTGCGGAACAGGCCGAGCGGACCGGGAATGATGTTCACCAGCTTCACAATAGACTGCGCCGAGCGCGCCATGTTCAGGCCCTCCACATACTCGAGTGCCTGTAGCGTCGTCCAGATGTTGTTCCTGTTGAGCACCTTCACGTTGCCCGCTATGGCACCCAGACGGGGATCCACAAAATGGCGTATGGCTTTGCGTAGCGTATCGGGAGACAGCTGGGAGTCACCATCCACGTTCAGCACAAAGTCAAAGCGTGACATCTGGATTCCGGCATTGAGTGCCGTGGATTTTCCGCCGTTGTTCTTCTCCACCAGGCGGACCTCGACGGCTCCGTCCCGGTAGTGCCCGACAAGCCGACGGGCTTCCTCGCGCGTATCATCGGTCGACCCGTCGTCGACCACCAGGATTTCGAAGTTCGGGTAGTCCATCTGCACGAGCGACATGACGGTCGACTGGAGCAGCTTGCCTTCATTGTAAGCGGGCACGATAATGGAAATGCCTGGCAGGAAATTCGTGTCGTGTCCGGTTTTCACCGTATGCCGCACCGTATTCAGGTAGGCCAGGTTCATGAGCGACAGATACCGGAACAGCAGGATGACCAGAAACAGCACAAGCGCCACAATGGACGAATACACGATCAGACCACTGCCACGCAGATTGGAATTCCATCCCGTCAGTCGAAAGAGATATCCCCCAGGATCATAGAGGAAAATGTAGATCAGGGCGAACAGAGCGAGTGACAGGAAGCCGAACAGGAAGACCCGCCGGAACAGCGACTCCTCCGTCTCGGCCGCCGTTGGCAAGTCATCTTCCCGGCGACGCACCGGTGTGAACGGTGTGCGCGTCACCGGAATGCCGGAGGAGGTCACGCTCAGATCGGTCGTTTGTGACGACGGCGTCCGGGTATCTTCTGATATGTTGGGCGAACGATCGGCCATGTTGTGTCTGGTCGCTCAGAGCGTCCAGTAGAGTGCCCCGGAGAAGGTGAACGTATTGTACTTGTCGATGAAGGAGGTGGCCCCGGATCCCAGGGTACGGGTCGATGCCCCCATCGATGTGGACAGCGTCAGCGACAGCTTGTCGGCCACACGCTTGATGTAGTCCGCCTCAAAGCGCCGGGAAATAAATCCACTGCTCTGCGCAATAATTCCCATGGCGCCGCGCAGACGGATGTACCAGTTCTGCGGCAGCTCCTTTTCGTACTCGAGGAAGAAATCGTACACCTGGTAGTCACGCGGTGAAAAGTAGATGTCGACCGTCGACCGGTACTGCTGGTTGTAGTAGGTCATACCGAGATAGGTATGATCGACAATTTTGTACCCCGCCTCAAGCTGGATGACCGTACCGAAGTTTGTGTCGCTGTTGCTTGCCGTATTTCCGAAGTTGTCTCTGACGACGTTGAAGGCAATGGAGCCGTTCACGCGCAACACGGAGTCCGGCATGATGGATACGGACGAACCCTTTACGTCGAACTGGGTCAGTTTGAGATTGAACTGTCCACCGGCGGGCGACCAGAGATCAATAGATCCCTCGCCCGTGCGCAGACCCACAGACCCCTCGTACCGACCCAATTCCTGCCGCCAGTACCGGATGCCACCATACACGACCGTTCGTGCACCTTCATAATCGTACAGCCCTACTTCTCCCGAAATCCGATTCGAATAGGACGCCCGGTCCGACTGTACCGGCGGCGTCAGGTCTACATAACCGCCTGTAAAAATCTGGTTCACGCGGCCGCGGACTATTTCAGAGCCCGGTACCAGGCGGCGCGAGCCGCTGATGAAATGCGACGTCACGCCCGCCGTGAGGACCGTGTTGATGGGCAAAGTGACCTGCGTCTGCATTCCCTGGGCCCACCTGTCGTACTGCGTGCCGCCACCACGGGAGCGTGTCGCGTTGGACGTCGGCACAATCACGCCCGCAAAGTCGTATCCCGTCCATTCGCCGCTTTCGGCGACGGCTGCTCGGATGTCGCCGTCTATGCCCACGACACGGTCCTCCACGTAGTCGGAATTTTCCGCCAGATTCCGGGCTTCATTGTAGATGGCCTGGGCCTGTACATACATCCCGAGTTGCCGCAGCGCTTCGGCCTGCATGAATCGAACCTCATAGTCGCGTGGATTTTCCGCCTGCAGACGCTCCAGTGTGGCGAGCGCACCGGAGTAGTCCTCCCGGGTAATCTGGGTGCGAGCCATTTCCTTGGCCACCGGATACTCCCACTTTTGTTGCATGAGCGCCGTGAATATGGACAGCGACTCGTCAAAATCCCCTGCTGCAGCGAGGACCTGGGCATATTCGACCAGTTCACCGCGCGTGCGCTTACCGCGTACCTCGAAGTAGCGTTCATACGAAGCGACAGCCGCCTGGTACTGTTTCGCAGATACCTGGCGACGGGCTTCGTTGAGGACGGCAGTCTGCTCTTCCTCGTTCATACGCATCCGCTCCCGTGCCACAAGGTGTTTTAGCGTGTTGATACGCCCAGCATATTCGTTCTGGTCGAGAGCTTCGAGCCGCTCAATCAGCGCATCGGCGTCGTCGACCCGGCGCGTGGCCAGTCGGTAGCTCGCCGCTTCGAACAACAGTTCGGGATCCTGCGCGCCCGGGCCTGCGAGCAACGCCGACAGGAACGACTCGCCACGAGCATCGAGGTGACCGTTCGCAAACAGGGTCATGACGTAGAGACGCTGGATATCAGGATTGGCAGAGTCACGGTCAGCCAGCCAGCGCGCCTGCTCGACAGCCTGGGCCGGGTATCCGCCCAGACGCAGCGCATTGATATAGGCCGCGCGAATCGCATGGTCTTCCGGTCGCAACTCGATGAGCCGCACATAGGCACGGATGGCATCGTCGGAGCGCCCAACAATGTTGTAATTCGCGATGATTTCCCGAAGCGCCGCCACGTTGTCAGGGCTATCGGCCAGAACGAGCGTGAGTTCATCGATCCGCTGACGAGCCATCGTCTGGCGCGTGCGCTCAATGGATTCGAGCCGCGCCTGGTATCCGGGGTCGGTCGGGTCGGCATAACGCGGATCAATCAATGTGTCGTAGGCCTCGGCGTAGCGTTCGGCTGCGACGAATTCATCGACCAGATTGTAGCGCGTCTGTCTGTCAGCCGGATCGGCACGCAACAGAAACGTAAGCCGGTCAATCGGATAGATGGGCGATGCGCCTTCCTGACGGGTCAGGCCCTGGTCCACCTGGACGAACGCGCGCAGCCAGCGATCGGTCGTGCCGAAATCCTCCTCCAATACCAGCAGTTCATCATAAGCCTCGAAGAAGCGATCATACTTGATGAGCGCCTCGGCGAGATCAAAACGCAGTTCATTGTTGGACGGCGACGCAGCCACAGCGCGCTGGAGCCTGTCCACAATGAACATGGATGGTCCCTGCTGCGAGGCGGGCTCCGTCTGCAACCGGTTTTCAACGAGGCGGAAGCGCTCCGTCCAGGCTGTAGTATTGCGATGGCGGGGAGCCAGGATGTCAAGCTGCTGCCGGGCCTCGAAATAGCGGCCGGCATCGACGAGCAGGTCCACGAGGCGAAAGCGCGCGTCGTCGTCTGACGGATTGGCATTGAGTTCGCGAAAGAGGACGTCGATCGGGTACTGGGACAACTGGTTGCCGCCGGCCAGCCCGGGATCCTGCGACGTTGCCAGACAGTCCTTGGCTTCCCTGTTCGACGGATTGAGACGAAGCGCCTGGTCGCACGCTTCCTGGGCCAACTGGTACTCGTTCTGCCACAATCGGAAATACCCGAGCCGCATCCAGAGATCATCATTGTTGCTGTAAATGCGCGTATACTTTTCAGCCACGCGCTCGCCCAGGTCGTTGTCTCCCTCATAGCCCGCTATGGCGATCAGGTAGGACTGCACGATGTCGGGCGTTCCCTGGGTCTCTTCCAGGTACTCTCCATACTGCTCGGCTGCCGCCCGGAACTGACGCGCCGAAAAAAGGGCATCCGCATAGCGGATTTTGTACGCCAGGTTGCTCGGATTGAGTTCGACCAGGCGACGCAGACTTTCCAGGTTCGATGCATTGTCGGCCGGGGCCTGCTGGCGCTGCTGAACACGGCGCAGTCCCGTGAGCGCCTCATTCGACCCCGGGTTGAGTTCAAGAGCCTTCTCGTAGTCACGAGCGGCTGAGGGATAATCCCCGCGCCCTTCGTGCGCCTCCGCCCGCAACAGGAACAGCCGTGCGTCGCGCGTGTCGGACGTAATGACCGCATTGAGCACAACGATGGCCTCGCTGTACCGGTTTTCCTCAAGCAGCTCGGCTGCCCGCTCCTGCGCGACAAGGTCCTGTGCCCCAGCAGGCATCACCGCGAGGATGCCAAGCAGGGATACAAAAAACAGCGTCAATATGGAGCGGCCCGTCTTCATCATACTTCATCAAGTGCATAGGTGAGGAAATCCGATACGGATTCGAACGGCTTGCCGTCTGGCACGACGATGGCCGATACCGAATGCAATAGATGATCGGCCTGTACGGGAGATTCTGAACGCAGGCGGTCTTTGAGACGCGCAAAGAAACGCTGGGCCTGATCGGCCGGGCTGTCCGCCAGGAAAATGACGAGGCGCTCACGCTCGGGCTGGACCAGCATGTCATCTTCTGCGCGCAACTCCTCACGCACCAGATCCATCAGGAAATCGAAGTCGAACGGACGCGCCGACGTACCGTCCTTCTGGTCCATGCGAAGCGCGAGGAGCAGGAACGGACGTGACGCCTCGTCGCGCTGTGCGAACAGTGGCGAGAGGCGCGTTTCAAAACGGGTACGGTCAGCATAGCGCGCATTCGGATCCTCATCGGACTCGGAGTCCCGCGGAGGCGGAGCTGGTGGCTGCACCGGATGCTGAGGCGGAGCCGGTGGCTGTACCGGGTGCTGAGGCGAAGCCGGCGGCTGCACCGGATGCTGAGGCGAAGCCGGCGGCTGAACTGGGCGCTGCTGTTGCGGAGGGGCCGCAGGTGGTTGTGCCGGAAACTGTTGCTGTGGAGGGGCCGGAACCGGCGGCTGCGCCGGAGGCTGGGGCGGTAGTTTTGCTGGCTGCCAGGGGCCCTGTGGGCGGGGCTGCCGCTCCTGCTGGTCAGGCCATGCCGGCACGTCTGATGACGGTACAAAACTCCCCGCCGTGTCGTCCCATGCAGGGGGCTCATCCTGCCATGAAACCGGCTCCTTTCGAGATGGAGCAGGCGGTGTCGCGGCAGGCGCATTGCGAAAATCGTCACCATTGGCCTCAATGAGGTCTTCCAGGTCCCAATAGTCCACAACCTGCCGTTTGATATGGCCAATATGTGGTACAAGTGTGATACGACGCTTCGTTGTCGACGGATTATCATCCGCCAGCTCAATATGCATGGAGCCGGTCATCTGACTTGCCATGAACTCGATTACCCTTCGCGACTGCTGATTTGCCGGCTCTGGCATAACGAGCATGGTCGTTGTCTCGAGCGTATCGATCTGCTCCAGAAACTGAATAAATTCGTTGCGGAACCGGTCAAACGATCGAAAAGCCACAAATGGCATGAAGTCGTTCATGATAAGCCGCGTGGGACGATGCTGACGAATCAGATTCACGAGGTCCCAGAGTGCACCGGCTACGCCGTCATCGCCCATATTCTGCAGGTTCATCAGCGGCGGAACGCGCATGAGACGTACGACACCGGACTCATAGGCATCCCGGAGATTAAAACCTATTGATGCCGCCTGGATCATCAGGTCTTTGTGCCGGTCGGGCGACACGAACAGTACAGGCTCACCCAGCCCAGCCCCCATATGGGCAAAAGCCAGTGTGAGCAGACCACGACCGCTGGCCGCGCGTCCGTACACGAGGTAGGATCCGCCGCGGTAGAGACCGCCCCAGGCGTTATCGACGACGTCGATACCTGACTGATGTTTAGGAGCGAAGCTCACGGGTGATATAGACGATGCGTTCATGGCTCAAAGGGCATGGTGTAACCAGTCGCATAAGATGCATGCGCAGGTGCAGGACTCGATTTAACAAAAGCCGTGCCATATATGCCGAAAGTGCCATGAATGGATGAATAGAGGTTGTTCGTTCCGTTTGGGATCCCGAATTGAGACGCCTTCCGGGTCATGTATCGCCCATGAACCCGAGAAGTAAAACGTAGAAGGCCACAAGAAGAGGTTTGAGGCTTCATGGACGACTTTTTTCTGTATATGGGGTTACGCCTGGCAAGTTTGGTCCGATACTTGTAGGGAATCAGCCAGCAACAGCTTTATCAACAAACGCATCATGTCCCTGTACCGCTCCATCCGTAACCCGATCCGCCGCCGGCCTGCCCGCCCCTGGATTGCTGTGGTCATGCTCGTGGCGCTTGCCACGTCGGGGTGCGACATTTTTGGAACTGCCGTGGATGAACGGGCACCCCGCCTGGAAATCCTCAAACCTGTAGATGAATCGACGGTTGCCGGGCGCAACGTGCTGGTTCAACTCGACGCCGAAGCTTTGGGTGATGACAACTTCATCTCCTTCATCAACGTCAATATCAATGGCGTGCGGGCGGGCGAGGCGCAGTTCGATGGGACCTTTTTCAATTTCCGTTTCAACTCCTTTGATTTCCCCGACGGACTCTACCGTATTGAAGCGGTCGCTTTCGACAAATTCCAGGCGCGTGGTATCAGTTCGGCCATCCTCGTCACGGTCCAGAACGAGAGCGATGGTATCGGGCCGCGTGTAACGATCGTAGACCCGGAAGTCGAGGATGAAGTGAACGGCGTCACGCGCGTGGTGGCCCGCACCGAGCCGGGAGAACCGGTCGTGACGAGGGCCGATCTACTCGTCAATGGCGTCGCCATATCCTCGCGCAACGAATCGGTCGGTGGCAACACCTTTATTTTCGACTGGGACACGGTCGACCTTCCGATCGGCGAGCACGTACTCGAGATCAAAGCCTTCAGCGGTGCCAACGTATTCCGAATTTCGGACCCCATCACGGTCCGTAAATCCGAGGGTGCGGACGGAACGGGCGGTGGACCCGGTAGCCTGAAGTGGCGCGCCTTCGGGTTCAACGGCCAGGTGGAAGGCGCACCGGCCATCGGTTTCAACAATGATATATACATAGGTACATCCTCCGATACGCTCTACACGTTTACGTCAGATGGCGCATTGAAGTGGAAATTTGCCACGTTTGGCCCCATCCGCTCCTCTTCGCTCGTCGGTAACAATGAAGACGTGTTTACAGTCAGTGAAGATGGGCGCCTCTATGGACTCACCAGTCAAGGCGAGCGTCTCTGGAATGCCACCACGAGTTACAATTCCAATGCTTCGCTACGCTCGAGCCCTACCCTCGGCGTGGACGGTGTCATCTATTTCGGAGACAGTGAGGGCCGCGTGCATGCCGTAGGTTCATTTGATGGACTCTCGCTCGCCGGCCGGTGGCCACGAAAAGTATCCGACGCGGCCATCGTCGTACCGCCCGTCATAGCACGGGACCGGACGATTGTGGTCGCATCGACCGATGGGCATCTGTATGCGCTCGACCCCCAGGGGCAACTGCTCTGGAAGACCACACAGAATATCGGATCGGTCATGGTCGGCATGGCCCTCATTGAGAAAGACATTTCGGTCACGTTGCCCACGGGCGAGACCCGAACAACAACGGCCAACGTGGTCTATGCCGTGTCAAACGACGGACTCATCTATGCCATTGCCGGGGAGGACGGATCTGTGCTCTGGAGTTTTCCGCTTACGGGTCCCCTCCGCTCGGGACCTGTCGTGGGACCCGACGGCACGGTCTATGTTGGCACCAGTACTGGACTCATCGCCCTCAATGAAGATGCCGACTCCTTCACGCCTCGCCTGCGATGGGTCTTCGTCGCCCAGGATGTGGGTACGCCTGCTGTTGACTCGAACGGAATCGTTTATTTCGTTGGTTCAAAAACACTCTATGCCATCAACCCGAACAATACACCATTCTGGACCTATGACCTGAACACGGAATCGGACGGGCCGCTGACCATAAACCGCTCCGGAGAACTCATCCTGGCGGGTGAAAATGGTGCCCTGTTCGCATTTGAGACCGGGTCGGTCGGGCTGGCGCGGGAAAAATGGCCGACATTCCAGCGGAATGCCCGCCATACAGGTCGCATCGGTATCGACGCCACGGATGGCTGATTCGTGCATGCGTATATTGCGTGCATGGATACTGACCTTACCTCAATTCAGCAGGCCCGCACGCTCGTAGGCCGGGCCCGCGACGCCTTCACCTCGTGGCACACGTTCGATCAGGACGCCGTGGACCACGTCGTGCGTGAAATGGCCCGTGCTGGAGAGAAGGCTGCTGCCGAGCTGGCACGGCTGGCCCATGAGGAGACCGGCTTCGGCCGCGTGGACAGCAAAACAGAAAAAAACCTGTTCGCCACACGGACGCTGCTGTCACGCATTGAGGGCATGCGCACATGTGGCATCATAGACCGCAATGGGCCTGTCTGGGAGGTCGCCTCGCCGATGGGTGTGATAGCGGCACTCATCCCGTCCACCAACCCGACGTCCACGGCGCTATACAAGGCCATCATCGCCGCAAAGGCGCGGTGTGCCATCGTCATGAGCCCGCATCCGCGCAGTGCCCGCTCGACGGCCGAAGCCCTACGCGCCGTAGCCGATGCCGCCTACCGGGCAGGCGCCCCCGAAGGACTTTTCGCGTGCCTCACGGAAATATCGCTCGAAGGTACGAACGCCCTGCTTGAGCACCCGGGCACGGATCTCATCATTGCCACCGGCGGCAACGCCATGGTGCGCGCCGCCTACTCCAAGGGAAAACCCGCCTACGGCGTTGGATCGGGCAATGTACCGGTCTATGTGGATCGCTCGGCGGACATCGAAAAAGCTGGACAAGACCTCGTATACGGAGCGTCGTTTGACTGGGGAACGCTCTGCTCCACAGAGCGGAGCGTGGTGGCCGACGTCCCGATTGCCGCCGCCCTCAAGACCGCCATGCGCTCAGCCGGTGCCTGTTTCCTGAACGAGCGCGAAACCGACGCGCTGCGCCAACTCGTCCACACCGGTGGCAGGCTGAACATTGAGCAGGTGGGCCAGTCGCCACAGCGTATTGCACAACTTGCCGGGTTCGAAGTGCCCGCCACAGCGCGCGTGCTCGTGGCGGAAGTCGAGGCTATCGGACCCGATGAGCCCCTTTCCATGGAGACACTCTCCCCCATCCTGAGTTGGTACCGCGCCGATGGTTGGAAGGCTGGATGCGACGCATGCAAACGGATCCTGGCGCATGGCGGCATGGGACATACACTTGGGCTGCACGCACAGAAGGAATCTGTAATCGAGGCCTTCGCGCTCGAAAAACCAGCCATGCGGATCGTCGTGAACACGGTCGCCGCACTCGGCTCGGTAGGCCACACGACCGCACTGTTTCCCGCCATGACGCTGGGACCCGGCACGTTCGGCGGCTCCATAACGAGCGACAATATTTCACCCATGCACCTTGTCCAGATCAAGCGTCTGGCCTTCGAGACGAAACCCATTCACGAGGGAAAAACACCAGCGGTGGGTGCTGGCACCTCGTCCCGTACGCACCGATCATCGTCCCTCACAGATGCCGCAGGTACGGGCAGACGGAAAACAACCCCGTGGATGGACGAGATCGAGGCTCGACTCCGGGAACGTGCGGGAAGCCGACCTTCGCCGCCCCGCAGTCAGGAGTTACCCGCGCAGAAGGCCGAGTCCGCACCACGACCAGAACCCACTCGCGGAGACGAAGTGGATGGAGCCCTGGGGGAAGAAGCCATTGAGCGCCTCATTGCCCGGTTCGGCAAGGCATAGCCAACTTGTCCGACACCCCCGGCAGCGGTATATTTGCTCTTCTGTCGGTGGATCACCTTCCATCCCGACGATTGCTTTTCTTCTTTCTGAAATCAGTATTTCATGGCCGATACCAGTGATTTCCGCAACGGATTTACCATGGAGTGGAATGGTAATATCTGGACCATCATAGAATTCCAGCACGTGAAGCCCGGCAAGGGTGGTGCCTTTGTGCGGACCAAGCTGAGAAACGTGCGCACGGGTCGCATCCAGGACAACACGTTCCGCGCTGGAGAACGCGTGGAACAGGTCCGAGTCGAGCGGCGCACGTTTCAGTTCCTTTATGAGGATGACCTAGGCCTCCATTTCATGAATGTCGAGACCTACGAGCAGATGAATCTGCCCGTAGACGCCATCCAGGGTCGCGAGTTCATCAAGGAAGGGGCAACCATCGATATCCTGGTCCATGCCGAAACGGAGGAGCCGCTCACGACCGAAATCCCGGCAGCGGTCGAGCTGAAAGTCACCGAGACCGAACCGGGCCTGAAAGGCGACACCGCCACCGGTGCTACGAAGCCTGCTGTGGTCGAAAGCGGCGCCACCGTCAACGTCCCCCTCTTTATCAATGAAGGAGACGTCATACGTGTCAATACCGAACGTGGTGACTACGTTACGCGCGTTAGCACATCCTGACCTGCCCCACCTATCAAGAGAGGACCCCATGGATCTTGAACGCCTGAGAGATATTCTGAATCTGGTTTCAGAAGCGGATGTATCCGAAGTCGAACTGGAAGAGGAAGATTTCCGGATCGTCGTACGCAAGGCGCCTCCGGCGCCGGTCACGGGCACCTGGGATGTCGCCCCAGCGGTTCAGGCCCAGGCTCCCATGCCTCCTGCTGGAGCCCCCCCTGCCCCCGAATCGGTTCCGGCGACTGAGCCGGCTGCCCCGGTTTCCCGCGGGGAGGAAGTACGCGCTCCCATCGTGGGCACGTTCTACGAGGCGCCGTCGCCTGAATCGCCTCCCTTCGTATCGGTCGGTGACACCGTCAAGAAAGGTGACGTGCTCTGCATCATCGAGGCAATGAAGCTCATGAATGAAATCGAGGCCGAAGTGAGTGGTATCGTTCGCGAAGTGCTCGTCACGAACGCGACACCCGTTGAGTATGACCAGCCCCTCTTCATTATCGACCCGTCCTGATGAAAAAAGTCCTGATCGCGAACCGCGGTGAAATCGCGCTGCGGATCATCCGGACCTGTCACGAGATGGGCCTGAAAACGGTAGCTGTCTACTCCACGGCGGACAGAAGCTCACTCCACGTCCGGTTCGCCGATGAAGCGGTCTGCATTGGCCCACCGGCAAGCCGTGACTCCTACCTTCGTTTCGACCGGATCATTGCCGCTGCCGAGGTCACTGGTGCCGACGCCATCCATCCTGGATATGGCTTCCTCGCTGAAAATGCCGAGTTCAGTGCCATCTGCGAGGACCACGACATCAAGTTCGTCGGCGCCTCGCCCGAAACCATTCGCCTGATGGGCGACAAGAGCCTGGCCAAGGACACGATGGCCGCCGCTGGCGTGCCGGTCGTTCCCGGATCGGACGGCGAGGTCCAGAGTGCCGCTGAGGGTGCCCGTATCGCCGACGAAATAGGTTATCCGGTCATTGTCAAAGCCAGTGCCGGCGGCGGTGGCCGAGGCATGCGCATGGTCGCGGATCCGGAAGATTTCGGAAAACTGTTCACGGCCGCAAGCAACGAAGCCGAGGCCGCTTTCGGCCACGGAGGGTGCTATGTCGAGAAGTTTGTCTCCTCGCCGCGACATGTTGAAATACAGATCCTGGGCGACGGGAAAGGCAATGTGATCCACTTTGGGGAGCGGGAATGCTCCATCCAGCGTCGGCACCAGAAGCTGCTGGAGGAGTCGCCCTCGCCGGTCGTCGATGGCGATCTGCGCCGACAAATGGGAGAGGCCGCCATAAAGGGTGCCAAGGCCGTCAACTACGAAGGGGCTGGAACGGTCGAATTCCTGGTCGATGCCGAGAAAAATTTCTATTTCATGGAAATGAATACCCGGATCCAGGTTGAACACCCGGTCACAGAGGAAGTCGCTGACTGTGACCTGATCGAGTACCAGCTTCGGGTTGCGGCAGGGGAAAACATCCGGGAACGGGACATACCGCTTGAGGGGCACGCCATCGAGTGCCGCATCAACGCCGAGAACCCGTTCAGGAATTTCTCGCCATCGCCTGGCCGCATCACCGCCTTCCACGCCCCGGGTGGACACGGCGTACGCGTCGATACGCACGTCTATTCGGACTACGTCATCCCGCCCCACTACGACTCCATGATTGCCAAGCTGATAGTGCGGGCCCGCACACGCGAGCTGGCTATTTCCAAAATGCTGCGCGCCCTGCGAGAGTTCGTGATCGAGGGCGTGGAGACCACTATTCCGTTCCACATCCAGCTCTTGCAGGACGAACGTTTCCGCGCTGGAAACTTCGACACCCGCTTCCTGGAATCGTTCACACTCCAACCGAAAGAACATGACATTTCCTGAGGAACTCCGTTACACAAAGGACCACGAATGGATTCGTGTCGACGGAGACACGGCCACCATCGGAATCACTGATTTTGCCCAGTCTGAGCTGGGAGACATTGTATACGTGGAAGTAGAAACCGTCGGAGATGCGGTCGCAAAGGACGACGTATTCGGCACGGTCGAGGCGGTGAAGACTGTCTCGGAACTGTTCATGCCCGTGAGCGGCACGGTCACCGAGATGAATACGGCGCTCGACACCAATCCGGAACTCGTGAACGACGATCCGTACGGTGAGGGCTGGCTCATCCGGATGTCACTCGACAATCCGGCCGACGTGGACGATCTCCTTTCCGCCTCCGACTACGCCGACATGGTCGGTCAGTAAATGCACGAAACCATTGTCATCCTCGATTTCGGATCGCAGTACACGCAACTCATTGCGCGGCGCATCAGAGAAGCGGGGGTGTACTCCGAGATTTATCCGTGCACGGAGGATGTGGCTACCATTCGGGCGCTGCATCCAAAAGGACTGATTCTCTCGGGGGGGCCGTCTTCGGTTTATGACCCGGATGCGCCCGGGCTCGATCCCGCCTATCTCCGACTGACGCGCGAGGACGGCTCGCCCGTTCCCATACTCGGTATCTGTTATGGCCTGCAGTCCATGGCGCAGGTCCTCGGGGGCGCCGTTGAGCGCGCCGAGCGGCGGGAGTTTGGGCGGGCATCCATCGTAATCGATTCGCGGGCCGACCTGTTCAAGGGCATTCCGGAAGGATCGAACGTGTGGATGAGCCACGGCGACCATCTGACGCGCCTGCCAGACGGATTCGAGATCATTGCGCACACGGAAAATGCGCCCATTGCGGCGGTTCGGCACACATCGGAAGCACTCTACGGCGTACAGTTCCATCCCGAAGTCGTGCACACCGAACACGGAAAAGCCATCCTGGAGAATTTTGCCGGTACGGTTTGTGGGTGCAGAAGGGACTGGTCGGCCGCCTCGTTCGTGGAAGAAAAAATTGCCGAAATCCGGCGCGAAGTTGGCCAGGAACATGTCATTCTGGGGCTGTCCGGTGGGGTAGATTCGTCGGTCGCGGCTGTACTGCTGCACCGGGCCATCGGTGACCAGTTGACGTGTATATTCATCAACAATGGCCTGTTGCGCAAGGGCGAATGGGACATGGTGCAGACTACGTTCCGGGATGAGTATCACATCCGACTTACGGCCATCGACGCCTCCGACCTGTTCCTGAAACGGCTTGCCGGCATCGTGGACCCGGAAGCGAAGCGCAAGGTTATCGGAAATACATTCGTGGAGGTTTTCGAGGACGCCACGCACGCCATCGAAGAGGAGCTCGGCACGAAGCCTGGCTTTCTGGCGCAGGGCACACTCTATCCGGATGTCATCGAGAGCATATCTTTCAAGGGTCCATCGGCCACCATCAAGACGCATCACAATGTTGGCGGACTGCCCGAGAACATGCGCATGCAGGTGCTTGAGCCCTTCCGCGAACTGTTCAAGGACGAGGTCCGGGCCATCGGACGACTGCTGGAAGTACCAGAGCATATCATTGGGCGCCATCCGTTCCCGGGCCCGGGCCTGGCCATCCGTATCATCGGTGCCGTAACCCGTGACGACGTCCGTCTGCTTCAGGAAGCCGACGCCATTTTCATCGAAGAACTGCGAAGTGCTGGGCTGTATGACGACGTGTGGCAAGCACTTGCCGTCCTGCTTCCCGTACAGACCGTGGGCGTGATGGGCGATGAACGCACGTACGAGAACGTATGTGCGCTCCGCGCCGTTACCAGTGTCGACGGCATGACGGCCGACTGGGCCTGGTTGCCGCACGCATTCCTGGCCCGCGTGTCGGGCCGGATCGTGAATGAAATCCGGGGTATCAACCGGACCGTCTACGACATCAGCTCAAAACCGCCCGCTACGATCGAATGGGAGTAAAAGCCCGTATCCTGTTTTTTCTTGTGCTGATCGCGCCATTGATCGGCACGTCCGTCCTGCTCCCGCCATGCGCTGCCGCCCAGGACCTGGCCCAGGTGCACAACATCCCGGCCGCCGATTCCGTGTTTGCGCGTGGACTCGCCGCCTGGGACGCCGGCGACATGTCGAAGGCCCAGGCCCTGTTCGAGCAGGTTCGCTCCGACTGGCCGCTCAGCGCGCAGCACTCGGCCGCGACGCTGATGGCTGGCCGCACCGCCTACGAACTCGGACAGTTCGACCGGGCACGGGGCCTTGTCGGCAGGTTTTCCGCGCGCTATCCCGGCTCGACCTACGCCAACGAAGCCGCCGAACTCCTTGCCGCCATTGACCGCGCCGAAGAGCTGCGCCGTGCCCGCCCCGTCCGCCTCGGCGTTGTGCTACCCCTGACCGAGGATGCCACCATCGCGGCACAGGAACTCTTCAATGGCCTTCACCTCGCCGTTCGTCAGCACAACGCCGCCATCGCACCCGATGAACCCACTCAGCGTCCGGTTGAAATGGTCTTCCGCAGCACCGGCGCTACGCCCGACAGTGCGCGCCTGGCCGTCGAACAATTGGCAAAAGCGGGCGTCGATGCCATCTGGGGTACTCTTTTTTCAGATACCGCACGGATCGTCGCGGAAGAAGCCGAGCGCCACCGCACACCATTCCTGGCTCCGATGGCCACCGATCCTGACGTATCTGCTGGCCGCGAGTTCGTGTTCCAGGCGAACCCTACGATGGCCGTGCGCGGCGAATTGCTGGCACGACTGGCCATCAACGGACTTCGTATGGACAGCGTCGGCGTTGTGGCCGAGTTTGGGCCCGACGGTCTCTCAGAGCAACTGGTAGATGCGTTCGTCGAGGAGGTGTCCCGCCTCGGCGGCCATATCAACCTGGTTACCTTCCTGCCCGACGAGCGGGGGTGGTTCGAGCTCTCCAACCATTTCCCGGCCGATACGCTGCAACATGTTGAAGCGCTGTTACTACCTGTTTTCTCAGACAATCCGGAGCGCACGATCGGGGGCACCCTTTCGAGCCTCGATCTCCTCGGACAGGACGTGCGAATCCTGGGGAATTCAGCATGGCATGATCTGCCCATGACGACCCACGCCAGCAGGTACACAGCGACCTATATCAATGATTTCAATCCGCCCGCCGTCGCGGATGCAGAAGGGACCACAGGTCAAGCAGATGCATTCATCGCCGAATTTCGCCGTTTGGCAGGACACGACCCTGGACGCCTGGCGTGGGCCGGATTCGATACCGGCGCGTTCCTGCTGAACGTATTGCAGACGGTTCCAGGCAGCGCCGACGCGCGTCAGGTGGCCCGCGCCATCCGGCAGGCACCGCGTCATGACGGGCTCGCCCACCGCATTGCATTCGATGGAACGAGTGTCAACCGGGCCGTGTACTATCACCGATACAGCTTCGGCCAACTCACTCTCTTACGCTGACCTTTTTCCTTCGCACCATGACGCTCCGTATTCTTATCGTGGCCCTGGCGCTCGTACTTTCGAGCTGCTCCTCGCCCAACCGCGTCCGCTATAATGCCCCCCAGGAGGCGTTCGAGCGCGGTATGGAGCGCTTTGAGGCTGAACGCTATGACGTAGCCATCCAATACTTCCAGGGAGTGTTTGACTTCGGACGGACCCATGAGTGGGCCGCCGATGCCCAACTCTGGCTGGCCCGATCCTACCGCGAGAGTGAGCAGTATTTACTGGCTGCCAACGAGTATACCCGTTTCACGCAGATTTTCCGGTCAGATCCCCGCATACCGCAGGTCGAGTTCGAACTTGCCATGACGTATCACGACCGCTCGCCCGCCTACCAACTCGACCAGACAGACACGGAGCGGGCCATCCGGCAGTTCCGACTGTTCATTACACGCTATCCCGACCATGAACTCGCGGCCGAGGCGAGCCAGAAGATTTCCGAACTCCGTGAAAAAATGGGACGCAAGTCCTACCACGCTGCGGAGCTGTACGATCGCCGTGAGCTCTACGAAGCGGCTGCCGTCTCCTATGAATCCGTGTTCGACGCCTACTATGACACCGACTGGGCAGACGATGCCCTCCTTGGGGCCATGCGCAATTACCTGGAGTACGGCCGTCTGAGCGTACGTAGCAAGAAGCTCGAGCGCTTCAATAAGGGCGTAGAGAACTATGACAAGCTGCGCCAGATTTTCCCGGACAGCCCCGTGCTGAAGGAGGCGGAACAGGTCTATCTGGTACTGAAGGCGGAAATCGATGCCCTGGAGCGGGCCTCATGATGACGATTCCGTCACCATGAAGCAGATCGGGGTGTTCGGTGGCAGTTTTGACCCTCCCCACCGTGCACATGAACGCGTGGCACACGCCGCATGTGGGCAGCTCGGGCTGGACACCCTGCTCTGGATTCCTGCCCGACAGCCGCCTCACAAACCCAGTCGTACGCTGGCCGAGCCGCTGGACCGGCTCAACATGGTGCGACTCGTGACCCGGAACGTTCCACAATTCGCCGTTGACAGCCGTGAACTCGACCGGCCAGGACCCTCATGGACGGTACGGACGCTGGAA
Organism: Bacteroidota bacterium; assembly: GCA_029262835.1. Taxonomy (GTDB): domain Bacteria; phylum Bacteroidota; class Rhodothermia; order Rhodothermales; family UBA10348; genus 1-14-0-65-60-17. The sequence goes on from JAJCYQ010000052.1 coordinate 59,990, forward strand.
TCACTGAAGGAAGACCACCCCGATGCCCATTTCTGGCTCATCGTCGGCTCGGACAATCTGGCTGGCTTTTCCTCCTGGCGCGAGCCCGAACGCATACGGAAACTGGCATCGCTCGCCGTCTATGAACGTCCGGCCGAAGAGACTGAACCGGCGACTGAACCGGCGACTGTCCCTGCGGCAACGCCCATCCACGGAGCTGCAATCGACATTTCGTCGACCGATATCCGCGAGCGCCTGCGCCGCGGCGCCTCAACGGGAGACATGCTTTCGCCGGTCGTGCTCGACTACATCACAAAGAACAGGCTCTACCAATGAGTGCCTCCCGCCCACCAGTAGCTCCTGCCGACCGGATTGCCCAGCTCATTTTCCCCCGGATTGGATCCAACATGGAGCCAGCCGTAAAAGTCGAGGACGACGTGGAACGTGTACGCGACCTCGTCTCGCGCCACGCGATCGGCGGCGTGTGCCTGTTCAATGGAGACCGGTACCACACGCCGCAGTCGCTCACGCTGCTACAGGCTGCCAGCCGCTATCCGCTACTCGTGGCGACCGACATGGAGCGCGGCGTAGGCCAGCAGATCCGGGGTGCTACCGTGTTTCCGCATGCCATGGCCTACGAACGGCAGGACCCCGAGAAGGTGGAAGCCATGGCCCGGATCTCGGCCCGGGAGGCGCTTGCCATGGGTATCCACATCAGTTTTTCGCCCGTTGCCGATGTGGCCTCGAACCCTGACAACCCCATCATCGCCACCCGTGCTTTCGGGCGCACCATCGAAAATGTGATTCCGCGCGTTGAGGCGTACATCCACGGCTGCCAGGCCGAGGGCCTCCTCACGACGGCCAAGCATTTCCCGGGCCACGGCGATACCGAGATCGATTCCCACGACGGCACTCCCCTCGTTCCGCGCTCCGCCGACTCACTGGATGCGCTCGAGCTCCCCCCCTTCCGAGCTGCCGTCAAAACCGGTTCAGAGCTCGTTATGACAGCGCATGTCGCCTATCCGGCACTCGACTCCTCGGGCCGGATTGCCACGCAGTCGCATCCCATTCTGACTGGATTCCTGCGGGGCACCCTCGGGTTTGACGGAGCCGTCGTAAGCGACAGCCTTCTCATGGCCGGTGCGCAGTCTGGCAACGACCCCGTCCGGCTCCTCATGGCCGGCGTGGACATGTTCCTGGATGTGGAAGATGTGGACGCTACGGTACATGCCATCGCCTCTGCCGCGCGCGCCGACGCCGACGTCGGGCGTCGGGTCGACGAAGCATTCACGCGCGTGTGGGCGCTCAAAAAACAGCTCATGGACCGCTTTGGTGCGGGGTTTTTCCTGGACCCCGGCACAGCTTTTGACACGTCACTCGTTGGATGCAGCGCGCACCGCGAATTGGCTGCCGATCACGCCCGTGGAGCCCTTTTGGCACGGCCAGCCGACGCCCCCTCCCAGTTCCTGGCAGCACGTCCGGGCCGCACGAAGACGCTTTGCGTCCTCGTGCGGCCCAATACCAATTATACCGATCCAACGCAGAGCCCTCTTGAAGCAGCGTTCCGGCGGCGCTATCCTGACGGGGATTACGTAGAAATCCTGCCAGATACGAGTGAAACGGAGATGGAAAACGTGCGCGACCAGGCCGCATCGTATCGGGCCATCGTGCTGGCAGTCATCGTCAAGCCCGCCGCCTGGCACCGATACGGCCTGCTGCCGGACCAGCGCCTCTTCGTCGAAGACCTGAGCGAGGAAGAACATGTCGTGCTCGCCAGCCTCGGCAGTCCGACGGTGCTTGACGATTTTCCCAACGCGGCGCATGCGGTCTGCCTTTTCAGCGACATCGAATCCTCGCAGCACGCGCTCATCGAATATATTGGGACGCTCGACCCCGAATCCTGACGCCCGATTCCATGGCACACATCCGAACGCATCCAGCCCTCCTCCTGCTCGCCGGCCTTTGGCTCGCCGCAGCGTGCGCATCTCCCGAAAGGAATGATCCGAGCGGCACCGACCCGACCAGAAGTGAACAGCCAGTACCCGTCATGCGCGACATTCCAATGCCGAGCCCGCTAGAGATGGAGATAACACACATCATTGACTCCTTCCGCGCAGCACATGCTGCCGAGGGGGACTCGGCCGTAGTGGCTGTTTCTGTGGTCGACCCGGCCGCCCGTGCCGATGCGGCCGGCCAGGGGCTTCCTGCCGCGTTCCACATGAACGGCGACCGGCTTTTTCATGCTGCCAGCACGATGAAAATCCCGGTCATGATCGAGGTCTTCCGGCGCGCCGAGCGGGGTGATTTTGCCATGGACGATACGATTGTGCTGCGCAACAGCTTCCGGTCCATCGTGGACGGCGAACCATTCGCGATCGGTGACGACTCGGACGATGCATCGTACGAAAAACTGGGACAGCCCATGACGCTCGCCGACCTGACGTACAATATGATCATTGTGTCGTCGAACCTCGCGACGAACCTGCTCATAGACGAACTCACGGCCGACTCCGTGCAGGCCACCTCCGAGCGGCTTGGCACGACACGAATGCAGACGCTGCGGGGAGTTGAGGATCTCAAGGCGTTTGAGCGTGGCATGAACAACCAGACCACATCGCGCGACCTCGCCGTACTGCTCACTCATCTCATGAACGGTACAGCCGTCAACGCCCGCTCGGATGCAGCCATGCGTCAGATTCTCTACGATCAGCGCTTCAACGAAATCATTCCGGCCGGACTGCCACAGAACGTGCGCGTGGCGCACAAGACCGGACAGATCACGCGCATCAACCACGATGCGGCTATTGTGTATCCGCCCGGTGCCGAATCGTACGTGCTCGTCATCCTCATGGAAGGCATTTCGGATCACATGGCAAGTTCGAGGCTTGGCGCTGACGTGGCGCGCGCTGTCCATGCCCACCTTCGCGAGGCGAGCTGATGTGGCGCTGGGTCAGAACGCGCCTATCGGGCGAAGAGGAGGCTTCGGCAGGCCGTACGACGGTGGACGCGTCCCATGCAGACACGCCTCCCCGAAGTCCTGGCGGCGCGACGCCCCTTGCCCAGGCAGAGATTGAAGAGCTCGTCGGCCAGCCCATCCACGATTTTTCGCTCTTCGAGCAGGCCCTCCGGCATCGGAGTCTTATGCGCGGCGACCCGGAGAGCCGCATTGAAAGCAACGAACGTCTGGAATATCTGGGCGATGCAGTCCTCGGCTATATCGTAGCCGACGCGCTCTACAGGGCTTTTCCCGGAGAAGATGAGGGCTACTTGACGCGGCTCCGGGCCAAGCTGGTGAGCGGTACGGCCCTGGCGGCATCGGCCAGGAATATTGCGCTTCATACCCACCTGCAGACGGCGGGTAATATATCGGACGCGCAGGCGCATGCGTCCGATTCCATGCTGTCCGACGCTTTCGAGGCCCTGATCGGGGCTATCCACCTCGACCTCGGGCTGGCGGCTGCCACACGGTTCGTCGAGCAGCACGTCCTCCATGCCCGCGACCTGAAAGCGCTCGCCCGGCAGCGTGTCAACCACAAGAGTGAGCTCCTGGAGGCCGTTCAGGCCGCGCTGCAGGCCCAGCCCGAGTACCGGATTGTCGCGGAGACGGGGCCGAGTCACGCCAAGACGTTCGAAGTGGCCGTATTCATCGAGGGCCGCGAATTGGGCCGTGCCACCGATACGAGCAAGAAACGCGCAGAGCAGGCCGCAGCCGGTGTGGCGCTCGCGCATTTCAAACAAATTTGAACAGGCGTCGGCGTACTTTCGTCCCCGCAGGGCGTTCATGCCCGACCACACTGGTCATTTCCAGTCCCTCGACCCTCCCGCCGCGCCCTTCCCATCCCATCCCACTCGAACCCCATGCCTGTCGGAACCGCTTACACGGATCGTTTTGAAAATCGTCACATCGGCCCGTCCGATTCCGATGCTGCAGCCATGCTCGAGGCACTTGGCCTTGAGACACTTGACGACCTTATTGCCCACACCATCCCGGCATCCATCCGCATGGACGGGGACCTGGACCTGCCCGCTGCACTCTCGGAGAAGGAGCTTCTGGACCGGGTGCGGCAGCTCGGCGAGAGGAATGAGACGTTCCGCTCGTTCATCGGCATGGGGTATCACGGCACCATCACGCCCCCGGCGATCCAGCGCGGCATTCTCGAGAATCCGGCGTGGTACACGCAGTACACACCGTACCAGGCGGAAATTGCCCAGGGTCGTCTCCAGGCGCTGCTCAATTTCCAGACCATGGTCATGGATCTGACCGGCATGGACATCGCGAACGCCAGCCTGCTCGACGTAGGAACGGCGGCGGCCGAAGCCATGATGATGCTGCACCGCTCCTCGCGCAACAAAACCCACGACACGTTTTTCATCTCGGAGCTGTGCCACCCCCAGACCATCTCGGTCGTCAAGACGCGCGCCGTGCCGCTGGGCATTGAGGTCGTCGTGGGCGACCATGCCGCGTTCGAGTTCGGCGAGCGGGTCTTTGGCGCATTGCTGCAGTACCCGGCCACCGACGGCGCCATTCATGACTACGCCGGCTTTACGGACGCCGCGCACCGCGCCGGCGCCGAAATAGTGGTGGCAGCCGACATCCTGAGCCTGACGCTGCTCGAGGCGCCCGGCTCCTGGGGCGCCGACGTCGTGGTTGGAACCACGCAGCGCTTTGGCGTGCCGATGGGCTACGGCGGTCCGCATGCCGCGTTCTTTGCGACATCCGAGAAGTTCAAACGCCAAATTCCAGGCCGCATTATCGGTGCCACGATCGACGCGGACGGCGAGCCCGCGCTCCGCATGGCGCTCCAGACGCGTGAGCAGCACATACGGCGCGACAAGGCCACCTCCAATATCTGCACCGCACAGGTGCTGCTCGCCGTCATTGCCGGCATGTACGCGGTCTATCACGGCCCGGACGGCCTTCGTCGCATTGCCACGCGCGTCCATGACCTGACGCGCCTGCTGGCCGACGGCTTCCGCGAGGCGGGGCTCACGGTTCGCCACTCGGCGTTCTTCGATACCGTCCGCGTGGAGGGCGTGAGCGCCTCCCACATCCGGCAGGCCGCCGAGCAGGCCCGCCTGAACTTCCGCCATTTCGACGATGGGTCTGTGGGCGTCACACTCGACGAAACCGTCAACGTGGACGACCTCACGGCCATTTTCCGCGCCTTCGGGATCAGTGCCAACGTGCGCTCGCGGGCCGACGCCATGACTTCGGGCTACTCGGGACCGCTCGCCCGCACGACAGATTTCATGACGCACCCGGTCTTCCACGCCTACCATTCCGAGGCCGCTCTTACGCGCTACATGCACATGCTGTCCTCGCGTGACCTTTCGCTGACCACGAGCATGATCCCGCTGGGATCCTGCACCATGAAGCTGAACGCCGCGGCCGAGCTCATGCCCATTTCGCAGGCGGCCTTCAGCAACGTGCATCCGTTCGCACCCACCAGCCAGGTGCAGGGTTACCTGGACATGATGGCCGAACTTCGCACGTGGCTGAGCGAAATCACTGGCTTTGCCGCCACGTCACTGCAGCCCAACTCGGGCGCCAGTGGGGAGTACGCCGGCCTACTCGTCATCCGCTCCTACCACGAACACCGCGGTGAAGGCGCGCGCAACGTCTGCCTCATTCCTTCCTCTGCCCACGGCACCAACCCGGCGAGCGCCGTCATGGCGGGCATGCAGGTCGTGGTCGTGGCATGTGACGAGGACGGTAATATTGACATCGAGGACCTCCGCGCGAAGGCCGACGCGGCCGGCGACAAGCTTTCGGCTCTCATGATCACCTACCCCTCGACGCACGGCGTCTTCGAGGAGGGCGTTCGGGAAATCTGCGACATCGTGCACGATCGCGGCGGCCAGGTCTACATGGACGGCGCCAATATGAATGCCCAGGTGGGCCTCTGCCGCCCTGGCGACATCGGCGCCGACGTGTGCCACCTCAACCTGCACAAGACATTTGCCATCCCCCACGGGGGCGGTGGCCCAGGTGTCGGTCCCATCTGCGTCGCCGCGCACCTGGCGCCGTATTTGCCCGATCATCCGGTCATAACGCCCCGCGAAGACGGCATGCCCGACCTGCAGCTTGGCCCCGTCGCCTCCGCACCTTTTGGCAGCGCCTCCATCCTGCTTATTTCATGGGCTTACATCGCCATGCTTGGCGCAGCAGGTCTCAAGCGCTCCACCCAGATGGCCATCCTGAACGCCAATTATATGGCGCATCGCCTCAAGAGCCGGTACGACATACTCTACACCGGCCGCGACGGCTTCGTGGCGCACGAATTCATCATGGACCTGCGTCACCTGCGCCAAAACACGAAGCTCACGGAAGTAGACGTCGCCAAGCGCCTCATGGACTACGGCTTCCACGCCCCGACCATGTCCTGGCCCGTCACCGGCACCATGATGGTCGAGCCCACGGAGAGCGAGAACAAAGCTGAACTCGACCGTTTCTGCGACGCCATGACAGCCATTCGCGAGGAAATCCGGGCCGTCGAAGAGGGTATGGTCGATGCGGCGGACAGCGTCCTCTCACAGGCGCCGCACACCGCCGCCATGGTCACAGCGAGTAGATGGGACCATCCCTATTCACGGGAAGAGGCGGCCTGGCCGGCTCCCTGGCTGCGTGAGCACAAGTTCTGGCCCTCCGTGCGCCGCGTGAACGATGCGCACGGCGACCGCCACCTCGTCTGCTCCTGCCTCCCCATCGAAGAGTACGCCTGAGCGCGCCATCCCACTTCTATACGAGCCCATATAGTTTCCCCGGCAGACGGCGACCCAGGAAATCGGCTACTTCGCGCGTAACCTCGGCTACCTCATCCAGGTCGACACCGGTCTTGTACCCTGACCCCTCGAGGGCCCAGATTACGTCTTCCGTTGCCACGTTGCCAGTAGCACCGGGTATGAATGGACAACCGCCGAGCCCCCCCAGCGACGTATCGAAGCGGCGCACCCCGGCCTCGGCAGCGGCCAGAATGTTGGCTACGCCGAGACCGCGCGTATCGTGGAGATGGAGCACGAGCGGTGCATCTACAAGAGGAAGAACGGCGTCAAGGATGCGGCGAATGGCCGGCGGGTGGGCGAGCCCCGTCGAGTCGGCGAGTGAGAACGATTCAAGGCCGCGCCCGGCGAAGCGCCGAGCCAGGTCAGTAATGAGCGACAGGGGCGTATCGCCCGGGGCGGCGTACCCCCACACGGTCTGAAGGCCGAGCTGCGCCCGAAGGCCGAGCTGCGCGGCACGCTCCAGCATGCGTTCGGCCTGCGCCGCGCCCTCCTCAACGCTCATGTTCGCGTTGTCGCGCCCGTGCTGCTCGTTTGTGGCCATGCTCAGATCAACAACCGTGAGTCCAGCCGCCGCGGCGCGCTCTACGCCGCGCACGTTCAGTGCGAGGCCGGAGAAAACGACGCTGCGGGCCGGACTCCTGGAGTCTTCCGTGCGCTCACCGCCGCCCGACACGCCAGCGCCGCCCACAAGCGCCGCCGCCACCTCCTCGGCATCGGCCATCTGGGGCACCCATTTCGGATGCACGAAACTCGTCATCTGCACGCGCGGCAGGCCACTCGCTGCAAGCGCACGTATCCACCCGATTTTGCGATCCGTGGGAATGGGTCGCTCCTCGAACTGGAATCCGTCGCGCGGGCCGACTTCACAGAGTTCTATGGTATCCATGTGTGTCGCGTATCTTGTGCGGTGGTTCTTCAACGCGCTTCCATACAACCACCGCGTACCCGAGGGTTCCCCGACCATGCTTTTTCGCCCGTCCGCGCCGCTCATCAATAGCTCCGTCCTCGCCTTGGCGGCGGCCCTCGTCGTTGCCTTGGCGCCGGCCCTCGTCGCGACGCTGACCGTCGCCGCACAGGACGCTCCCGGGAGCGCCCCGCGCGCCACCATCGGCACCGAGCCCCTCTCCGATCGCCGCGTCCACTACGATCTGACCGCTGCGCTCGACGCCGAAACAAAAACCATTGACGGCACGGCACGCATTGTGTGGCGCAACCCGGACCGCGTGCCCGTCGACGAGCTCCAGTTCCACCTCTACCTGAACGCCTTCGAAGGCCCCGAGTCCACATTCATGCGCGAAAGCGGCGGTGCACACCGCGGGTTCCAGGCATCGTCCGCTGACCCATGGGGCGGGATTGAGATCACGGCCATGTCTCTTTTTCGGGGAGATGGAGCGGCCAGCGACCTCCTTGCCGCTCTCGAGTTCATCCGCCCGGACGACGGCAATCCTGACGACCATACCGCGATCCGCGTCCTGCTGCCCGAGCCCGTTACGCCCGGCGATTCGGCCGTCGTCGACCTCCGGTTCACGTCGCGCCTGCCTGAAATCGTGGCACGGACAGGGTGGCTGCCCGGCCCCTCGGGGCGGCCTTTCTTCATGGTCGCGCAGTGGTTTCCAAAGCTCGGCGTCTACGAAATTCCCGGGCAGCGCTACGTGCCCGAGGGTGCGGAGCGTGGCGCCTGGAGCACGCATCAGTTCCACGCCAACAGCGAGTTCTATGCCGATTTCGGCACGTACGACGTCGCACTGACCGTGCCCGCAGACTACGTCGTGGGCGCGACGGGCGTGCTCGTGAGCGGGAACGCGGACGCGGCAGAAAGTGCCAGCGAACCGGCGGACGCAGCTTTGCCTACCCCCACCAAAACGCTCCGCTACCAGGCCGAAGACGTCCACGACTTCGCCTGGACGGCAAGCCCGGATTTTCTCGTACACGAACGCACGTGGCGGCACGTCGCCATCCGCCTGCTCCTCATGCCGACGCATGCCAGCCAGGCCGAACGGCATCTGGAAGCGACGCGCATCTCGCTTGAAGGCCTCGACGAGCGGCTCGGCACGTATCCCTACACGACCCTCACCGTCGTCGACGGCCTGGGCGGTGCCAACGGCATGGAGTACCCGACACTCATCACCGCCGGTACGTTCTACGGACTGCCATCGTGGTTCCGCCCGCTAGAACTCGTCATCGTGCACGAGTTTGGCCACCAGTACTTCCAGGGCATGCTGGCAAGTAACGAGGCGGAAGAGGCCTGGCTCGATGAGGGCATGAACTCGTACATCGAAACGAAGGTCATGGACGCCGCATGGCCCGGGGGCAGCGTCCTGGACGTGGCGGGCATCCGCATTTCCGGGCGGGATTTTCATCGGGTGTCCTACACCAAGAACAATCCGAGCCGTGGCGCGCTGCAGACGAAATCGTGGGAATACGCATTCGGCGACTTCGGCAAGGCGTCCTATTCGAAGCCCGCCACCGTCATGCACAGTCTCGAAGGGTACCTGGGCGAGGAGCGTATGGAGCAGTTCCTGAAAACCTATGTCGCCGAATGGCGCTTCCGGCATCCCACGACGCGCGACCTGCAGGACGTGGCCGAGCGCGTGGCGGGCGAAAACCTGGACTGGTTTTTCGACCAGTATGTCTACGGAACGGCCGTTCTCGACTACCGCATTGACCGGTTTTCGTCGCGGCGAGAGGCCGACAGTGTGTACGTGGCGACGGTGCGCGTTCACCGCATGCATGATGGCACCTTTCCCGTACCGGTACGCGTCCGTTTCGCCGACGGATCGACCCGTGAGCGGGTCTGGCGCGGCGAAACCGCCTGGGCCAACCTGACGTTCCGCGGCCCGACTCCCGCCGTCGAAGCGTTCATTGACCCGGACGATACCGCTCCCCTTGACATCAACCGGCTGAACAACCGCCGCGTCTCTGCCTCCGAGCGCAGCAACCTGTTCGCCCGCCGCGCCCAACTCCGACTTACTGCCTTCCTGCAGCGTCTCATGTACCTGATTCCATGACAGCCCACGCACTCCACTACGGCCTTGACTGCATCCGCCGGCGCGCACCGCTCGCCGTTCTCATCTTTGCGGCCAATCTCTTCCTCGCGCTCATCGTATCCGTTTCGCTCTTCGCTGCGCTGAACGCCGCCGTCTCGGGCAGCGGGTTCTCCGAAGAGCTCGCCCAAGGCTTCGACCTTACGCTCTGGGCCGATATCCTCGAAGCCCATCCGGAAATCACGACCACGATCGCGTGGCAGCTTCTCTACATCGTTCCGCTCTATCTCATCTGGAATACGCTCCTGCTTACGGGACTTGGCCATGCACTTGCCCGCGGGGGCCACGGCTCGTTCTGGCAAGGCGTTGCCCGCCACGGGTTTCGCGCTGCCCTTCTTGGCCTCATGTACGGCGCCATCGCCGTCCTGCTCGTCATCGGCATAGGCATACTCGTCGCGCTCGCCGCCACCGTTGGTCCCGGCGAAGCGGGCGTTTATTACGCCGTGACCGTCCTGCTCCCCCTTCTTCTGGTGCTGGCCCTCGCGCTCGTCGATATGATGCAGGATTTTGCCCGCCTCGACCTCATTCTCGGCGGGAAGACGGTAACGAGGGCGTGGCTTGGTGGCTTCGCCTGGCCGTTCCGCTCCGGCACAGCCAACGGCGTCTATATCCTGTGGATGCTCGGCTCCGGGCTCATTATCCTGCTCGCAGCGGCCCTGGACCTTGGAATGGGAGGCGTGTTCATGGCCTTTCTTCTGCAGCAAGTCATGATGTTCGCCCGCGCGGCCGCTACCGTCGGCTGGATTGGCAGCGAGGTCGCCGTCTGGGAGAGCGAGCACATGGCCGATGCCGAGCTGATAGCGTGAGCTCGCCCTACTTCGGCTACCCCGCAGAATCAGCGGAGAATGGAGTGGTAGATCAGGCTGTCCGAGCTGAGAAAAACAGCATGTAGATTGTCGTCGGTGTCGAGCATCGCTCGGACAGGAGTGCGAAAAATGTCATCTTCAAAAAGCTGGATGGGCTCCTCCCAGCCGTTCTCTGATATCCATCGACTGAAAAATGCTGCAACAACTGGTTCATCAGCTGACACACCTAAATGATTCCACACGCTGAGAACTGACCCGTCTTTTCTAACGAAGACCTTAGGAATAGCGGCAACGAGATATGGAAACGAATGAACACGCTCTGGCTCACTCCATCCCGATTCACTCCGAATCGCATGCGTCAGATGCCAGCCGTCGCTATCCGCCACATAAAAAATCGCATGGACGGTACCAGTGTCAGAGATAGCCAGTTGTGGAAAGTGACCTTGCCGACCGGGGACATCGAACACCGTCTCGACAGAAGACCACTCCTCCGTCCCGGTCTCCCTGAATCTGTAATGAATCACGTTGCCATGTCCGGATCCAGACAGGGAAAACCCCAAATGAATAAAGTAGTCGGTTCCGTTTTTTGAAATGAGTTGTGGCGAGGACATCGTCCCAACAGTCTTCCTGTTCCAAACCGTGTATGGCTCGTCTGCCCATACTTGGTCTGTATTGTCCACAATCGGCTGAACGAACGATATTCTCCCGGATGTCGATTTGTTAATTGGTGGCAAGTCAGTTCCTGGAGACGGAAAAAGTCGACTGGGATCTACGCATCCGTTGTCTCCGCAATTGGAATAGAAATAATCAGATGCCCTGATATGCCGTGTTTCCCACTCGCTGAGCCGGTCGGGTCGAACGCCATTCCAGATGATATGACTTCGATCCGCGTCTAGGTGGATAGTACACGGATCGAAGAATCCGTGACCGTCCAATGTCGCAAGATGTCGCCATCCAGCTGTATCCCACTCGAGAAGGGCCGCCTCATACCGAAGATGATAGGATAGTGTATCCAATGGCACGCGCACCAGCATGTTCACTCTGTTACTACGGTTCGAGTTGACACAGGTGGGCAGAAGAAAACCATTGGAAGTATAGGGAGCCACTTCAACGGGAACTGGTCGACTCCACGACCGGGCAGCTCCTGTTGAGGAGCCGCCCGGAACGAGGGCCGCCGGATCTATCGCCGAATTGTCGCAACCCGTGACACAGCCGGAGATGCTGATGGCAATCAGAAGTGTGGTGCAAATTCTGATATTTTCGATCATTCCGAATACGGTATGCGATCTGTTATCTCCGTACTTACGTCCCAAGTGGGAAATGCTGGCTTGGACTTACCCGTGCACGTTTAAAAACGCTCATTTCAACCTCGGCCGCGGAGCCGCGCTAACAGATTGAGTTCCCCCTGCTCTGACTACCCCGCAGGATCAGCGGAGAATAGAGTGGTAGATCAGGCTGTCAGAGCTGAGAAAAACAGCGTGCAGATTGTCGTCAGCATCCATATTGGTTTCGACCGGTGTACGTACTACGAAGTCTTCGAAAAGCGTAACTGGTTCATCCCAACCAGTCTCACGTGTCCAGCGGCCGAAAAAGGCCGCCGTTCCCGGTTCCCCATCGTTCTCTCCCAAATGATTCCACACACTCAGAACCGTACCGTCTTTCCTGACATATACCGTTGGGATAGCAAAGACCAGGTACGGGAACGAATGAATACGCTCTGGCTCACTCCATCCCGATTTACTCCGAATCGCATGCGTCAGATGCCAGCCGTCGCCGTCCGCCACATAAAAAATCGCATGGACGGTTCCAGTGTCCGAGATGGCCAATTGTGGAAAGTGACCTTGCCGACCCGGGACATCGAACACGGTCTCGACAGGAGACCACTCCTCCGTACCGGTCTCCCTGAATCTGTAATGAATCACATTGCCAAGTCCTGATCCAGACAGGGAAAACCCCAAATGAATAAAGTAGTCGGTTCCGTTTTTTGAAATGAGTTGTGGTGAGGACATCGTCCCAACAGTCTTCCTGTTCCAAACCGTGTATGGCTCGTCTGCCCATACTTGGTCTGTATTGTCCACAATCGGCTGAACGAACGATATTCTCCCGGATGTCGATTTGTTGATAGGAGGCAATTGTCGTCCGACCGATGGTAACACGGGCTCGGGTTGACTACAGTCACCATTCGTGCAATTAGAGTAGAAATAATCAGATGCCCTGATATGCCGTTCTTCCCACTCGCCGAGCCGGTCGGGTCGGACACCACTCCATAATAGGTGGGTCTTGTCAGTATCGACGTGTATGGAACAAGGATCGAAAAAACCGTGGCCAGCAAAAGTCGTCACATGTCGCCATCCAGCGGCGTCCCACTCCAGCAACGCCGCCTCATAGCTTAGATGAAACGAAAGTGTATCCAGCGGAATGCGGATCAACATCTTCACGCTACTGCTCCGGTTTGAGTTGACACAGGTCGGCAGGAGGAAACCATTGGAAGTATAGGGAGCCACTTCAACGGGAACTGGTCGACTCCACGACCGGGCGGCTCCTGTTGAGGAGCCGCCCGGAACGAGGGCCGCCGGGTCGATCGCCGAATTGTCGCATCCCGTGACACAGCCGGAAATACTGACAACGAGCAGGAGCAGTGTGAGATACCTGGCAGACATACACTCCATATCGGTTAATAGATACGATCCGTTATTTCAGTATCTACGTCAGGTGTAGGCAACGTGGGGCCAACATGACCTGTATACGAATGAAAGCCCCTTACCTCCGCCTCTGCTACCGATGTATCAAATATGTCCAGAATGGGACATGCTATTCCGGTCGACTGAAACTTGACTTCCGTTATACCGCCGGACGGCGTCAGCATTGGCCCCTGTGCGCTGAACGTAACGTCTCTGACCTTGAGATTGGCACTATGCTCTAATCCCGTCCAAGCCGATGGAAAGGAATCGTAACTGGAAGCAGCATACGTTCTGACGTACTCTGTGCTCAGTCCACGATCGATGCAGGCCTCCGAGATATACGTAACCGAGTTCGAGCCGGACGAAAACGTATTCTGGATTGTATTGCACGCCTTAAGCAACTCTTTTCCGAGGAATCCGACATCAATAGAGCCGTTTCCTATCGTGTCTGAGATGAGCGTCACCGTGCCGGACATCTCGTCAGTGGCATTGACCGGAGTATCACCCTGACAGCCGGATGTGACGATCATTGCAAGAAGGACGAACGCAGCCCCAATCAGTCGGAGCGCGCGGGGGGGGGGGGGGGGAAGGGGTAGGGAACAGGTTTAAACCCCAAATGGATTTTGAAAGGCCAAAAACCAAATGAGGGGCATAAAGGGG
>JAJCYQ010000053.1 GCA_029262835.1 Bacteroidota bacterium
GCGCACCGACCACCTGCACGAGCTGCGCACGCCCTCGCTGATCCTGCAGGGAACCCGCGACCCGTTCGGGCGCCCCGACGAGGTGCCGGGCTATGGTCTGGCGGCAGCCATTCGCGTCCACTGGATCGAGGACGGCGATCATTCCTTCAAGCCTCGCGTGAAGTCGGGCCGCACGCTGGAGCAGAACATGGAAGAGGCAGCGAGCGAGATCACGCGCTTCGTCGACAGCCTCGGCTAGCCGCCCGCTACCCGGCCCGCCACTTCCCCGACCGCACCTACTGACGCTCGATCTCCGACAACAGCCGGAGGGCCTCGAGCAGGTCAGGGGCATCGCTCAGTACCGTGAGCATCGGCTCGTTCTTCATGCGCTTGAGCCGGGCCGGCACGGTCTTGATGGTGAACCGGTGCATATCGAGCTTGCCGTTGACCTCGCGCCAGCGCAGCGGCGTCGACACCGTCGCTCCGGCGAACGGTCGCACGCACAAGGGCGATACGAGAAGGCGCCCGGCACCGTTCTGCACGGCGTCGATGTAGACCTTGTCGTCGCGCGCATGGAGGGAGCGGTTGACGGTGGCGACCTCCGGATAGCGTCGCGACACGATCAGCGCCAACAGGTCGGCCAGCATGCGCCCGTGCTCGTAGGTAACACTGCGCCCCAACGGGACCAGTACGTGCATGCCCGTCTTGCCCGACGTCTTGGCATAGGAGGGCAGCCCGATCGAATCGCACAGTTCCTTGACCGCCCGGGCCACCTTCACCACGTCGCTGAAGGGCGCCTGCTTTGGGTCGAGGTCCAGGACCGTCCAGTCCGGGTGATCGAGACTGCCCACCCGGCTCGACCACACGTGCAGCGGAATGGCGGCGGAATTGGCCATGTACACGAGCGCCTCCTCGTCGTCGACGACGAAGTACTCGACATCGCGATCGCCCGATTCGGAGTGAATCGTGACCGTCTTGACCCACTCGGGCGTGAAGTGAGGCGCGTGCTTCTGGAAGAAGGACTTGCCGTTGATGCCGTCCGGGTACCGATCGAGTACCAACGGTCGGTCTTCCAGGTAGGGCAGCAGCCAGCGCGCCACCGCGCGGTAGTAGTCGATCAGATCGCCCTTGGTGTAGCCGGTATCGGGCCAGAACACCTTCTCGGGCCGGGTGATGACGGTCGCGCGAGCCGCTGCTTCGGGCACGGCGGAGCCTTTCGCTCCCGACTTCGACGGCACCGTCTCGCCCTCGGAACCGCCTGCCGCGGACTCGTCAGGCCGCAGGGCGACCGCGTGGCGCAATCCGGTCTGATCGGTGTCGCAGTCGTGCACCCGTTGATCTGGCCGCATGCGCACGAACACCGGGTGTCGGAGCAGCCCGTCCGCGGTGACCTCCTTGAAACGCACCTCGCAGCAGAGTTGGGGCGTCGCCCACACCGTCTCGGCGGGTTTCGGCAGGTTCGCGTATCCGCGCGACTCGCGCTCCGGCACGGTCAGGGGCGGCTCGTTACCGTCAATCTCCAGGGTCTGGAGCTGGGCCAGAATCTCGCCGAGTTCCCGCTCGCGGAAACCACTACCGGCACGGCCGACATACACCAGCCCCTCGCCGGTTTCGACGGCCAGCAGCAACGCCCCCAACGCGCCGCGCGAGCCCTTGCCCAGGGCGCGACCCACAACCACGAAGTTGGCAACGCGGTCGGCGCGCATCTTCAGCCAATGGTCGGAGCGCCCGGCCCGGTACGGCGCGTCGCCCTTCTTGGCCATGACGCCCTCGAGGCCCATCCTGCGCACCTGCTCGAACATCTCGGCACCCTGCTGCTCGATGTGCTCGGTAAAACGAACCGGACCTCGCGCGGGCACGACCTGCGCCAAGAACTGCTTGCGCTGCTCGAGCGGCAGGCCACGCAGATCGCGGCCGTCGAACTCGAGCAGGTCGAAAACAAAATAGGTCGCCGGGTGTTCGATGGCCGCCGGCAGGATGTCGGCCTCGCGGGAGAGCCGGGCACGGCGAGCCAGCCGGCCGAAGTCGGGGCGGCCGTCCTCGCCGAGAACGACGACCTCGCCGTCGAGCACCAGCGATTCGTACGGCAGACAGCGCAGCGCCGGCACGAGTTCCGGATACAGCTCGGTGACGTCGCCACCATTGCGATATCTCAGGTAGGGCTGCCTGTGGTCGACGCCCGCTACCAGCCGGTAGCCGTCGTACTTGAGCTCGAAGATCCAGCCGGCGCGCGAAAACGGTGCGTCGCTGACCTTGGCCAACATGGGCTCCAGGCTCGACGCGTTGACCGGTGCGCGGGGCGCGCCGAGCCGCGTCAGCTCGCTGGCGATCTCGGTCGCTGGCGTCGCCCCGTCACCAAGTTGCTCGACCGTCAGCCCCGAGTAGACCGACTCCGGCGGCAGCGCCGCCTCGTCGCCCTCGCGGGCGTGCCCGTCCACCTTCTTGATCAGCAGCCACTCCTTCGGACTGCGCTTGGTACGCACCAACGTCCAGCGACCGCGCAGCTTGTGGCCGTACAGGTCGAACAGCAGCTTGTTCTCACCCGTCTGATCGTCTTCACGCTGCACCCACAGTCCGCGATCCCAAACGATCATCGGGCCGGCGCCGTAGTTGCCCTCCGGAATCACGTCCTCGAAGTCGAGGTACTCCACCGGATGATCCTCGGTCTGCACCGCCAGCCGTTTGTCCGCCGGATCGAGCGAGGGCCCGTTCGGCACCGCCCAACAACGCAGCACGCCGTCCATCTCCAGCCGCAGGTCGTAGTGGCGCCGGCTCGCATCATGCAACTGCACCACAAAATGCCCCGGCCGCCGCATCCCCCCCGCAAAGGGCTCCGGCGTCGCCGTCGCACCACGCTTCGCCCGATACTCCGCCAGGCGTGGATGCTCGTCCTGTTCACTGGCGCTCATCAATCATCCCAACAGCGGCGCTCGCTCATGTCCAGGGCCCGGATGACCCGATTCCCTTCCGGCGTCGCCAGAATGGTCGCCCTAGCCTACAAGACAACGCTCGGTCTCCGAGGTGAGTCGGAAGTAGGCGCGCACGGTGAAAGGAGCCCCGCACCGCGACATCTCCGGCGGACGATGCACGAAATCTCACGCAAAGCACCGGAAGCAGCGGTAGGTATTGGTTCTACTAGTGAGATTGGGTGTGCGTGTTGCGCGCCGGGGAGCCAAATGGAAGGAGCACGCACAGATGGTAAAACCGCCCAAGAGAGTCACGGACCGCCTGCGCGCCGCAGTGCCGCGATTTCATAAGATCCTCACCGATGCGAGAAACCGCGACGTCAACGAGTCAGACACCGTCACCATCGTGGTCGACCTCCTCGCCGACGTATTCGGGTTCGACAAGTATGCGGAGATCACCAGTGAGCAGGCCATCCGAGGCACGTTCTGCGACCTTGCGGTGAAGGTCGACGATCAGGTTCGCGTCCTGATCGAGGTGAAAGCGATTGGCCTCGACTTAAAAGAGAGCCACCTGAGGCAGGCGGTCAACTACGGGGCCAACCACGGCATCCCGTGGGTAGTTCTGACCAACGGTACGCGATGGGAGATCCACCGAATCTTGTTCGAACGACCCATTGCTCACGAGGCCGTCTGCGCCTTCGACATGCTCGATGTGAGCGGGCGGCGTGCGTCCGACCAGGCGACCTTGTACCTGCTGTGCCGCGAAGGACTCGCGAAGTCCGCAATCGAGCAGTTCCATCAGCACGCCCAGAGCGTGAACCGCTTCGTGATCGGCGCAATCCTCCGATCGGAGCCTTCACTCAAGCTGGTCAGGCGCGAACTCAAGCGCGTCGATCCCGCCGCGAAGACCAACCTCGAGGAGATCGAGGCACTCCTCCCCGACGTGCTCAGGCGCGACGTCATCGACAGCAAGGAAGCTACCGCAGCTCAGCGACGTGTGAAACGCGCCGCAAAGCGGGCGACGAAGGCGAAGAGCAGCGCGGCTGAGTGAAGTACGCGCATCCGACATCCGCAAGAAGGATGCCGTATAGCAACCCGGGAACATCGTCCAGCGGCGTAGCTCCGTCCGGCTCATCCGTGATGCTGCTATTCATTCCAGAGCTCGCCTGGCCGCTCGCGCACCAGATCGGTCGCCAGGTCCTCGATGGCCATCGACGAATCTGGCACTGCTGAAGCCTCCAGCGCCTGCGTGGCATTCACACGCGCCAGACGCTGGCTGGCCTTGCGCCGCGCTTGCTCCTGGAGCGTGTCGGCGAGCGGCCTGCGCGGCACCAGGACGTACCGCAGATCACAACCGAGGGCATCGGCAGCTCGCTCCAAACTGGCCATCCGCACGGTGCCCGCCACCTCGTTGGCCTCGATGCTGGCGACACTTTGGCGTCCAACACCGAGTCGTCGGCCCAGTTGCGCATGAGTCATGCCCAGGGCTGTGCGGATCGCATGCACCCATCCCCTGGATGGGCGTGCGGGTACGTGAGCCTGCATCCGCGCTGTGTCGAGCTGACGCACGGCCCGGCGAGCCGCCGCGGGTGGGAGCTTTCTTGGTCTCATATTAGAAACTTACACTCTGCGTATCCGATCTACTTAAGATAATTATAACCTGCTTTATTTTCCATCAAAGCCTATTGAGACTTGCGTTTCGGCACGTTGAGTCGCGCGTTGCACGTGCTGTGCGGCACTAGTTCTCCGTAAGGCTCGGCCAGCTGCTGTTCTTACCCACAAGGGGAGCTCATACTCGATCGTCGTTCCGCAGATGTCGTCGACACCGCCCGACAAGGAGGCGACTATGCCCAAGCGTTCCTCCGCATTGGCGTTCCTGCTGGTCGCGGTTGCAGTCGCGGCCACCGCAGAGACGATCGCTATCGCGGGCAATCAAGAGAGCGTCTCCATCAACTTCGAGGCCTCCTGCCCGGACTGCAGCATCGACCTCCGGATGGTCGCGAGGATCGGCGCACGGGATGATCCCGAGAGGGTTGTGTGTTCTCCCTCGTGGCTAGCTGTCGATAGCCGCGACAGGATCTATCAGTCCGACAACTGCTCGTCGACCAGTGTACGGATCTTCGACCTCGACGGCCGTCTACTACGAGTCCTCGGCCGTAAGGGCCAGGGTCCAGGCGAATTCGAGGGGATTATCGGGATCTCCGTCGATCCCTCGGACAACATCTACGTCCAGGACAGCGACTCGACTCTGACGATCTACTCCAGCAACCTAGAGCTGCTGCGCACCGTGCCAACGCTCCGGCCCAGTGTGGCGGGCAGGGCCCTCTTCATCTCGCCGACGGAACCCTACTTTCGGCCGGCGGTGATTCGCCACGGCGCGGGAGCGGGCCAGCCGCTCCATGCGGTGAGCCCCGACGGGGAGATTATCGCGTCTTTCGGCATCTCGAACGCCCGATTCGATCGGCGCGACAGCTACTGGCGGAGCATAGCCCACGCGGCCATGGACACGGCCGGCACGCTCTGGGTCGCTCGTGCGGTCGATTGGGGCCTCAAGCGATACACACGCAACGGAGAGCTACTGGCCTCGCTGTCGGGCCGCCCGGACTGGTGGGTCGACTGGCCCGAGGTTTCGCCGGAGGACTATCGGGTCGAAGCGCCCTCCGCGCTGAACGGCGTTCGGGTGGACGACACGAATCGACTCTGGCTAATCGGCACGGTCCGTCGGGCCCCTGACCCTGACCTCGATCTGACCCGACCCGAGAGCAGTGCCGGCAGACTCGCGCCGGAGGGGCCCAACGCGCACCACGCTCGATGGGACTCGATGATCGAGGTCATCGACCCGGTCACCCAGCGGTTAGTGACGCGCGCGATGGTCGATGACCTGCTCTCCCAATGGGTGGGCAAGTACATCTTGGTCGCACGCGAAGACGAGAACTACAACCTCACGCTCGAACTGTGGCTCCCTGAACTACGGCTGCCCGCCGGTCGGGGACCCGACGACCCCTAGGGCTGCCGGCAGGCCCTTGCGGACAGCGGCACAGAGAAGGCCACGGCGACTCCGAGTTCTGTACTTCGCTAGCCGCAGGTGACCATCTTTGTCAATGGCTGGTATCGGCTAGGCAATGCTATAGTCGAGCCCATGGCACCTAGAGCAATGGCGACAGGGACAGTTTCGTTCGGCCTCGTGGCGATTCCGGTGAAGCTTTACTCCACCACCGTGACCGGCGCGCGGATCGGGTTGAACTGGATTAATCCGGCGACCGGGTCGCGCGTGCGCATGCGCTATCAGGACCCGACCACCGAGGAACTCGTCGAGCGCGGTGAGCTGGTGAAGGGCTACGAGTTCGCCAAAGGCCAGTACGTGATCTTCACCGAGGAAGAACTCGAAGAGGTGCTGTTCAAGGCAACGCACTCGATCGACATCAAGGAGTTCGTGCCGCTCGAGCAG
>JAJCYQ010000054.1 GCA_029262835.1 Bacteroidota bacterium
CGGGCGATCGAGCATCAGCTGGAGAGACACCGTGGCCGCCGCAGAGAGTGCGGTGATCGAGAGTTGCCGAGCGACCGGAGGCGACTGCCAGCTCGAGATGACGTTCTGCGCCGACGGCAGTAACCGTTGGACGACGGAGACGCCTATCGTGCCGCCACCGCCTCCCGAAGTGTGGGCAGCGTTCGCGTCTTCCACGTCAGATTCCGGCACATGGTCGCGGAGCTGGAGCAAGTCCTCGCAGCAGGACGCCGAGTCCGTAGCGCTGGCGGGATGCCGGGAGAACGCCACGGACTGCGGAATCCGCGGCGCGTTCACCGGCTGTGCCGCGTACGCACGCGCCCCCGGCGGTGTGTGGAGCTTCAGTCAGCGTGGTGCAGGTGTGGACGCCGCGAAAGCTGCGGTGCTCGCATCGTGCGGGGATCGCAGCGGCGATTGCCAGCTCGAGATGACCTTCTGCGCCGACGGCAGCAACCGTTGGAAGACGGATAACCCTGTGGCCAACGCGTGGGCCGCGTTCGCTTCCTCGACGTCAGATCCCGGCACGTGGTCACGGAGCTGGAGCAAGTCCTCGCAGCAGGACGCCGAGTCCGTGGCGCTGGCGGGATGCGAGGAGAACGCCACGGACTGCGGAATCCGCGGCGCGTTCACCGGCTGTGCCGCGTACGCACGCGCCCCCGGCGGGGTGTGGAGCTTCACTCAGCGTGGTGCGGGTGTGGACGCTGCGAGGGTCGCGGCACTCGCATCGTGCGGGAATCGCAGCGGCGATTGCCAGCTCGAGATGACGTTCTGCGCCGACGGCAGCAACCGTTGGAAGACGGACAATCCGATCGTGGTCGAACGCGAGACGCGCAACGGCACCGGTGGCGTCACCCTGACCGAGCCCCGGTCGGGCCTCGTCACCAGTGATCGGGTCATACCGGTGGCCGGTGAAGTGACGGACCCGAGGGCCGAGCGGATCACTCTCGTGGTCAACGGCGAGGAACGCCAGGTCTCGGTGGAGAACGGCCGGTTCAGGACGATGGTGCCGCTCGTGCGGGGGCAGAACTCGATCCAGGCCTTCCTCAGCTCCACCGCCTTCTCGAACCGCGTCACGGTCGAGGCCAACGTCGCCTCCGCCGACATCTGGATCCAGCTCACCTGGGATGGCCCCGCCGACATCGATCTGCACCTCTACCTGCCCAATGGAGATCACGTCTACTTCGACGACGAGGTGAGCTCGGCGGGCGCCGAACTGGACGTGGACAACACGGTGCGTGACGGGCCGGAGCACATCACGATGACCCGGGCGATTCGGGGTGAGTACCGGGTGGTCGTCCACTACTACGGCCGCGGGGAGTTCGGCGGCGGCGGCCAGGTGCCCTGGCAGGTTCTGGTCCGGCTGGAGGGCGGTCGAGTCGCAGAGCGCTTCTCGGGCGTGCTCAACCGTCCGGGTGACGAAACGGTCGTGTACACTTTCTTCTTCCGATGAGGAATCCCATCCGATCGTGGTCAGCCACAAGACAACTACCGGCGGGCCTCTCGGTCTTCTTCGTGCTGGGTCTGGTCCCCTTCAGCCTGGCGGCCGAGATCGAGGGAACCGTGGTCGAGGTCTCCGGTACGAGCGTCAGGGTCACCTTCGACTCCGAGCTCCTACCCAATATCGGTGATCAGGTCGAGATCCTCGTAGTCGTGCCGGGCGTCGGTGATGTCCCAATCGCCGGCAATTGGGAGGTGACCCACGTCGGGGAAGGGTTTGCGGAGGTTGCGGCAACCGGCGACGGTCCGCGTCCGCAAGCGGGCCAGCGAGTGATCATTACATCCGAGAATCCGCGCACCGTGGTGCAGTTCGAGTTGGAACAGGCCGTCGAGGCCGGTGACGCGAACTCTGTTCGCCGGCTCCTGGGCCTCGGAGCGAGCCCGGATGCGAGAACGGAGGGCGGATACACTCTCCTGATCGATTCTGCCGGGGATGATCATACCGAAATTGCCGAGGCACTGATCCAGGCAGGGGCCGCTTTGAATGCCGTGGAACCCGAGTACGGGGCGACCGCCCTGATGCTCGCCGCTGGAGAGGCACACGTCGGAATCGTGCGAATGCTGGCGCGGGCCGGGGCTGATCTGGACCTGCAAGCCGCAGGAAACGATGATGGGGAGGGTGCGGGGCTTACCGCCTTGATGGTCGGGGCGATGAACGGTCACGAAGGGGTGGTATCCGAACTGCTTGCTGCTGGCGCCGATCGAACCATTGTCGACCCGAACGGCGTCACGGCGTTGGATCTTGCCGAATCCAGCGGCCACGAGAGTGTGGCTCGCCTGCTCAGATCGCCCAGGTAGTGCGGGGGGGGGGCTCCGTCGGTGTCGGGTGCTCGGATTGACGGTCATCGTCAGCGGCGGCTAGGTTTGTGCACCATGGAGATCGACACTCAGCCAGTCGGCCACTCTTCGCGGGCGCTGTCGGCGAAGAGGCCCACGCGTGGTCGCACGGTCGCGCGACTTGGGGCACTGCTAGTTGTGTTTTCTAAGTAGGTTGTTCACATCGGGGCTCTTCTGAGACATATGGGGTTAGTACCACCTAACTCCGGCCTCAGAAGGAGCCACCGATGCAGATGCATAGTAGCGCTGATCTTGCTAGGTCTGCTAGCGGCTGTGACGGGGTTCGTACCTAGCCTCGCTGTGGTCTTTGCCTTGCCACTGGTCCCGGTCGTCGTAACGAATGCCGTGGCGATGTACATGATCGGGTACTTGGGACGTCGGTTGATGCGCCGCCCGCGATTGACGAGCGCAGCCGTCAAGGGGCCTGGGCACTGAGGCGGACTCGTCACGCGGGGGGCTCGGAGCGACGGGGGCCTGAGCTCACTGAGATGCCCGCCCGCAAGAGCCGGTGATTGCTTGGTGAGCCGCGGCAGTCGGCCGGGTCGAGGTTGTTGCTGGTCGCGTGAGTTGAGTGGGATCTGCAGATGCCGTGTCGGCCGCGGGACGCCTCTGGCTCGCACCAACGAGGAAGGTAGCCGAATCGACCCAGCCGGCACGCTGAGGCGCTGACGCTCCTCGAGGCCCCTGGCCGCGGACCGCAGTGACACGGCGACTCACGGGGAAGGGGCGGCTCGCCCAGAGGCCGCCATC
>JAJCYQ010000055.1 GCA_029262835.1 Bacteroidota bacterium
GCATAGAGCGTCTCGAGCGGGACCTTGTCCACGTGCGCGGCGATCTGGAAAACACTGTCGGCCGACGTATACACAATCGGATCGCCCGTGGCCAGATGCTCCGCTCCGAACGCATCGATAACCACCGTGCCCGACTCCGGGCGATTACCGAGGGCTCGCCGGCATCCGGTCTCGCGCAGGAATGCTTCAATAACCTCGGCCGGGAAGCCTTCCGGGTACGTCGGAAACGGCTCGGCCAGCCGGATGCCGGCGAGCTCCCAGTGGCCCGTTGTAGAATCCTTGCCAGCCGATACTTCCTGCATCCGGCCGTACGAAGCAGCGGGGGCCTGGCCGCACCGCACACCATCGAGCGCCGCAATGCAGCCCAGCCCCAGGCGCTCCAGGTTGGGCAGCGACGGGCGGCAGGCCGCCAGTACGTGGCCCAGCGTGTGGCTCCCCGCGTCGCCGTACGCGGCGGCGTCGGGCGCCTCCCCTATGCCGACGCCATCGAGAATGATACTGACATACATCACGTTCTATTCGACAATGGTGCACTCGCCCGTCTCGAAGGCCGACTGCAGGGCGGCGGTGGCATGAGCCCGCAGCGAATCGGGTCCACCGTGCTGTTCGCCGCAGATCACAACACCAATACTGACCCCGCCATCGAGCGGCGCCTCCTCCTCGTCGAACGCCTCCTGGATGCGCGCCGCCCACGCGGCCACGCTTTCACGCTCGCCGTGGTAGAACACGCCGAACGTCAGCTCTCCGAAGCGCTCAATCCGGGCATCGAGGGCGATTTCCCGGAGTCGACCCTCAAAACGCACCTCCAGATCTTCCAACTGCTCTTCCGGGACCCCACCATCCTCTGCCTTGTTCAGGAGAACGAGGGCGAGCGAGAGGTCGTGCCCCATGGAGCGTGAGCGCTCCATTTCGTCGGCAATGATTTCCCGGCGCGGCTTACCGTGGTCGGCGCCGCCTTCCGCCAGATCCCCGTCGGCGGCCGTATCCAGAAGGACCGCCATGAGACGGCCGTACTGCTCCAGAAGCACACGAACAGCTGCGCTTTCAAGGCCACCGTCGTGCACCGTATCGACCAGAAGAATGAACACGTCGGGCCGCTTCTTCGATGCAATGGGCACCATGGCGACCTGCCGCACATTGATAGGCTCATGATAATAGCCCAGTTTCTGCTTCGAGAAGCCGTTCGGCCCAATGCGCGGGTAGACGATGGGTACGAGCGTGCGGTGGCCCGCCATGAGCGGATCGGCCGTGGCGAAGCTGCCGCCACTGCGGGCGTAGGAATTCTGGCTCACCATGGCCTCGACATGGTAACGCAGCGGAGCTTCTTCCTGGCGCAACAGACACACCGTATAGGCATCGACCGATGCCCTCAGCGAGCGGAGCGCTGGTACGAGGATCTCATTACCGCGGCTCGATGAGGCTTCTGCCACCATGATCCGGGCGCGCGGGGGGCGCGTACGGGCTTTGCCAACCACTGGTGCGGCCGCCACTTCCGCCCGGTAGGGATCGGCCGGCTCCATGACGCCAGGGGCGGACGGCTCCCGGGCTGGGCTCGACGCACCAGATGCCGCCTCGGCCTCGTTCGCGCGCTCGTCGGCCGTGGTGCCATCTCCACTCGACTCCTCCTCGCCGGCCTCGTCAGGTGTCGACGCCGAAGGACCCGCAGCAGATCGGCTCTTCGGCTTGATGTCAATGATTCCGAGCGATGCCAGATCGTCGTCATCCTGCTCGGGAAGCTCGGAATAGACCTCTGGAACATCGCTGTGGCGACGTCGCATGGCGACCGATACCAGAACGCCCGCAATCACCAGTAGTCCGGCGGCAACGGCATATAAAACAGGCATGGGCAGCGCCCACGCCAGGGCAGCAGACACGAGCGCAGAAATGACCAGAAGTACGCGGAGCATGGCAATGTGTTGGGTGAACAGGGCCAAGCTACCCGCGCGTTTCAGAAAAGTCAATTACGGGATCCATAGTGAGACACGGAACGCATGGCTCTCGTTGCAAAACACTCCTGAGAGCCCATAAAAGACGTTTTCAGCAAATTGGCACGGCTATTGATGATGAGCGACCCGCAGTCCCATGTGCGGGCTGATTTCATCACAAAGCTTAAAAGACCATGCGTCCCTTCATTACTGACACCCTCCGCAAGCTGGCCTTCGTGCCGGTTCTCCTCGCGCTCCTCATGGCCGTGCCGCTCCAGGCGCACGCTGCCCTGGGCGCGGCCAACGGCGACCGGTCTCTGACCGACTGCAACGAATGTGACGAAAAAGTCGTGACCGTCATGCTGCGCTACGACGGCAGCACACCGGCGCGCGTTGTTGTCCGAACGGATAAAGGCAAAGCCAGCGACCGAACCATCTATTTTGATGAAGTGTTGTCCCCTGGCCAGCTGTTTGCCTTTACCGGCGACCAGAAAAACAACGAGTTCGACGGCAACAACCTGCACATTGTCGTGCTCGACGAAAACGACGGCGGGGACGCAGCCACGGCAGGCGGCAGCAAGGACAGCGACGTGAACGTGATTGCGTTCCACGTCAGTTGCTCGCAGCCCATTGTTGTTGGCATGGATGCTGCCCAGCAGGATGAATGGGATGACGGCGACGAGAACGACAACGTATCGAACGACCCCGACAAGGGGCTTTTCTACGTTACCGGTGCCATTGAGAAGAACGGCAACGCGCTCTGCTCGTCCCCGAATGGCGACTCGGACGATGAAGACACCTGCAAGCTCGAAGGCGGTGACATCGGTACTCACGGCGTGACCGTTGAGGTCGACGGCGAAACAGTGACCATCCTGTCCTGGATCGAGAAGGACGACTCGCCCGGCGAGTACATTGGTTTTACGCTCGACCGGGAAGTAGAGAATGCCGTTGTTAAAGCGGGCAACATGTTCTATCCCTTCTCCGGCAATTCCTGGACGCACCCGAACGGCACGTCCGGCCCTGCGGCCAAGGCGATTTCCAACATTGACTTCTGCGACGCAGATCTTCCCGACGACGACGGCGACGACGACGGCGACGACGACGGCGATGACGACGGCGACGACGACGGCGACGACGACGGCGAAGAAGACGGCGACGACGACGGCGATGACGACGGCGATGACGACGGCGATGACGACGGCGATGACGACGGCGATGACGACGGCGATGACGACGGCGACGACGACGGCGATGACGACGGCGATGACGACGGCGATGACGACGGCGATGACGACGGCGATGACGACGGCGATGACGACGGCGATGACGACGGCGATGACGGCGACGATGACGACGGCGATGACGACGGCGATGACGGCGACGGCGGCGACCCGGTTGGCGAGTGCCTCCCCGAGATCGATTTTGAGACCGACGGCGACGGCCAGGCCCTCGCGCCCGGCACCATCATCACGAACCAGTTTGCCGCGTTCGGCATGACGGTATCGACCAACAACCCGAACAAGCCCGCCATGCTGTTCGACGCGGGTAATCCGACCGGCGGCGACCCTGACCTCGGCGCGCCGAACGAAGACTTCGGTGGCCCTGGCGAAGGCAACGGTGGTGGCCTGAACCAGCCTGGCGCCAACAGCGCCGCGCTCGGCAACGTCCTCATCATTTCCGAGGACGGAGACAGCAATGATCCCGACGACAACGCCAATGGCGGTACGCTCATCTTCGAGTTCGACTCGGACAAGAAGCTCGCCGAAGTCCACATTCTGGACGTCGACAACGTTGAAGTCGCGGGGATTATCACGGCCTACGACGCCAACAACAATGTAATCGAGACCCAGCAGATCCTGGCGCTCGGCGACAACAGCATCCAGGTTGTGCCCTTCACGGCCACCGGCGTACGCAAGATTACCGTCGAGCTGCCTGGTAGCGGCGCCGTAGCCCGCATTGTCACGTGCACCGAAGACCCGGCCCCGCTCGGCTCCATCGGCGACACGGTCTTTGAAGACACGAACGGCAACCAGGTGCAGGATGGCGGCGAGGCTGGCATTCCCGGCGTCGACGTCCGTCTCTACACCGACAATGGCAACCAGCTCGTCGAAGTCACGACGACAGACGCCAACGGCAACTACCTCTTCGATGCGCTGCCAGCCGGTGACTACAGCGTGGATGTGGTCGACGCGACCGTCCCCGCTGGTCTCAACCTCACAACGAACAACGATCCCGAGCCGGTAACGCTCGCCGCAGGACAGGACTTTCTGGATGCGGACTTCGGTTACCAGCCGGACGCTCCGCAGGGCGACCCCGACATCAAGGTCGAGAAGTCCTCGAGCCAGGCATCTGTTGATCTGGGAGATACGTTCTCCTACACGCTGACGGCAACCAACATCGGCGGCGCGGATGCCAGTGGCGTCGAGCTGACCGATACGCTCCCCTACGGAGTCGAGTTTGTAAGCGCAACGGGCACAACGTCCTACGACGCGAACGCCCATGTCCTGACCTGGACGGTGGGTACGCTCGCGGCGAGCGCATCGACCCAGATCACGGTCACCGTCACAGTCGACTGGATGACAGGCACGTACACCGGCGGCTTCCTTCAGGACGGCGTGTACAAGTTGCAGAACCACCCGGATGGCGCGGTGAACCCGCCCTTCTACGGGCTGCGTCTTGACAAGCTGTTCGGCAATCTCGGCCCCATCACGTTCGACTTCGAGCACGCCCAGTCCGACATGCGCATGCGCATTGAAGACGGCGGCCAGACGATCGTGATCTACGGCCAGACCTGGGGCGGTCGCGACTCGGGCAGCGGGTACGATTTCGCTGGCATGTGGGACGTTCAGTTCATCTACGACGGGACGGTAACGCCGGCCCCCGGCGATGACGACCTGATTGTGAGCGTCGAAAGCGACCGCGGCACCATCATTCCGCGCTACACGACGACACACTTCTCGGCGAACCAGGTCTACGAGTTGGCTCCGAAGTTCGCGAATGGTTTCTCGTTCCGCCTTGGCGACGAGGACAGCGACAACGGGCACCGCGGGTTTGATGGCATTTCCGGATGGGGATGGATCAAACACAACGGCAATGGTACGCTCTCGCACAAGTCGACCAGCGACTGGCTCTTCACGGCGCACCCGGCACCGGATGCGTTCGAGAACTGCGTCGAGCTGACGGGCATGAACGAGACGGATGCTGATGCGGCCAACAACCAGGCCTGCGTCACGACTCCTCCTGTCGATCCCGGCGCGAATGAGCTCTCTGGCACCGTCTTCTTTGACACGAACCAGGACGGCTTCCTGTCAGGCGGCGAAAGCGGCCAGGGCGGTGTGACAGTGAATGTCTACCGCGACCTGAATGGCAACGGCGTCCGGGAAGGTGGAGAGCCGCTCTTTGACAGCGTTGTCACGGCCGGTGACGGTACATACTCCGTCGCCATCCCGACCGTTGGTCACTTCGTGATCGAGACCGACTTCCCGGGAAGCTACCCGGCGAACGCCTCGCTCACGACGGACAACATCGAGCTCGCCTTCTTCGCAGGCTTCGGTCTCGTGGATGCGAACAACAACTTCGGGTTCTTCGCCGGTGGCGGTGGCCCGGATCCGGACGAGATCGACCTCAGCCTCACGAAGTCTGCCGACGTGGCCGCGGTGCAGGTGGGTGGCAATATCACCTACACCCTCACGCTCGCGAACAGCAGTGATGCTGACGTGGCCGCCACAGGTATCGAGGTCTGGGACACGTTCCCGAACGCCCTTATCCAGATCCAGTCGGTAACGCCCGCAGCTGGCGTACTGGTGAACAATGCAACCGGCCAGATCAAATGGACGGTGGCAAGCCTGGCGCCTGGCGCCAGCGTACAGATCACCGTCGTAGCCGAGGCCACGGGCGCCGGACAGGCCGAAAACTGCGCCGAAGTAGGCACAGCATCTGGCGGCGACGATACGGACTCCACGCCGGGTAACGGTGTGAACCAGGAAGATGACTCCGACTGCGCGACGGTCGAAATCACACAGGACCCGCCGTCCAGCGGCGCATCGATTGGTGACTTCGTATTCCAGGATGCCAACAACAACGGCCTCCAGGATGCGGGTGAGCAGGGTCTCGGTGGCATTCTCGTGCGGCTCTACGCTGGCGCGTGTGGCCCGAACGGCGCCCCGATTGCACTGCGTACGACGCAGCCGAACGGAGCATACCTCTTCACCGGCCTGCCGGCTGGCGACTACTGCGTGGACGTCCGTGACGACACGGTGCCTTTCGGCTTCGTGCTCTCGACCGGCAACGACCCGATGACTGTCAACCTGACCTCGAACGAGCAGTTCGACGACGCCGACTTCGGATACTTCTATGATCCGCAGCTGACGACCGTTGACCTCGAGCTCGTCAAGGAAGTCAATACGTCGGCTCCAGCCCTGAACGAAAATGTAACTTTCACTATTACAATTCGGAACCAGGGTCCTGGCACGGCAACGGGCGTCATTGTCCGCGACATCATCCCGGTCGGTCTCCAGTTCGTGTCCTCCAACCCGTCGGTAGGCAGCTACGACCCGTCGAAGCTCGGCTACTGGACGATTGGTACGCTCGAAGCGGGTCAGACGGAAGTCTTGACCATTACGACGACCGTTGTGATCACGAACATGATTGAGAACATTGCCCAGGTCGTGGCTGTGGATCAGCCGGACATTGACTCGACACCCGGCAACGGTGTGCCCGACGAAGATGACCAGGACAATGCACTCGTCGAGTCGCGTGGCCCGGGCGCGGCTGGTGACATCACACGCGCCGAGTGCGCCGACATTGGCACCATCAACGCCCTCTTCTACGAGCCGAACGCCAACGTGGTGCTCGCAGGCTCGCAGATCGGCAGCGTGCACATCTCGAACGACCAGGGTCAGAACTGGCCGGTCGCCATGCAGTCCAACAACAATGCGGCTGTGACCGACATCGTAGGTCTTGCAGATGGCTCCGCCATCTTTGCATCGACCTTCGGCGACGGCGTATGGCGCTCAGTGGATGGCGGCGAAACGTGGAGCAAGTACCGCCTCGGTACCAACAAGATCGAGGATCTTGACCTGGACGAAGTGAACAACGTGCTCTATGCGGCGGCCGACAAGAAGGTCATGACGGTCGATCTGGGAACCGGCGCCACAGCGACGCTCCCGGCCGATCCGTTCGGCGACCAGGTGCTCTCGCTCGTCTATGACGACGCGAACTCCCGCCTCATCGCGGCCTCGGCGGCGGCGGGCGCATGGAAGTTCGAAAGCGGCACGTGGACAGACGTGAACAACGGCCTGCCGATTGGCAAGATCAACGCGATGATCGTGACCCCAGCTGGTATGGTGCTGGCTGGCACGAACTCCGACGGCGTCTACGTCTTCGGTGGCGGCAGCTGGATCCAGTTCGGAATGGGCCTTGACAGCGACCCCATCGAGTCCTTCGGCCTCGGTGGCAACGGCGAAATTCTTGCTGGATCGCGCGAGTCAGGTGCCTACTTCTACAACCAGATCAGTGGCAACTGGGAATCGATCGGCAACCTGCCCATCTTCACGGTGGCCTCGATGGCGGCCGGTGCCCAGGGCGAAGTCTACGCCGGTGCACCCGGTGAAGGCATCTATCTGATTGTCGATACGGACTTCGACGGCATTCCGGACATGAGTCACCAGGTGGCCAACTTCATGACGAACGCGGTCATCCAGGACATGGTCATTGACGAAGATGGAAACATCTGGGCGGCGAGCTTCGGATACGGCGTGCTTTTCTCAAGCGACGGCGGCAACTGCTGGGCCCGCATGAACCGTGGCCTGGAGAACCTGTGGACGTTCGCCATTGACCGCACGTCGGACGGTACGCTGTTCATCGGTATCTGGGCCGACGGTCTGGGCGGCATCTGGCGCTCGACCAACAACGGCCAGGATTGGGAGCTCGTTGGCTTCCCGACCCGCCAGATCATCTCGATTGCAGTCGATCCGAACAACGAAGACATCGTCTACGCTGGTGCCAACCTCTCGGGTGAGGGAAGCATCGTGGTCTCGACCGACGGTGGTGACTCCTGGACGCAGCTCCAGTCGTTCATCCAGCCGGTCTGGGCCATCCGTATCGACCCGGCCAATTCCGATCACATAGTGGCAGGAACGCTCGGCGATGGTGTCTACGAAAGCACCGACGCTGGCGCAACGTGGACGCAGATTGGTTCGGTTGCAAACGGCCTGGCCGATCCTAACGGGTTTGACCTGCAGTTCGGTCCGGACGGTGCGCTCTACGCGGCGACCAACCGGGGCGTGTACCGCTACGACAGCGCGGGCCAGTTCCCGACCTTCACGTGGGCGCTCGTCGGCAATGGCAGCGAGGACTTCCAGTTCCGCACCATCGAGTTTGTTGGCAACAACATCTACGGTGGCACATGGAACGCGGGTCTCGTGATGTATGACAGCCTGACCGGCGACTGGACGGATCTCGGGCTCGGTGACATCCCGGTCATCGCGTTTGCCGTGCACGAACTCTCGCAGACGCTCGTGATTGGCACGGACGGACAGGGTGTGTTCCTGAACCACAACATTGGACAGAGCATTTCAACGTCAGTCGAGAACGTTCTCGTCGGCGGCGAACTGCCCACGTCCTTCGGACTGGATCAGAATTACCCGAACCCGTTTGCCTCGCAGACGACCGTACCGTTCCGCCTCGTGAACTCCGAGTACGTGAACGTGACCGTCCACGACATGCTGGGCCGTGAGGTCACAACACTCGTCGACGAGGTGCTGCAGGCTGGCGAGCACCACGCCCGCTGGACGGCCGAGGACCTGCCCTCCGGAACGTACCTTGTCCGCCTCCGCGCGGGTGAGCACTCGTTCACGCGGATGGTTGTGCTCATGAAGTAATCGCTCGCGGGCGACACGCGCTGCTGAAGCGCGCGAACCGTACCGGCGAAAAAGCGCCGAGGGGCGGGGCCGGAAGGCCCCGCCCCTTTTGCGTTTGTAGCCCGCTGCCGCCCTGGCCACCGTTACCGACCGTCTGCGCTCCGCCCCAGCCTTCCGCGCAATCTGGCCGCGCGGTGCCGACAACCGTATCTTCCCGCATGACACAGAAAGAAGCCCTCCACCTCCTGCAGTCCGGCGCCAACGTATTTCTGACCGGCGCACCTGGCAGCGGCAAAACCCACACTATCGGCGCGTTCATTGACTGGCTGCGTACCAGGGGGCTGACCGCGGGTATCACGGCATCGACCGGTATTGCCGCCACCCACCTCGGCGGCATGACCATTCACTCGTGGAGCGGCATCGGCGTCAAGGAACGGCTTTCGGCCGCGGACCTGCGGGGACTCGGGAAGACGGGGCGTCTCGTCGAGCGCGCCCGCCGCACGGACGTGCTTATCATCGACGAAGTCTCCATGCTTTCGTCCGGCACGCTCAGCGCTATCAATGAGGCCTGCAAGACGCTGAAGGGCAACAAGAAACCGTTCGGCGGCCTGCAGATCGTGCTCGTTGGCGATTTTTTTCAGCTGCCCCCGGTCCAGAAGCGCGACCCCGCCGAGATGGCGCGCCCCGACCTGTTCGGAAGCGCTGGCGGCGACACCACCATCTTTGCCTTCTCCTCTCCCGCCTGGATGGAAGCCGACCTCCAGGTCTGCTACCTCACCGAGCAGCACCGGCATTCGGACCGCAACTACCTTGGCATACTCTCGGCCATCCGCGACGAAACGGTCGATGACGACGAGAAGCAGGAACTCGCCACGCGCTTCACGCAGCAGACGCCGAAAGATGTCCCAAAGCTCTTCACCCATAACCGCGACGTCGACAAGGACAACGCCCGCCTGCTCGCCGCACTCCCCGGCGATGCCCACCGCTTCAAGATGGAGTGGGAAGGCCCGACGCCGCTCGCCAAGGCCCTCGCCCGCGGCTGCCTCTCGCCCGAAACGCTTGAGCTCAAAGTGAACGCCCGCGTCATGTTCACGCGCAACGATTTCACGGCCGGCTTCGTGAACGGCACCACCGGTACCGTCGTCGAATTCCAGGACGATGCCGACGGGCTACCGATCGTTGAAACCGACGACGGGCAGCTCATCGAAGTCGAACCCGCCGAATGGCGCATGGACGAGGGCGCCGACGAAAACGCCCTCATCCGCCAGGTCCCGCTCCGTCTGGCCTGGGCCATTACGGTCCACAAGAGCCAGGGCATGTCGCTCGGCTCGGCCTACATGAACCTCTCGCGCACCTTCGAATTCGGCCAGGGCTACGTCGCCCTCTCGCGCGTGCGCACCCTCGATGGCCTCTACCTCGCCGGTATCAACGACCAGGCGCTGCGTGTGCATCCACACATCGTCGACGTCGACCGGTCGTGGCGGCAGGGGTAGCCAGAACTGATATGCCATCTCCTGCCCTTTCCCTTGCGCTCCGCCGAACAGGCGCCATGCTGCTCGACATGCTGGTCGTCTACGCATGGATCATTGTACTTACGCTCCTGTCGTTTGCCGTCAATGCCATTATTCCGTTCCACGGGGCTATGGGCACATCCTACGTCGCTCGCCACCTGGTGGGCTTTTCTACGCTCACCTTGCCGATCGTGATGTACTTCGCGCTCATGGAAGGCACGCCGCGCAAGGCATCGTGGGGCAAACGGCGGCTCGGGCTGCGTGTTGTTGCCGATGGACGTGGCAGGGTCGCCGCTGATGGTGGCATGGCCTCCTTCAGCCAGCGCCTGCTGCGCAACGCCGTCAAGTTTCTCCCCTGGGAGATGGTCCACACCCACATGCACCTCAACCCGGGCTTCATGATGACCGGCGAAACCTCCCCGGCCGGATGGATGCTCGGCATCTATGTGCCCTGCGGGCTCGCCCTCCTCTTCATCCTACAGGTCTTCGCCGCCAAAAACGGCCGCACGATCTACGAAACGTTGAGCGGCACCGCGACTATCCGAACCTGAATCAGCAGTCTACGATAGCTTGCGCCGAAGTGCACGGTATCCTCCCGTGAATAGATCATACCGAGCAGCAACTTTCTCCCGCGTCTCAACACGAAAAGTTCCGAATCATTTTACTCGCGGTAGAACGCGCGCCACCAGACTGGACGATAACAATGGCTGATAAACACGATCTGGATTTCACCTACACGACGATCGACACCATTTTTCGCCAGAGCATGGGAGAGTCCGGCGACTTCAGTGGGGCCATGTACAATGGCGACTTCACGCTGTCCCTCGAAGAGGCGCAGGCAAAAAAGCACCAATACATTGTCGAGAACCTGAATATCACGCCTGGTAGTCGCGTTCTTGATATGGGATGCGGTTGGGGTCCGCTGGTCTCCTACATCACGCATACGGCCGGGGCGACGTGCGTAGGCCTGACGCTATCTGACGGACAGGCCAAGGCATGCCAGAAGAATGGCCTCGACGTCCACATCAAAAATTGCCTGGAGGTCACTCCCGACGATTTTGGCACATTTGACGCCGTCGCATCGCTTGGAGCTTTTGAACACTTCTGTTCCATCGAGGACTACCGGGCAGGGAGGCAGGAGGAGGTATATCGGAAGTTCTTCAAAACGGTCAGCAGCCTTCTCCCCCCGGGCGGGCGCCTGTTCCTGCAGACCATGGTTTTCGGCAAAAACATGATCGATATCGACGAGATAGACATCCATGCCGAGAAAGGGTCTGCTGCCCACGTACTGGCCCTGCTGACTCGGCAATTTCCGGGTTCCTGGCTCCCGTACGGCTCCGAGATGGTCGTTGAGAACGCCGCTCCCGAATTCGAACTCGTCAGCCGAAGCAGCGGACGCCTGGATTACATCGAGACCATTACACAATGGGAAAAACGGTATCGGAAGTTCGACCTGAAGAAATATGCGTTCTTCCTGTCGCTGATTCCCCGCTACCTCACGGATGAGAATCTTCGGGCACTCCTGACCACCAGCCCGAACAAAATCTGTTTTGAGCAGGAAATCTTCGAGCACTACCGAATGGTCTTCGAGAAGCGCGACGGGATGTGACGAGGAGTATCAGTACGAAAAGTCGCCTGGAATCTACCCGAAAAAACAGCTGTGTCGGTCCTCCTCTACAAGGCGGAAAAAAGCCAGTAACGACGAGACGTGCGGGTTATGATCGTATCCGTGCCATTTCAGGTCGGCGCGTTGCCAGAATACGTTCCAGTGGTCCTTAGTCCGGACGGATATTCGTCGCTGAAGGCCATGGCTAACTATCTGGCGAGAGTGACATACTCGGCTTCCTCTAAAATATGCGGCCCGATGTGCTTACTGAGCGACTCCATCGTTACAAGCTCGACGTGACGCTGCAGCGTGTCTTCCAAACGGAAGCAGACATTCATGAAACTGTCGAAGCTCTTCCGACCGGAGACGAATTCAACCAATAGATCTACGTCACTTCCTTCGTGCGAGTCGCCTCTAAGAAACGAGCCGAAGAGACCCAGGCGCTGCACACCCAACTGGCGAAGCTCCGGTCCCAGGTACCGGAGTCGATTTGTTACGAAGCAGGACACTGGTTTGCTCCGACGCCATGCTCTGCAACCTCGGCAATAGACTATCAAGCCCTCTTGCACTTCTGGACCGATCGGTCCTATACTACGAACGCACGCATCCAACCGACTGCTCCAGCCACTTGAACCGACCGCTCGCATTCGATCCCGATATCGCCCTCGACCAGGCCATGCACCTGTTCTGGGAGCGCGGGTATGAGGGCACATCGCTGCAGGACCTGCTCCGGGCGACGCATCTATCGAAAAGCAGCCTGTACCAGCGGTTCGGCAGCAAACATGCACTGCTTCTCGAGACCATTCGCCGCTACCGGGACGAGATTTCTTCTCGGATGGATGCGGCGCTCGCCGCTTCCCCCACCGGCCGCGCGTTCATTGAGGACGTGTTCAGCGAGTTCACGGGCGGCGCGGCGGAAAACGGATGCTTCGTCCTCAACTGCGCCAGCGAATTCGCCCAGCGCGACAGTGAAGTGGCCGAGCTCGTAACGGGCGGGCTCGCGCAGTTCGAAGCCATTTTCGAGGCCGCCGTCCGGCGCGCGCAGCAGGAAGGCGACATCGGGCAGGGCCGCGACGCGAAGGCGCTCGCCCGCTACCTGGTATCGAGCCGCAGCGGACTGAAAACAATGGCAAAAGCCGGCGCCGAGCCGCGCACCATGCAGGACATTGTGGGCACCGTGCTCCACACGCTGTTCGGATAGACATTCAAACCACACGACATCACCATGGCACAACTACCCTACATCGAGCCCGAAGACGCCGATCCAATCACGAAACAGGTCTACGACAAGACCGTGGCGCGTTTCGAGATGGTCCTGAACATCTTCAAGATCACCGGAAACGCCCCGGAAATTGCCGAGAAAATGTGGGAGATCTTTTTCGAGATCCTGCGCGATGGCCAGGTGGACTGGGTTACGAAAGAGCTGCTCATTCTCAAGGCCACGAAGATGGGCGATTGCCTCTACTGCGTGACGCAGCACGAGGCGGTGAGTGCGCGGCTTGGGGTGAGCCGCGAGAAGCAGCAGGATATTGTGGGCGTCGAGTACCGGCACAGCGCGCATTACACGCCCGCCGAGGTGGCCATCCTCGACCTCTGTGCGCACGTTGTCCTCAACCCCGAGGACATCCCGGCCGATGTCTGGCAGCGCGTCCGCTCCCACTACGACGACGGCCAGGTGGTGGAAATCGTGGCGACCATCGGTGCCTACCTGCAGGTCAGCAAGTTCGGCGATGCCATGGGCGTCGAGCTCGAGCCAGTCTGGCACGGGCACGATCCCGTCCTCTTCGCCGCCGAGCCGCCCACATCGAAAGCGGCCCGCCACCACCTTGAGCACTTTCTCGAAGCGAGTTGAAGAACCAGCGTGCGCCAAGATGCGAGCGCCGGAATGCCAACTGCAAGGCGTCCTGACGCCGAATAGCAGCGCTATTCGAAGGAAGGACAACGCAGCAGGAGGCGTTTCGCCGCCGCAGAAGGGTGTGCGATGGGTCTTCAATTCGCTTCTTAATCAGAGCGCCTGAGAGCGCCCCATCCGAGAATAGACCATGCCAGCAGTAGCCACACTTGACAAATCAACGGCCCCAGAGGCCCTTGCCGACGTTTTTGACCGGACAGAGGCCCATTTCGGGAGCATTCCGAACCTGGTCCGCGCCTTGGCATCGAACACGGAAATGTGCCGGAGCATCACGGATTTCCTCATCCAGTCGCTCGGCCCTGGTCGCATTGACTGGGCCTTCAAGGAGCTCGTCGTGCTCAAGACGCTCCGCGCCATGGGCAGCTTTTACAGCTACGGCGCGCACGAAAAACTGGCCCGCGACCTCGGCGTGTCAGACGACAAGCTGGGCGACATGGCCAATTCGCTCTGGCAGCTGAGCCCACACTACTCGGACGCCGAGAAGGCCGTCTTCGAGCTCGTCGAACAGACCGCGCGCGACGCCAACGACGTATCGGATGCCCTCTGGGAGCGGCTCCGCTCCCACTGGGACAACGGCCAGCTTCTCGAAATCAATGCCGTCATCACGACATTCATCATGATTGGCCGCGTCGGCGACACGCTCGGCGTTGTGGACGTGGAGCTCTTTACGGCAGAGGCGTTTGGGCGGCTGAGGGGTTAGGGCCTGATGAAACTGCGCCCATCTGCCAGAAGCGGCCTGACGGCTGGGTTACATGCCGCCACGCGACAGCCCCCACACGGCGACCTGGGGCACATCCTCGTCCGTTGTCCGGGCACCGATCACGAAGTCGCGCCCAATCTGTTCTATCTCAACACCGGTATCGAACTCGATCGAACCCAGGAAAACACCCGCCTCATCCGTAATATCCCAGCGCTGCACCGTTTCGAGCGGTCGAACGTGGTGACGCAACCAGACATTCCGATCGGAATCGACCAATAACTGGCTGTATGCCGGGTAGCGCTCCGTCATGTCGATATTTCGGTACTGTTTTCGCGCATGCGCATCAATATCTTCCGTCTGGATGCGCCGGTCCCGCTCTGGCATTCTGACAATTTGCCGCAGTTCACCCTGCAGATCAAACACGCGGTACTCATACGCTTCACCTGT
Source organism: Bacteroidota bacterium (assembly GCA_029262835.1). Classification (GTDB taxonomy): domain Bacteria; phylum Bacteroidota; class Rhodothermia; order Rhodothermales; family UBA10348; genus 1-14-0-65-60-17. The sequence goes on from JAJCYQ010000055.1 coordinate 14,962, forward strand.
TGAAATAGCGATACCGTCCCCGAGGACCGCAAAGGAGGTCACGGTGGCGGCATATCGGAAACTCATCAGTATTCTCATTTCTCGTTATGGCTTGTATACATCTTTACGGTGCGCAACCTTGACGATGTACACAATCAGGACGCTGTCCTGAATTTCGTACACGATGCGGTATGTCCCCTGACGAACGCGGTAGTAATCGCTTCCCGCGAGCTTCTCACATCCCTGGGGACGTGGATCCAATGCCAGTCCCAGGATGCGCCGCACAATCAATTGCCGGTCTTTTTTCGTTCCGGCGGCTTTGATTTCCTTCTGCGCGCTCCGCTTGATGAGAATCCTATAACTGGCCACTTGCCTTCAGCTCCAGTACGAAGTCATCGAAGGAGACAGTTTTCTCTCCCTGGCGATTCTTGATGTCCATCAGATCCTGGGCGTCCTCGTCAAAAATGACACGGAGCGCATTGTTAACAACGTCCGACATGGATGCGTCAAGCTCGGCGGCCTTCAAGCGGAGCGCCTTGTGGATATGGGACTCGAGGTAAATCGTCGATCTTTTGGTCTTCGTGGCCATGGCGGGACGTCATATGGTTATAACGTTATAACGTCAGCACAAGCACGCGGTTTCCGAATCGCCTTCCCGAGTCCTGCCATTGTTCACCGCATACCGTATTCTGAGGCGACAGAAACCAATCCCGTTTGTACCATGAGCCGCGCCTCTCGAATCCTCACTCGTCCTTACCACGCCCGTCCATTCCGCATCCTACCGGTCTGCGCCCTCCCACTCGTCGCCCTGCTGCTTCTCTTGGCGTCACCGGCCGCCGCCCAGGACAGTGCCCAGGAAAAAGCCCGGGACAAGGACAAAGGGCTTCCGCTCGAGGTAGACCGCACCATTCCGCTTGACGTGTCATCTGGCACGTGGATGAGCCTCGATGTCAGCCCGGATGGCGCCCGGATTGTCTTCGACCTGCTCGGCGATCTGTACGAAATGCCATTCGAAGGGGGCGATGCCAAGCGACTGACGAGCGGCCTGGCGTTCGATTCGCAGCCCCGGTATTCACCCGATGGAACGGAAATCGTGTTCTCCTCGGACCGCGACGGGGGGCAGAACATCTGGACCATGTCGCTCGCCGATTCAACGTTCCGGCAGATCTCAAAAGGCAGCGACAACCGGGCCGAATCGCCCGATTGGATGCCGGACGGCACATACATCGTGGCAAGCATTGGCAAGTTCCGCGGGGGCGGCCTGCCCGCCATCAAGCTGTTCCATGTCGACGGCGGCTCAGGCCTGACGCCTATTGATGACGCCAACGGCACCAAGTTCACGGGGGCTGCCCCGTCGCCGGACGGATTGAGCATCTGGTATGCGCGGCGTAGCGGGGACTGGCAGTACAATGCCCAATTCCCACAGTACCAGCTCGAAGAGTACGTGCTGGAGTCGGGCGACCGCTTTACGCGCAGCGCCCGCTACGGCTCGGGCGTGCGCCCGACGCTCAGTCCCGACGGCCGCTGGCTTGTATACGGCACACGGCACGACGCCGAGACGGGCCTCATACTCCGGGATCTGTCCACGCAGGAAGAGCGCTGGCTCGCCTACCCCATCCAGCATGACGACCAGGAGTCGCGCGCTACGCTCGACGTGCTCCCGGGCATGTCATTCACCCCCGATTCGAAGCACCTCGTGACCACGTGGGGCGGAAAGATCTACCGAATCGACATCGCCGCATCCGAAGCCACAGAAATTCCGTTCCGCGTCCAAAGCGAACTCGAACTTGCGGCCAGGGTCGATTTTGATTATCCCATTGAAGACACGCCCACCTTCACGGTGCGCCAGATCCGGGACGCCGTCCCGTCGCCCGACGGCACGCGGATTGCCTTCACGGCGCTCGACCGCCTGTGGACGGCAAGCATGGACGGTACGGATGCCCGGCGCGTAACGGATAGCGATGAATCGGAGCATTTCCCCGCATGGTCGCCCGACGGCGACTGGATTGCCTACGCCACCTGGAACGGGCAGACCGGTCATCTCAAGAAGGCGGCCACAAGGAGCGGGCGCGTCGTGCAGCTCACCTCCGAGCCCGGCCTCTATTTCGATCCGGCGTGGTCGGCGAACGACCGCATTGTGGCCTTCCGTACGGCCGTATCGACGTACGTCACGGAGGGAGAAGAGGGCCGGCCCGGGCAGGAGCTGGTGTGGGTCCCGGCTGGCAACGATCCGGCGCGCGCGACGGTCATTGCGCCCGGCAGCGGGCTGTCCGATGCCCATTTCACGGCGTCATCCAACCGGATTTACCTGCGCCGCAGTCCCGATGCGCTCGTTTCCATGCGCTGGGACGGCACGGACGAAAAGGTCCACGTCAAGGTGCGGGGTCCAAAGGCCGGTGGATCGTCCGGGATGACGCCGTCGGTGCTGCTCATGGCACCTCGCGGCGACATGGCGCTCGCTGAAATAAACCGCCACATTTATACAGTCACCGTGCCAGCGTTTGGAAACGCACCGACGCTCGACATCGGAAACCCGAAGAGCGCCGCCGTGCCCGCTCGGCAGTTGACAGATATAGGCGGCGAATTCCCGTCGTGGTCCGCAAGCGGCCGAAGCGTCCACTTCACGCTCGGAAACGCCCTATTTACGTACGACCTGGACCGCGCCGAGGCATTCGACGACTCGCTGAAAGCCGCGAAAGAGGCCGCCGCGGACTCCACTGACGATGGCGCGGCCGCCGACTCCTCCAAAACGGCCCCAAAGTACACCCCCACCGAAGTACGCGTCCTGATCGATGCCCCTCGGGACATTCCCGAGGGCACGCTGCTGCTCGCGGGCGCACGCGTCATCACCATGAAGGGTGACGAGGTTCTGGAGCGCGGCGATGTCCTCATCGAGAACAACCGGATTGCAGCTGTTGGCCCGGCCGGCACGCTCGACGTACCCGCCGGAGCAACCACCCGGGACGTATCTGGAAAGACCATTGTCCCCGGTTTTGTCGATACGCATGCGCATTTGCGCGCCCGTGACGGCATCCACCGGACAGATCAGTGGGCCTACCTCGCGAACCTGGCCTATGGCGTGACGACCGCCCGGGACCCGCAGACTGGAAACACGGAGGTGCTTTCCTACGGCGACATGGTCCGCACGGGGCAGGTTATTGGTCCGCGCGTGTACTCGACGGGGCCCGGTGTATTCTGGAACGATGGCATTGACACGATCGAGGAGGCGCGCAACGTACTCAAGCGCTATTCGGATTATTTCGATACGAAGACCATCAAGATGTATGTATCGGCTTCGCGCAAGGGGCGGCAGTACATTATCCAGGCGGCCCGCGAGCTCGAACTCATGCCAACCACGGAGGGATCGCTGAACCTGCGCCAGAACCTGACGGAGACGCTCGACGGATACCCGGGGCTGGAGCACTCGCTCCCGGTATTCCCGATCTCAGACGACGTGACGGCGCTCTTCGTCGCCACGCAGCGGGTCTACACGCCGACGCTCCTCGTTTCCTACGGCGGTCCGTGGGCCGAAAACTACTTCTACAGCCGGCAGAACCCGCACGACTCGGCCAAACTGCGCCGGTTCACGCCGCACGACCAGGTCGACTCGCGCGTGCTGCGGCGCGGACAATGGTTTCACGAGGATGTCCACGTGTTCAAGCGCCACGCGGCCTTCGTGCGCGACCTGGTGGCCGCCGGTGGACGAGCCGGCGTCGGATCGCACGGCCAGCTTCAGGGCCTCGGCTACCACTGGGAGCTCTGGGCCATGGCATCGGCCGACATGCCGCCGATGGATGCCCTCCGCGTGGCCACGATCTTCGGCGCCGAAGCCATTGGCCTCGACCAGGATCTGGGCTCGATTGAAACCGGAAAGCTCGCCGATCTGGTCATTCTGGATGCAAACCCGCTCGATGACATCCACAACACGAACAGCATCCATGAGGTCATGCTGAACGGCCGCCTGCACGACGGCGATACGCTCGATGAGGTCTGGCCGTCGGCCGCGCCGCTGCCCGACATGTGGTGGTGGAATACGGAGCCGGTGGGCGTTCCGGGAAACGGACGCCCCATTCGATAAATAGCAGATCTTATACCGCCCTGAAGTCCTGACGCGAAGCCTTTACCGGGAATCGAGCTTTTTCCGAATGGTTGGCCCGGCAATCAGACCGAGGGCGGCGCCGAAAATGAGGCCCATGGCAATGCTCCCAAAAACGACTCCGAAGACGATGCCCAAACCGGCACCAATGGCGATATTTTTCGATTGTTCTGTTTCCATGAGGCGTGCTACGGGCCAGGCGCATGATTGTGACAGGCGGTCCCGGAAATTCCAGAATGGATCGTTATTGACATACAACCATTTGGTTGTATATTGAATCATGGCCATTTCCCCCGACACGCAGACAGACCGGATTTTCCACGCGCTGGCCGACAGGACGCGGCGTGATATCCTCATGCGCTCGCTCTCGGGCGAACATTCGATATCCGAGCTTGCGAGTGCCTACGACATGAGTTTTGCGGCCGTCCAGAAGCATGTGTCCGTTCTTCACAAGGCCGGGCTTATCACGAAGCGCCGCAGGGGCCGCGAGGCCCTGGCCAGCGGAAACGTCCAGACCATCCGGACCGCCGCTGAACTGCTGCTTGAGCTCGAGGGAATATGGCGCGGGCGTGTAGCCCGCATTGACGACCTGCTGGCAGAAGAAGCCCTCAACCCGGCAGGGCGCGCCTCCAAACCCAAAAACCCGAACCCATCATGCCTGTAATTGACGCATCCCATGACCTTGAATCCCTCACGCTGACCATTGTCGCCGAGTTCGCTGCATCTCCCGAACGGATCTGGGCGCTATACGCCGATCCGCGGCAGCTCGAAAGAGTCTGGGGCCCGCCCTCGCATCCAGCCACGTTCGTCGACCACGAACTCAAGGTAGGGAGCCGCACGACCTACTACATGACCGGTCCCGAAGGCGAGAAATATCATGGATACTGGGAAATCACTGCCGTCGACGCGCCCCACGAATTCACATTCAGGGATGGCTTTGCCGACGCGGACTTCAACGCGGATCCGAATATGCCGGCCTCGACGAACGTGTACACGCTGCAGGCCATCGAAACCGGAACGCGCGCCACGTATGTGAGCACGTACGCCACGAAGGAAGGGCTGGAGATGGTGCTGAAGATGGGCGTGGTGGAAGGAGCCACTGCGGCCATCAACCAGATCGACGACCTGGTAGCGGCGTGACGGCGCACGCGAAGCGACGGGACACCGACATTTCAGACGTGACGTGACACTAATTCTTCAACAAGCCCGATGAGCAGCCCCTCAGGGCCGCGGATGTAGCAGAGACTGTATGCGTCCTGGTACCGGACCACGTCGCCCACCAACTGCGCGCCAACCGCGCTGAGCCGGGAGAGTGTGTCATCCAGGTCAACGACCGTGAACATCACGCGCAGGTAGCCAAGTGCGTTTACGGGCGCATTCCGGTGATCGGCCACACCGGGCGGGCGATTCTTCGGGGACTTCCGGGGCTGCCGGGGCTGCCGGGGCTGCGTACGCCGCCAGCGTGCAGATAATCGTCAGGAGCATGTATTAATGCGAAACCCCGTTGGGGCTCACTATCGAAATCATGATTGGCCTCATTATTCTTTTAGCTGCTTTACGGTAGAGGCAGTAGTCAGTACCTGCATCTGACGGATGGCTATTTCGTTCAGTCGCGTGAGACGTTCCCCTTGGGGTACACCCATATGGATGAGTTCGGCGTTCATGCCCTCGATATTGGCCAGTATAAGGAGCTGTTCGACAGAGGCATAGTCGCGCACATTACCCTTCTTGCCAGAATTGGCGCGACGCCATTCCGTTGCCGTGTGACCAAACAGTGCGACGTTCAGGACATCGGCCACACTGGCGTAGGTTATGGCCGCTCTGGCAGGAGTCACCTCCGGCGGGATCAGGTGTGCCTTGATAGCATCAGTGTGAATGCGGTAATTCAGCTTGGACAGTGTCCGATTTAGATTCCAGGCAAGCGAAAGGCGGCTGTTTTCGTCCTCCTTCAGTCGCTGGAACTCCTTGATCAGAAAGAGTTTAAACTCGACGGATATCCAAGTGGCGAACTCGAAGGCAATATCCTTGTGTGCAAACGTTCCGCCGTAACGGCCCGGCTTCGACACAATGCCAACAGCACCTGTAGCCTGTATCCATTGTCTGGGTGTCAGTGAAAAACTATTCAGGCCAGCTTCCCGCCTAAACCCGTCGAATTCGACGGGTTTAAAATCGGGATTATTGAGCGACTCCCAGATGCCCAGAAACTCGATCGTATTACGATTTCGCAGCCAATTGCGAATCAAATCGTCGGTATGATCGGATTTCCTGTGCCGCGCTATGTCCGTAAGGGAGATGAAGTCATCGTCACCGTGAGCGAACACTCCCTTCGCTCATGGGGCTCCATCATATCATTCGGGGCGATCCGTGTTTTCACCGTTCTGCATTCGCGTGGTAATGAAGTCTGCAAACACGTGCTCTCCCAGGACACAGAAGACCCAGATCCATAACTCGGACAGCTCGCACGCAACAGCCACATTCATTTCTACTGGCCTGCACGGCTCAATGCGTCGGCCTTCTCGGCATGTTCCCGGGCGCAGGGTTCATCGTTGACCGCGGTACACACCTCGACCAGCGCCTCATGTACGGAGACGGCCTCCGGGTAGTACTCGGCCGCAAGCAGGAGGACCAGTTTCGCCTTCTGCGGTTGGCCGATATCTGCATAGAAGAATGACAGCATTTCGAGCAGGTCACGTTCCATGGGGAGCGGATACCCCATGCCCTCCTCCCGCGCCTGCGATTGGGCCTGGATGAGCTCCAGGATCGTGCCCGCCGGCGTCTCCGGGTCGTTGTAGAGCGACGGCTTCTTGAGCTCCCAGAAATCGTACAGCTCCACGATCGCATCCCGCATACCAATGAGCGGAACAGATCCGTGGATGTCGTCCGCGTAGAACTTCCAGGAGAACGAGAGCCCGTTGTGGTAGCCGTCCTGGGCGTCGACGAAGGCGATGGCGGAGCGCATTCCCAGGCTGAAGTCCGTCGTGTCGGCGCGGACCGTTTCAAAGGTCAGCGTATCTGAAAATCGGACAATCTCGTTCGACAGGGCAACGAACAGGCCGTATCCCGCAAGAGGAAGACTGGACAGGACGGGCAAGGCCTGCTCGAGCCACCGCCCATCGTCCCAATCCAGACTCGGATCCAAGGCGACATAGTTCGTGAAGAGGCCAGGCTGCTCCAGAAGCGTTTGTATCGTAAAGAGCCCCCCGTAGGAGTGCCCCATCAGGACCCGGTGCGCGGACGTGGCGTAGGTCGCGTCGATATGTGGGATGAGCTCTTCGGAAAGGAAAGAGCGAAAAGCGTCCGCTCCACCCGATGCCTCCACCGGCGCTCCGTTCCTCGATGCGACTTCGGTGGGCGTCAGGTCCCGTGTACGATGGTCCGCATTCGAAATGGCCACGACAATCATTTCCGGAAACCTGAAATAATTGTAATAGGCCTGGATAGATGCGAGGCCCGCCAGATGGCTTTCCCCATCCAGCAGGTAGATGACCGGATAGGCGGCGTCGCTGGCGTCCGAATAGCTCTCCGGAAGATGGATCCAATAGGGCCGATCCTCTCCCAGGATGTCGGAGTACATATGCCCCGGCGTTCCGATCTGGATGAGCGGCGCCGACGATCGCGGAGCCTGCGCCTGAGCCTGGGTCTGGGTCTGCGCGTGGACGAACGGCGTCATGAGAATGAGAAGCGAACATAAAGAGCCGGCTGCCAGGGAGAAGCGCATGAGGGTGCATGTGTATTTTGGGGTTACGCAAGGTAGGCACCCCGACCGCCGCGAAGTTGCCGTCTCGCAAACGCCCTGTACCGAAACCAAGCGAAGAAAATAACCGTAGCAGGCTTCATGCGTATTTTTTCTTTCTCAGCCATCGCCCTGACCTTGCTGTGTTGCCAGGTGGCGGCAGCTCAATCTGCCCAAGGTCCTCTACCGTCCGCGGGCACGGCCGTCGGCTCGGATCAGTTCGAGATACACACAGACGAATGGGTATCCCTCCATTTCTTTGCTTTTCACGCCGCGCGCGCGCTGAGCGGCGAAGACTACGGATTTCGCACGGTCCCACTTTTCCCTGAGGACGCCGCCCTGCTCGACGACCCCGCAATCGCCGCGGCATTCGAGCCCATGGCCGAGCTGTACCGGCCGGTCCTGAAAAACAGCCTGTTTCGCGGCGCGCTGTTCCGCATTGCTCGACAGTTGGGGGAAGGACCCGAGACTATTGAGTCGGCTGACGTGCGCTCGGCATTCGAGGCGTTCATGCCGACGTACCAGGAACATTTCTGGCCACGACACAAGGCCGTCGCGGAAGCCTTCGCCGCCGAGCTGCGCGCTGAATTAGCCGTCCATGGCCAGGCCCTGCTCGCCGCCACCGCCAACGAGTTGGATGCGACGTGGGGTGACGCGGGATATCTCACCTACATTACCGCCTATGCCAATTGGGCGGGGGCTTTTTCGAACGACAACATACTTTTCATGAGCGCGGCCGACCCTGACGTAGTGGCGCACAAACTTGAGATCTACGTACACGAGGCGGCACACGGCGAGCCCATTGGTAACACAATCCGACCTGCGGCAGATTCTGCTCTGGCCGCCCACGACATGGAGAATAACCGATTCTGGCACTATCTCCAGTTCAAGGCGACGGGCGAGGCCGCAAAACAGGTTCTGGGTGACGATTATGTCCCCTATGTCCGGGCCACGGGCCTCGCCGGCCGGAGCACTATGAAAATCTGGTACGACGCGCTCGATACCGCCTGGCAACAGCATAACACGCTTGAGGACCGCGCCATGGCTGCTGTGGCAACTGTCGCTGCGGAGCGGAAGTAAACGGCAGGCTGGTTGCCCAGAAGATAACGCCCAGTATTCCCCTCACGGAAGAATGATCAGCGGTTGGGTAATCCTGCCGCCAGGCACTTCGGCGACAAGAAAGTAGGAGCCACCGGCAATGCTTGAGAGGTCCACGTCGAACGTCAGGGCTCCGGGTCCAAGATGGCGGACCGGAAAGATGCGAACCGCGCGGCCAAGCACGTCACGCAGCGTCAGCGCAAGGGTGCCGGAGCGGGCCATGGACACGGTGACGGTGGCAGAATCGGCAGCAGGGTTGGGATGGATGGTCAGCGTAGCGCCCGGCAGCGCGTCCGGGCGCTCCGTGCCGACCGCGGCAGGCTGGAAGAAATAGGTCAGCATCTCGTCCTGGTGCGCACGCCACGAGCCCCACGAGTGGCCTTCATTCCACGCATTGCCTGTTGCTTCGATGCCCGCCGCGTGCATGGCACCCAGGGCATCGGGGGTAATTCGGCCGATGGATCCCTCATACGTGCCCCAGTCCAGGTACCATCGCTGGCCGGGTACGGGCTGCGCCACAACGGCGTTGATGAGCGCCTGTTCGTCTACCCACCAGGACGGTGAGAAGGGTCCGCAGAGGCCGAACACATCGGGGTGCTCGAAGCACAGGCGCGTCGAAATGAGGCCGCCGAGCGATGCGCCGGTCACGGCTGTGCTACCCGGCTGGTCGGCCACACTCCAGTTGGCGCGGATCCAGGGCATGAGCTCTGTGACCACCATCTCCACGAAGGCCGCGGACCGGGTCGTCCAGTATTCCTGCTCCCGGTCAATGGGGTCGATGAACACCGCCACAATGGGCTCTATACTCCCCGACGCAATCAGGTTGTCCAGAACGGTCGGCACGGATGCCAGCGAGACATACTCCCCGCCATCATGGTACACGACGACAGGATATCGAAGGGCCGCATCGTACGTGGCGGGCACGTATACCTGCACGCGGCGCGAACTGCCCATCACGGTGCTCGCGAACGTGTGGGACGTGAGCGCGCCGCGGGACACGGCTGGGTCGGGCACAATCTCCGGCGGCTGGACATAACCGGGCATGGCCAGCTCCGAATTCGGGCCGAACCCGCCGCTGACCCGAAGCGGATTCCTCGGATCCAGGATCCAGCTGGATCCGTTGCGCACCAGCTTGTAATCCAGCCGGGCATCCCCCTCGAACGTCGCTGTCCGATACCACAGCGTCGTGGATCCAAGCCGCGTCATGGGCCACGCAGTAGCGCTCCACGAGTTGAAATCGCCCGCAACCGACATGCTGCTCGCCACGCCTACCCACAGAAAGACCGCCACGGTATCCGAATCGAAGAACGGTACGGTAGATGCGGCGCTCAGAAATGAATCGACCCGCGCCTGCTGCTCTGTGGCCACAGTCGCCAGAACACTCTCGGCGAACGCATCGAATGTCTGCGCGGCACCTGTCGGCGCCGCGCCCATCAAGAATAGAAGAAGGAGGAGCTGTTTCATGATTCGTGTCTATTCCGGTTAACCCAGTTGATCTGCAACAAGTCCGGAGCATGGACGCCGGATCCGCTTGCCTCGCGCTTGGACAATGAGGTTGGCTTGAGCCACATGGTGCTCCAATGTAACATTGGCCGCCCTCGCCCGTAGTTTTTCTGGAATCCAGAATAACATATAACACGTGACCAAAATGGGCCTCATTCTACGATCGGAAGAACTGGTGTTGCTCGCCGTACTGCAATTGAAGGACAACGCCTATGGCGTAACGGTCCGGCGCTTCCTCATGGAGATGACCGGCCAGCATTTTTCGTTTGCTGCGGTCTATGAACCACTGGATCGCCTGGCGGCGCAGGGATTCCTGAAACCGGACGAGAAAGGCCCGACGCCCGAGCGGGGCGACCGGCGGCGCCGGTATTTCCGCATCACGGACAAGGGCCGGGCCGCTTTGGCTGAAATCCAGAAGGTAAACAGTGCCGTATGGAATGGCGTGCCCGACCTGGCACGCGCAACATGACCCGCCCGCCAGCCTGGGCCGCCTGGATCCTGGCCCACACTCGCCTGAGGGGCGATGCCGACATCCTGCTCGGCGACATGGAGGAAGAATTCCGCTTCATTCATGACCGAAAGGGGGCCACCGCTGCCCGGAACTGGTACCTGTGGCAGGCGCTACGGTCGCTTCCGGGTTTCCTTAATCAACAATTCGAGTGGATCATCATAATGTTTCTTCGCCACCTGCGCATCTCGTTGCGCACGTTCCGCAAACAACCGCTGTTCACCGCGGTGAATACCATTGGCCTGGCCGTCGGCCTGGCTTGTTGCCTGCTGTTGACGCTCTTCGTGCAGGATGAGCTTTCGTTCGACCGCTTCCACGAGAATGCCGACATGTTGTACCGCCTGGAGCGCATTCAGCCCGGCAACGAAAGCCGGTCGGCCTTCACCGACGGACCCAGCGCACGCGACATCGCCATCGAATATGCGGAAGTGGAGGCCGCCACTCGTACGTTTCGGGAAGAAAGCCTCATTTCTGTGGGAGATACGCGCTTCTTCGGCGAGCAGATAGCCTACGTAGACTCCACCTTCCTCGGCATGTTCTCCTTCCAGTGGATGCGCGGCGACCGGCGAACAGCGCTCTCATCTCCCGAAAGCATTGTTCTGACCGAGAGCCTGGCCGAGAAATATTTCGGAACGGCCGACGCGCTCGGGCGCGTGGTCCGCATCAACAATACATGGGACATGACAGTCACCGGCATCGTGGCCGATGTACCGTACAACAGCCATTACACGTTCGATGCGCTCGCGCCGTTCAGCAAGATTCAGGCCAAGTATCCCTGGCTGGAGCGGTACGGCTCCATTGCGGTGATTTCGTATGTACAGCTGGCCCCGGGAGCCGACGTTCCGGCCCTGGAGGAGAAACTGAAGGCGTTTGCCGCGGAACGCGGCACGTTCGCCACCGCCATGCCGCTGCGGCCCATTACCGACATCCATCTGCGCTCGGACGTGTTCGAGATTGACCCGCAGGGCGACATGGGCAGCGTGTATCTGTTCGGCGGCATTACCCTTCTCATCCTGCTCCTCGCCTGCTTCAACTACGTGAACCTGGCCACGGCACAGTCGCTGAAACGGTATCCGGAAGTGGGCATGCGAAAGGTCCTGGGCGCCGATCGTGTACAGCTTATCCTCCAATTCCTGGGTGAATCGGCACTGGTGACGTTTGCCGCGCTGGCCCTGGCCGGAGGCCTGGTCTGGATGGTTGCGCCGCTTATGGGCGCATTCCTGGACCGTCCGCTACAGGGTTCATCGCTCTTGACGCCGGAGGGAATCGGGCTCATGGTGCTCTTTGGGGCCGGTTTGAGTATGGCTTCCGGCTTCTGGCCAGCCCTGAAGATGGCCCGGTTCGAACCCATCCAGGTGCTGCAGGCATCGCGGGGAAGCAGCCGTACGTCGAGCGCCGTACGGGGCACGCTCATTGTGGCGCAGTTCGTGATTTCGCTGGTCATGATTGCCGCGACCGTTGTCGTGGGCTTCCAGTTGCGCTACATGGCGCAGTTCGATCCGGGGTTCGATGCCACCAACCTCGTGGACATTCCGCTTCACGACCGCACGCTGGCCGACAGCGTGCCCGCCCTGAAAAGCCGGTTTTTGGCCAGTGCCGGCGTAGTGGGCGTCACGAATTCCAGCGATGGTATTGGCGAGTTCAGTTGGTCGACACCCGTGACGTACGTAGGACCCGATGGCTCCGAAGTCGAGAAACTGGCGGGCTTCTATTTCGTGGATGAAGACTACCTGGACACGTACGGCATGTCGTTGGTGGCCGGTACGTCGTTCACGACGCAGGAGAATGGCGTCGTGATAAACGAGGCGTTCGTGCGCCGTATGGGATGGTCGTCGCCAGAGGAGGCGCTCGGCAAAACCTTTTCCTTCGGGAACGATGCCGAAATCGTCGGCGTCGTTTCCGATTTCCACCTCCGGGCCCTTACCGCGAGCGTTCCTCCGCTGGTCCTGGCGAATGTGGCGCGACAGAGCGACTCCATCCTGACGGTCCGGATTGCGGGGTCGGATGTGTCGGCTACACTCGCGCGCCTGCGTAATGCGTGGAACGATGTCTTACCCAATTGGCCGTTCGAAGCCACGTTCGTGAACGAGACGCTTCAGGATCGCCACCACCGGTTCGTCCTCGAAGGTCGGTTGTTCACATCGTTTGCATCCATGGCTCTTTTCATCGCCTGTCTTGGGCTGTTTGGGCTCACAGCTTTCATGGGCGCGCAGCGACAGCGTGAGATTGGCATCCGTAAGGTAGTCGGTGCATCCACCGCACAGGTGGTCCGGCTGTTGTCGTGGGAGTTGACACTTCTGGTAGCGGTAGCCATTGCCGTGTCCATACCACTCATTTACTGGAGCGCCGAATCGTGGCTGGACCAGTTCGCCTTCCGGGTAGATTTCACGTGGTACTTCATCGCCCTGCCAGGCGCGCTCGTCCTGCTGTTCGCATGGATCACAGTCACATATCAGTCATGGCAAGCCGCTCGGGCGAATCCTGTCGAACTGATTCACCCAGGCGACTAGATTGCGCCACCCGGCAACGCACCTGCACCGTTCAGTCGTCGGATTCCCGGCCATAGAAATAAAGCAACAGGTCATCCTGGAGCGGGCCCCAGTTGTCCCATGTGTGGCCGAACGGGACTTCGATGTACTTCATGGGGTACTCCTTCCCCTGCAGAATATCCCGAAAGGCCCGGGTTCGCGCCTCGTTGTCCTGGCGGTCCCCGGACGACATGAAAATGCGAAGCGGCAGGCGGACGGAGTCGGCGTAGGCCTGGTGGATGTACTCGACAGGGTGCGTTGCCGGAGACTGCATGGCAATTCCTTCCATGAAATCGTGTGCATAGAGGCCAAAACAGGCCGCATTCAGCCCGCCAAACGACAGCCCCGCAATGGAGCGGGCACTCCGCTCTGCTCGCGTTCTGTAGGCGGCATCTATCGCAGGAATGAGTTCCTCCTTGTAGAACCGGATGAAGTCTGCGTTGCAGAAGTACTGGGCGTTCCGGCGGCTCAAATGCTCATATCCGGGAATGCGTGGATCCAGGAATACGGCAACGATCGGCTCCATGAGCCCCTCCGAAATCAACGAATCCAGGACCGCAGGCATATTTCCGGTATCCTTGTACCAGGCCCCGTCCGACAGGTACAGGACGGGCAGGCCACGGAGCGTGTCGTACCCCGCAGGCGTGTACACCCAGTACTGCAGGTCATACGTCAACACCTCGCTGTGGATGACCTGCGCACCGGACGTCATGGACGGCTGGGCCTGCACGGGCCCGGCCAGCGCGAGAACAAGCACAACAGCGCTCCAGGCGAAGCCGAGCACGACGACATGCGCGACGCGGTTTGACACGGAATGTATGAGAGCAGACGGCATGATTACCTGTGAACGGTGATGTGTGATCAATATACAGACTGGATCAGGGTTTCCGGGTTGCCTCGTTGGCATAACGTCCCCATGTGTCCTCAAGCACATCTGGAGCCTGCCTGGTCGCTTCCCTCAAAGAATCCAGAGCGGCGTGATCAAACGCTTTTCCTCGTAGAAAGACATGATTGATGGTGAGCGTATTGGATATATCCTCAAGCGGACTCCGGTCCAGCAGCAGTAAATCGGCGCGATGTCCAGGGCGTACGAGGCCAACCTCGTCCCCTACACCCATGAATTTAGCAGATTCATGGGACGCAGCCACGATGGTCTCCATGGGCGTGAATCCAAGCGTATCGACCCACAGCTCCAATTCCCGATGAAGTGACCGCCCGGGAAACGCAAACACGACGGCGGTATCGGTACCCGGGAGGACGGTCATTCCTTCTTCTCTCATCTCCCTTACATCCCGGACCACTGATGGAACGAGCCGTTTGAAGAATGACTTCCGCCCGTCCGATCTGTCCTGGTCGAGCTGCTCTTGCCACTCCTTCAGTGCGTACCTGGACATGTAGGCCCGCTCCGCGTTGTCTGCCGTCAGCGGACCAGTCAGAAACGCCTGGATGGAATCGTCAGGTGTCTGTTCCGAATCAATGAAGAGCTGCATATTCGGCACGAAAACCGTTCCCTGCTTGGCAAATTCCCTGAAATATCGCCGCCGCTCAGCTTCATCCAGGTCGTCCAGGAAAGGAATGAAAAAATGCTCGATGCTACTGACGCGAGCCTCAAGAATGGTATCCAGCGATAGTCCCATGGTGTGGCCAACGAACGGTACTCCGGATGATGCCGCAGCCTGTCCAATTGCCACAAACGTACTGTCGTCCTTTACGGCCCTTACCTTGATCAGGTCGACGCCGCGGTCTACCAGTTCGCGGACAATTTCCCGCGCCGCCTCCGGACCGTCGACTGGCCGTCGCATGCGCCGTACGGGCTCGACATTATCCTCGATGGCTCGTGCCAGCATGCTCTCGAAGTTTGCCGGAGATTCCAGGTAGGAGCCGGCAGCATAAATGGTTGGCCCTGTTCGCAGTCCGGAAGCCGTTTCGCTACGCCAGGAGAGGACTTCATCAATATCCCCCCCGGTATCGCGAACGCTGGTTATACCGTAGTATATCAGCGTATTCATTGCCGAGGGACGCGTCTTTGACAGGTGGATATGCTGATCCCAAAGCCCCGGCATGAGCCATTTTCCCTCGGCATTGACAACAGCGTACCCGTTCGGGATATCTGTCGATAATGAAATTGAGTGGATGGTATCGCCATGGATAAACACAGTGGCGTTCGGTATTGGATCCGTACCATCACCAGTGATAACCGTAGCACCGCGGATGGCGATACCTGCGTGTTTTCCCTCCTGGCATCCCGCGGCTACGAGCATGAGAACGATCAGTGCGTATTTCATTGTAATCTGGCAATATGAAGTAATGGGCTTTGGCCGCGGTAGACGGTGTCAAAACAGATATGTTTCAAATCCGTAAAACCGAACCGCATGGACACCAAGAGGATTCACATCCCATGTGCACTGATTTGAAACAAATTCAACAAGCCACGTAGGACGATACGTTATCAATTCGTAAACCACTTTCATCGGTACTGCTCATGCGCTTGTTGACCCGCTCCGAAGAATTCGTGCTGTTGGCCGTGTGGCGACTTCAGGAAAATGCCTACTCCGTCCCGCTAAGTGAGGAGCTTACCCGTCAGACCGGGCAAAAATGGTCGCTCGGCGCCGTATACATGCCGCTCGAAAGGCTACAGAAAAAGGGACTTGTTACGTCGTACCACACCGATTCGACAAGCGAGCGCGGTGGTCGCCAGAAGCGGATCTATGAGCTGACCAGGTCCGGAAAAAAAGCCCTGCTCGCCATCCGGACGGTCGAGGAACGCATGTGGTCAGGAATTCGGTCATTGGTTGTAGAGCCATGAAAGCGCCGCGTCCTCCCCGCACAATGGCCTGGTTGCTCGACCGGCTCCTGCCAGACGGCGATCACCGAGCACCACTCGGCGACTTCGAGGAGATATGGCACCACATCAAGGACGAGCGGGGGACGCTCCGCGCTCACGCCTGGTACATTCTGGCCGTCCTTGGACTCATTCCGCGCCGCATCTACAATAGCATCTACTTCGGTCTGCTCATGCTACAGAACTACCTGAAAACCTCCTGGCGCAACATGCTCCGTAACAGGACGTGGTCGGCCGTCAACCTGCTCAGCCTTACCCTCGGAACTGCCTGTTTCCTGTTGATCGCCATCTACGTGCACGAGGAATCCACGTTCGATGCGTTCCATACGGATGCCGATCGCATTTACCGCGTAAATGTGGATTTCATAGGTCAATCGTACACGTTTGCCAATGCGCTTTCGGCTGCGCCCATGGGTCCGGCAATTCAGACCACGGCTTCCGGAGTGGACCATGCCGTCCGAATATCCCAGGTCCGTCCCGAGGTCCTGCTGCAGGTAGGATCAATGCGCGATTTCGAGGAGAACGGATTCTACGCCGACAGCACGCTCTTCCACGTCTTCAGCTTCGAGATGCTGGAGGGGGATCCCGGCTCGGCGTTGGTAGCTCCGCAGTCGGTGGTACTGACCGCATCGACGGCCCGCAAGTACTTTGGCCGGAAGAATCCGCTCGGCGAATTTGTGCGAATGGACAACACGACCGACCTGACCGTGACCGGGGTCGTCCAGGACCCACCGACCAACTCGCACTTTCGGTTCGATTTCCTGATTTCCTTCTCATCGTTGAATCCGGAACGTCTCACCAACTGGTTCAGCAACCCGTACTATACATTTTTAAAGCTGTCGCCAAACAAAAGTGAAGCGTCTCTCAGGCCGGTGCTTGCGCGGCTTGTTGACGATAACATGGCGGCCGATGCCGCGAGTGCCGGTGTATCCATTCGGCTTTGGCTACAGCCGCTGCTTGATATCCGCATGAATCCCCAGGGGAATGACCTGTCCGACGGCCGCGGTGCTGGCCACGTTTTCATCCTGTCGGGTATTGCCCTGTTCATCCTTTTTCTCGCATGCATCAATTTCGTGAACCTTGCAACGGCCCGTTCTTCCACGCGGGCGAAAGAGGTGGGCATGCGCAAGGTAATCGGTGCCAGCCGGGGACAACTCATGGGACAGGTCCTGGGAGAATCCGGTCTGCTCGGACTGATTGCATGTCTGGCCGGGGTCGCTTCGGCGCGGGCGGCCCTTCCGTGGTTCGAATCACTGGTTGGACGCACTGTGGCTTTCCCGTTCGGCTGGGAACTGACTCTGTTCATTCTGGGCCTCGCTATCCTGGTGAGCCTGCTGTCCGGCATCGTTCCCGCCATCCAATTGTCGCGACTTCAACCAATCGGCATCCTGAAGGGAAATGGCGGCCAGTCTGCGCTTCGAGGTGCGGCATTCAGGAATGCATTGGTTGTATTCCAGTTCACCGTATCGGTGGCACTCATTGTGGTCACCATCATGGTGTATCGCCAGGTTGGTTACATGAAGTCGATCGAACACGGCATTTCTACCGACCAGATAGCCGTCATACCGGTTAACGAACCTCAAGTGGCCGCTATCCCGACATTGAAGGAGCAGTTCCTGCGGCTACCGGGAGTCGAAGCGGTCACGTGGGCCAACCGGGCGCCCGGCACCGGGGCATCCGGCAACCTGATCCGGCGTCTGGACACTGGCGAAGACGATTCCATGGAAAACAAGTATATCTTCGCCGACGCGTCCTATCTCGATGTACTCGGTGCGTCGATGGTTGCAGGTCGGTACTTCGAGCCCCATCCGGCCCCTGCCGCACCGTCCTTAGGCAGCCCCATGGCGACGGATGTCCGCCGGCAATTCATCCTGAATGAAACATCCGTCCGGATGCTGGGCTGGGCGTCGCCTGAAGAAGCCATTGGCCAACCGCTGGAGTTCGGAGGCTCCGTGTTGGGCGATGTCATCGGCGTCATGGCCGACTTCCAGTTTCAACCCTTGACGGTCAGCATGCAACCGGTCATTTTCCAGTACGCGCCTGCCGGTCAAGGTGTCCTCATGGTGCGTGTGCGAACGGACCGCCTTCCGGAATCCCTTGCCAGCCTTGAGGATGTGTGGAATGCCCAACAACCGGACTGGCCGTTCATGGTCACCTTCCTCGATGACGAGTTCGACGCGCTGTACGCTTCGGAAGAACAGTTCGGTCGCATGTTCTCCACGTTCGCCATCCTGGCTGTCGTCATTGCGTGCCTGGGGCTGTTCGGCCTGGCCACGTTCTCCGTGCAGCGACGCAGGCGCGAAATTGCCATCAGAAAAGCCCTGGGTGCGACCGATGGAGGCGTTGTGCTGTTGATCTCCCGGAAGTTCGGGTTGTTGATCCTCGTCGCCAACGTCCTGGCGTGGCCCCTTGCCTGGGTATTCGTGAAGGACTGGCAGCAGGCCTTCGCCGTACAGGCTTCGATGACGTTGTGGGTGTTTCTGGGCGCGGGTGCCATTTCCTTGCTTATTGCTGCCCTGGCCGTCAGCACCCAATCCATTCAGGCGTCCCGCACGCGGCCAGCTGAAGCGCTGCGCGTGGAGTAAATAGAGTAAAGGGCGAGTCGAACAACGCTGTCACTCCGTTCGGATGGCCCTCACGGGATCCATGCGCGCGGCGCGCCACGCCTGCAGTGCCGTTGTGCCAACCGCGATGGACAGGGTGACGAGAATGCCTACCATGAACGTGCTGACCGGTATGCCCGCAGCGTAGGCGAAGTCAGACAGCCAGATGTCACCTATCCACCAGGCAGCGGGAATGGCCAACAGCAGCGACAACATTACGAGAGCAACCGTCTCGCGGGTCAACAGTCTGACAATGACCCACTGGCTGGCACCCACGACTTTGCGGATGCCGATTTCCTTCGTTCTACGCTGCGCCGTGAACGTGGCCAGTCCGAACAATCCCATGCAGGCGACCAGGAAGGCAAACCATGAGCCGAGTCGAATCTGCTCGCCGACACGGCGCTCGGCGGCATACAGGGCGTCAAACTGTTCATCCAGAAACGTGAACCGAAATGCATTCACGGGATCGAACCGCGCGTAGACGCTACCAACAGCGTTGATCGTCTCCTGGGATGCGTCGGGGCGAAGCCGGATTGTCATCTGCGAGTACCAGTTGTCGGGAGCTGCGAACAACATGAGCGGTGCAATCTGTTCATGCATGGATCGGAAGTGGAAATCGGTTACAACACCCACAATCTCGAACGACCTGTCTACCGCCGGCATGGACACAGGCTGCCCAATCGGGTCGTCCCATCCCATTTGCCGGACAAACTCCTGATTCACAAGCAGGGCCTGGTCTCGATCGGATGGATGATCTGGACTTGGCAGACGCCCGGCAGCGAGCGACATGCCGTAGACATCTGGAAACGCCACGTCGCCTACCAGCATCCGGATGCCGGGTATATCCTCCGGCGCCACACCGGGTATCTCGACAGGAATTCCCCAGTCCCCGCCTCCGGGACGATTGCCTGAAAGCGTAACGCTTTCGACGCCGGGTACGGACTGAACGGCCGCCCGGATGTCATCGGCCCTGGCATTGATTCCATTATCCTGGAACGGGACCGCTACAAGATGCTCCCGCTCGAAACCAAGCGGCGCCGTCTCTATGAACCGTAACTGGTTCGATACAATTCCCGCGACGATAAGAAGCATGGCCGACACGGCAAACTGAACCGTAACAAGCCCCTGGCGCAGC
Organism: Bacteroidota bacterium; assembly: GCA_029262835.1. GTDB lineage: Bacteria > Bacteroidota > Rhodothermia > Rhodothermales > UBA10348 > 1-14-0-65-60-17. The sequence continues at coordinate 34,987 of JAJCYQ010000055.1, forward strand.
CGAATCATGCCCGCCCCCTGCGCCTGTCCGCGCAGGGCATGAACGGGCCGGGCGGCCGCTTGTACAACAGCCGGATACATGCTGGTTGCCATGCCCAGGAAAAGCACCACGGCGGTCAATAACAGCACGACCGGCAACGAGAGCACATCGCTCGCGGTAAACGCCTTGCCGGTCAGTTCATTGAATGTGTCCAGCACAGCCACGGCCAGACCGAGTGCAAGAACCCCTCCTGTCGCGAGCGACACCGTGGCCTCCGTGACGAACTGGCGGACAAGACCAAAATGTCCGGCTCCCAGGACCTTTCTTACGCCCACTTCGCGGGAGCGAATGCCGCTCCGCGCGGTAGAGAGCGTCAGAAAATTGAGCGCGGCAATGGCGAGGATTAGAACCGCCAGACTTCCGAGCGTCCACACCCGAGCGGCGCTTCCAAGTGGCGCTATTTCCCTGAACTGGCGTGAATGCAGGTAAATCCTCTCGACAGGCTGCAGCATCACGCCGGCACTCGCCGCCGCATCCGCAGGAAGGTTCGCTCGAATGACGCCCGAAACATCCCGCGCCGTCGCTTCCGGATCAGTACCCGGCGCCAGCTTCAGGTAGGTATAGTACTGGTTCCAGCGCCACCAGTCGTCATGACTTTCATGGCCGTATGTGGCCATGGAAACGAGAAAAGGAAATGTGAAGTGGGAATTATCCGGTACGTCCTGCATGATTCCCGATACAACGACCGGCAGGGTACCACCAAGAAGCAGATCCCGCCCCAGCACATCTATTGTCCCGTACAGCCTGAGGGCCGTGGTCTCGGTCAGAACTATTCGACCGGGGCCCCGCAGCGCGTCCTCGCTCTTGCCCGCTACGAGCGGCCAGGAGAACACATCGAATACCGTCGAATCGGCGTACATGCCCCCCTGCAGACTGTGCTTCTCACCGACCAGGTCGGCGAACGTCTGGCCAAAAAAGGTAAAACGGGCAACTGCCTGGACCGCTGGATGCCCGGCCGCCGCAACGGCCCCCCACGGCCCGTTGATTTTGGCAATCCCATCAAACCCCCCGTCATCGAACGTACCGTTCAGCCGGTACATGCGGTCGATGTCTTCATGGTATGCATCGTACGAGAGTTCATCTATCACAAACAGACTCGCCAGCAGTGTGCATGCCAGTCCCACGGCTAATCCGGCCACGTTCAGGGTTGTAATCAATTTCTGCTTGCGCATTGCGCGGACAGCCCCGCGAATGTGATTCAAAGTCATAGCGGGTTGAAATGAGGCGCGCGCCCTGCGGCCGCGCACCGTGTGAAAGCGAACAAATAGCAGTACTTCCTTCCAGTACCGGATACGGGCGCGCCGCGCGCCAACGGCGTCTACATCCACTTCGAAGGCCTCGTCCAGATCACCCTGAACCTCTTCAAGCACGTCCATGCGGCAGTACCACGTCAGAAAGCGACGTGCCCGCGCCGGCGGCTTCGGCTTCACGATGCCACCTCCGACCGGATAATGCCGGGCATGAGTGTCCAGAGTGATTCCCGGGCTTCCCGGGCCGTGGCCAGTGCGCGAACGCCGCTTCCAGTTACGCGAAACATGCGTTTTCGACGACCGCCGCGCTTCTCGGTGGCACCCTCGAGGGACGATTCAAGGTGCCCTTTGTCCTGCAGGCGATAGAGCGTTGCGTGGATGGCGCCGAGCGATGCATCGCGTCCCGCTTCATCGGCAAGCAGCGTGCGGACAGACAGACCGTACGCCTGGCCCGAAAGCGCTGCAACCGCCATCAATACCAATTCCTCGAATTCTCCGATCTGTTCTCTGCGCATACTGGGAGGTCATGAGTTTGTGCAGGAGCAGTATATGCAAAATTATAACTAATGTTGCACGGTCTGTGGTTTCCCTCTGGATGCAGGACGAGGTGTCCGCTCAGGCTGAAGAGGGACGTCAGCCGGATGTTGTTGTAGATGTCAACCTCCCGCCTATGCATCTGAGGAAGTAAACCAAGCTGAGCGTACGAAATGGGCGTGACGTCGAAGACGGTCGTTTCCCACTCGAAGCCTTTGCCCCACGTACTTCCGCGTACAACCACGTCCGTCCGGGCACCGGCCTGCAGGAGCAACTCCATAATCGGGGCGGCATGATTGCCGCTCGAATTGACGGTATGGAAGAGCGCCGTGAAAGCCGATATCATCGTCGTCCGGTGCTGAAGAAGCGCCGGATCGGCCTGGATGGCAGCCTTGAGGCTGTCCGGGTCGTTCATTAGCACCGGCGCCACAACGGGATCGTTCAGGACGGCGCCGCGATCGACAAGTAGACGAAGGCATTTCGCGAAGTTTTCCCCTCGGCTGTACATCTCCGTAAGCCAATTGACGAGCGACTTGCCACGGATGCGGGTCTGCGCATCCAGGCCCGCATCCAGAGCCATGCGAAGTTGTTCAACGGAGTGCAGCTCAATGGCACCCAATATCTCGAATAGAACTCACATTCGCATGGAGTCACATGATAGATAAATCATCGAGAAAGAAAAGTACGATACGCAGGGAAACAAGCTCCGATCAATGATGCAACGCCAGCAAATCCTCCACACAGACCGAAGATTAGTGGAGTGTTCTGATCCAGTACATCGCCAAGGATTCCGCCAATCAGCATACCCACCGGAGCGGCGCTTCCCGTAACCATGATCACAAATGACATGACGCGGCCTCTCATGTTTTTGGGTGATGAAATTTGAAATAGCGTGAGAACGAAAATGTTGATCATTCCCGCGAACAGTCCCGATGCCGCCATAACGACCACTCCAACTAATGCGTTTGACACGTGTCCAAGTATGCCGAGAAGGCCCGGTGCGCAGACAAAAGAAACGGAAAGGATCCACGCTCTCCATTCAGGACGAATAAGTCCAGTTGAAACACATAGGTAGCCCAGGATCGAGCCCCCGCTAAGCGCACCGAGTAGGAGCCCGTACCAGGCAGCAGAGGATGACATGTACGCGTCCACGTGGAACGGAAGCAGTACGATCACCGGCGTTACGAGTGTATTCACGACGGCTGCTGTAACGAGCACGTGCCCGGCACCGGTCAGTCCGAACACAAATCGGAAGCCTTCCCGTACGTCGCTGCGGAATGCTCCGAGCGATTTTTGACTCTGGGTGCTAGTTTCAGGTGGCTGATACGGTAATCGAATGAACGATTCGCTGAGTGCCGATGCGAAGTATGAAATCCCATCAAGAAGAAGCAGGAAGGGTGCGCCGATCAAAGGATAGAGGAAGCCCCCGAGGGCCTGGCCCAGAATCGTCGCTGACTGCCCTGAAAACATCCGCATCGAATTTGCAGCGGCCACCGACGCTTCCGGTACGATATCCGGAATTGCCGCTGTGACGGCCGGCTCAAACAGTGCCTTGCAGATGCCCAGGACCAGCGCTGTCGTGTAGATCCAACCGATCACCACGGTTAGCTGGTCGGAAAACACCAATAGTGCCAGACTGAGAGACAGAACACTTACTCCGCAGATCAGATCCGTATAGATCAGAATGTGCTTGCGCCGAAACCAATCGGCAATGGTACCCGAAATGGGTCCGAGAACGATGAGAGGGATGGTCTGCAAGGCCATGAGAATGCCCATGGTCGAAGCAGAACCTGAAGTCTCCATTGTCCAGTACATTACGGCGATAAGAAATGCCTGGCTTCCGATCTGGCTTACAGCCTGACCTTGCCAGAGCAGCATGAAATCCCTGTTTCGAGTGAGTTGCATTGATTTCCAGGATGGATTTGCGTATATAAAACGAACGTTCACTCTATTTGTTACGCATTCAACTATGCCAAAGGTATCCGAGCAGTACAGAGACACGCGCCGAACCCACATTCTGAACGCGGCCAGCCGCTGTTTCAGTCGTTTCGGCTACCACGCTTCGTCCATGAAGCTGATTTGCGAGGAGGCGGATATGAGCCCAGGCGCCGTCTATAATTATTTTACGGGTAAAGAGGATATACTCACCGCCTTGATAGAATGGGGACGCCGAGAGAGAAGGCGCATGCTGGAATCAGGCACTGGACCTCCGCTGGCAGACCTTCTCGATGGGATGGAGGCATCGGGCGTGGAGGCGGCACGACTGGATGTGGGCATGTGGGCTGCAGGACTGAAGGACGACGCCGTGGCAGCCCGGATCCGGGAAGTTTTTGACGACACGTCTGCACTGCTGGATGCAGAGAACTCCCTCGATGGGCGGCTGCTCCTCTCCCTGCTGATTGGACTGGAGGTTCAGTGGTCCATGGATGACACATTCAATTCACGGGAGTATCTCGCTTCATGCCGCATTCTGATCGACCAAATGCGTAAGACGAAGTCCTAGGCCCGGATTCCAGGCGTCTACATTGGACCAGACTGCCGTCGGCGAGCGGCGCTTTCTTTCATCTACAGACACATTGCCAAACATGAGAGCATCCCTTATCTGTCTCTTCGCATTGATATCCGCGTGCAGACCTGCCGTCTACACTACCTCTCAAAATGTCCACGTGAGCTCACAACATGCCGCTGTGCCGCATGCCGAGGTGTATCTCGCTGTAGACCCGGACGACGCCAATCGAATGGCAGCTGTGGCCATGAGATACCCGGATCGGTCAGGTCGCGATCGACCCACCGTGTACCTTTCCTCGGACGGCGGAAAGACGTGGAACTATTCTGATGTGGGTCATACCGAGATGGCTGCGGTCGACCCGTGGGTTACTTTTCTCGGCGGCTCACTCTATTACTCGCACTTGCCGGGAATTATTCACTCGAGCGATGACTGGGGGCGTTCTTGGTCCCAGATTAATGTCCTGTCGGACGATAGTGAGCACTCGTTGGATTTTCCAAAGATAGTCGGAAGCCAGGATCGGGCGTCGCTGTATCTCGTTGCAACGAATCATGTCCGGGTCAATGAACACCTGTTTCTGGACCCTGTTACGATTTTCCGGGTGAATGTAGCGTCAGGAGTGGTTGATGACGTGTCAATTCGCCCAGAAAGGATCAATTACAAAAATGGAACACCGCTGCTTACCGAGGGTGACACGCTCATCGTTCCTTTCTATGAGCTGCTTGACCGTGAGCGTTCCATTCTCGCCGATAATCGGATCTGGATTTCCCTTGTCGACCCCGACAGCTTGAGCGTCCTTCAAAGCTTCAGGACACCTCATAGCGGAGGTGAGGTGGATATCGTGTTGAATCGAGCATACAGAAATCGACTGCATATGGTGAGTTTCGGTCGTTCTGGAGATGGGTTCAAGTTGCAGTATGCCCATTCTGACGATTTTGGAGCAACCTGGTCCAATGCCAGATTCATTGAAGATTTTGAACGTGCTCCCGGCTCGTTCGCCCTGACGGCTTCCGTTGCCGTGTCCAGCGACGGAACATTGGCCGTCCTCTGGCCAGATCATCGAACGGATCCTACCAACCGAGCCTATGGAATGTATATATCGGTCTCAACGGATGGGGGCGAATCCTTCAGGCCATCGCACCTTATATCTGAAATCAGCTCTCCTGATACCGACGTCAACAGTCAGACGTATATCGGTACTTCCGGTAGAAGCATTGCCGATCGTTTCTGGGTGGGAGGCGACTACTACGGACTTGTACCAGTCGGGCAACGATCATTCCAGGCTGCCTGGGTTGATTCCAGAACAGGAGTCGCACAAGTGTGGACGACTCGAATTGATGTATATCCATGACCGAATGACGCGTCGCGTATTTTTCTCTATTGATCCATGAAGCCGGAATGTGTAGAAATCAGGCCCTCTCGCCCTGGAGAAGCGGCCCGTATCAGCGAAATCGCCATGCTCTCGAAGGCCATGCATGGCTATTCGCCAGACTTTATGGAGCGGTGTCGGGCTGAACTGACCTACTCCGAGCATGACCTGAGCTCCGATGGCATGTCCTTTCTCGTGGCCGATTTCGATCGCGTTGTTATCGGATTTGGGGCGCTCATGTTAGGAGAGAAACCAGAATGCGAGCTCGAGGCGCTATTCATCCACCCTGATTACGTCAGGAATGGACTCGGTGAGAAACTTTTCACCGCTCTGTCCCGGATAGCTATCCAACGTGCGTACACGATCATGTATATTCAGAGCGATCCCGGAGCCGCCGCGTTTTACGAGCGTGTCGGAGCGAGTTATGTGCGGCAATCGCCGTCGGGCAGTATACCGGGGCGGACTTTACCCGTTTACAGAATGGAACTGGAACATATCACCCCATTACCGACATGATCACACGAAGGACATTCATGTTTCGCTTGAGCACGATAGCCACATCGTGGCTCTTGGCCATGCGAATACCAATCAAACCCAGAGAGGAACCCATGTACGGACTTATCGCAAAAATGATAGCTGCACCCGGAAAGAGGGACGATCTCATAGATATCCTGCTGGAAGGAGTATCTGGCATGCCCGGCAATCTCAGCTACCACGTCGCGAAGGATCTCGCAGACGAGAATGCACTGTGGATTACCGAAGTATGGGAATCCCGTGATCATCATGCGGCTTCGCTCTCCATGCCATCGGTAGCAAAGGCCATTGAGCAGGGTCGCCCTCTGATCGCAGGAATGGAAAACCGGGTGGAAACACTTCCCGTTGGTGGCAATGGACTTCCATAGCACAGACTTACGCCATTGACATACGAAAATAGACCACGCGTTCTGTCTCCTCGAATCCGAGCGCCTCATGGACAGCACGACTCGTTGTATTGACTAAGTCGGCGTCCGAGGCGAGCTCGGAAATGCCTCTTTCCAATGCCCAGGCGGAAACTGCTTGTACCAGACATCGAGCAATTCCTGTTCGTCGAACGTGTGGCTCGACGTAGATGGCCTCAAGAAACGCTACCGGGGAAGTCTCCGTGCCGTTGACGTATTCGGAACGGATGGAGACTTCGGTGAAGCCTACGGGATTGCCCCTAACGTCCAGGAAGAAAAATTGGGCGAACTTGGACGGTTTTCTGAGGAATTGTTTCACCTCGGATCGATGTCGTGCGTCCGTGCAATCCGGCCAGAGTTTTTTTCGCAGATGTATCCAGGCGTCGGCATGAGTCTTTGATATCGGTACGACCATAATAGATGAGGATGCAATTTCAATTTACAGACTGGATCATGGTTTTATGGTCGCGTCAGGACGAGAAGGTGACATTCGCCTGACCCACCTCCATATCCACATCGTCATCATCACGGCCGCAGCGCTGGCAACGCCTACAACAAGCCAGAACAGCAACGACATCAACATCTGTATTCGACCCGTAGCTGTCTGATAGGTGTTGTAGACGGAATCTTTCAGCCCTGTCCATATTCCGCCGACGGTCGATATCTGTGCCGTCGCGGGTGTGTTATCGACCATGGAAACCGGTTGGTTATCCCAGGTGCCGACGACGTAGTTGTGAATGACCGCATCGACGGTTGCCGTCTCACTGATCCACACTGTTTCGCTGCGCCCGTTGATGTCCCTGCGTGCTCGCCCACCGTGGAGTCGAGACAATTCGACCAAAAAATAGACGGGCTTATTGAACCATGTGCGTTCCGTACCTGTAATTTCGCCTGGATCCAAAATGTCGGGCAGGTCTCCGGGCGATTCGATCAATGCTTTTTCAGATGAAGAGAGCGGATATCCCCATACATCCTCCGGGTTGTTGGATAATTGCTGATTACTCCCAGAGTCCCACAGCAGACCCGTACTATTGGCGCCATTTGGCCCGTTTCTGCCGTCCGTCCGCACCATGGCGGCCTCTACGACATGAGGGCCAAACAGCAGATCGGAAAGACGGTACCCCTGCTCCGTTAAACTGACGTTGGATGAATATATGGAGCGATCTGTTTTAGGCATGAGCCGAATAAGGACAGCAATTGGTCCATAACCCTCGTCACGCTCATCGCTGGTCAGCGTGCGGAACCGGGGGTCATCGGACGTTTTATGCAATACTTCGATAGGAAGGTGCATATACCAGAGGCGGGCGTCCACGCGCTTGTCACCCGCCATAAAACTGTCGAGTCGCTCCCCTTCTCGAAACCGTGCACGGAGCTTTTCTATCCACAGCCCTCC
>JAJCYQ010000056.1 GCA_029262835.1 Bacteroidota bacterium
GCTTCTGCCACCATCAGGTGGCGGGGCTTGTTGTCCGGGTGGTTGTGGCCGGGGTGGTGCGCGGCCCCCCGGCCGCGCGCCATGTCAAGCGCGTAGCGGAGAATATCCTCGAGTGGGACCGGTCCTTCCTTTATGATGTCTTCGAGCGTACGGCCCTCGTAGAACGCCATGACGATGAACATGTCGCCATCTTCGGACTCTCCGATTTCGTGGACAACCGCCACATTCGGGTGGTCGAGCGCGGACACGGCGCGGGCTTCGTGCGCAAATCGCTCCCGCGCTTTTTCGTCACTGCTGGTCGATGCGGGGAGAAACTTCAGAGCCACGGTGCGGCCGAGCACGGTATCGGTCGCCTTGTAGACCACACCCATCCCGCCCTGCCCCAGTTCGGCGGTGATCTCGTAATGTTTGACCTTCTTCCCGACCATGGCGCACGTTCCGATTATTGCACACGGGGGGCGTTGGAGAGCTCGTCGCTGTCGTCATCGCGCCGCTCCACGCCGCTCGCTTCCAGGAGATCACCGCATTTGTCTATGGCCGAGACCAGGCCGTCGACCAGCCGTCCAGCACGTACGCCGCGAACGACGGCTTCTATAACGCCCGCCCAATCTTCCGGCGAAACACGCTTGTTGATGCCTGCATCTCCCAGGACCTCTACACGGTGCTCATCGAGCGAGACGAGCAGCAATATGCCGGTCCGCTCACGCGTGGCAAATACCTCTTCTTCCAGAAAGGCCGTTTCTGCCCGCTGGTGGACAGCAAAATCAATCAGGCCACTCCCCGCAACGAGCCGGAAAAGCGGGCCTATGCGCTGGGCAGCCCATCCAAAGAGCACGCCAAAGCCGAGCATCCACAGAAACAGCGCCCCGTCGGAGAGCAGAAGCGGCAGGCCCCAGCCGTCCCAGCCGAGAACAATCATTTCGTGGAGCATGGCGCCCAGAACGGCGCCGCTGACGCCCGCCCGGTAGGACACGACGCGGTATGGCGCCGAGCGCTTCACGATGACGGGTACGATTTCGCCCGATGTGCGCTCTTCGGCCCGGGTAACGGCCTCTGTGATGCGCGCGCGATCTGAATCTGTAAGCAGGTGCATGCCGAAACATACGCAAGGCGGCATGACTCTGCACGTGTGCGTATACTGGTTGCCACAAAATTCGACCGATCACCATGAGCCTGACGCTGTATGACCTGCTGACCTTTGTCGGCTTTTTCGCCATCGTAATCGGCGTTTCGCTCTACAAAGCGCGCAAGGAGTCGACCACGAGCGACTACTTCCTGGCCGGGCGCAGCCTTGGGTTCGGGCTGATAGGGTTCTCGCTCATTGCATCGAACATATCGACCGAGCACTTCGTGGGCATGGCCGGGCAGGGATTCGGCTCGGTGGGTATGGCGGTCGCGAGCTATGAATGGATGGCGGCCGTGACGCTGGTCTTTGTCGGGCTCTTCCTGCTGCCCCGCTTCCTGCGCTCGGGCATCTATACGCTTCCCGAGTATCTGGAATACCGGTATAACGCATTGTCCCGCATGATCATGGCAATTTTCATGATGATCATGTACGTGGCCGTGGCGCTCGCATCCATCCTCTACTCGGGAGCCATCGGGCTGGCGACCATTTTTGATCTCGATCTGACCGTGGGCGTCTGGCTGATTGGTATTATTGCCGGCGTGTACACGGTCTATGGCGGCCTGAAGGCGGTTGTCTGGACGGACCTGTTCCAGGGCGCGGCACTTCTCATCGGCGGCGTGGTCGTGATGATCCTCGGTTTCATCGCCGTCGGCGGGCCTGTGGCTTTCTTCGAGGCGAACGCCGACAAAATGCACGTCATTCTGCCCGCCGACAACCCGGACATTCCGTGGACGGCGCTCGTTCTGGGGCTCTGGATCCCGAACATTTTCTACTGGGGACTGAACCAGTTCATTGTGCAGCGTACGCTCGGAGCACGGTCGCTCCGCGACGGACAACTCGGCATCATGCTGGCAGCGGCCATCAAGCTGTTCATTCCGTTCATCATCATTATTCCAGGGATCATGGCATTCCAGCTCTATGGAGATCAGATCGTGAATGCCGACCAGGCGTACCCCACGCTCATCCGGGAAATCCTGCCAGCCGGCCTGCGGGGAATCATGTTCGCCGCACTCTTCGGCGCCGTGCTTTCAAGCCTTGACTCCATGCTCAACTCGGCGTCCACCATTCTTACGATGGACCTCTACAGGCGGCACATCCGGCCCGATGCATCGACCCGGAAGCTGGTCAGCATAGGCCGCTGGGCCACAGGCGTATTTGTGCTCATTGCCTGCCTGATTGCGCCGCTCCTGGGCGATGAGCGTTTCGGGGGCATTTTTACGTACATTCAGATGTTCCAGGGTTTCATTTCGCCCGGTATTGTAACGGTCTTTCTGTTCGGGCTCGTGGTGAGGCGGGCGCCGGCCCAGGCGGCCGTAGCGGCACTCCTTGGCAATGTCGTCATCTACGGCCTGTTGCGCTCCCTTTTGCCGGATGTCAGCTTCCTCAACCACATGGCCATTACGTTTCTCGCGCTGGTGGCCCTGATGGGCATCATAACGGCCACTCGGCCTCTCTCCGCTCCCGTCGTCATGCCGGTCAATGAAGACATGGATGTCACGCCCAGCCCACATGCCGTCAAGGCGGGCGCCGCCATCGTCGCCGCAACCGTCGTCATGTACATCATTTTCTGGTAATGAATAGACTTCTTTCGGCTTCTGGCCTCGTCGTGCTGCTCGGTGCGCTCTTCGCTGCGTCGCTCGCTGCCCCGCAGGCAACGGCCCAGACGAGTCCCTGGCTCACCGACCGCGCGCTCCTTGACACGTACGTCCGCACGAATGCCGACTTCTGGCTGAGTGTGCACGATGACGATCGGGGAGGTTTTTTCACGAACGTCGGGCGCGATGGCCGCATTCTCTCCCAGCGGGGGCTCAACAAGGATATCCTCACGCAATCCCGGAATGCCTACGCCATGGTGCGGGCCTTCCAGATGACGGGCGATGAAACGTATCTGGATGTCGCCCGGCGCACGCTCGATTTCATGTACGAGAACGGGTGGGATGATGCGTTCGGCGGCTGGCACACGAGTCTCAGCGCACTCGGAATTCCGGTCAGTCCGCAGGCCAACAAGACCGCCTTCCTGCATCACTATGCGCTGCTTGGCCCGCTGGCCATGTGGGAAGCCACGGGCAGTGCCGTCGACTCCACGTGGTTCGTGCGCGGACTCGCCTACAACGACAGTACGCTCTGGGACGACCGCCCCGGCCTGGAGGGATACTTCGACCGCGTGGACTGGCAAAGCCAAAACCCCGCTGGCAAGGGGTTCAATGCCACAGTTGACGCGCTCACGACGCACGCCCTGCAGCAACAGGTGCTCTTCGCCGGCACGGCGCTCGACAACACTGAGCGGCTGCGCATGCTCGCGTCCAACATACAGGACCGCCTGCTGGCCACCATGCCGGACCAGACGATCGGGTTTGCCGAGAAATACACGGCCGACTGGAGCGTGGATGAGGGCGAGCGCCTGACCATCATGGGCCACGTCCTGAAAACAGCCTGGGTACTGTCCCGGCTTGACGCGCTCGCTGCGCACTCTGGGCCGGACATTGCGCCCTTCGGCGAGGACCTCGCAGCGGACGCATCCATGCTTTCGCGTCACGTTTTGGAACGCGGCTACGACCACACATTCGGCGGACCGTACAAGGACTACGACCGCACGACGGGCGTCATGCAGCTCTATGGCCTTCCAGACAGTACGAAGGCCTGGTGGCAAATGCAGCAGGCCGTCATGGCCGGTCTCCACCTCGCCCCCGAGCCCGGTTTCCGCGATATGGCATCGGAAACGATCACTTTTTTCATGACGTACTTCCAGGATCCGCTGCACGGCGAAGTCTTCGCCGACCGCACACGACGCGGCGCCGGCATTCCTCAATGGGGCGACCACAAAGGCGGTGCCTTCAAAGCCGGCTACCACAGCATGGAACTGGCCTGGTACACCCTGCTCTATCAGTTTCTTCGGATAGATGCGTCGCCCACCGCCATCCATTACCGGTTGGAGCCCACGGACCGGGCGCGTCCCTTCCTGTTCGTACCCCTGGAAGATGCGGCGCAGGCACTTATGATCAACGAGATTACGCTCGACGGCAACCTCTTCCTCGAAGGGCCCGTCTCCGCGCATACGCCTGTGACCATTCCGGCGGGCACGGGGGGCGTGTTTTCCGTAACATTCGGAATGAATACGGTCAATACGGCCGTTGACAATAATGCTCTACCTACCACACCCAACCTGTCTATATGGCCGAATCCGTTCCAGTCCCGGCTCCAGGTGGCCTTCGAAGGCCGTCCGGCTGTGGCGGACCCGGTCACAGTCCGTCTATTCGACGCGCTCGGACGTCAGGTTCGAGCGGCCATCCTCGAGGGGTCGACCGGCCAGCGCGCGCACCTTACTCTTGACACGTCCGAGTTGGCCAGTGGAATGTATCTGCTGGTCGTGACGTCAAATAACGGGTCTGTATCCCGTCCCGTCATGCATCTGGAATAGTTTCACCACCAACAACCAATCCAATCCAACATGAGACATCTATTCACGTTCATCGCAGGCCTTGTGCTGCTCGTCCTGCCGGCGTCGGCCCAGTTTGGTGGGTCCATGGCCGTATCGGGCGACCAGATCCTGGCCGGCGTGGCCGGTGGCCCGGTTTCTTCCGGTGCTGTCCACGTCTACACGCACAGCGGCTCCGGCAACTGGGCGGAAACAGCGACCATTCGCCCTGCCTCAACGTCCGAACTCAATGATGGCTTCGGCCGCGCCATTTCAGTCGACGGCAATCGACTGGCCGTCGGCGCCCCCGGTACGAAGAGCGTCTATATTTTTGAAAAGGGAGCAGGTGGATCCTGGACGCAGGTTGACCGCATCCAGGGAGACACGGACGGTTTTGGAGGCGCCGTGGCGCTCGACGGTGAGCACCTGCTCGCCGCTGTTCCTGGCGGCTTCCGGAGTTCGGGCTCCGTCTTCGCCTATCACAATATGGGCGGAGAATGGATGGCCATGGGTACGCTTGAAGTCGACAGTGAAGAGCCCATTCCGTCGTACGCTGCCAGCATGACACTCGGTGGTGGCCACGCCGTCATCGGTGCACCCTTCGCCAACCAGCGGGCGGGTGCGGCCTATGCCTTCCGCTTCGACATGTCAAACCACGGGTGGGCGGCCAACGGCTCGCCTGCCGTATCGTTCGCGAGCGGCGGCTCGTCGTTCGGAGGCTCGTTGCTGCTTACAGAGAGTGGCACGCTGCTTGTCGGCATGTCCGGGCACGACGGACGCATGGGCGCCGTCACGGCATTCACCTCTGACCCCGAAACGGGTGAGTGGGCACTCGCTGGCCGCCTTTCACCCGCCTCGGCAGCGCCAGGCGATGGTTTTGGCGCCTCCCTTGCCGAACATGACGGCACTGTGTACGTGGGCGCATCGGGCGCTGGCGACAGCGGGGCGCTCTTCAGCATGGACGTCGCCGATCTCGGCGCGCTGGGCGCCGGTATGATGACGCTCGCGCCGGCTGACGTTCCTGAAGGTGCCGGATTTGGCGGCAACGTGGCTCTCAGCGACCAGGTCCTGGCCGTTGCGGCGACGAGCATGGACAACCGTTCAGGACGTGTCATTCCGTTCGTCCGCAATGGTTCAACCTGGAGTCAGGGACAAAGCTTCTTCCGCGACCCGGACGGTTATGCATCCGTCACGGGCGGCACGGTCGAATGTTCTGAAGGAGAAGCAGGGGCGTTCCCGTGCAAGGATGTGAACATGCTCTCGTTCATGAACATGGGCGATCTCGGCGCGGACCGTGGTATTCGGACGAACGATATCTGGGGCTGGGAAGACCCGGAAACGGGGCGTGAGTATGCTATCGTCGGACTTACCAACCAGACGTCTTTTGTGGACGTCACGAACCCGGAAAACCCGATTCTGGTTGGCGAGCTGGACAAGACGGAAACGGCCCGTACCAGCGTATGGCGTGACATGAAGGTGTACAAGGACCACGCCTTCATCGTAGCCGACGGAGCGGGTCAGCACGGCATGCAGATCTTCGACCTGCGCCAGCTGCGCAGCTATGACGGCGAGCCCATCCAGTTTGAGATGACGGTCTACTACGACCAGATTGCAAGCGCCCACAACATCGTGATCAACGAGGAAACGGGGTATGCATACTCGGTCGGCAGCAGTTCTGGCGGCACGACGTGCGGCGGCGGACTGCACATGATCAATATCCAGGACCCGGTCAATCCTGTGTTTGAAGGATGCTTCCAGGACAACAACACGGGTCGCCGCGGTACAGGATACTCGCACGATGCGCAGTGCGTCGTGTATCGCGGCCCGGACAGCGACTACGCCGGGCGCGAGATCTGCCTTGGATCGAACGAGACGGCGCTTTCCATTGCCGACGTGACGGACAAGAAGAACCCTGTCGCCATCGCCTACGCCACATACCCGAAAGTGGCCTATGCCCACCAGGGCTGGCTGACGGAGGACCACCGGTTCTTCTACATGAATGACGAGGGCGATGAGCCACAGGGCCTCGTGGAAGGTACGCGCACGCTGATCTGGGACCTCGTGGACCTGGACGAGCCGCAGCTCGTAGGCGAGCACATTGCCACGACCACGGAGACGGACCATAACCTCTACGTGCGTGACAACATCATGTACCAGTCAAACTACGGAGCCGGATTCCGCGTGCTGGATGTCTCCAATCCCGAGACGCCGGTCGAGATCGGATATTTTGACACGTCGCCTGTGGGCGGTGGTGGTGGCTCGTGGAGCAACTACCCCTACTTCCGCAGTGGCACGATCGTAGTCACGGGTGGTTCGAATGGACTCTTCATTCTGAAGAAAAAGGAAATCGACACCTGAGTCAGTCACCCGGCGTACAGCCGCTGCCCCGTCGGGGCAGGCTGCACGTAAAGGTTGTATTTTGGGGCGGGGGCGCGCGTGCGCGGGCCCCCCCGTTTTTTTTTTGCCCCCCCCCCAATACGGTTACC
>JAJCYQ010000057.1 GCA_029262835.1 Bacteroidota bacterium
GATCCGAGCAGCCCAGCGACTGCCTCAATCGCACCTGCTGGTATTGAAAGTCGGGTATGCCCACCGCACTTGACACGCCCGTTGTGCCTCAATCGCACCTGCTGGTATTGAAAGTCTCCAGCTCCGTCATGCGGGCCAGCATGGGCGTAAAGCCTCAATCGCACCTGCTGGTATTGAAAGTCGTGGTATCCCCGGTTGAGCACATACATTTTCTCTTGCCTCAATCGCACCTGCTGGTATTGAAAGTCAGGTGACGGTATTGCTGAGAGTTCTTCCGATCTTGCCTCAATCGCACCTGCTGGTATTGAAAGAGTCCGGGAACCCCCCAGACTGTACGGCTATTGCCGCAGCCTCAATCGCACCTGCTGGTATTGAAAGGTAAACCGGGTGCCCTTGCCAAAGGTTTTATGAGACGCCTCAATCGCACCTGCTGGTATTGAAAGTCGTTATTCACGTTCCGCTGGCCAAATCCCAAATGGCCTCAATCGCACCTGCTGGTATTGAAAGGCCTGTATGCCGACGTGCCGGACGAGGATTATTTCGGCCTCAATCGCACCTGCTGGTATTGAAAGCATGGTGGGAAGAGGCGCTAAGGCGGGAAGAGGTGAAGGCCTCAATCGCACCTGCTGGTATTGAAAGGAGCGTGGCCGTGCGCGAGCGTCACGGAAAAGTTGCGCCTCAATCGCACCTGCTGGTATTGAAAGTGTCGAAGGCTGGCGGCTCTGGCCCGTGGCGCGACTGCCTCAATCGCACCTGCTGGTATTGAAAGGCTTTACCACGCGAGACATCCAGCGGATAGTCGGGAGGCCTCAATCGCACCTGCTGGTATTGAAAGTGATCTTTGCGGTCGGTGGGTGGGGTTTCATCCTCGGCCTCAATCGCACCTGCTGGTATTGAAAGGTCATTCTTGCGGATCTCGAAGCGTTTAGAGCCATTGCCTCAATCGCACCTGCTGGTATTGAAAGTCATTTTCGTACTATGGCTCATGTCGCTGGTGATTGGCCTCAATCGCACCTGCTGGTATTGAAAGGCTTCTGGAACCTGATGTGACGATACACGCCGTCGTTGCCTCAATCGCACCTGCTGGTATTGAAAGCCATACCACGTGCCGCCATACCACGTGCCGTCCTCCGCCTCAATCGCACCTGCTGGTATTGAAAGTTTGCTTCAGCGCTTTGTTCTCTGGCCGCTTCATCGCCTCAATCGCACCTGCTGGTATTGAAAGTTTGGAATAGCGTACATCAGCGCCAGTTCAGGATACCGCCTCAATCGCACCTGCTGGTATTGAAAGTTGAGCGTGTTGCGGATGAGACGGCCACCAGCGTTTGCCTCAATCGCACCTGCTGGTATTGAAAGCTGCACCGGCTTGACACGGGCTATGCTGAGTGGGTCAGCCTCAATCGCACCTGCTGGTATTGAAAGGCTGGTGGTGACGCGCGCGTGACGCTGTGGGGAACGAGCCTCAATCGCACCTGCTGGTATTGAAAGTCGTAATGCCCGACTATCAAGGCGTAGGAATCGGCAGCCTCAATCGCACCTGCTGGTATTGAAAGGTACGCCGTGCAAATCGCACGCGATGGAAAATGGCCGGCCTCAATCGCACCTGCTGGTATTGAAAGCCCCGAATACGCCACGTATTCAGAATGGGTCGCTGCTAGCCTCAATCGCACCTGCTGGTATTGAAAGTGGGTCGAGGTCGCCCGGCGCGGCGCTTTTTCGAAGCCTCAATCGCACCTGCTGGTATTGAAAGCCCTACCAGAGGACGCCCGTCGCATTCTCGGTAAAGAGCCTCAATCGCACCTGCTGGTATTGAAAGTACGTGACCGTGCCTTCCGCGTCTACGGTACGCGGGCCTCAATCGCACCTGTTGGTATTGAAAGCCTCTTCGATGGGTGTCCAGCGGGGAGGGGTAGGCATGCCTCAATCGCACCTGCTGGTATTGAAAGGTTGTATGGGTGCACTCTTATGCACCGAAATGCCACGTACGGCTGATTTCGAGCCGTGTCAAGCACTGCTTCCAAGCGTCGTGTGCAGTTGTGACCTCAGCGAGTCAAAGTTTTCTGCAAAGAGCCGTACGCGGTGTCCGTTGGCACCGGATGGGTGTGGAAATCCTGAGAGCCACCGATCTGGGTCGATAAGGCGCTCTGCAGTGAGTCGCCGTAGGACCCTCTCAACCGAATTTCCAAAGGGCACGATAACTGCACTCGGGATTTGCTCGAGTTCACGCACGAGTAATCGGCGAGCGAAGTCCATCAGCAAAGCGGAGCGGTCCGCGTGCGGATTCGTTCCATTATAGTTTCGAGTCGCCAGAAAAACAGGATACCGAATCGCCGACGTCGTGTGCACGAACGAGCGAGCGGCACCAAATAGCTCTGCCGACGATTGGATACCGAAAAACTGCGGTAAATTGAGGGCGTCGAGCATTGAGATGAGATTATTTCGCATGCTGCCCGCAAAACTCGCCGTCTGTTTGACCTTGAGACATGCAGTTTCCCAGGACACACCGGCAACAAGTTCATTTCGAACGGTCCGGCTGGCTATCTCCATTTGTGTCCAGCCGGGAGTAATTCCGAGTAGAATCAGCTTCGCATCGGAATTAATCGAATCGAATGGTCCGTAGAATACCTTCAGCCGATGTTCCTCAGCGATCTGCAATGCAGGGACAAGGAGATCGGCTTTTTCGTACCGGGCTTTTGGCGGGAGTGATCGCAGAAAAGGACTGTATTTGCCAAGCATGGACATGGTTTCTTCCGAAGAGCCTACTCCGACCTCAGCGCCTTCACAGGCTGGGCGCGGACGGCGCGCAGGGCCTGGAGACTGACGGTGGCTATCACCACAATGAGGATAATGCCAGCGGCGGCGAGGAAGGGTGCCGGGCCGAGGTCGGTGCGGTAGGCGAACGAGTCGAGCCAGCGCGATCCGGTAATCCAGGCGACGGGGGCCGATAGGGCGAAGGCTATGCCGACGAGTAGCGCAAAATCCCGTACGAAGAGCGAGACGACGCTCGTGGCCGATGCTCCGAGCACGCGGCGGATGCCGATCTCCTTGGTGCGGCGGGCGACAACCGTGGCGGCGAGACCCACGAGCCCCATGGCACCGATCAGGACGGCGAGCAGTGCGCCGATCGATGCCACGTCGGCCGTGCGGCGTTCCTGCCGGTACTGGGCGGCGAGGTCATCGTCCACGAACTGCGGATTGTAGGCAATGTCGGGGGCCACGCGCTTCCACACGTCGCCAATGGCGGCGATGGTCGCATCTACGTCTGACCCCACGAGCGGCACGATGATGCTGGGCCGGAACCCCCCATCAAAATCCGATATGCCGGACGAGAGCAGGCGCGAATTTATGGCCATGACCGCGGGCTGGATGGATTCGTGGAGCGGCGCGTAGTGGAAATCGCGCACGACGCCCACAATTTCGTGTTCGTCCCACGGGCCGGGGAGCGTCTCGCTGAGCGGATCGGTCCAGCCGTAGGCTTCGACCAGGGCTTCGTTGACCATGAAGCCCCGCAGCGTATCGGCCGGCGTGAAGGCCCGGCCCTCGGTTACCGTGAGGCCGAGCGCTGGCACGAAGTCCGCATCTACCAGATTGGCATGGAAACGGCGGTAGGAGCCGTCATTGGCCGTGTAGCCGGCCCTGCCCCAGCCCCGCTCGCCGAACAGTGTGGTCGCGGCGGCGACGCGCTCAATGCCCGAGCGGCCCTCGAGCTCGGAGCCGAGGCGCTCGGCGAGTGCCTGGGTAGCAGTCCAGCCCTGGTTGGTGTTGACGTACATGACCTGGCGGGCATCGAAGCCGAGGTCTTTCTGTTCCATGTACTGCAGCTGACTGCGCACAATGACGGTGCCGCTGATAAGGATCATGGCGAGCGCAAACTGCACCATGACGAGGGCGCGCCGGGCCGTGTGGCTGCTGGCTTCGCGGCCGACTTCTCCGCGCAGGCTGCTGACGGCGCTCAGCCGCGAGAGCAGGGCGGCCGGGTAGAGCCCGCCGGCGACGGAAAGCAGAAGGAACAGCCCGGCTCCGACGCCGAGCGTGAGGGTTGACAGCCCGATGTCGACCACCTGGCCCGTGAGTTCGTTGAACACCGGCGCCAGGAGGTGGGCCACCGCGAATCCGGCGAGTACGGCAAAGAGCGTGACGAGCATGCTCTCGCCCCAGAAATGGCCAAGCAACTGCGAGCGCGTGGCGCCGGTGGCCTTGCGGACCCCGATTTCGCGCGCCCGGCTGAAGAGGCGGCTCAGCGAAAGGGTTACATGATTGATGCTCGCCACAGCAAGCAGAAGCCCCGCAATGCCAAGCAGCAGATACACATACACAGGGTCGGCAACGCTCGCAAGGCCGCGCGGAACGTCCGTGTTCAGGTGGATGTCGGTGAGCGGTTGCAGCCCGAGGGTGAATTCCACCTCGCGCTCGCCTCCTACCTCCTCGCGCTGGATGATCTGGGCCATGCCGGTCTCGGCACTTTCCGTGTGGGCGCCCGGTCGCAGCTGGGCATAGGTTTCGGGCGAAACGTTGAACCAGGCCGTCAGAATGCGCTCCGGATAGACAAGCGGGGCGAGGTCGTAGGAGAGCAGCATGTCGAACTGGATCGATGACGTGCGGCGCGGCGTTTCAACGACGCCGGCAACGGTGACGGTCATGGCCGAATCGGCCAGCGTGAGCGTCAGCGTCTCGCCAAGCCCCGGCGATTCACCGAACCAGTCGGCCCGCGCCCGCTCGGTGATGACGATATCATGGGGGCCGCGCATGACGGGCGGGGCGGGGCCTTCCAGGACGTCATGGGGGAAAATGTTGAAAAATCCCGGATCGACCATCCGGAAATCGGCGAGTTCGCGGCGGGCGCCCCGCTCCAGGTAGCCTCCTTTCGGATCGAACCGCGTCCAGTTTTCCACGGCTGGGACATTGGCGAGCACCGTGGGCCCGACGCGTACGGGCGTCGTGGCGTTGAAAAACTGCTGATCGGGACCCCAGTCCTCCTTGACCCACACGCGGTACGTCCGGTCATGGTCCTCGAAGTGCCGGTCGTAGCTGAGCTCAGAGAGGGAAAAAACCAGCATGAGGACGGCCGCGCCAACGGCTACGGCGAGGCCGCCGATGGTGATGGCGGCAAAGCCGGGCCGGCGGCCGAGGCCGCGAAGCGTGGACGTGACAATTTGTCGGAGCATGGAGCGGAAGGGTCTTGGATTATTGTGATTCCGTGATGGAGCAACATCCGTGCCGACCGACGGAGTGCGTGCCCGCCGTGCGGTAGAGCACGGCGCGGGGAGCGTAGGTGTCCGCTGGCGGACAGTTCCTGTTCGCTGCCGTTCATCCACGTCAGGCTGCTGTTCGCCCCAAAAGGGGTAACCATGCGGCCGCCGGCCGCGTAATTTTGCGGCGAGATCAAACCACACCTGCACATGAATCTGTACATGAATCTGCACCTCAGAATCTTACTCATACTCCTCTCTGCTACGCTCCTTGCTGCCTGTGACAGCGACAGCGACGACGCGGCCCCCGACGAAGACGGAGCCGTATTCGTTGTCGAAGTGGAATCGGGCGAGCAGTTCCGCGTGCTGTTGCGCGATGAAGCGCAGATCGCGGAAGCCGAAGCGCTGATCGGCGCATCGACCCAGAAAATCGTGAATGGCGCGCTGTTGCCGGGCGACGGCGGGTTCAACGCGCCCTGGAGCTGGCATATGGATCCGGACGGTGTGGAGCTGGCCGACCTTACGATAGAGCTGTGTGACGGCCGCCCTTCCATGGTTGAAGCCGATCTCGATATGTGGTTGAACACTGTGGGCCGGTTCTGTCCGTGGTCGTCCCGGATTGTGGTGCGCGAAAGATAAATTTGGAAATGATGTAACCTTTGGGTATCATCACGTAACCTATGACTCCCAATATGGGAATCGTGTGTCACATGACACAAGTTACTCGTGAACCTATCCAAAGGATACACAATGTCATCTTCCAACACCGTGTCGACAGCCGACCTGGCTGACCGTCACCGACAATTTTTCGCGCTCGCCCTGCTCGGCGTGGGCCTCATTTATCTGGCGAAAGCGGCCGAGCAAGTAGCAACCGGCGCCCTGGCCGAGTATCTGGACCACACTATCCTGGTACTTGCTGCACTGGTGATTCTAAGCATGATGCCCGCCGTTATCGCGAAGCTTCGTCTGCCGAAGAATCAAAAACTGGTCTATTACAGCGAGGACGGGTATGTAGCCCAGCTGCTGAGGCGTGCATTCAAAGCCTCGTGGGCAACGACCTTCATCAGTCTCGTTGTGCTCGAGGTCGTTGCCCGGGATGTGGATACCGATCTGCCCCCCGTCTTCTTCATCCAGGTGGGGCTCTTCATCATGCTCTCGGTAATGAGCGTCACGTTCCTCGTCCTGAACTGGAGCGCCACGAGAGATGCCATGGGGGACGACGCATGACGGAGAATATCACGCTTTCGAACCGCATCCGCGTCTTTCGCGCCGAGCACCGCATGAGCCAGGATGATCTGGCCACAGCCATCGGTGTTTCGCGCAAGACCATCAGCACCATCGAGGTTGGCCGCTTCGTGCCGTCGACCATCATTGCCATGCTCATTGCAGAGCACTTCGGCGTTGCCGTCGAAGACATCTTTACCATTGAACGCGCCTCCTGAGGGGGAATATTGACCATGAAATACCTTCTTCTACTGGCGGGCCTCATGCTTGCCGCATCCACTTCTTTCGGCCAGCAGGCTACGCGCACGGCCGAGCACACCTTGACCTCTGAATCGCTCGCCGGTGAGCGCACGGTTACCGTGCAGCTTCCAGCGTCGTATGCTGCCTATGCGGAGACCCGGTTTCCGGTGCTCTACCTGCTTGATGGCGATGCGAACCTCGCGCACGCTGGTCCCGTCGTTGATTTTCTCGCTGAAAATGGGAAAATCCCGGAAATGATTATTGTGGCCATCCACACGGGGTCCACGCGCCAACAGGACTTCATGCCGACCGGAGCCGGTCAGGATGGCGCCCAGACGGGGGCGGCGGCCTTCCTCTCGTTCATGGAGGGCGAACTCATGCCGTTCGTGGACGCCGAGTACCGCACGGCACCGCTCCGTCTCGTCTCGGGGCACTCGCTCGGCGGCCTGTTCACGACGTGGGCCATGGCGTCGGGGAGCGATCTGGCCGTAGGCTGGCTCGCGCAGAGTCCCTACCTCGTGCCGCCTGTCGGACAAAGCGTGCTCGATGCGGTCAGCGCCATGGACTTGTCGCCGGGCGCGGGGTCAGCGTCGGCCAGCGAGGAGACGTTCTACTACGCAAACCTGGGCGATGAGCCGGATATATCGGCGAATTTCGATGCCCTCGAGGAGCAGCTCTCGGGCGCTGACGCCTCCGCGCTCACGTGGAGCCTCGAGCGGATGCCAGCCGAAGGGCACATGTCAACGCGGCTCATCGGGCTCTACGACGGCCTGTCTGGATATTTTGAAGGTGTCTGGGGGATGCCCTCGGCGGCGCTCGTCGAAGGCGGCGTAGATGGGCTTGCGGCGCACGTGGATGGACTCGCCGAGCGGTTTGGCTACGCGGTGCTCTACAGCGAGCAGCCGTTCCAGGAACTCACGCAGCGCTTCCTGCAGCAGCGCGACGTCGCGTCGGCGCGCGCGGCGGCGGCGCTCTACGTGAAGCACCACGATCCCTCTGTCGTGGCCCACTTCCTCCACGGCGTGGCGCTGGCGTCCTCGGGGCAGCAGGCCGAGGGCCTGGAAGAGGTGAACCGGGCTATTTCCCTGTATGAGGCCAATCCAGATCCTGACCTCGCGCCCATGTACGCCCAGCTTCAGCAGCTCCGAAGCCAGCTTGGAGGCGGACAGTGAAGAGCAAAAACTCCAGACTGGTAGCTTTTGGAGCCGGGCTCGGCATCATTTTCGGGGCGGCCCTCGGTAGCGCCGCCTCGGGAATGGTGCTAGGGGCGGCGGCAGGCCTCCTGCTGGGCAGGCAGCAAAAACCAACAACTTGATTCCTATGCGAATGACACTCGCCTACGTAAATATCTTCGTCTCCAACCTTGACCGTTCTGTTGCCTTCTACCGGGATGTAATCGGTTTGGATCTCATTTTTTCATCTGCTGAGTATCGCTTCGCGTCGTTTTCGGCTGGTTCTCTACGTGTTGGCCTTGCGGTAGCGGGTAAGGAGCACGAAGATCTGGTTGGCCGTCACACCGGCGTCGGCTTTGAAGTAGCGGATGTAGCCGAAACGTTCGATCGATTGATTGAACAAGGAGCGACATCCGTCATGGCGCCATCGAGCCAGCCCTGGGGTGGTTTCATGGGCCTTATCTCCGATCCGGACGGAAATGTATTTTACCTGGACGAGGAAAAAGGCAAAAGGCCAGATGCATGACAGTCAGTCGCTGACGGGCGAGTACGAAGCACCACCAACTACAAATGACGATATTGGGCGGAGACAGCGTGTGCAAATCTCCAAACATTATGCGTAGAGTTGTTGGTGACGGGCTTTTCCTTCTGGCACTGATTGCCATGGTCTCCGTAGACATTGCGTGGGCGCAGCCCGCAGGCGGCTCCGGCCTCAGTGCGGGTCCGGCCGCCGATCCGGCGGACGTGGCAACGATCGATGCCATTGTCAAAGCGTACTACGAAGTGGTCTCCGGACCCGCCGGAGCCCTGCCCGACGTGCAGCGGGACCTCTCGCTTCATCACAGGGACGCCTGGGTGGCCATTGCCGGTAGCAATGACGATGGGAAACCGGTCGTCAGCGTCATGACGCTCCTCGAGTTCTACGGCGAAAATGCGCCCCGCGAAGAGGCCTTCTGGGAGTGGGAAACGGACCGCGTCGTAAGCCGCTCCGGCAACATGGTCCACGTCTGGAGCGCTTATGCGGCGGCCCGCGAGCCCGGCGGCGAGCCGTTCGACACGGGCACGAACAGCATTACGCTGTTTCACGATGGTTCGCGCTGGTACATCATGGGCTGGATGTTCGACCGCGACGCGGACTGAGTAGCTGACTCCTATGGATGCAGCCTGTATGGATTCCCGACAACGGGTGACATCCCAGGATAATCTGCGTCCTATACAGGACAGCTTGGAATACCGCCGATCGGACGCATTTTGCGTTCACTGCGCTCACTACAAATGCGCCGGTTACGGCTGGCGTTATACAGTTTATCGGCTTTGGAAACCAGGCTCCATGGCTGACGTTATGACGTCATAACAATAAAGTGTTTAGTCATGGCAGTCAAAACGAAGCGATCAACCATCTATCTGGAGCCCCATCTGCATAAAGCACTCCGTTTGAAGGCGGCAGAGCTCGAGGCATCCATGTCGGGCATCGTCAATGACGCACTCCGTGCTGTGTTTGAGGAAGACGCGGAGGACTTGATGGATATCAAGAAGCGTCGGTCCGAAAAGTCCGTCTCTTTCGATGATTTTGTGACTGAGCTCAAGGCAAGTGGCCAGTTATAAGATCGAAATCAAACGTAGCGCGCAAAAGGAGATCCAAGCCGTCGGCACCAAGAAAGACCGGTATCGCATTGTCAAGCGCATTAAGGAATTAGCAGCGGATCCCAGGCCACCGGGCGTCGAAAAGCTCTCCGGAAGTCCTTGCTACCGGGTAAGGCAGGGCGCGTATCGCATTGTGTACGAGATTCAGGATGATGTACTCATTATTCACATCCTGAAGGTTGGTCACAGAAAAGACGTCTACAGATAGATCTGAAACCAGTTACTTTCTGGCAGGTGGGCGTCAGCTCGCCCTAAATCGCCCACCGATAGCGCGCAGACTATGAGTACGTGCCGGGGCCGACCTGGACGCCGGGCCCGCGGAACTGACGCGGCGACGGCTGTATAACCGCCCTCTACGGATGGCCGAACGCATGACATATCAATCGATGGAGGGAGCGGTACGCCCTGGTCCTGATCGGGACCGTTCGGGACCAGTCCCACCCGCCCCACCAGCCGAACTGTACGGGTTGGTGCTCGCTGGCGGGTACAGCGAGCGAATGGGCCGCGACAAGTGGGCCATGGAATACATTCCGGGCACGACGCAGCTTGAGCGCACGGTCGAGCTGCTTTCCGGCGTTTGCCAGGGGGTGTTCATTTCCAAACGGCCCGGGCAGGAGCTTCCCGTCGTTCCAGGTGCGCTCCAGATTGAAGATGCCTTTCCGTTTCGCGGTCCCCTCGTGGGGCTGCTTTCGGCCATGCAGGTCCGTCCGGAATCGGCCTGGCTCGTCGCTGCCTGCGATTTGCCGCTCCTGGATGCAAGTACGGCTCGTGACCTCGTTCAGCGTCGCAATCCACATCGCCTTGCGACCGCGTATGAGAGCCATCGTGACGGTCTTCCTGAACCACTTTTTGCCATCTGGGAGCCTCATGCGCTGGAGTACATCCACGACGCCCTCGAGCGTGATCTGCGCTGTCCGCGGCGCATTCTCATGCAGACGGGTCCGCAGCTGCTGACGCTGCCCAATCCGCGCGCGCTGGACAATGCAAATACGCCAGGCGAAGCCGACGCCATCCGAAACGAAATCAGGATGCGCTGCGGCGCGTGACGGGTCGGCTCACGTGCCGGCCGCCGCCCGGCAGAAGTCTTCTCCCAGAATCCGGTCGAGCGTGGCAATAAGGTATTCGGCGTTCTGCTCGGTGAAGACCATGGGGGGCTTGATCTTGATGACGTTGCCGTCGGGGCCGTCGGTGCTCGTCAGGACGCCCTCGTCGGCGAGTCGGTTCACAGCGTAGCGGGCGGCCGTGCGGAGGGGGGCGAGCGAGCCGCCGGGACGCACGAGTTCGACACCGATGAAGAGGCCGGCGCCGCGCACGTCGCCGATGATGTCGTGCCGCGAAGCGAGCCCCCGCAATTCCGCGAGGAGCTTGCCGCCGACCACGCGGGCGTGCTCCTGCAGTCCTTCCGACTCCAGAACCTCCAGCACCGCGAGCCCTGCCGCTGCGCTTACCGGGTTGCCGCCGAACGTATTGAAATATTCCATGCCGTTGTCAAATGCATCGGCTATGGCGCGCGTCGTAACGACGGCCGCCAGCGGGTGCCCATTCCCAATGGGTTTGCCGACGACGACGACATCCGGCACCACGTCCTGGAGCTCGAACCCCCAGAAAGCATCTCCAGCCCGACCGAGACCGATCTGCACCTCATCGGCGATGAAGAGCCCGCCTGCGCCGCGCACATGCGCCGCCGCGGCCTTGAAATATCCCGGCGGCGGCACAATCTGTCCGCCGCATCCAGGGACCGACTCGGCAATGAACGCGGCGATGTGGCCTTCACCAGCCCGCTCATCGCCCTTTGCCGCCTGCTCCAGCGCAACGCGGACCGTGTCCGAATACGCCGCCCCGGTCTCCGCCGTCATGCCGCGATACCGCCCCCGAAAGGCATCGGGCATGGGGACAACGTGCGTGCCCGGCGGCCTCCCCTGGCCGCCCGGCCCGTCAAACTTGTACGGGCTGATCCCGATGAGCGACGTCAAATGCCCGTGATAGGCGCCGCCCAGCACCATGATGTCCTCGCGCCCCGTAGCCGTGCGCGCCAGGCGCAGCGCCAAATCGTTCGCTTCGCTTCCCGAGTTCACGGCGTAGACTACGTCGAGCCCCTCGGGCAGCGTCGTCGCCAGGCGCTCGGCAAAATGCAGCACGGCCGCGTGCAGATAGCGCGTGTTCGTGTTCAGCGCCCGGTACTGGCGCGTGACGGCATCCACGACGCGCTCATTCTGGTGCCCCACATGCGGCACATTATTGACCGCATCGAGATAGGCGCGCCCCGTGGGGTCGTACAGATACTGCATGTAGCCCCGCACCATGTGGCGCGGTTCGCGGTAGGCCAGGCTCAGGTTTGGCCCGAGTACGCGGCGCCTTTTTGCCAGCAGTTCTTCGGTAGATGCAGGCGTCGGCGCCGAGAACCCCCGCTCTGCGCCCTTCGCTTCCACTTCCGATTGGGCCACTTCCGGTCCTTCCGCGGTCGCGCCGTACGCCCCCGCGAGCCCTGCCAGTAGCGACGGATCCGGGCACAGGCTCCGCCACACCGCCTCGCGGCTCGGCGGCGCAACACCCGGGAACGTGGCATGCCGGCCAAGCATGTCGGTAATAATCTGCATGTGCAGATGCGGCACCCATCCACCGTTTTCATCGAACGCCCCGAGCGCCGCAAACGCCTCTCCCGCAGCGACTTCCTGCCCAATCTCGACGCCCAGAACCGATTCGTGCGACAAGTGCCCGTAGAGCGACCAGAACCGCTGCGCATCGGCCTGGTGCTCGAGAATTATCACGCCGCCGTAGTCGAACGCCTCCTCATGGATGTGTTTCGAATGGATGCGTCCGCCGAGCGGTGCGTGCACGGGCGTGCCCGCCGGGCGGAACAGATCGAGCCCCACGTGCAGCGTGCGCATCTCGCCCCAGTCGGTAGCGAACTGCACGCCCGAGTAGGCCAGGCGGTATTCGCCGTATCGACCAATTCCTACGGCGTCTCCGGTTCGCCGCCATATTTCGTCCTCGGCAAGGCCCGGCACGGTCAAATCGCGCGGCCGGAATTCGAGGCTCTGGGTGCTGAAATCAAAAACGACGGGCGCAAGACCCGGCACCGCTGGCCGGACAACGGGCTCGAGGCGGCCTTCCCGGGCGCATTTCTTGATGCGACGCTCAATGTACGTGCGGACACGATCTGCGCCCGGTACGGGCTCGAGGCCGCAGGCTCCCCGCATGACAAAGATATTCAGTGCGGCCGGTTCACCGCCCAGCTGCCGAAGCAGCGTCCAGGCCGGCCGCTCACTCACGCTCAAGTACGCATTCTCCGGCTCGAGGCTGCGCTGGTAGGCCGACATGACGACACTCACCGCGAGCCGCGTCCGGACAAGCCACGGGATGAGCTCAATCTCCGTTTCGGTGAGCGGCCACTCCTCGTGCCACGCCGCCGCGACCTCGCGCACGGCGGCCACGGGATCGGTCCGGCCAAGCGCCAGGTACGCGGCCGCCACCGCCAGATCCACGACGCGAGGCCCCACGACGCAGTCCCCGAAATCAATCAGGCCCGTGACGGGCGCCATGCCGTCTTCACCGGGCGCGCCCACCAGGATGTTGTGATCATTGGCGTCGTTGTGGATAATCTGCCGCGGGAGCGCAGAGAGCCGGGGCTGCGTGTGGGCCCGGTAGGATGCGAGGACCTCTTCAAGAGTCTCACGCGCCTCCTCGTCCGAAATCAAATGAAGGTGCTTCTCGATGGTGCGGTCCGCGTGGAGCAGGTCCCAGGCGAAGGGGTCGGCGGGCTGCGCCGCCCCCACTGTTTCCGCCGCTCCGACTGACTCGCATTCGGCGCCCGTCAGGGCCCGCGCCGTGCGCGCCATGAGGCGTCCGACCTGCCGGGCATGCTCGGCCAGGATGGGCCGCGCGTGCGCCAGCTTCCGGCCCTCGACCCAGGAAGTGGCCAGAACGAGCCGCGCTGGTGCGTTTCGGTCGTCGCCGTCCGCACCGCTCCCGTTTTTGCTGCCTGCACCGCTGTCGCCCCCGCTCCGCTCCATTTCGCTCCCAATGGCCACCTGGCACGGCGTCGGCTCGAGCACCTTCGGTACCGGAAGGCCGTCGCGGCCGGCTGCCGTGAGCGCCCGGACAATGCGGTCCACGTCGGCTTCGGACGTCGCGCGAGAGCAGACCTTGAGCATGGCCACGGGCCTCACTTCATCACTTGGATGTCCGTGCTCGCCGGGCGCTCCCGTACGGCCGTCGAGCCGCCAATTCGAATCCCGGTCGCCCTCGAGCGGATGCGCCGACTCGATGTGGTTCCAGCCCCAACGCCGCACAAGCTCCATGACCTGGCGCTCGGTGACCAGGGGGCGCTGGCTCTGGGCGGCCTGGTCCCGGGTTGTCTGGTCCCGGGCCATCTTGTCCTCGAGCGGCTGATTCCTGTCTGGGGTATGCGTCATGGCGCCTAGAAGCGGGTTGAACGAGTAGCGGGCCTCTCGAACGAGGGTCTTACGAGGTGCAGACAAGGAAGGGCGACGACGCGATGCCGTAGCATCGTGGAGGAGCCATGACGAAGTATGCGCCCGTAACCCCCTCGTTCCCTTCGGGTTCGGGCGGCATGACAACATCTTCTGCGTTGTCACGCCTATCCGTAGCTACGGCTACGCAGACGTCGTGACGCCTGGAATCTGTTGTCATGGCGCTCCGAACGAGAGGTCTTCTACTTGTTCAACACGCTTCTAAACTACCCCAGCGCGATGCATCTTCAAAGGCAACTGACGTGCCCTGGTTAGAGGCCCCAGCTACACCTGAATAAAATCGTCCTCACGAGGCTCTACGTCGGGAATACGCCTGAGTGCCGCCTCGAACAGCTTTCGGTCGCCCCTCGCGGCGCGCTCAGCCAAATAGTCGCCCGTCATCAGCGTCGACACTTTCTCGGCCAGCCTACGCACCCGATTGTCAAGAGAATTGGAAAGTCTGATGCTCAGTTTGCCCATAACACGCTCTCTTTGCTTCAGAGAAACTACGATTTTCGCTGCATACGAGGGCAAAAATCCGTCCCCTCGTTGACTTTGACGGTCTGCCAAGTGTTGGTTGCCAGCATCCATCATGAGTTGCTCCACGCTGCCCGGCGGCGTCTACATAATTCGGCTGATAACGCCCACGGGCACGGACACGGTGCCGGTGACGGTGATCAATAAGTGACTCGCCCGGCCTCTACGAAAACCGCCCGGGCGCGAAGGGTTTGGGGTCCAGGATGGGCGACCGGCCCGAGATGAGGTCGGCGACCATACGTCCGGTCGCGGGGGCCTGGGTGACGCCGAGCATTCCGTGGCCGGAGGCGACAAGAAAGCGCGCGGCGCCAGGTACGGGGCCAATGATGGGCAGCCCGTCGGCCGATGCGGGCCGGAAGCCGGTCCAGACGGCGGGTTTTTCGATGGCGAGCGAGGGCCCGGCGTAGAGCTGGGCAAGGCGGCGAATGGTTTCGAGGCGACGCTCCTCCACGCGACGGTCAAAGCCCGAGAGCGTGAGCGTGCCCGAAAAGCGGAGGACGCCGGCCATTGGCGTGACGGTAATGCGCTCATCGAGCATGACGCAGGGAATGCGGATGGTGGCCTCGTGCGTGTTTACGGTCAGGCTGTAGCCGCGCGCGGGCTCAACAGGGAGGCTGAGGCCCGTTCCGAGGGTTTTTACGAGGCTGGGGGTCCAGGCGCCGGCCGCAACCACGACGAAGTCGCCCCCGACGGACCGGCGCCCGTCCTCGGCCGCGCCATCGAGAACCACGCCGACCTGGCGGTCAAGGCGGAGCGCCGTGGCATCGACAAACTGGACGCCGCGCGCACGGAGGGCCGCTTCCATGGCCGAGAGGAAGCGCTCGGGGTGGATGGCGGCGTCGGTGGCGTAGAAGACGCCGCCGGTGATGTCGGTGCGGATGTCGGGTTCGAGGGCGCGGGCTTCAGGTTCGGAGAGCCTGCGCAGGTCGAGCCCCGCGCCCTCCGCGAGGTCCGCTTCGTGCAGATTGTCCCGCCGGGCCGTGTCGCCGCGGTGCAGCATGAGCAGGCCCGTCCGGCTGTATCCTGTTCCGGGCAGCGGGGCTGCGTCGCCGCAGAGCGCATCAAAAAGCCGGAGGCTCTCCATCGAGAGGTCGCGCAGGATGGGAATGCCGTAGGCGACGTGCTGCGGCGTGGCGTGGCGCGCGAAGAGGTAGAGCCAGCGCAGGAAGTCGGCGCTGAGGCGCGGGGAGATGTGGAAGGGGCTGCTCGAGCTGAGCATCCAGCGGAGGCCCTTTGAGATCACGCCGGGAGCGGAGAGTGGGATGACGTGACTGGGGACCAGCATGCCGGCGTTTCCGGTGGAGGCCTTGTCATCGGCGCTCGTCCGGTCAACAACGGTGACGCGCGCGCCTGCCTCCACCAGGTACCAGGCGGTGGAGAGCCCGACGGCGCCGCCACCCACGACCACGACGTCGGAACGATTCATCGACGGACGTACTGACGGTGGGGCCGCGCCAGCCTCAGAGAACCTGGAATCCGTGGGCATAGGGGTCGTCGTCGTCGATGAGGATGTTGTTGTATCCGGTAATGCGCGCCCAGCCGCCAATGCTGGGCACGATGGCGTCAAACTCCCCGACGCGGGCCAGGCGTTCCACCCGTCCTTCGAAAAGCGAGCCAATAATGCTTTCGTGCACGAACATATCGCCCTCGGCGAGCTTGCCGAGCGCGGCCCACTGGGCCATGCGGCTCGACGTGCCCGTGCCGCACGGGCTGCGGTCAATGGCCTTGTCGCCGTAAAACACCGCGTTGCGGGCCGTGGCGCCTTCCACGGTCGGCGCGCCCGTCCAGAGGATGTGGCTGCACCCGCTGATCCGGCTGTCGAGAGGGTGTACGAACTCGCAGGCGGCGTTGAGCCGCTCCCGGATGACGCCGCTCATGCGAACGAGCTCGCCGGCCGTGAAATAGGCCATGTCCTGGAAATTCTCCTGCGCATCGATAATGGCGTAGAAATTGCCGCCGTAGGCGACGTCGATTGAAAGCAGGCCCAGGTCGGGACTCTCTATCGGAATACCGCTCCTGTAGAGGAACGAGGGAATGTTGACGAGGCGGACGCTGGCCACGCGCTCGCCGTCCATCTCGTAGTAGGCATCGACCCGTCCGGCGGGCGTCTCAAGCCGCAGCAGGCCGACTTCGGCAGGCTGTGCCAGATGCTCCTCAATGATCACCGTCACCGTGCCGATCGTGCCGTGCCCGCACATGGGCAAGCACCCGCTCGTTTCAATGAACAGGATGCCGACGTCGCAGTCGCTGCGCGTGGGCTCGTAGAGGATGCTTCCCGACATCATGTCGTGCCCGCGCGGCTCGAACATCAGACCGCGCCGAATCCAGTCGTATTCGGCCAGGAAATGGGCGCGGCGCTCGAGCATGGAGGCGCCTTCAAGCTTGGGCCCGCCTTCCACGACGACCCGGACGGGATTGCCGCAGGTGTGCGCATCTATACACGAAAAACGGCTTTTCATTCGGGTCAGACCTCAGGGGAATTGGATCGGAGTCAGAAGTCGAGCGCCCGGCGCGTGAACGCGTCGAGGTAGTTTGAGAGGTCCCGGCTGGCGCGCTCGGCGGCTCCTTCGTTCCCATCGGCGACGGCGAGCAGCATGGCCGCGTGGAGCACGGCGCTCTCGAGCGCATCGTCCGCGTGGCGGTGCCGGAACCAAAAACGTCGGCTGTGGGCGTGCAGCGGCCGCACGGCATCCATCGCGAACGGATTTCGGGCGGCGCGTCCGAGCGCCTCGTCACATTGCCGGTCAAGCGCCATGAACTGCTCCGTGTCGTCCGCAGCCACGGCCTGCTGCATGAGCGCGGCGCACTCGCTCAGTTCGCTGCGATCCTGTGGCGTCGCGCGCCGGGCGGCCTGCCCGGCCAGGAGTTCGTCTAGCACGGCCCGCGTATCGAGCGCGTCGAGGTAGGCGAGCCCGTCAATCTCCGTAATCCGGATGCCGACGCGCGGCACAATGCGCACGAGGCGGTCGGCCTCCAGCCGCTGCAGCGCCTCGCGCACGGGCGTGCGCCCCAGCCCGACCTGTGCGGCCAGATCCTGTTCGCTGTGCGTCGACCCAGGCTCCAGGCGCAGCGTTACAATCTGCTCCTCGAGCCGGTCGTAGGCGCTGTCGGTTTTGGTCGGGAGGTCTGTCCGGGTAGATGCGTCCGTTGCGCTTTCCTGTGCATTCACGGGTTCATCGGTTTTGATTAAGACAAGGCTGGAAGGTGCGCCATCATACGTAGTCCGATACGTCGGGGCGGTTGTCGAGTGCCGTGCGAATGACGTTTTCAACGTACGTCCGCTCCTCGCCAACAAGCGGGAGCCGGGGCGGGCGGACGTGCTCTGTGCCGAGGCCCACCATTTTCTCGGCCAGCTTGATGTTCTGTACGAGCTTGGCGTGCACGTCGAGGTCGAGGAGCGGCTTGAACCAGCGGTAAATATCACGCGCTTCGGCGAGCCGTCCGGCCTGCACCAGGTTGTAGATGGCGACCGTTTCGCGCGGGAAGGCGCACACGAGACCCGCCACCCAGCCGACGGCGCCCGCCGCCAGGCTTTCAAGGGCGATGTTGTCAACACCCGTAAAAATCTGATACCTGTCGCCGCATGCATTGTATATGTCGGTCACGCGGCGCACATCGTCCGAGCTCTCCTTGAGCGCGACGAACATCTCTTCGTCGGCGAGCTCGGCGAACATCTCGGGCGTCGTATCGACCTTGTAGAGCACCGGATTATTGTAGATCATGATGGGCTTGCCGCTGGCGCGCGCCACCGCCCGGAAGTGGACCATCGTTTCGCGGCGATCGCTCGCATAGAGCATGGCGGGCAGCACCATGAAGCCGTCCGCGCCATTGACCATGCCGTCCTCGACGGCCTGGCAGGCGCGCTGCGTCGTGGTTTCGGCGATTCCCATGAGGACCGGAACGCGGCCGTTCACGGCTTCGGCTACAATGCGCAGCACCTCCTGCTTCTCCTCGAACGAGAGCGAACCGTTCTCGCCGAGCGTACCCGTCACGACAATGCCGTGCACGCCGCCATCGAGCTGGGCTTCAACATGGCGCTCCATGGCGCCGTAGTCGAGCGAGAGATCTTCCTTGAACTTGGTGGTAATGGCGGGGAAAACCCCCTTCCAGGGTGTAGACATGTGTTGAAGTGGCGTTTTTGAGGGATTCTGGGTGGTTTTTGCTGATATATCATAGATATATCTATAATATATCAGTCCTCCGCGTTGGATGCAATCGGAATCATGTTGGCACGTTGACGACCCGGTATCACGTTGTACCCGACGGAGAAACAGTAGACGCTGGCAGGAATGAACAACAACTCAATCCCCCGCCGCCGAACGCTACGACGCTTTGTTTTGGACGTGATTACAACGCGATCAAGCCCGTTCTGCAGAGCAAAGTCTACGTACCGGTCACATTCTTCAGGGCGATCAGCGAATCGATCCGTCCATTTGAATTCGGTAACCCAGGCTACCTGCTGCCTCGCATCCAGACACACGAGGTCCAGTTCGCCTGCCTTCCATCGTGCGTAGTAAAGCGGGGTATGGGGCTCGTGAAACCACTGGGAGAATGCGGCCGTCTCTACAAGGTCTCCGGCCGCCTCGTCAGATTCAATAATTGGCGCAAAGAGCGCGGACCGCATGGACGGGTTGGCCAGATAGACCTTGAAGTAGTTCTGCCTTCTGAACCGCTTCGCGTTCTGGTCTACGCGATGGATGATCTTGATCAGAAACGCGGCTTCGAGGTATTCGATGTATCGCTTGATGGTATTCTTGGCAACCCCGGAGTTTTGCGACAAGCCCTCAAGTGACACTTCCTGGGCCGTATTGAATGCCAGGGTTGAGAACAGGTAGTTCAACTCCTGTATGTCTCGAATGCCGTACAGACTGGGCAAGTCTCTCAGGAGCACCTTGTCCACGATGTCGCTCTTGATGAACCGCGCCATGTCCTCCCGGATGGCGCTGGAAAGAACCACCTCTGGATATCCGCCAAAGTTGATGTAATCGACGAAGTGCGCATTCAATGCTTCGAGATCTGATGAGGCAAAATAGCCATCTGCTTCCTCGTCACGATCCGTGTCAACAAGGTCAGGTCTTCCAACGAGGACCAGGAATTCGTAAAAGGT
Organism: Bacteroidota bacterium; assembly: GCA_029262835.1. Classification (GTDB taxonomy): domain Bacteria; phylum Bacteroidota; class Rhodothermia; order Rhodothermales; family UBA10348; genus 1-14-0-65-60-17. The sequence goes on from JAJCYQ010000057.1 coordinate 19,586, forward strand.
CAAGGGAGGGAGGAAGAAGTCGGTAAAACGCCCTGCGCCACTTTCAGTAGACTGCATGCGGAGGGCCGCTGCCGCGGACCCAGATGCAACGATCTGTACGTTCTGTTGACTGTCGACGATTGCCTTGAGGTACTTCTCCCAGTCTCGGAGATACTGAATCTCATCGAAGAAGACATACTGCAGGCTTCCATCTTCCGGTTGAGCCGTTGTCCGGTACAGTTTCACGAAGCTGTCGAGGTCCAGCCCGGTGTAGATGGGATGATCTACTGATATATAACAGATACGGCGAGGCGAAACTCCGGAAGCGATGAGTCTGGAAACGGCGTGATGGATCATGACCGTCTTCCCGACGCGTCTCGGGCCCATCAGAACCACAGCCCGATTGACCTCTGACTTCTCGACGAATGGATAAAACAGATCGAGGTACGGCCTCGGAGTGAGCTTCCGGAGCCCCTCCTGGACGTCACCGGATGCCCACCAGGGATTCTCGGTTTCCAAACGGGTCCGAATCTGTATTTCTGATATCCCACGCATGCGTGTATTTGCATCTTGAATCAACGTACTGACTCAAGGTAACATGTTGGTCGCTTAAGATCAACATGATGATCTTGATAGGGTACTGGAACGCCATCTGCTGCACGGTTGTGAAAGTCAGCCGGAACGGCGCAGGCTGAGCCTTCAAAACCTGGGTAGTTGATATATGCGCTTCTGACAGGTCCGCCAAGGAAGCAAGCTCAGGTTTCAAAGTCTGAAGGATGAGCCTGCGTCTTTGGCCCACCCTCGCCAGCGCGATATGTTGCTGCTTCGATTTATACAGGCTCATCTTTCATGGGCCTGCCCATCTCGTGCATACCACGCCTCAATCTCCGCGAGGCGGGTGTCGATCTCGGAGCGGGGCACGAAGCGGCCGCGAAGCATGACGCCTTCGATGGCATCGATGGCGCGGATGTCTTCGAGCGGGTTGGCAGCCAGAAGAACGAGGTCGGCGCGGTGGCCTTCGGCGACGAGGCCGAAGGTGTCGTTGTCCTTGAAATAGCGGCCGACATCGCGCGTTCCGGATACCAGGACCTCGTAGGGGGTCATGCCGGCCCGCACCATGTAGGCGACTTCGCGGTGGAGAGAAAAGCCGGGAATGGAGAACTGCTGCGGGGCGTCGGTGCCCATCAGGATGGGCACGCCGCCATCGGAAAGCGCCTTCAGGATGATTTTGCGGTTTTCGGCCATCTGCTGACCACTCGGCGGGGCGTTTTCGAGGCGCGTGCGGTAGGCCCGCGTCCACGCGGCGACGTTTTGCGGCGAGGTGTACCGGAGCTCGGGCCTCGCTCTCATTTCGTCGAGCGATGCAACGCCCAGGAAGAGCTCCCAAAGCACGCTCGTCGGGACAATCCAGGCGCCCGCCTCGCGGGTTTTTTCGACGATCGCGCGGAGATCGGCCGCGTCCGGCGGACCGTCCGTGCCGAGGTGCGCGCCGAATCCATCCATATGATCGAACGTCTCCTGACCGGTCTCCAGTGCGTGCAGGAGGCCGACATCCTGGGGCACGTGCCCGCCGAACCGGATGCCGAGGCGGGCCGCTTCGTCCGCCATGGCGTCGTAGACGCCCCGCGAAAGGCCCGGGTGGACTTTGAGAAGATCCCACCCTTCAGCGACCTGCGTGCGCACACGGGCTCGGGCCTCCTCGGGGGTCTGGACGGTCTGGCCCGAGAAGCTGGGACCTGCCAGGTAGAGCATGGGCGAGAGAAGCTGTCCCGTGCGCACCTCTTCCCTCAGCTCGAGTTGTCCGGGCCATCCCAGCATGCCGCGGACGGTCGTAATGCCGTTGGCCGCATAGAGAAAGAGCACGGCTTCGATTTCTTCCCGGGGCTGGGTAGGGGGTGGAATGTGCCCATGCATCTCGGCCAGCCCCGGCATAAGCCACATCCCCGACCCATCAATGACCGTTGCTCCAGCGGGCACGTCGACCTCGGAAGTGGGTCCGACCGCCACGATCCGGTCGCCGTCCACGATGACCGTATGGCGCGGAAGTACGCGCTCGCTGTCCATGGGCAGCACATTCACGTTCACAAACGCGGTCACAGCCGCCAGAAAAGTCAGTAGAAGAGGCATCATGATGTTGCTGCAATGTGTTACATTTCCATTTGAACCCGACCCGCAAGATCATGCTTTTTGGTGAATGGTGCGCACACGTTTCGGCTCATGACCTCGCCTGAACGCATTACCGTCGTTGATGCCCACACGGAGGGCGAGCCGCTGCGCGTCATAACGGGCGGGTATCCGCAGCCAAGCGGCGAGACGGTACTGGAGCGCCGCCGCTATGCAAAGGCGCATCTGGACCGCTACCGCACGGCGCTCATGTACGAGCCCCGGGGGCACGCGGACATGTACGGCTGCCTGATCATGCCGCCCGTGTCGGCAACGGCGCATTTCTCGGTACTTTTCCTGCACAACGAGGGGTACTCGACCATGTGCGGGCACGGTATTCTGGGCGTTACGCGCGTCGTGCTGGAGGAAATTCTGGGAGATGCGGCGCACGGCGTGGAGGCCACCGCGCGCGGCCGGGTGGACCACGCGCTGGACGCGAGGCACGCCATTCGGGATCTTGCGCCAGCGGCATCGTGTCCGGACGGCGATGTCGAGGTTCGGATAGATACGCCGGCGGGTCTTGTAACGGCCCGCGCGGCGGTCGCGGCCGGGCGCGTACATACCATCCGGTTCAGAAACGTGGCCTCGTGGGCCGCGGCGCTGGACGCCGAAGTTGATGTACCGGGACTCGGCCGCGTGCGGTACGACATCGGGTACGGCGGCGCGTTTTATGCGTTTGTCGACGCCGAGCCGCTTGGTCTCACGCTTACGCCGCCGCATGCGCGGCAGCTGATTGACGCCGGCATGCGCATAAAACGCGCCGTCATGCGGGCCCATCCACTCACGCATCCGGAGTCCGAGGACCTGGCGTTCCTCTACGGTACTATTTTCACGGGGCCGCCCGCGCGCGCCGAGAACCATTCGCGGCATGTCTGCATTTTCGCCGAGGGCGAGCTCGATCGCAGCCCGACAGGAACAGGCGTGAGCGCGCGGGCGGCCCTGCTCGCCGCGCGGGGCGCGCTCCAGGTGGATCGAGGGGCGCACGATGCGCCGACGAGCGTATCGATAGAAAGCATTCTCGGGACGACCTTCACCGTCCGGATTGTGGATGCGGCAGGCGGTGATGGCGGTGCGCGTGAGGCGGGCGGCGCGTGTCCTGCGAACGCTGTTATTCCCGAAGTCGGTGGCCGCGCGTACATTACGGGTCATTCGACGCTGCTTCTGGATGCGAACGATCCGCTTCGTGACGGTTTTCTGATCCGATGACACGACATCTGACACGGCGATGACCGGACTTCCGACATGACGACGCTCGATGCGCTCGACATCGTGGGCACGTTCGTGTTCGCGGTCGCTGGAGGGTTCCGGGCGACGCGTCACAACCTGGATCTGCTCGGCGTCATGGTGCTCGCCGTGGCGACGGGGGTCGGGGGCGGGATGATCCGCGACATGCTGCTCGGCGCGACGCCCGTGGCGGCGCTCGAGAGTGAGCTTTACCTGGGCGTGTGCCTCATTGGCGGCGGCGTGGCGTTTGTGGCGTCATCGCGCGTCGCAACCGAGTGGAACCGGGTCATGATTGCCGATGCCGTCGGGCTCGGCGTGTTCGCGGCCATCGGGGCGATGAAGGCGCTCGCGTTCGGTCTCGGTCCTATTGGCGTCATGATGATGGCGGCGCTTACGGCTACGGGCGGCGGCGCCGTCCGCGATGTGCTTGTGCGAGAAGTCCCGGCCGTTGTCCGCCACGATTTTTACGCGACGGCCGCGCTTATCGGCGCCGCCGCCCTTCTGGGGGCCGAAGCCGCTGGCTTCGGCCCCACCTTCCAGATATGGACCGCCATTGTCGTCACCTCGGGGCTCCGTTTCTACGCCATGTTCCACGGCGTGGATTTGCCGAGGGCCCGCTGAACCCGGGCCTGGCAACAGGCCCTGAACACCAATTCCCATGCTGAATCCCGATACCGTGCTCCTTATTGAAGCCTGCGTAACGACACTCGAAGAGGCCCAGGCTGCCCAGGCCGCCGGTGCACACCGGCTCGAACTCTGCCGCCGGCTGGACGTCGGCGGCCTCTCGCCCTATCTGGAGCTGTTCAACGACATCCTGAATACGGTCGACTTGCCCATCAGTGTCCTTGTTCGCCCCCGGGAAGACGATTTTCGGGCCGATGAGGCGCAGCGTGCCCGCCTCATCCGGGAGGCAGAGCGTTTTTGCGACGCGGGAGCGGACGCCATTGTGGTGGGTGTTCTCGACGAGGATGATCAGCCGGATGCCGAAGCCATGACCGAGCTCGTAAGCGCCGCCCTGCCCGTTCCGGTCGTGTTTCACCGGGCGTTCGACCGTTGCCCGCGTCCGCTCGATGCGCTGGAGGTGCTCTTTGACGCGGGCGTTGACCGGATTCTGACCGCTGGCGGTCCCGGCTCGGCATGGGAGAACCGGGACGCACTCAAGGATCTCGCTGACGCCGCCGAGGGCCGGATGACGATCATGGCCGCAGGCGGCGTGCGCGCGGACCACGTCGAGGAGCTGCTCTCGCACACGGGAATCCTGGACGTGCACGCGCGGGCATTGGCCATCCCGGGCATCATCACAGCGCTGAAGACCGTATAATGGGCACCACATGAGGCGTCTTTGCATTGCCATATTGCTTTGGCCGTTTGTGGTGGTCGGTCCTGGAAGGGCCGACGGCGTGGACGTGCGGACCGAAGCCGCGCGGACCGCGGCCGAACGGACCGTGGCCGCAGTGACCGACACGACACAGGCGCAGGTCGATACCACGAGCGTCCGAACCGTTCGCGTGGGCATTTATCAGAACAAGCCCAAACTGTTTCTGGATGATAATGGGACGCCATCCGGGATTTTTGTCGACGTACTGGGCGCCATTGCCGAGCGCGCCGACTGGCAGGTCACGTGGGTGCCGTGTACGTGGTCCGACTGCCTGGACAGCCTGCGTGTGGCCCGGATTGATCTGATGTCGGACGTGGCGTGGTCGGAGGACAGGGACGCGTGGATGGATTTCCACGAAGATGAAGTGCTGGAGAGCTGGTCACAGGTCTTCGCCAATCCTGGTGCAGACATAGAGCACTGGGCGGACCTTGATGGCAAGCGGCTGGCGGTGCTCCGGGGATCCATCCAGGAAGAGTCGCTGGCCGGCCTGATCCGGGGACTGGGGTACAGCACGGAGTTTGTACCGGCCGACTCCTGGGAGGAGGCGTTCGACCTTGTTCGAACGGGGGCGGCCCATGCGGCGGCGCCGAACCATTTCTTCGGCAATTATTTCTATCGTGAATACGGTCTGGAGCGGACCTCGATTGTTGCAGAGCCCCAGGCGCTCTATTTCGCGGCAGCAGCGAGCGCGCAGCCGGAGTTGTTGCAGGTCATTGACGAGCATCTGGCGGGGCTCAAATCCGAGCCTGGCTCCGCGTACTACGCGTCGCTCACCAGGTGGCTCGAGCGACCGGCACCGTCCGGCCTGCCGTTGTATTTCCTGTGGCTGTTGGCCCTCGGAGGTGGCATGCTGCTCTGGGCCGGGTCCACGATCTACATCTTGCGCCACCGCGTGCGATCGCGCACCCGCCACCTGGCCGAGGCCAACTGGGCGCTGACCGAGAGCGAGCGCAAGTTCCGCAGCCTGTTCGAGCACAACGCGGCGGTCAAGCTGCTGGTAGACCCGGAGAGTGGGCGCATAGTAGAGGCCAACCAGGCGGCTGTAGCTTATTACGGCTGGCCGAAAGACGAGCTCCTGTCCCGAAGCCTCGAGGACCTGGCGGAAACGGGGGGAGATGCGGCGTCGCTTCAGCGTGTTCTGGCCTCCGGGGGCGGTCGTTTTGAACAGCGACACCGTGTGAGGGATGGCTCTACGCGCGACGTGGAGGTGTTTGCGGCCGAAGTGGATATCCATGACGCGAAGTGTCTGCACATGATTGTCTATGACATCTCCGAGTATCGCCGTGTTCAGGAGCAGTTGCGACAGGCGCAGAAAATGGAGGCCGTCGGGCGACTGGCGGGCGGCGTGGCGCACGACTTCAACAATTTTCTGGGCGTCATTATCGGGCACGCCGAGCTCGGCCTGCACAACCTGGCGGCAGATGGGGATGCATCGTCGCCCGTCAGAACAAATTTGTCCGAAATCCTGGCATCCGCCAACAAGTCGAAACGCGTCACCGAGCAGCTCATGGCCTTTGCGCGCAAGAGCGTGGCGCGGCCGGTCGTGATGGACGTCAATGCCCGCATCCAGGACATGTACAAAATCCTGAAGCGACTGATCGGAGAAGAGATAGACCTCACATGGTCTCCGTGCGGCCGTCGCTGCGCGGTGCGGATGGATCCGTCCCATCTTGACCAGGTGTTGGCCAATTTGTGCGTGAATGCGCGCGATGCCATTCGTGGGGTGGGTTCGGTCGAGATTTCCACATCGTGTGCCGTAACGCATATCTGTCTGTCAGTCCGGGACGATGGATGCGGGATGGACGCGGAAACGGTGGCGAACATATTCGAGCCGTTCTATACGACCAAGGATGTGGGGCACGGCACCGGCCTCGGCCTCGCGACCGTATACGGTATTGTGGAGCAGGCAGGCGGCAGGATTGACGTGGAGAGCGCGCCGGGCGAGGGGACAACGTTCCGGATTTATCTGCCGAAGTATGTGGCGGAGCCCGGGCCCTCGCCGAATGCCGGTGACGGAGCTGGGGTCGGGGGCGCCGCGGACGGCGACGCCATGCCTTCCTCTCGTCCACAGGCCCGCGGAGAGACCATTCTTCTCGTGGATGACGAGGCCGCGATCGTGGATATGACAAAATTGGCGCTGGAAACGCTTGGATATGAAGTCATGACGGCCGGTTCGCCGGGTGAGGCGCTGGACGTGTTGGAGCGTGCCGCCGTTTCTCCCGCACTGCTCATGACCGATGTCGTGATGCCCGAGATGAATGGGCGGGAGCTGGCCACGCGGGTGTGTGACCGGTATCCGCACGTAAAGGTACTCTACATGTCGGGCTATACCGACAATATCCTGGAAGACCGGGGCGTTGTTGACGGGGACGTACACCTCATCCAGAAGCCGTTCTCCATGGCTGATCTTGCGGACAAGATCAGGGAAATAATGACATAGGGGCACGGGCTGGCGTGCCCTGCCGTATCTTCGCCGGGCGCAGCCTTTCACCCGGTGGCTGCGGCGCTACCCACCTCTCCCACCCACTTCCGGAGCCACCCCCCTTGCAAACCACCGCAACGACCGCATCCACCAGGAAAATTCGTTTCAACAACAAGAATGTGCAGGATTTCGTGCCGGAAGTGCGGCGACGGGTCCAGGCGCATTTTGATCAGACGGGGCGGAGCCAGAAGGCGAATGCGCCCATGGTCATCAAGACGGTGCTGCTCCTCGGCGGAACGACGGGGCTGTATGTGCTCATACTGACGGGTGGATTTACGCCGCTTCAGATGCTCGGTATGGCCGTGCTCCTGGGTATGGGCATGGCGGGCATCGGGTTTTCGGTTGCGCACGACGCGCTGCACGGTGCCTACTCGTCGAGTCCGTTTGTTAATCGGATGCTCGGGTATTCGTTCGATCTGCTTGGGGCCAACGGGTACATGTGGAAAATCACGCACAACGTGATCCACCACACTTATACGAACATTACGGGTGTGGACGAGGACCTCACGGTGTCGCCCATCCTGCGCCTGTCGCCGGACGCGCCCCGCAAATGGTATCACCGGTTCCAGTCGTGGTACTGTTTTCTGGCCTACAGTTTTGCCACGCTGAACTGGTTGTTTGTCAAGGATTTCCAGCAATTCATGAAGCGTGATATCGGCCCGTACACCGACAAGCGGCATCCGGCGTCTGAGTGGGCGACGCTGGTGGTGGGCAAACTGACAGCGCTCGGCCTCGTTCTGCTGCCGTTTTTTGTACTGGATATCACGTTCTGGCAGTACGTGGTGGGCGTTCTTGCGGCGCACCTGACGGCCGGCATGATCCTGGGCGTCATTTTTCAGCTTGCGCACGTAGTGGAGGGGCCGGAGTTTCTGGCGCCCGACGAGGATGGGCGCATGGAGCACGCCTGGCTCATCCATGAAATGCACACAACGGCCAATTTCGCGGCCGACAACCACCTGCTCTCGTGGTACATCGGTGGGCTCAACTATCAGATTGAGCATCACCTGTTTCCGCAGATCTGCTCCATCCACTATCCAGAGCTGAGTCCGATCGTTCGGAAGACGGCCGAAGAGTACGGTGTGCCCTATCACTACAACCCGACGCTCACCGCAGCCATTGCATCGCACCAGCGCATGTTGCGCGCGTTCGGACAGGCGGCCTGAATTCACTCTGTATTGCACGTTATATGGAAAAAACAACACATTCGCTTGCGCAGGAACTCCTTTCGCCACTCAGCGAGTCGCTACTCTATAAGGACCGCCAGGCGCTTAGGGATGGGGACGTTCTGGGCGTTGCCCGACGCATCCGGCGCCGTGCCCGCGTGCAGATGGGTCTGGGGACAGCATTCGGAGCGTTCATGGTTCTTCAGGGCGTGATGACGCTGATGGAGTATCCGGCCAGCCAGTCCACGTTCGGTCTCTTTTTCGGGATAACTGCTGTGGTGTTCGGTCTGGTGGTGACGTTTTTCTGGACGCGGCACAGCACGCAGATGGAGAGTCGGGCCGCGTTGGCACTGGAAATCCAGAACAGTGGCACCGCTTCCCAAAACCAATAGGCGTCTACTCGTGCCGGATGGCTTCGGCCGGGTTCAACCGCGCGGCTTTGACAGATTGATACCCGACCGTGGCCCAGGCGATGATAATGGCCAGAAGCCCGGCCACAGCGAAAATCCACCATGAGAGTTCTGTTCGGTAGGCGAACCCGCTGAGCCACCGGTTCATCATGAACCAGGCCACAGGAAAGGCGACGACAGCCGCGAGCCCGACAAGCAGCGTGAACTCGCGCGACAGGAGGCGAACGACACTCGGTACCGATGCGCCGAGCACCTTTCGGACGCCGATTTCCTTTGTTCGCTGCACGGTCACGTACGATGCCAGCCCGAACAGCCCCAGGCAGGCGATAAGTACGGCGAGGACGGAAAACAGCGTGTAGAGTGAGCCCAGGCGGGCTTCCTGTTCGTGCAAGGACATGAAATCCTCGTCGGCGAAATAGTAGTCAAATGGAAAGGCGGGTTCCAGGTCGGCGTACGCATCGCGGAGCATGGGCAGCACGCGGTCCATGTCACTGGCCGCAACGCGAACCGGGACGTAGCGGGCCCATCCCTGCCCCGAGAGCACGGCCGGACGAACCGCCGTGTGCAGCGACTCGTAGTTGGCGTCACGGAAGACGCCAATGACGGGGCCACCCGCGTCCTCGGCGTTTTCCACGTCTGGCTGAAAGAGCCGCATGCCAATGATGTCGTCGGGCGCGTGACCCATGCGCCGCGCGGCTTCCTCGTTGATGACCCATGCTGTGGAATCGGCCGGTCGGGCGGGGTCGAAATCCCGGCCGGCTACCATTTCGAGACCCATGGTTTCCACGTAGTCAAACGACACGTTCCCCGTCATGGCAATCAGCATATCATCGGGCGGCATGCCCTCGAGCTTGAATCCGGTGGTGTTGTGGATCCGGTGCTGCCCGGGCATGATGGATGATTTGGCGGCGTTGTGCACCGATGGGTGGGTGAGCACGGCCGACCGGAACGACTCAAACCGGTCCATGCCGCCACCGGTGTGCAGTGGCAGCACAACGAGCTGCTCGGCCGAGAAACCGAGTTCGCGGTTCTGGATGAAGTCCACCTGCCGGTAGACAACGAGCGTACTTACAACCAGCGTTATGGAAATGGCGAACTGGAATACGACGAGCGCTGCGCGCAGCCGCACGCCGCCCCGGCCACCTCCTGCAATGCTTCCTTTGAGCACGTCGGCAGGCTGGAACGAGGAGAGAACGAGCGCCGGATAGGAGCCGGCTACGAGTCCCGTAATGACCACCGTTCCGGCCATGAGCGCGACGAGCCACCATGCAAAGTGGAGGTCGACCTGGGCAAGGTCGTTGAAATAGGGGACGGCCAGAGCCGCCATGCCAAGCGCGAGTACCATGGCCACGAGGGCCGTGAGCGTCGACTCGCCAAGAAACTGCTGCATGAGCTGCCGCCGATCACTGCCCATCACCTTTCTGAGCCCCACCTCGCGTGCACGGCCTGCGGCCCGCGCTGTGGCCAGGTTCATGAAGTTGATGCAGGCAATGAGCAGAATGAACGCGGCGATGGCGCCGAGAATGTAGACATAGCGGGCATTGCTCGTGCGGCCGAGCTGATCTTCCGCCTCGTTGTGCAGATAGAGATCCTGCGCGGGCTGGAGTACCCAGTCGTACTTGAGTCCGGACGCCAGTGCTTCGTCGAAACTTGCACCCGTGAACTGTTGGATGCTCTCGGCGACGTACTTCCTTACGGCCGCGGGCATTTTGGCCTCGAAGGGGCCCGCTGCGTCAGCTTCGCGGAACATGACGTACGTATGAAACGAGTTGTTCAGCCACTCGGTGTCGCCCGCCCGGGATGAGGTGTGGAAAGAGGCGACCATGACGGGGTCGAAATGAGCGTTCCTGGCATCGCGCCGGAATATTCCGGTTACCTCGTAGTCGCGTTCGTCGTCTATTCGGAGGGTCTGGCCCATCGGGTCCTCGTCGCCGAAATACTTCCGGGCTGTTTCCTCGGATACAATAATGGCACCCGGCTCCGTGAGCGCGGCCGCCGCATCTCCCCGAATGAGGTCGATGGCGAACACGTCAAATACGGTCGAGTCGGCGAAATGGATTTCGGGCTCAATGAACGACACATCGCCGCGCCGGACGAGCGATCCGCTCCAGGTATTGACGCGGACGGCGGTTTCAATTTCTGGATATTCCTCCCGGAAGGTCGGCGCCATGACCGCCGGGGAACTGGCGGTGCGTACGGCCTGCCCGCTGACAACGGCATCGAGCTGCACCTGGAATGTGCGCCCTGTGCCCGGATGGTGCTGGTCCATGCCGAGCTCGGCGACGACGAAGAGGGCGATCAGGACGAAGGCCGCCATACCGGTCGCCAGCCCGAAAATATTGATGAACGCGTAGCCCTTCTGGCGTGCCATATTGCGCCAGGCAATGCGCAGATAATTGGAAATCATGGAAAAATCCGGTGGATTGGATGCAGACCTGACGGGAACGCCGGCGAAAATGTTACATACACTGACGCCGAAATTGATCTGGCGCGGATCTTCCGAATTGCTATGCAAACATGTCCGAAAAGGCCCTGGACTGGGAGTCTGTTCCTATGAAAACGAGCTCGGCACCAGCTTCCAGGACGGTGCTTCCGGGCGGTGCGGTCCTTGTGGCCGTATCCGACTTGATGGCGATAACATTCAGCCCGGTGCGTGCACCGATTCCACTTTCTGCCAGTGTCATTCCCTCGAGCGACCGGGGAACGGGTCGTCCTATCAGGTCCACGCCCTCGCCGAGTACGATCAGATCACGATCGTTGATAATGGACATGATGACATCCAGCCCAAGCGTGGAGTAACTCAGGACGAAATCAGCCCCTGCACGGTATATGGCTTCGAGATTACGCTCGTAAGTTATTCTGCTTACAATGCGCAGGTCTCGATTCAGGCGGCGGCAATAGGCGGCGAGATACACATTGATGGCATCGTCGTTGGTCGTCAGCAGCACCGACGGGGCTTCGGAAATACCGGCTTCCTGGAGGAGGTCGTAGTCCGATGCATCTCCATGAAAGACCTTGTGACACGTCGATCGTAGCAACTGGCACCTGCGAGCGTCACGTTCTACAAGGTGGACGCGTACCCCTTTTTTGGCGAGCGCTCTCGCTGCGGCTGCTCCAACCGTGCCACCACCGATCAGAAGCACCGCGTTCGGGTTCACATCATAGATGACCAGCATGTCATCGAGTTCCGATAACTGGTCCTCGTTTCCTGCCACCACGAGCACGTGCTGTCCGGAGAGCCTCTTGTCTGGCAGCGCGGCGACAATGCGCCCTCGTTCCCACACGCCCACTATACTGACACCAGTCAGGTTGCGAAGACGTGTTTCGCGGATTGTCTTTCCAGCCAGCGGCGTATTGTGAACAGGCAGATCGGCTATCCGCAAATCCTCGTACACACCAATCGGGTAAAGACCGGCCGACTGGGCATTGATTCGATTCGAGAGTTGCTCGCCGAGCCATCGCTTGAGCGGAAGGACGTGCGTTGCCCCACTGAGTTCGAGAATGTCTACCGCGTCGTCATCATTCGTTATGGCAGCAATTGGTACATGCTCCGCCACCTCGCGCGCAGTGAGTGTAATATTGGTATTCACCATATCGCTTCGCCCCGCGACGACGAGGCGCGCGCTATCGGCCCGCATCCGGACGTAGGTTTCCTTGCTGTCGACGTCCCCGACGGCAGCGGAATAACCCTCTCCCACCCAGTCTGAAGCAGTGCCGGGATCCTCGTTGATGAGCACGTAGGGAATGTTTTCGCGTCGGAAGCGTGCCGTCAGGCCATCCGTCATGGCATCGCGGCTTGTCAGAATGACATGCCCGGTCATACCCTTTGGAAGTTCATTCGGTGCGCGGGAATGGATCTGCGCTTCAAGCCAGGGGGCGTAGAAGAAGCGAATGAACGCAAATGGCAACACGATCAGCAGCATGATAATGCCAGTTACCAGCACCACAACGCTGAAGAGCCGCCCAATATCCGATTCAAACGTGATGTCACCGAACCCGAGCGTACTCATCACGGTCAGCGTCCAGTACAGGCCCGTGATCCAGGAGTGTTCCTTGCCCTCAATGCGCCACATTATGACGTGAAACACGACAGTAAAAAGGACAATTACAAAAACCAACGCCAATAGATATTTTGCCAGAAGGCGCAGGTTCTGGCGCATTTCCACGTCGTGGAGAAAGAAGGACAGCTGGGTGCTGAGGGTTTTCATGCTTGCGGAGGTTGCTCTTGGGCCCGATTATTCGACGACGACGGCTGTTCCACTCGCGGAAACCATCAGCATGCCGTTGCCCGCTCCGAGGACCTCGTAGTCAAGGTCCACACCGACAACCGCGTTGCCTCCCATGGCAGACGCGCGCTCCTGGAGTTCACGGAAAGCGATGTCCCGCGCGCGCTGGAGTTCGCGCTCATAGGTGGCTGAACGGCCTCCCACGAGGTCCCGAATGCCAGCAAACAGGTCTTTGAATACGTTTGCGCCCATAATGGCTTCGCCGGTCACGACGCCGCGATAGTCCGTAATGCGGCGTCCTTCGATGGTATTGGTCGTGGTAATGATCATGGTTTGAGGGGTGTTGGTGAAAGCAGATCTTCAAGAAAGAACGCGGCCAGCTCCGCCCGGCCGCCGAGTTCCGATTTGGCATAGATGGCGATCGCGTGCTGGCGCACGGTACGTTCCGATCGGCCTGTGAGATACGCAATATCCCTGGTGCTGAAGCCTTTGATTAAAAAAAGGGCTATTTCCCGTTCGGTGAGGGTCAGTTGCCATGCGTCAAACTGCGCGTCCATTTCGTCGGCCAGGCCTCGTATGAAGTGTTCGGCCCGGCGGCGCCACGCGCGCGCCTCGGCATTTTCGCGCCCGAGTGCCTGCCGCGTCTCGTCAAGCTGCTGTCGCGACGCGCGGACGCGACGGAACAGGAATGCGGCTGCCGCCAGGCTCGATACGATCAGGACCAGCTCGACCAGGATGTGGAATGAGAAGATGGTATCCGGGGCGTCGAGCACGACATCGGTTACCGCCGCGGCAGAGAAAATGAGCAGCAACCAGGCGACAATACGGTCATCAGGGGTCCTATCCGTCATTTGACGCATGCGCGCAGGGGGTGCAGGTGGGTATCATCGAAGGGAGGCGTGCTAATACGCCCTAACCAACCAGGAACTGCCATGATTCCCGATCCACTCCATCCCGCTGTTGTACATCTTCCCATGGCGCTCGCCGTCTTGATGCCGCTTCTCGTACTGCTGGCCCTATGGCTGGGGCGCGGCGCCGATGAAGTCATTCCCGATAAACTGCGCGCCATATGGCTGCCCATCGTTTTTCTGGCTCTCCTCATGACCGGCTCCGGGTACTTTGCCCAGGAAACGGGCGAAGACCAGGAGGATCGCGTGGAGGAGGTAGTTTCACATGATACCATTGAAAGCCATGAAGAACGGGCCGAGCTCTTTGTGTGGGCCTCTGCGCTACTGCTCATTGCGTCGATTGCGGGTCTGGTTCCAGGCGCCACAGGGCGCTACGGCCGGTATGTGACGCTTGCGCTCGCCATGGTCGTACTCGTGCTCGGCGTGCGCGTAGGCAGCACCGGTGGTGATCTTGTCTACACACACGGCGCGGCCCAGGTCTATCTGGATTCCCGCTGACCCGCGATGTCAACACGCTCCGCCGAATCCAGCGGTTCTTGTCGTGGCGCGGTTGGCGTTCCGGCCTCAGCGCGGCGCGGGTGCCATTCGGGCCTCAGCGCGGCGCGGGTGCAATGCGTGCGTCTTCCGGCATAGCGAGCTGCGCCGGATTGAAAGGGCGGGAGAACGAAATGCTGTCGGCCCAGGCCTCGTTCTTGAATTCGCCCTGTGCGCCGTCCGCGAACTGGTACCCCCGGAAATGGGTCGCCACGGTGAGTCCGTCGACAGTCACCAGGTCTTCATACGTGAAGAGTGTCTCCGACGGCGGGTTCTCCGGGTCCACACCCCGGCCGAACGTGACCGTATACCGGATGGCGCTGACCAGGCCCGATTCGGGATCTATATACAATGTATACGTATCGCCGGGGGCGTCGCCAATGTTGGCCTCAAACCCGACACGGACCATGTCGTGTAGCCGGCCGTCGAACTGTTCCTGCTCGAGACGCTCGTATGAGAGGCCGGGGTCGGCCAGAACGAAGGGAATCTGCTCGAAATAATATCCGGTGGTGGCCCAGAACCGGGGATTTACTTTTTCGATGGATGCGGGCCAGATCCACGCTTTTTCCCCATCCCAGGCCATCCGGCCCGTGATGTTGTCTGGCGAGCCGTAGGATCCCACGCTCATGAAATCGTGGTAGACGTGTCGGCTGCGGTTGTCGGCCACCAGATACGTTTTGAACTGCAGGTCGGCGCCGACATTGGCATATTCCCACGTGTAGGAGCTTGTCGCCGCCGCGTACCATGCCTCGAGCCCGCCGTGCGCCTCGATGGCGCCGAGCACCAGGCGTCCGCCCTCCGAGGCGGTCAGCCGCTCGCGCGCGGCCTCCACATTGGCTGCAATGTCTGCCGCGCGTGCGTTCTGCGCACTGGTTTCTGCTGGTGCTCCTCCAGGCGCGACTCCGTCTTCGGCAGACGGCCCGCCGCACGCGGTCAGAAAGAGTGTACAAAGCACAATACTGGCGATGCGTGTGCTGGTCCTGGTTTTGA
Source organism: Bacteroidota bacterium (assembly GCA_029262835.1). GTDB lineage: Bacteria > Bacteroidota > Rhodothermia > Rhodothermales > UBA10348 > 1-14-0-65-60-17. Next base: position 35,043 of record JAJCYQ010000057.1, read on the forward strand.
TATTGCGCATTGCTCTATCCATGAGTCCGATATGGAATTCGTTATTCATTTTGTCCCTGCTTCCTGGTCGAACAAGGTACCGTGTCGCCACTGTTCATGCGAGAGGAGCCACTGCTTTCGCCGCAGTCCACCGCCGTAGCCGGTCAGCGATCCGTCCGATCCTATGACCCGATGACACGGCACGATGATGGCGATCTTGTTGTCTCCGTTGGCGCGCGCAACCGCCCGAACGGCCTCTGGCCTGCCAATGGCAGCCGCCTGCGCGGCGTAAGAGCGCGTTTCTCCAGGCGGGATACGTAGCAGTTCGTGCCAGACTTCCTTCTGAAAGGCCGTACCGGTGAACTCGAGCGGCACGTCGAATGTGAGCGTCGCGCCGCTGAAGTAAGCAGCGAGTTGATGCTGGATGCGCCGAAGAATGTCCCGGGGCGCGGGCGACGCCAGATTGTCGGCAGTCGACGCCAGTTTCGTACCTGTATGGCGCTCCAACCGCTCCTTCTGAACAGGGAGCATGGGCCGGTCCTTGAATTCAAGCAGGCAGAGAGCCGAGTCGGTCACACCGGCCACCATGGCGCCGAGCGGGGTTTCTATTTCGCTGAGGTAGATCATGCCGCAGCAACCTACAACAAAAATGGGGCGGAACGAAAAAGGGGCGGCGCCTTGCAGGCGCCGCCCCTTTTGAACCGGGATCTGAGCTGTGTGACCGGGCGTGTTGTCGCGCTTCGATCGTTTGGCTCGCGTTTCGATCAGTTGTTCGTGATCGTGTAGGTCACCGTGCGGCTTACGTTGTCGGGATCGGCTTCGACCGTGGCAACCGCTTCGTAGGTAAGGCCAAGGCCTGTGCCGCGGACCTGCTCAATCTTGGAAACGAGATCGACCGCTTTCTTCGAGAGGGCACGCTTGCCGGCGGACGTTGCGCCCTCGGGGGCATCCATCGTGGCGTTCAGCGTAAGGCCTTCAGGCATGTCCTTGTCGAGCTCGGCCGTG
>JAJCYQ010000058.1 GCA_029262835.1 Bacteroidota bacterium
GGCCCGCCACTATTCCCGGGCGCGCGCCCGCCGGCCTGCCGCGCCCCCACCTGCCGCCCTCCCCCCCCCCCGCGCGCGCGCCATGCATCTACCCCAAGCGAGAGTGCTTCGGCGGCAGAAGAAGTCGCGGCCGCCAGTACCTTGATGGCCGCCGAGCCAATCCCATCCGCCTGCATAATGCGCAGCCGGGCATCGCGCTCCTCAGCGCCGAGCCGCGATAAGGCCCCGCGCCGTGTCATGACGCCGCGCCCGACGCTTTCGCACGACCCGCCTGGACCTCTCTCCACAGCCTCGTCTTGAGAGCATCCAGCCCAGTGCGGGCTACCGCGCTGATGGGAAGAATATCGACGCCTTCCGGAACAGCCTCGCGCAGATCGCGCACGAACGCCTCCACGTCGCCGGCTGGCAGGAGATCCGTTTTCGATGCCGCTACGAGGTACGGCTTGCCCGCAAGCTCCGGGTTGAAGGCCTTCATTTCGTTGCGCAGGGTCATGAACTCGGCCGCCGGATCCTCGCTCGTCACCGGCACAAGCATGAGCAGCACGGCATTACGCTCAATGTGTTTCAGAAATCGGATCCCAAGCCCCTTGCCTTCGTGCGCCCCCTCGATAATACCTGGAATGTCTGCCATCACAAACGACTCATACGCGCCCACGCTTACAACGCCGAGCGACGGCTCGAGTGTCGTGAACGGGTAGTCGGCAATCTTGGGTTTGGCCGCCGAGAGGCTCGATACGAGCGTGCTCTTTCCCGCGTTCGGAAACCCGACGAGCCCGACATCGGCCATGAGCTTGAGCTCGAGCGTCAGATCGAGCTCTTCTCCCGGCTCGCCCGGCTGGGCATGCCGGGGCGCTCGGTTTGTCGACGACTTGAAAAACGTATTTCCCTTGCCGCCGCGCCCACCGGTTGCCAGCATGACCACGTCGTCCTCATTGACGATCTCGCCTACGAGCTCGCCCGTCTCTGAATGACGCGCTACCGTTCCGAGCGGAACGCGCAGCACGATGTCGTCGCCGTCCTTGCCCGATTTATTCGCACCCTCTCCACGACCGCCATTTTTGGCGAAATGATGCCGATTGTATCGCAAATCAAGGAGTGTATAGAGGTGGCTGTCTCCTTTGAGCATGACCGAGCCCCCGCGACCGCCGTCACCGCCGTCCGGCCCGCCCTTGGGCTCGTATTTTGCACGGCGGAACGACAGCGCTCCGGCTCCTCCATCGCCGCTTTTCACGGAGATGGTCACATAATCGACAAATTTCATGGCTCACCATGCTTGCGTAACTTCCACTTTGATCACTGACCCCAATCTATGAAAAACGTAACCATCTACACCGACGGCGCCTGCAGTGGAAATCCAGGTCCAGGGGGTTGGGCGGCGCTGCTCATTTACAATGGCAGGGAGCGTGTCCTCACGGGGGCTGAGCGCGAAACGACGAACAACCGGATGGAAATGATGGCCATTCTCGAGAGTCTTCGTGCCCTCAAGGAGCCCGTACGCGCGCACGTCCACACGGATTCAGCCTACGTCGCAAATGCCTTCCAGCAGAACTGGATTGACAACTGGATTCGGCGCGGATGGATGACCGCCGGCAAGAAGCCCGTCAAGAACAAGGACCTCTGGCTACAGCTGATTGAAGAGACGAAGCGCCACGAGGTGCATTTCGTGAAAGTAAAGGGCCACGCCGACGACGCACTCAACAACCGAGTGGACCGCCTGGCCGTGGAGGCCGGGAAATTGCAGTAGGGGTGCCGTGCAACAGCAGGCGGCCGTGCAGGAGCAGCGCAGGCGGGCATCTGTACAGCTGGACAGCTGGGCCGCCTACCGCCACAGACGCAACCTGAGCCTTCAAAAAACCGGCAAGTGATATATGCGGTTCTGACACGCCCGCCAAGGACGCAGGCTCAGGTTTCAAAGTCTGAAGGATGAGCCTGCGTCTCTGGCCACCATGCTCCGGCGCAATATGTTTGTGATTCGATTTCGACAGGCTGAGCCTTCAACTGCCGAGAAATTGGCCATATAGCCGGGAGGCCAGCAAGATCGAAAGCCATCCAGCCAGCCGCAAAGCCGCCCAACCGGACTACCGGACTACCGGACTACCGGCAGGAATCTCGCGAGAAAAAATCAGTCCGGGTGGCTCTGCCACAGAATGTGCCGGATTTTCCACGTCCCGTCTATTTTCTCGAGCTGGAAGTAGTCAATTCCCCACTGAGCCGTGAGTTTGGCCACGGCTGTCTTGTCCAGGACATCGTAGATCACAATGTCGCGAACGGTTTCGTCGGTAATATTCTGCCGGTTGTCCCGATTCCATGACCCGGCCAGTCGGACCAACTGCTCGTACGTCATGGGCGCTGGCACGTAGGTCCCGTCCGAATTGAACCATCCGAATTTGACCAGATCGGTGCTGACGCTTCGGGCAATTCGATCTGGCTCAGCGCTGTACAGGGCTTCCACGTAGTCAACCACAGCCGCATGGACAGCGTCCGTGTCCGTCGCATCGCCCGATTGAGCAAACACAGGATTCGACGTAAGGCCAGTGACCAGGAATCCAGCGGCCAGAAAGAGGTACAGGGCGGGCAAAATGTTTTTTCTCATGATCCTTTTTTCTTGCCGCGCTACGGATCCCAGCGAGGGTAGTTGCGGAGGAGCCTGGATTACGTCCGCACATCCACACGCCCGCTCAGCGCATCGATGAGCGCAGCGCGGAACCGGGCCGTCTCCGATCGCCGGACAGCCACCGTCAGGTGAGTTTTTTCGTCGTACGTCGCATCTCCCATGACCACATCGAACTGGCCAATGACGTGCATGGCCGGAGACGTGTCATCGTAGGCGAAGCAGATCGTGACTTCATCACGAAGCACGACACGCTGGATGGGCGCCGCCTCGAGAGCCAGCTCGGCCGCCCCGCCGTAGGCCCGGATGAGCCCGCCCGTACCGAGCTTCGTGCCGCCGTAATACCGGGTTACGGTGACGACGACGTTCGTCAGATCGCGCCCCTCGATGTGCCGAAGAATGGGCGCGCCGGCCGATCCGCTGGGTTCCCCATCGTCGTTGGAGCGAAACTCCTCGGCCTCGGGCCCCACGCGCCAGGCGCTGCACACGTGCGTGGCATTGTATTCGCGCTTGCGGACGGCCGCAATCTGCTTTTCCGCCCCATCAGCCGTAGACACAGGAAAAGCCTCCGCGATGAAGCGAGAGGCTTTTTCCTTGATTTCCGCCGCCGATGGGCGGGCAATAGTAAGGTAGGTATCGGCCGTGGGCATACCCGGAATATACGGTGGCGCGAAAGCTACGACCCGATGCGGCGCAGGAAGCTGTCCTGTCCGTCCTGCCAGAGCGACTGCTGGGCGAGTCGCGCGGGCTCCTCGTCCTCGAATCGAGAATAGTAGACGCGGTAGGACGGGCGGCCGTTGACATCAATCTCCGCAATCCAGGCCGTTTCGTAGTCTCCGGCAAGCGCGCGTGCGCCGTCAATTGACGTGAACGATCCGATCTGCAGGGTGTAAATAAGGTTCGATGCGTTCGGCGCGGCTTTTTCGAGATGTGTCTGCACAGCCGTAGGCGCATCTGCTGGCACGTCTGAAGGCACATTTGCAGGTGATTCTGCAGGCGCATTCGAGGTCAGCCGTTTGCTCTGCGGGCGGGGTTTGGCCCGCGGCACTTCCCCGCGCGTTACGTTTTTGGCAGTCTTCGGCGGACGCACGGCGCGACCCGACCAGCCCACAACGCGAGGCGCAGCATCCGGACTGGCTTCGACGACCGGCGTCAGGATTTCTATGGATACGTCCACCACGCCGACTTCGAGCATGTCGAGGCGGCTTGCAGCAGCACCGGAGAGGTCAATGGTTCGGTCCGAACCCACCGGCAGGCGGTCGTTGATGCGCACTACGACCTGTGCCTCGGTATCGAGTCGCGTCACGCGTACCATGGTATCGAAGGGCAGCGTTTTGTGCGCCGCGGTCAGCGCCTTGTGATCGTAGACTTCGCCATTCGCCGTCTGCTTGCCATCAAAAACGGGATGGTAGAACGTTGCCGTGCCCTGCATGACGGACGATCCCGACGCCGATTGACTGGTAGATGCCAGGCGTACGGGCTGGGCCTGCGCGGATCCTGCGGCGAGGAATCCGGCGGACACAACAACCGTGGCCACAACAATTGCGGCGAGCGGCTTGGTGAGAAAAGTGAGGGGTGAGGGGATTGGGCGGTTCATGATTTTGGGTACTATGTGAGAGGTACCCGATCCGCTTTCAAGCATCGTGCCCAGAGGCAGCGCTCGGCTCGAGAGGCGCCCTGAATAGCCACGGAAGCACTGAAAACAGCCAAAAAAGCCCATATAGTGCCCGAGATAGGTCTCTGGGCGCCGTTCAAACACGTCCACGAGAGCGGAAATTTTATCCGCCGCCCGGAAAAAGCGACCGGAAAAAGCGACCGGGTTCCGCCGCCAAACGCCCCCGCCACAGACACGGGACTCGCCGCAGACACGGGGCCCGCCGCCAAACGGCCCGGCCTCACCCCCGGATCTCCGTCACAAGTCCGATCTCGGCCAGCACGCCCTCCGCGCGCAGGCACTCTTCGAACGCACCCGTCATGACCGTCACCTTGCCTTCGGTGTGGACCGTCCAGGCCATTTTCTGCGCCCTCGACGCCGAGCACCCGATGGCCTTGATGAGCTGCATGATCACCTCATCGAACGTATGGATGTCGTCGTTGAAGAGCAGAAGATGCCACGGGCTCGTGTCAACGCGGTCCGGCGCATCCATCACATCTACATCGGGCGCAGGGAGTTCTGGCGCCTGCTCCGGGCGCGCCGCCTGCTCCGGGCGCGCCGCCTGCTCGAGCACTCGCCCGGCCTCACCCGACAGGCTGCACCTCTTCGACATGGACCGAGAAGTCCTCCATGACGGGGTTGGCGAGGAGCTTGTCGGCCGCATCTTCCGCAATGCGCTGGGCGTCACCGGGCGACGGCGCTTCAATTTCCATCTCAATGAATTTGCCAATGCGAACATGGTTGATCTGGTCAAATTCCAGTTGGGTCAGTGCGTGGTGTGTGGCCTTGCCCTGCGGATCCAGAATGGACGGTCGCAGGGTGACGGTAACCTGGGCTTTGTAAGTCATGAGTCAGTATTTGTTTGCGGGTCGGCGTCCCAGACCGCCATGGCGAACTGGTAGAGGGCGCGTCCCATGCCGACGGCGAGGTAAATCAGCAGCACGGCCAGGAGCCCCTCCTCGCGAAACATCACGAGCAGGATGGCGCCCACGATGAATGCGACCACTTTGAGCGGATGGAGTTTCATGTAGGCCGCATTCGGGCGCGGAATGGCATCGAATGGGATGTTTGAGATCATCAGGCCCGAGAGCACGATGACGCTCGTAATAAAAATACGGTGGTTCGATCCCTGATCCAGTACCGTACGCACGAAATCACCGTTCAGGATGACCGCCACAATCACGGCAGCCGCCACGGGAATGGGCAGACCGGTGAAATAATCTTTCTTTTCCCCGTCAAAACCCACATTGAAGCGCGCCAATCGCACCGCGCCGCAGATGGCCGGAAGAGAGGCCACGAGCATGCCCGTCGTGCCGAAATCCTCGAGCGCGAAGACGTAGATCAGAAACGAGGGCGCAACGCCGAACGATACAATGTCCGAGAGCGAATCGAGCTCGACGCCGAACAGGCTGGTGCCGTTTGTGAGGCGCGCCATCATGCCATCGAGCGCATCGAAAAAACCGGCCAGCACAATCAGCCAGCCCGCATTCACGAAATTCCCCTCGTAGACCTGGATAATGGCCATGAAACCGGCCAGCAGGTTCATGAGCGTAAAAAATGACGGAACCGCCGAGCGAGGAATGCCACGCCGCGGCCTCTGCGCCCGCACCTCGCGGTACGCACTCAGTCGCTGCCGGAACCGGCGCTGCTTGAGTCCGGGGCGGCCATCACTCATAACCGCCCCAGGATGGTCTCACCGGCTGTGACGCGGTCCCCGAGGGCCACGTCGAGCGGCGTGCCGGGCGGCATCAGGATATCCATTCGGGATCCGAACTTCACGATTCCGAACCGCTCGCCGGCCGTGACCGTGTCGCCCACGCCAATGTGATACACAATGCGCCGCGCCACGGCGCCCGCAATCTGCTTGAACAGTATTTTTTTTCCCGATGGATGCAGCAGGCCCAGCTGACTTCGCTCGTTGAGCTCGCTGGCTTTCTCGTGCCAGGCCACGAGGTAATCGCCGGGTACGTATTCGTCGTATTCAATCGTGCCGTCGGCCGGCGCGCGGTTCACGTGCACGTTCAGCGGCGAGAGGAAGATCGATACCTGCAGCGCAGGGCCTTTGATGTAGAGCGGCTCGTGGACTTCCTGGATGACGACGACCTTGCCGTCGGCAGGCGCCAGAACAAGGTTCGTCGTATCGGCCGGGGGCGTGCGCGGCGGATCGCGGAAGAACCAGAGCGTGAAAAGCGGAATGAGAAGGGCGGGCGCAGCAAACGCCCAGCCCCACGGAGAGCCCGCCTGTTTGGCGGCAACGGCAAGCGCGGCGCCAATAAGCAGCGAGGCAACAATAAGGGCAATTCCTTCGCGGGCGAACATGTAGTCGGCTGGGTGGTGGGGGCGGTGCCCGAATGGTGGGCCCGGATTGCGGGCCCGTCTGAAACACGCCAAACCGTTTTTCGTTCTCCCGTGTTCGGAAGCCGGTCTGCGAATCGGTGCCCGTGCTCCGGAGACCGCTCATTCGCCCGAACCCCAGTCCGAGTGCCCCATTCGACGTCCCAGACCGTTTCCCTGCACACGCTGGGCTGCAAGCTCAACTTCGCCGACTCGGGCGGCATGGCCGATCAGTTCCGCGAGAGCGGCTGGGCCGTCGTGGAGTTCGGCGCACCGAGCGATGTCGTCATCCTCAACACGTGCACCGTCACGAGCGAGGCAGACCGCAAATGTCGCCAGACCATCCGCCGCGCACTCAGGGCCAATCCAGATGCCTTCGTCGTCGTGACCGGCTGCTTCGCGCAGCTCTCGCCCGGTGACGTCGAGGCCATCGACGGCGTGGATCTTGTCCTCGGCGCCCGGGAGAAGCACGACATCATGCGCTACATCGGCGCCCTGGAAAAGCAGGAAAAGACCCAGGTTGAAGTCTCGTGCATTGACGACGTGACCGAGTTCGGTGCCGCATTCTCTGCGAATGAGCGCTCGCGGGCCTTCCTGAAAATCCAGGACGGATGCGATTATTCCTGCTCCTTCTGCACCATTCCCGCCGCGCGGGGCCGCTCGCGCTCCGCCCAGATCCCGGACGTTGTGGCCCAGGCACGCGAAATCGCCTCCCGCGGGCACCAGGAAATCGTACTCAGTGGGGTCAATATCGGGCTTTTCGGCGAGGAGCGCGGCGAGTCCCTGCTGCCGCTTCTCGGGGCGCTCGATGCGGTTGAAGGCATTCAGCGCTACCGCATCTCATCTATCGAACCGAACCTGCTGACGGACGATATCATTGATTTTGTGGCCGCCTCACGCGCGTTCATGCCACACTTCCATATTCCGTTGCAAAGCGGGGACGACGAAGTGCTCGGCGCCATGCGCCGCCGGTACCGTCGCGACGTGTACACGGATCGTGTGGCGCGCATTCTAGAAGTCATGCCCCATGCCGCCATCGGCGTTGACGTGATCGTTGGTTTCCAGGCCGAGACCGAGCAGCGCTTCCGGAACACGTTCGACTACCTTTCGGATCTGCCCGTAGCCTATTTCCACGTATTCACCTACTCCGAACGCCCTGGAACAGTGGCCGTGGACCGCTTCGGCGCCTCGACCGTCCCAAAGGCCGAGCGCAGCGAGCGGAATCGCCGCCTTCGCCTTTTGTCTGAAAAGAAACAGGCCGCCTTCGCGCGGCACTTCATAGGCACCGAGCGCCCGGTGCTCTGGGAATATGCTGACGACGGGCGCGGCGGCGGCGGGCCAGCCGGCAGCAACGGGCGCGGCAGCGGCGGGCCGGACGGCCCAACCACCATGTCCGGCTACACCGATAATTACATCCGCGTGCACGCTCCCTACGACGTGGGTCGCACGGGCACGATCGGCACCGTTGTGATGGGCCGCGGGCCAGGCGACCAGGAGACTGGCTGTTGAAAGCTCATCCTGTCGAATCCGAACCACCAACGTATGGCGACAGGGCATGGTGGCCAAAGACGCAAGCTCACCTTTCAGAGTCTGAAAGATGAGCCTGCGCCAGCCCATCCTTCGCGGGTGAACGCACGCAGCCCGACAGCACGCAGCCCGACAGCACGCAGCAGGCAACCCAGCCACCCACCGCCCCAAGCGCCCCAGCGCCCCGGCTTCCCGACCGCCGAGCTACCCGACCGCCGAGCTACCCGGCTCACGAGAGAACTTGCGCCCATATCTGGCAATACATATCTTTCATACGTGACTATTTACTCACATATCGAAGATGACGACCTCGTCTACAAGGCCCTTGCCAATACCCATCGCCGGCGCATGATGGATATCGTGGCCACCCGTCCCGGAATTGCGCAGCAGGATCTGGCCGAACAGTTCTCTATGTCCCGATTCGGTGTGGCCAAACACATTGATGTGCTCGAGGAGGCTGGTTTGCTTACAACCGAAATGAAGGGGCGCGAGCGTCGTCACTGGCTCAATGCAGTGCCTATACGGCTCATCCACGACCGCTGGCTGAGCGAACAGACCTCAAAATGGGCCGCTGCGCTTTCATCACTCAAACACCGGTTGGAGACCATGGAAAAACCTGTACACCGTTATCAGCTGTTCATCCGCACGACGCCAGAAGCGCTCTGGAACGCACTCACGAGTGGCGAAGTCACGCCCATGTATTACTACCGGGCGCGCCTTCGCACGACGCTCGAGCCCGGCAGTCCCTTCGAGTACTATCACCATGACAAGGACCAGGTACTGATTACCGGCGAAGTCATCGAGGTCGTTCCAAAAAAACGTCTCGTGCACTCATTCGACTTCATGAAAGGCGACGGACCGTCGCGCGTCACGTGGGACATGGAAGAACTCGGTGACGTGTGTAAACTCACGCTCACGCACGAATTCGAGCGCGAAGACCAGACCTGGAAGGATGTCCAGAACGGTTGGAATCCCATACTCAGCGGGCTGAAAACGCTGCTCGAGACGGGAGAAGAACTACCCATCCCCATGGGCGACACATGATGGATCATGTCGATGTGACAAAATGAGTAACTCAGCGCAGAACGTACCGTAGCGGCATACAGAGATTCTGATTCTGACACCATTCCGAAGACATCGCCATGTTCGGTCACCGATTCGCTGCCACCTTCAGGCGGCTCCGAAACCAACCAGGATACACGTCGATCAACCTGTTGGGCCTTGCCGTCGGCCTCGCCGTGTCATTGCTCATCCTGCTCTTTGTCAGGCACGAGGTCAGTTATGACGCGTATCATACCGACGCCGACAGGATTTACAGGCTCGTTCTCGATGGCCGGTTTAGTGGCCGCGCCCTCGTGGCACCGGTTGTCCCATCACCAATGGGCGCCACGCTGGTCGATGAACAATCCATGGTCGAAGCATCGGGCCGGATATTTGCGTTCACCAACGAGCAGCAGATCTCTGTCGACAACCGCACCTTCCTGCGCGACCAGATTTTCCTTGCCGATTCGTCCCTTTTCGACATTCTGGATTTCGAGTTTCTGCAGGGCAGTCCAGGCAGCGCCCTCAATAAGCCAGGCACCGTCGTACTGACCAGGACGCTGGCCCGGCAGCTCTTCGGAGACGAGGACGCGCTCGGGAGGACGGTTATTTTTGGAGATACGACGCGCGTAGAGGTCCAGGGCGTTGTAGCCGATCCACCGCAGAATTCTTCACTCCAGTTTGAGGCCCTGCGCACGCTGCTCGACTTCCCGCAGTTCGAGAGCGGTTCGTGGGTATCGAACAATTACGTGACGTATATCCGCCTGGCGGAAGGTGCGAATCCCGACGAACTGGTCGCCAGCTTTGCCGAGATGTTCGAACGCCATGCCGGACCGCAGCTTCTGGCCGAGATGGGAATTTCCTACAGCCAATTCACCGAGGCAGGAAACCAACTCGCCTACGACCTGCAGCCTCTCGTGGACGTACACCTCCACTCGGACCAGTTCGAGATCGACATTGTTCAACCGGGCAGTATCACGTACGTGTACCTGTTTGCGGCCGTAGCGTTTTTCATCCTGGTTCTGGCGTGTATCAACTTCGTCAATCTGGCGACCGCCCGCGCTGCAACCCGCGCCCGGGAAGTAGGCGTGCGCAAAACGCTCGGCTCGACGCGCGGCCAACTGATTGCCCAGTTTCTCTCCGAGTCGACGCTCATGGGCGTCATCGCAGGCATTCTTGCCATACTCCTGGTTGCAGCCGCCCTTCCCTTTTACAATAACATCACAGGCATTGACTTCACGGTCGCAACCATTCTCGAGCCCAGCATACTCCTGTGGATAATCGGCGGCGTCCTGCTCGTCGGGCTACTCGCCGGCCTGTATCCCGCCTTTTATCTGTCCTCGTTTGAACCGGCCCATGTGCTGAAGTCCGAGCGACCGGTGTCGAGCACGCGATCTTTCTTCCGGAATGCCCTCGTCGTCTTCCAGTTCGGTATCTCCATCGCGCTCCTGATCAGCACATTCGTCGTTCAGAATCAACTGGACTTCGTTCAGAATACCCGGCTCGGGTTCGACCGCGATCACGTCGTTGTACTTGAACGCGCATTCATCCTTGGAGGCCAGGCCAATGCATTCAAGGACGAACTGCGTAGCCACACCAACATTCGGGCCGTTGGCGCTTCGAACTCCATTCCGGGCGGCATACACGGTGGTTCGGGATACATTCCAGAGGGATTTTCGAATGAGGAAGCCATTATTATGGCGCCCGTCTGGGTCGATTCCGATTTCGTGGAAGCCATGGGAATAGACCTCGCTGAAGGACGGGATTTCTCGCCTGACTTCCCGGGCGATTCGTCCGCTTTCATGATCAATGAGGCGGCGCTGTCCAAGATAGGCTGGGATTCAGCCATTGGACGCATTATGCGAACACCAGAAGGAGATGGCGAAGAAGCAAGTGGCGAGATCATCGGCGTCATCAGGAACTATCATTTCAGTTCGCTGCGCCAGGAAATTCAGCCCGCCGCCTACCGTCTGGCACGTGGCTTCACGCCAGGCAATCTACTCATCCGCGTGACGGGAAATGACGTAGAGGGCACGCTGGCATTCATCCGTGAAACCTGGAACACCTTCCGTCCTGGCCAGCCGGTTTCCCTGTCGTTCCTGAACGACACCTACGGCGAATTGTACCAGTCCGATCAGCGGTTGGCCGAGCTGTTCCGCGGATTTTCCGCGTTTGCCATATTCATCGCGGCTCTCGGGCTTTTCGGCCTCGGCATGTTCGTTACGCAGCAGCGAACACGCGAAATCGGCATCCGCAAGGCGCTGGGAGCCTCGGACTGGCAGGTCGTCGTACTGCTCACGCGTGATTTCACGCGACTCGTGCTGGTGGCGTTTGTCCTCGCTGTGCCGCTCGCCGCATATGCCATGAATGACTGGCTGAATGGGTTTGTCTATCGTACCGGACTCGGGTGGGAGGCCTTCGTCCTCTCCGGCCTGATTGCCATACTTGTTGCCTGGCTGACCGTCAGCTACCAGTCCATCAAAGCCGCAACACAGCGTCCCGTACGCGCGCTTCGCCACACCTGAGCGCCCGCCTCATTCACTTGGGCAAAAAGAGTAGCCCATCGGGCGAGCCGGGAGCGGAAAAGCGTTGCACGATGGAGTATGGAGGCAATGTCCGTATTTCCACGATTTCATTCGCGCCCGGCCTGGACACGAAGGCGCGCTCGGAGTCGTCTGAAAATACCAGCCCAAGGGGTCGCGAGCCCACGTCGATGCGTGCTGTCAACTTGAAGCTGGTGGCATTGAAGACGGATATCGTACCACTTCTATTGTTTGCGACCCAGACTTGACGACCATCTGGCTGAAAGCGCAACTTGACGGGAAACGCGCCTCCAGAATCCATAGATTGAATAATGGAGTTCGTATTGGTCGCGATGACAGAAATCGTATTGTCGGCCCGGTTCGACACCCAGACAGTGGACCCATCCGGGGCGGTGTCAATGCCCTCTGCGCCCGCACCCGTCTTGATCACAGCCTGCAGCCCGGACTCCGCACTGACCAGGCTCACGCTTCCAGAATCGATATTGGCCACGTAGAGCATGTCGGAGCCAGGAATCCCCGTGATCATGTGGCTCCGGTATCCATCCGTTCGGTGCGCCGTGTTCGCGTCGCCGGAGTGCGCATCTATCCGAACAATTTCGTGCTCTTCTTCCGACGTCACCCAGACGGCCGCAGAATCAACCCAGATCCCATGCAGCGATGAGCGTCCAGGAAGTACCGTTCGGCCGGACGCGCGACGTGTTCGAAGATCTATTTTCGTGATGTCATTTCCCCCGTACGCTGGGATGTAGGCAAATCGACGATCCGGATCGGCGGCAATTTCATGGGGAAAACGTCCGGTCTCTATGCAGTCTGAAATGCGGCCCGACTGCAATTCCAGAAAACAGACAGCATTTTCGGCCCTCGAAACAACAGCGAGGCTCTGGGCTTCGGCGCCCTGGGGCGGCATCCAGACAGATGCAACAAATACCATGGACAGAACAAGCGTTCTCATTGACCGGCCACCTCATCGAGAAAGCTCCAGACGCGGTCCCACGTCGAATCTACTTGACCACCCTCGACCCGCTCGGGTACGAGCATGGACGAGCCGTGGGTGCCGGGCCTGGCCACGAAGACGGCGTGTCCAGCGGACGTGGCGGCTTCCATTTGCGCCTGGACGCTTTCAATGCCGGCTTCCCTCTCGGGCCGGAAGACGATGAGTGGAACGGTGATCTGATCAAACGCGTCGGCCGCCTGACACCCTTCCATGGGATCGCCAGATGCGGGCGAAAACGCAAGAACGCCCATTGCAAGGTCCGGGTGGCGCGCTGCGGCACCGACAACAAGGGCGGCGCTGTAGCTGCTGCCCCACAGAATGACGGGTGACGGCACGTCCTGCGCCGCTACATGGCCGAGAACCGCGTCCACATCGAGCGCGGCGCTGCAGTAGGAATCGGTCGGCGTGTACTCCGCGACGGTGCGGTTCCAACTCCCATAGAGCTGCCCGCCGCGGCGTTGATCGCTCGCCACGATATCGAAGCCGGCCGAAAGCAGCTTCGGTATGACAGGGCCATATTCACCCCGCGCATTGGCGCCGCCCTGATGGAAAAGCACGATCGTGCCGCGGCGGTCGGATGCGGGAGCGGACGTGGAGAAATGATCGCCATAGACACGCACGCCATCGCGCGTCGTGACGACAAACGGGCGCGCGTCCTGCGACTCCGTCTCGGGGACAGGTGCCTCGGATACGGGCTCATCAGCCGGAGCGCACGCAGCGAGCACGGCAGTAACAACAACAAAGAGGTAGAATCGGATCATGGAACTGGGGTGTGTTTCAGGGCCTGTTTCAATCCTGTTCGAACAGATCCTGAACACTACCCCGAAAGACGTCCACGAGGCAAGTGGAATGACCGATTATGTCGCGTATCGGCCGATTTTGTCGCGAATGCGCCGCCATCCCGACTCGCTGACGCGAATTCGGGCCTCTCCCATACACACACACCGAACCTTTCCGTGTCGATCCAGCCCGTCCACATGATCCAGATTCACGATATGGGACCGGTGTACGCGCACGAATCGCTCTGGAAGCGCACGATGTGCGTACTGCATGGTCATCCGTTCCAGCACCTCACCATGGGTATGATAAATGCGAACGTAGTGGTCATCTGCATCGAGCCGGCGAATCTCGGACACGGGTATGCCGAGGAAATGCTGCGCTTCGACCCGGCTCTGCGACCCGGCATCGCCCTGCAGCCCGGCAACGCCCTGCAGCCCGGCAACGCCCGGCGACCCGGCATCGCCCCGTAGCCCGCTCCCCCCTACGACATGGAGCACAGCCAGGACGAACGCGTAGATCCCTGCATGGACGAACAGAATGCTTGACGTGTATTTGCCCAGAAAGGGCGCGCTCGGCCAGCTCGTTGACAGGCCGACGCTGAACAGGACACCGTTGATAACGAGCATGTAGGAAGCGATCAGTGCGCCCGCGACGAAGAGGGCCATTCCAATACGCAAAACTTCCGACGCGTACCGACGCCGAAACACCCTGTCAAGTAGCACTCCAGCGTGAATGACAGCCGCAAATGGCACAAGCGTCACCAGGTTATACACCGCGCTGAGCCAGAAATCATACTCCGGCGATCCGCCATATTGGGCATACTTCTGCGCCACCATGATAAAGAACAGCACGAAGAGCGTGCCGCCGGCAACGACGGTCAGACGCGTCTCCAATGAAGTCCTTCGAAGCGTGAACATGGTACCGTGATCGTTTGTTCGCCCAGCATGCTATCTGGAAAGATACAGATTCCGCATCTCAAACGGTTTCTTGAACGCCTCATCGTCGAAATCGTCAATAAACGCAATGGCTTCGCCCGTCGATTTCATTTCGGGGCCGAGCTCTTTGCGGACTTCCGGAAATTTGTCCCACGAAAAGACCGGTTCCTTGACGGCGTAGCCGGTCAGCTTCGATTCGAGCAGCCCGGCATCCCGGAACTCGGCGAGCCGCCGACCCAGCATGACCTTCGTGGCGATGTTCGAAATCGGAATGCCCATGGCCTTGGCCAGAAACGGCACGGTGCGCGAGGCGCGCGGGTTGGCTTCGATCACGTAGACGTCCTCGCCCTTGACCACCATCTGCACGTTGACCAGCCCAACGACGTTCATACGCAGCGCAATCTGCCTGACGTACGTTCGGACCTTCTCCTGGACGGCCTCCGAAAGCGAGTAGGGCGGCACGACGGCCGTGGAATCGCCCGAGTGGACGCCCGCCGGCTCGATATGCTGCATAATGCCCGCCACCCACACGTCCTCTCCGTCGCAGATGGCATCCACATCGAGCTCAATCCCGTTCTCGAGGAAGAGGTCGAGCAGGATCACGTTGTTGGGCAACAGTTTCCAGATCTGCCCCACATACTTCTCGACTTCCTCCTTGTTGATGGCAATGCGCATACCCTGACCGCCGAGCACGTAACTCGGACGCACAAGCAGCGGGTAGCCGATCTCTTCAGCCGTCTCAATGGCTTCGCGCGGCGTGCGGGCGCGGCCGTATGGTGGATACGGGATGTCGAGCTCTTTCAAAAGATCCGAGAACTGGCCCCGATCCTCGGCCAGGTCCATGTTGGCGTAGGAGGTGCCAATGATTTCGACGCCCGATCCGGCGAAGCGGGCGGCCAGCTTCAATGCCGTCTGACCGCCGAGCTGCACAATCACGCCCTTCGGCTTCTCGTGCTCAATGATGTCGAGGACGCGCTCCCAGAAGACGGGCTCGAAGTAGAGCTTGTCGGCCACGTCGAAATCGGTCGATACCGTCTCCGGGTTGCAGTTTACCATGATGGCCTCATAGCCCAACTCCTTGGCCGCCAGTACCCCGTGCACGCAAGAATAGTCAAACTCTATGCCCTGCCCAATCCGGTTCGGGCCGCTGCCCAGGATCAGGATCTTTTCGCGGTCCGAGACGGGGCTCTCCGAGTGCGTTTCGTAAGAGGAGTAAAAGTAGGGCGTCTGCGCTGGGAATTCCCCGGCGCACGTATCGACCAGCATAAAAGACGGTTTCAGGCCGAGCGCGAGGCGGTGCGCGCGCACCTCGTCTTCCGTCACGTCGTCCGCGACGAGCCAGGCGATCTGAACGTCCGAGAAGCCGTTCCGCTTCACAAGGCGCATGAGATCCTTGTCAATCTGCGACAGCGCAAGACCCGACAGACGGTCCTCGATGGCTACGATATCCTGGATCTGGTACAGGAACCAGGGGTCGACGCGCGATACGTCGGCCACTTCTTCGACGCTCGCCCCCATGCGGAAGGCATTCCGGATCTGGAGCGTCCGGTCCCAATAGGATTTGCGCAGGCGGTTCCGGATTTCAAGGCGCGAGCTCTCCTCGCGATCCGCGCCGAGCCCCGCGTACCCGTTTTCGAGGCTCTGCCAGGCCTTCTGCAGGCTCTCGTTGAAGGTGCGGCCAATGGCCATTACCTCGCCGACGGCCTTCATCTGGGTCGACAGCTCCTCATCGACCCCTTCGAACTTCTCGAAATTGAAACGCGGAATCTTGGTCACCACGTAGTCAATGCTAGGCTCGAAGCAGGCGCTCGTCGTGCCCGTGACTTCGTTGGGCAGTTCGTCGAGCGTGTAGCCCACGGCGAGCCGGGCGGCGACCTTTGCAATCGGGTAGCCGGTCGCTTTCGAGGCGAGCGCCGAGGAGCGCGACACGCGCGGGTTGATCTCGATGGCAATCATGCGCCCGGTGGCGGGCTCCAGCGCGAACTGCACGTTGCAGCCGCCGGCGAACGTGCCAATGGAGCGCATCATGCGGATCGCCGCATCGCGCATGATCTGGAACTGCTTGTCGGTCAGCGTCTGGCTCGGCGCGACGGTCAGCGAATCGCCCGTATGCACGCCCATCGGATCGACGTTCTCGATCGTACATATTATAATGACATTGTCGTTCGCATCGCGCAGCAGTTCGAGCTCGAATTCCTTCCAGCCGACGAGGCATTCCTCCATGAGCACCTCGTGGACGGGCGAGAGCTCCAGCCCGCGCATGACTTTCTTGTCGAACTCTTCAGGCGTCCACACAATGCCGCCACCGCTACCGCCGAGCGTAAACGACGGCCGGATCACGACGGGCAGCCCGCCGAGCTCCTGCGTGATTTCCTTGGCCTCCAGCAGGCTCTTCGCCACGCGCGAACGGGCCTGGTCCACGCCGATTTTTTCCATCAGGTCGCGGAACTGCTGCCGGTCCTCGGTGATGTTGATGGCATCGATGTCGACGCCAATCACCTCAACGCCCATCTTCTCCCAGTAGCCCTTCTGGTGCAGCTCGTTGGCCAGGTTGAGCGCCGTCTGCCCGCCCATGGTCGGAAGCACCGCATCGGGACGCTCTATTTCCACGATTTCTTTTATGGATGCGGGCGTCAGCGCCTGGAGGTAAATCTTGTCGGCGGTGACCGGATCGGTCATGATCGTCGCCGGATTCGAGTTGACGAGCACCACCTCGTAGCCTTCGTCGCGTAGCGCCCGCGCGGCCTGGCTGCCCGAGTAGTCGAATTCGCAGGCCTGCCCGATGATGATGGGGCCCGATCCAATGAGCAGGATTTTCTTGATGTCTTGTCTTTTCGGCATGGTACTCGGCTGTGAAATTTTTTGTACGCCCGTCAGAGCGGCTCAGGCGCTGGTCGATTTCCTGGACATGGCGGTGATGAAATCGTCGAACAGGTACTGGCTGTCGTGCGGACCGGGGCTCGCTTCCGGGTGATACTGCACCGAGAAGCCGTCGAATGCGTGGTAGCGCAGCCCTTCGACCGTGCGGTCGTTCAGGTTCACGTGCGTGAGTTCGGCCACGCCCTCCTTCAGGCTGTCGGCGCTCACAGCGAAGCCGTGATTCTGGGTCGATACTTCGACCGCGCCAGTTCGGATGTTCTGCACCGGGTGGTTGGCGCCGCGGTGGCCCACGTACATCTTATATACATCCAGTCCGGCAGCCAGCGACATGAGTTGATGCCCGAGGCAGATGCCAAAGAGCGGCACGCCGAGCGTCATGGCGGCGCGCACCATCTCGATGTCGTCCGGCATGGACCGGGGATCGCCCGGGCCATTTGAGAAGAAAATCCCGTCTGGACTCCAGGTTTTGACAACAGCCAGATCCGTCCCCGCCGGAAACACCTGTACGGCGCACCCGCGCGCTTCGAAAGAGCGAAGAATATTGCGTTTCACGCCGTAATCGTAGACCGCAATGCGGGGCCCATTGCCCTCCGACCAGGCATAGGCCTCCTTCGTCGTGACCCGGGAGGCGAGTTCGAGCCCTTCCATGGACGGCCACTTGCGCGCTTTCTCGATGAGCGAATCGTCATCAAGGTCGACCGATGAGATCACGGCGTTCATGACTCCCTTCTCCCGGATGTGCAGCACGAGCGCCCGCGTGTCGACCCCTGAAATACCCACAAGGCGGTGCCGCGTCATGAAATCTTCCAGCGATTCGTCGGCCATGGCGTTCGAGTAGCGCCGCGAAAAGGCCCGAACGACGACGCCTGCCACCATCGGCTCGTCCGCCTCCATGTCGATGTCGGCCGTGCCGTAGTTGCCGATGTGCGGATAGGTCATCATCATGATCTGTCCGTGGTAGGACGGATCGGTGAAAATTTCCTGGTATCCGGTCATCGAGGTGTTGAAACAGAGCTCACCACCGGTTTCTCCGTGATAACCAACGGCTTCGCCCACGACGACGAGTCCGTCCTCGAGGGCCAGTTTGCAGGGCCGGGGGGTCTGGCTGGATTGACTGGACGGGTTATGCTGGTTCTGCTGGTGTTGCTGGGTCTGCTGGTATTGCTGGGTCATTGGCTCAGATCATGATGCGCACGGCCACGTGAATCCCAATCGGTTCATGCCTGAATTCCAAAAAAAAACCTCCCCGTAACCGGGAAGGTCATCATCATGGCGCATGGAACGTGGGCGTGGCGGCAAGGCGCATGGGGCGTGATTGTTTCGGATAATTTACGGCATGGCGCGGTCTGCGGCAAGTGGTGCGGCGCCAAGGTCTCGCGCTCCCGCCTCCACGGAATCGGGGCAAAATTCGTCCCCACCGAACCCGCTACAGGGCATGACGTTAGGTACCTCGATGGACAAATTCGAGCAGAATACCTGGCGCTACAGGCGCTATCCATTCCACATCATGGTGGGACTGGCCACAGCGCTGTTGCTGGCCAACCTCGTCGTGCGCTTCTGGCCGAGCACCTGGGGCGCGGACAATCCGCGGCTCTATGACATGTCGGCCCGCGAAGAAATCCAGCTCGAAGAAATCCAGCAGACCCGACAGGAAAAAAAGCGTCCGCCACCGCCGAGGCCCATTGTGCCCGTCATTATTCCCAATGAAGACGACCTGGAAATCGTCGAGCTGGATCTGGACAACAATATGCTGGCCGTCGAGGACCCGGGCACCGACGAAGAGTTCAAGGAGGGCGCAGATAACGCCAGTCAGGCCAGCGCACGCGCCGATCGCGGACCCCAGCCCCGCCGCATTGTCGAACCCACCTACCCCCGCGCGGCCGACCGGCGCAACATCCGGGCGGAAATCGTACTGCGCGTACTCGTCAACCGCCGCGGGCGCGTCGATGATGTCCAGATCGCCGAGCGCTGGCTGCTCGAAAAAGATACCGCCCAGCGCATTGAACAGGTCAGCGAGGTCGGTTTTGGAATCGAAGAAGCGGCCATGGAGACCGCCCGGCAGTGGATGTTCTCGCCGGCGCGCGAGGGCGGCGAACTCGTGTCCAGCTACACGACGATCGCCATCCGGTTTGGCGTGTAACCCGTGCGTCACGCTGCCGGCGCAGCCCCGCCCGGCGTCTGATTTTTTTTCGTGCGCCGTGTAACGCCGTTAAGAGGCGCGTCACTGAACGGGACAAGGCCACGAGTTGGCCATTTCGAAGCAAGAAATCCATCAGCAAGAGGATACCATGAAGACAATTTTCTCACTGATGCTTGCCGCTTTCCTGTTCGTCGGGTTCACGTCTGAAAAGACGAACCAGGTGACAGTCAAGGGCAAGCTCATTGACACCAAGTGTTACGGCATGATGCATGACAATCACACCAATGACCACATGGTCAAAAAGGGTGACAAGATGATGAAGATGCCGAATTGCGCTACAGCATGCGCTGGAATGGGCATTCCTGCCGGCGTTCTGGAAGGCGGCAAGAAAGGCAATGACGTCCACGTCGTGATCGCGCCTGCTGGCACGTTCGCCGAGCACATGGACAAGGAAGTTCGCATCACGGGCGAAGCTCCGTATGCAGGCTCCATCATGCCCGGCAAAGTCGAAGTCAAGAACGACAAGGGCAAGTGGATTGAAGTTGAAGTTGCAGGCATGATGTAATCGTGAGCAACGCCAACGCTGCTTTGGCCCAGGCGCAGCCGGGTTCCGTACATCGGTTCGGATTCATACTCGGCTGCGCCCTTTTGGGCCTTTTTCTATTTTCAGGCTGCCAGTCAGGCAGTCAGGCGCCCGCTGAGGAGGCCGCACCCGTCTACGAGGAGGGCCAGTCCATCAGCATGGAGGGCACACTCATTGACACCCGCTGCTACCCGCTCAACAAGGACGTCAATCGCGGCATGGACCACGAACGTCCGGAACCAGAAGGGTTCGTCAAGGCCTGCGCTACGGCCTGCGCCATGCAGGGCTTTCCCGTCGCCATCCTGCGCGGCGGCGAAACCGACGGCGAAGTCTGGGTCCTCATGACCGTGCCCGCCGTCCTGGCCGACTACATGGCCGAGCAGATCCGCGTCAAGGGGACCGTCCGCTCCACGGGCGTCCTCATTCCGGAACGCGTTGAAACGCTTTCCGACGGGGAATGGCTTACTATTCTGTGACCAACCATTCATGACCAAAGTCGTTATGACGATCTCCCGCCAGCCCGCCCGTTTCCTGGTGCTGGCTGTCACCCTCGTATTTCTCGCTGGATGCGGCGCATCCAGCGATGACAGTGCGCCCAGTTCTTCTGGAGCCGCCTCAGAGGGCTCGGCGTCCACAAGCGCCGCGCCGGCCGATACGTCCTACTTCGACGCCTTCGCCCGCATACGCAGCGTCACGCCGAGCGGCTCGCATGTCGTGCTCGAGCACGGCCACATCGATGGCTTTATGGACGGGATGACCATGCCATTTGAGCTCGTTGACCCATCGCTCGCTGAAGAGGTCTCGCCGGGCGACTCTGTACATTTCGAAATCCGCGTCGTAAACAACACCGTCAAGGTTATTGATTTCACGCCGGCGGACGAGTACGTCCCCTCGACGTCCAGTGCCAGCAAGGGCCTCGGCCAGGCCACGCCGTTCGAACTTACCGCCCTCGATGGCACAACGCTTTCACTGGCCGACCTGTCCGGCAAGGTCGTGGTGCTCAACTTCTGGGCCACCTGGTGCGGGCCCTGCCGCGAGGAAATCCCCGAATTCAACCGCCTCCAGGCCGAATATGCAGACCAGGGCGTCCAATTCGTGGGTATTGCCCTTGACGAAGAAGGGCAGTCGATCGTTGAGCCGTTTGCCAAAGAACTGGCCATTGCCTATCCGACGCTACTCGACGATGGAAAAGTATCCGAGGACTACCGGGGCCACTACGTAGTTCCTACGACCTATCTGATTGACCGCGAAGGCACCATCCGGCGGCGCTACATCGGCGCCGTCACGTTTGAGACCATGATTCCGATCCTCGACGAGCTCACGGCGAGCGCCAGCTGACACGACTGGTCAGCACTTCCGGTCAGCATTTCCGGTCAGCACTTCCGGTCAGCGATGGCCCACAGTGAAGCGTGTAAATCCCTGGCTGCTGCCTCCAGCGCCACTCCTCGAACTGGGCCCACCCCCACCTGGGCCGCTCCCACCTGGGCCGCTCCCACTTGAGCCCCTGCCCGTCCGCACAAACCAGCGGACCACGTAATTCCCGGCCGGCAGATCGGATATGTCCCAAACCTCTGCCCCGGCTACGCGCCCGCGCCGGACGGTCTCGCTACCGGCTCCAAGAATGCGGATGAATCCGCGCGCCTCGTCGGGGAGCAGCAAAACCAGTTTCCCTTCCGACTCCAACGGAATCACATCGAGCGGAGCGGCCATCGCGACCTCACTGGCCAGCCAAGGTGACTCGTCCGTGCGCCAGTCCCCAACAGCAGATCGTGTCATCACATCCGGATGCGTGTACGCGCTGCGAAGCGCCGCGACTCGGATGTCCCGGATATGATCGTCCGCCCACATCGAGTACCACGCCCAGCGCTCCCCTCGCGCCCGCATGGCCAGCGCATCGGGCAACCGGTCGGTCTCGGTCACGGCAAAGGGTTTTGCGTGTCCGAATGAGCGCTGGAGGTCAGCCCAGGCCTGGTCCGTCCTGGCATCCGAGCCGTAGAGATCGACACCGATCACATCGACCACGTCATCTCCCGGATACCACGCGGCATCGCGATGGGTATAGACCCATATCAGGTGGTCGAGTCCGTGATAGATGGTCAGCCGTTCGTAGACAAGCCTCCAGAGGGCACGATACGTAGCCGGTCCCGCTTTACCCCACCAGAACCATCCGCCCCACGCTTCGTGCAGTGGACGCCAGAATACAGGGACGCCCGCGTCGCGGAATTTCCGTAGTTGGACGGCAACAGCGTCGACGTCGCGAAGCATGGCCGCGCGCTCGGCCGATTCCGGTTCTTCGACCGCCGCCCGGACATCGTATGTAGATGCATCGGCATAAAATCCCCGCCACCATTCGCGGCCCTCGTCATTGTGCAGAAACATGGGAGCATTCCAGTGCCAGGACAGCGACACGAAGGCATCGTCCGCGGCCCAGCGAATCCAGGACTCGACCTGTCCCCAGGGACGCGCGCCATGCTCCAGACGAGAGGGGGAGTAATCCATGAGATCAAAACTTCCCATGGCGGGCTCCCGCTCCGTGACCAGACTCACGTAAATGATGTCATCCAGGTCCTGCTGCGCCATGAGCAGCTCCGCACGCGTGGTATCTGTTACGACGCGGAAAGCGCGTTCGGCCGCTGGATGCGGCGTCGGGTGTGACAGTTGCCACGCCGGCCTGTCGCCAGCCGACCACACCCGCTCCTCGCCCGGCGTCACGGCACGCTCCCAGCCCGGCGTCACGGCACGCCTCCCGTCCTCATTCAATGCCCGATCACTCTCCGCATCTACCAGAAACATGCCTGCCAGGAATACGCTGACAGGGAGCAGTAACAACGCGAAGCGGTTGGCAAGCCGCATGGAGTTCTCGGCGACAGAAGCGGTACATGGGTCGGAAAAAGAACGGCAAAAAAGCCGTATTCTCTCCATACCGCAAATTGCCCCCAGAGGTTGCGATGTCCGACATCAGACTTCGGCCCCGATTCGAATTCACTACCCCCGTCGAGCCCAACGACGTACTGCGGCGACTCGAGCAGCTTGTAGGTGAGCACCCTTCCGTGACGGGCCGCGTCTTCGCCACTTCGGCCGTGCTCAAAATTCCAGCCGACCGGGTCCACTTCTGGTCACCTCAACTGGAAATCGGTATCGATCCCCACCTGCCGGGAGGTTCGCTGGTGCGCGGCCTGTTCGGTCCGCGTCCGGCCATCTGGAGCCTGTTCATCGCCCTCTACGTAGGCATTGCCTTCGCGGGGGGCATGGGGGTCATCTACGGCTATGCCCAGTGGACCCTGGGGGCCGCGGGGCACGCTCTATGGAGCGGCCCCGCGGCCCTCGTGGCCTTTCTTCTCGTCTATCTGGTTGGGCGGCAGGGCCGGCACCTCGGAATGAAACAGATGCATCAGCTCCGATCGGCCCTGGACGCGGCGCTGGAAGCGTGTTGAAAAACCTGCGTGCTCCGAGCGAGGTCCCAATAGCCCTTTACGGGTCACGCTCGCCAGTCACGACACCGTACCTGACGTTCTCCGGGACTGATGTTCTCTGGGACTGATGTTCTCTGGGGCATACGGCCAGAATGGCGCGAGCTTTTGCTGCAAAATGCATGTAACCTATTGCCCAGCAGTTACTTACATGTATTTTGTCTGGCAGCTGCCTACCTCCAGCCTGGCGCAAGCCCCCCTGAGGTGGCGCGAGCCTGTCCAGGATGGCGCGACTCGGGCTTGCGACATTCTGGACAGGCTTGCGACATTCTGGACAGGCTCGCGCCATCCTGGAGATTTCCATGTCAATCCAAAATGCCCGTGAGTCGTTGGCGTACAGTGTATTGCCGCTTTTCATGGTAACCGACTCGCGCCATTCTGGCCGTATGTCCCAGAACGCGTGATGAAGACAAGGCAACCGAACACGCGGGTTCTTCAACGGGCTTCTAGGGAGTCCGTCGGACTCCTAGCGTAGTCGCGTCATCTGGCGCACCGTGCGGGATCCACCCGCTTCCAGCTGGTACATGTAGACGCCAGATGGCAGGCCGTCGGCCACGTAGGTCACCTCGTGCCGGCCCGCCGGCATGGTCTCGTGCGCGAGTCGCGCGACCTCGCGTCCCATCAGGTCGTAGACCGAGAGGCGTACCATGCCCGACTCCGGTAGCTCGAACGCGATCGTAGTGCGCCCCGAGAACGGATTCGGATAGTTCTGCGAGAGGTCGAATGCACCAGGGAGCGCGGTATCCTCGGTCGACACGGCCAGCGCGCCACCCGGTATGGCCAGCGCATCGGTAGTCTGGATGCGCCCTTCGCCACCTTCCGGATAGGCCGCTGCGGTGACCTCACCGCCGAGCCCGTCCTCGAGGAAC
>JAJCYQ010000059.1 GCA_029262835.1 Bacteroidota bacterium
TGGGGGGGGGGGCGGGCCCCGCGCGCGCCGCATTGTCCGGTGTTTCATTCAGAAACAGCTCCACTTCCCCAACGCGCTGCTTCAGCCAGGAAGACACCGTGCGCGCCTCCCACGACACAATCGCAAAGAGGCCCACGAGAACGAGCGCCACTGTCATGGACAGAATGGACGCCGCCGTCGAGAACCGCGCCCGGTTCAGCCCGGCCAGACCTTCGCGTATGGTGTAGGGAAGCATGGTGGTCAGCAGACAGTGACAGGAACAGGCACCTACATGCCCGGCATCAGCATGACCGCATTCTGCACGAGCCGCGCCGGGCCGACCCAGAACATGCGGTACTGCGTATTGTCGGTAAGCAGCACGACGCGCCCTGAGCCCATATTTTGCACCGCCGCAAACGCGTGTCCTGCAATTGTTTGCTGATTTTCCTCGGACGCGTATCCGGACACCAGAAGGCGCGTTGCATCGGGCTCGTACCAGCCCACCGTCTGCAGATTGTCCGAGGGCGCAATGGCCGACGTATTGAATTTCAGCGCGTAGAGCTGCCGACCCACGCCAAACGCCAGCGGATGCGAATCGTCGAGGTGGCCGAGCATGGCCGCGCCCGGAATGCGCTTCAGGCCCGAGGAATCTTCCCGCGCTTCGTAGCGCGTGTAATAGCTGTCCTTGAGCTCAGCATCCTCGGCATCTTTCTTCTTCTCTTTTTTCTTCTTCCACTCATTGGCCGTCTCGGCTTTCACGAGTCCCGAGGAGACCGCCCACGTCGCGGCCGACTCGGTTGCCACCACGGTTCCGCCGCTGCGCACCCAGTCGCCGAGTGCCGCGACCGCCGAGCTGTCAAACATCCCCCCGTACGATCCGCCCGGCAGGAGCAGCACATCGTACTCGGACCAGTCAAGGCGCGAGAGGCTTCCCGAACGGATCCGGTCTACGCCGAACTCCGTCCAGCGGTCAAACAGCAGCCAGAGCTGCCCGGCCGTGTAGGAAGACACGCCGTCATCGACCACGAGCGCCACGCGCGGCTCCTTCACCGGCCGCGACGACGAGGAAGCGAGGTCGATTCCCGCATCCATCCGGCCCGTATTGAAGGCCTGGATGGCGACGCCCGCGTGATCGGCTATGCGCTGCATGTCCCGGTGGATGTCGGCCGCCTTGTCGCGATTCCGTCCAAGCAGCACAACAAGCGATCCGCGGCCATAGGTCGTGCCGCCGAAGGCAAAGGTCTTGGTTGCCGAGCGGACATTGTACCCCGCCCGCCAGAGCGCTGCGAGCGCTTTTGGCGCGTGCCGCTGCTCCCAGTCCACGACGTAGGCGTATGCGGCCGGGCCGCCCATGACGCCGGAGCGCGGCGAAGGCGCCTCCGAGACGGCTTCCATTTCCGCACGCAGCTCGGACTCCGTCCAGGCCGCTTCCAGGTTGTAGGCAATGGGTGCCGACCAGGACGACATATCGTACATCACCGAGTCTTCGATCTCCATCTGCCGCGCCATGATGGTTTCAATGAAAATGTGCCGGGCCTGATCGGTAGATACCACAAACGTTCCCGCGTCGAAGCGCGCCTGGGCTGGCTCGCCGGTCGCGTAGTCGTGCGCGTCGCGCACGGTCACGTCCTCTGCGAGCCGCTCCACCCGAACGCCGTGCTCGAGCAGTATGTCAATGACATCATAGAGGTAGCCTTGGCCGCCATCGTCCGGCAGCAGATAGGCCGTCGTCGCTGTTTCGCGCGCCTGGGGCGAGTAGAACTCCTGAAAATAATCGAGCAGCGCGCGCCGCTCCCGAACCGCAAGATCAATGGTTGCCAGCGACGTCTCGTAATGGTCGAAAATACGCTGGCGCAGCGTCAGGACGTACCCGTCGTTTGTCTCGACCGCGCGGCCACCGCGGCTGTGCCCGCCCTGCTCGGTCAGCATGCCAATGCCACCAAACAGGCTCGGGTAGGACGATCCGTACCCTGGATAGAAGAAATCGAATGCCTCGCGCGTGAAGTAATTCACCTGCGCCTCGTCGAACGCATCGGCGTTGGCGCGGCCAAACCGGTCCGCCCAGTCATCGTAGGCCGCCGGCAAATTCAGGTTGCGGGGCGGCTGGCCCGGCATGGTGAAATAATTCGCGTTGTAGCCCTGTTCGTGGTAGTCGGTGTGCACCTGCGGCAGCCACCGCTGATACATGGCAATCCGGCCCTGCGACTCCGGGTGCACGAGCCACACCCAGTCCCGGTTCAGGTCGAACCAGTAATGGTTCGTACGACCGCCCGGCCACGGCTCGTCGTGCTCCAGGTCCGACGCATTCGTGCGCAGCACGTGGCTCTGCGCCGAGCGGTACCAGTTCACGTAGCGGTCCCGCCCGTCCGGGTTCATGGACGGCACGATCAGCACGACCGCGTTGTCCATCCACTCCTGGGTCCGAGCGTCGGTCGCGCTTGCCAGGCGGTAGGCCACCTGCATGGCCGTCTCCGTGCTCGATGCCTCATTCCCGTGCACGTTGTACGAGAGCCACACGATGACCGGATTCTCGGCCTTGATCGCCTCCTTTTCGGCCGCCGGCACCGCCGGATCGGCGAGCTTCAGGTTCGCCAGGCGGATATCGTTCATGCGCGCGTGGTTGGCCTCGGACGTAATGGCCATCACGTGCAGTGGCCGCCCTTCCCAGGACTGCCCAATCTGGCGCGTTCCAATCCGGGGAGATGCGGCGGTCAGCGCCTCTATGTAGTCCACGACATGGGCATGCAGCGTGTACGCCTCACCGGCGGCGTATCCGAGGACAGATTCGGGCGACGGGATGCTTTCGTCACGCGGCACATCCGGGTCGAACTGGAAATACGCGGGCAGCAGACCCGCGTCATGTGCAAGCGGATCGGGCGCGTCCTGCGCCAGAACCGATGCTGGCAGTGCGGCCAGCAGGAGAAGCGCGGCGGCAAGCAGGAGAAGCGCGGCGGCCAGAAGCGGCGCCACGCCGCGCGACGCGGACTGAAAGGCGGACAGGGAGAAACGGGATCGAAGAGTCAACATGGCCAAAAGAGCTTGAAGCGTGGTGAACGGAAATGTGTACGCTGAATATAGTGCCGTCAGGCGCCACCGTGCGCGATCGTTTCCGCGGCCAGATGCGCTTACCGGGACAAAATGACCGGCTGCACCACGTCCCCGACGCGGACAGCGTACCATCCGGCGGGAAGGTGGGCCGTTTCCAGGATCCGTTCAGCGCGGGCGCCTCCGCGGCCGGCCGTGGCTCCATGGGCACCCACGGGCTCGGCGGTGAGGACTTCGCGCCCAATTGCATCCAGAAGAACAATGCGCGCGCCGATGGGCGCGTCAACGTGGATGCGCTCGGCCGCCGGGTTCGGCCAGACCGAGATGAGCGCCTGCCGGGGCTGCGGACTGGCCGCTTCGTCCGGGTTTTCGACGGACACGACGCTTGCCAGGTCCACGCCGCGGGCCGCGAACACGTCCCGGATGGTGTCTGAATGGATGCCTTCCCAGAGGGCGAAGTCGGCATCGAGCAGGTGGGCCAGCGCGCCGCTGAAATCCGTGTCGC
Source organism: Bacteroidota bacterium (assembly GCA_029262835.1). GTDB lineage: Bacteria > Bacteroidota > Rhodothermia > Rhodothermales > UBA10348 > 1-14-0-65-60-17. The sequence goes on from JAJCYQ010000059.1 coordinate 3,530, forward strand.
GTGCGTGCCGGCGCATGCCTTCAAGCGCCAGTCGGTCGACCACGTCGGCGCCCAGAACGCCGCGCAGGTCCCAGAGGGCGGCCCCCCAGATCATGCCCCACGTGTACTGCGGCGTGCGGTTGTTGAAGCTGGCCTTGCACTTGCCGTCGCCCTCATGGAAGCGCAGGCAGAAGCCGTACCTGAGGGTCTGGCTGGGCTCGCCGAACTGGAAATTCCATTCGCTCTGGTCCAGATCCAGCCGGCGGAACTCGTTGTCGTTCGCGGGCCCCTCACAGTGCTGGCGGTCGGGGCACGTGACGACCCACTCGGCAAAGCGGGGATCGTTTGTATAGGTCGAGGTGAAGTAGTCGGCGTACCCCTCGCCGAGCGCCTTGGTCTCCTCGGGGGAGTCGCGGTCGCTTTTCCAGCCGACTTCCCACGCCATGAGGTGGGTGTATTCGTGGTAGAGCACGTCGTCCGAGAGCGCGGCGTTCAGCATGAAGATGTCACCGACTGCGATTTTCATGGTGCGCTCGGGCGCAATGGCAAACCCGCCGCTGCCGGCAATGTGGGTGGTCACATCGACCTGGAAATCGACGTCCACGCCGAGCCTCTCGGCCCAGAACTCGTGCGCAAACCGGTCAATGTGATAGTACACGTTGACCGCGTCAAAGGCCGAGCAGGCGGCAGCGTCCGTAATACAATCGGCGGTGGTGGGCGCGGCGGCATCGAATCGGAAGTCGGATGTGCCGTTTTTGCCCTGCACGGGCTCACCGCCGGGCTGCAGCACATTGCTGGTCACGCGGACGTACTGGCCGTTGAGTGTTGTGGCGCTCCCCGCCAGGCGCTGGAGCGCGACTTCGATGGGGGCGCCTTCCTCCGGGCTGGCGTCGTACACGAGCGCCTGCTGGGCGGCCGCCCCGCGACTGGCGGGGAGCGCCACAAGGAACGCGACCGAAACCGCGGCTAAAAAAAGGAACGAGCCGCCGGACAGCCTGCGCCAGAGCACCGGGAAATGCCCTGCCACGGGAAGAATGGCCCTTGGCACGGGGCGCTGCGGTGGTATGGACGCCGTAGTGCGCATCTACCGTACTACGAGAGCGTCTCGAAACGGTTCGCTGCGCGGTTCTTGCGCACATTGCCCTCGCGGAATACGCGGCCGTTCATGGCAATGTAGGCTCCCGGCGGCAGGGCCTGGACGGCCCCGAGCGCAAACCCGATGTTGAACTCGGCATCGGTCCCTTTGAAACGGGCAGGGCTGAGCGAGCCCACGAGCATAACCGTCTTGTCTCGGCACACGGGCGCCAGCGCCTCGAGCGTCTGGACCATCGTGTCCGTGCCGTGCGTGATCAGCACGAGGCTGTGCGCGCTCGCGCGGACGGCATCTACAATCATTTGCCGGTCCTCGTCGGTGATTTCAAGGCTGTCCTTCTGGAAAAGGGGCGTGATTTCGTGCGTAATATCCACCCCCGCCGTCTGCAGGATGTCGAGAATCATGGGGTCCCCGATCGTGTACTCCGACTTTGCGTCGAAATACACCTTGTCAATGGTCCCGCCGGTCGTGATGATGTGTAGTGTCATGGCGCCATAATACGAGCTTCTCCTGTGAATAGGAACGGAAGCTTGCGCTGCCATGGACACCGGCAGAACCGCCCGCGCAGGATGCCGTTCACCGGAGCCTACATCCGGTCGTCGCCCGTGCGCGACGGCCCCTCCAGATAACACACCGTGCTCCCGCACTCCAATTCAACATATGGTCGCCTGCTGACCTGGCGCGCTCGCCATGTCACGCAGTCGCAGCTCGTGCACGTGGCCGCCATCCTGCTGGGACTCGGCGCGGGCCTGGCGGCCGTACTTCTCAAAAACGGCGTCCACCTGGTCCAGGAATACGTACATGGCGATCCCCTCGGCCTGTCGTTTGACCTCTTCTTCTTCCTCTTTCCCGTCATTGGCGTCGGGCTCACGGCGCTCCTCTCCCACGTCTCCGGTGGCCGCCCGGGCGAGGCCATCCCCGTCACGCTGCACGCCATTTCCAGAAAGCGGGGATTCATGGGTGTGCGGTACGTGTATGCGTGGTACGTCTCGAGTTTTGTGACGGCCGGTCTCGGGGGGTCGGTCGGTCTGGAAGGCCCCGGAGTCGGAACCGGCGCGGCCCTCGGATCGAACGCGGGGCGGCTCTTCCACCTCGATTACCGGAACCGGATCCTGCTGCTCGGCTGCGCGGCCGCTGGCGTCCTGGCCGCCGTCTTCAACGCCCCGATTGCCGGCATCATCTTTACGATTGAGATTTTCAGTCTCGATCTCACGCTCGCATCGCTCGTCCCCCTGCTGCTGGCGTCCATCTCCGGCGCCTTGATGTCGCACTTCCTGAAGGCCAACGAATTTCTGCTGCATGTAGATGCCGTCGCGCCTTTCACCATAGGCGATGTGCCGTGGTATCTCCTTCTCGGGGTGATTGCGGCCATCGTTTCGGTCTATTTCACGAAATCATTCTTCCTGTTCGATGGCCTCTTCGAGCGCCTCTCCTCGGGCATTGCGCGCTGGGCGGCGGGCGGCCTCGCGCTGGGGCTGCTCGTCTGGCTGCTGCCCCCGCTCTACGGCGAAGGCTTCCAGACGGTCAATTTCCTGCTCAACGGTCAGGAAGCCGACGTTTTCTCCTCTGGATTCTCGGCAGGCGTCGTAGCGCACGGGAGCCTCTGGCTGCTCGGTGGGCTGCTTTTGATTATGCTGGCAAAGATCGTCGCCGCCAGTCTGACCTTTGGCGCGGGCGGCGTCGGTGGCATTTTCGCGCCCAGCCTGTTTACCGGCTGCGTGCTCGGATTCGTGTTCGCCAAGGGTCTGGGCCTCATGGGCATTGCCGATATTGACAGCACCAACTTTGCGCTCGTGGGCATGGCCGGCCTCATGGCGGGCGTGCTGCATTCGCCCCTCACGGCCATCTTCATGATTGCTGAAATCACGGGTGGATACGAGATCTTTCTGCCCCTCATGATGGTCTCGGCCATATCCTTCGCCACGGCGCGCCACCTGCTGCCTTATTCCATCTATACCAAGAAACTGGCGCAGCGCGGCGAGCTCATTACCCACAACAAGGACCAGGCGGTGCTCTCCCAGCTCTCCATCCGGGAGGTCGTGGAGCAGGATTTCCAGGCCGTTCACGCGACCATGACGGTCGGCGAACTGATTGACATCATTGCCGCCTCCCGGCGCAACCTCTTTCCGGTCGTCGACGGAACCGGCTGCCTGATCGGCATATTGACGCTCGATGACGTCCGGCCCGTCATGTTCGATCCGGCCATGTACAATCTGATTCTGGTCGGCGAGCTCATGGATCCGCCCCCGGCGTCCGTCGACATAGCCGAAAACATGCCTGCCGTCGTGCAGCGTTTCCAGGAAACCGGCCTTTGGAACATCCCCGTCGTCGAAAATGGCCGGTACGTCGGCTTCGTGAGCAAGTCGAAGCTCTTTTCCATGTACCGCCGGAAACTGCTCGAATTCAGCTGAAAACGGCAGTTGCGGCCTCGGAAATAAATGTAACTTTTATTGTTACATTTCAGAAAGGCGCCCAAGTGCGGCTCCCGTGACGCGATACGTGGTCCACTCGTCCTGGGCCTCGGCCCCGATCGATTCGTAGAACTCGATGGCGGGTGTATTCCAGTCAAGAACCGCCCACTCAAGGCGCCCACACCGGCGCTCCACGGCCAACTCGGCGAGCCGCGCGAGCAGCGCCTTGCCATACCCACGCCCCCGGGCCTCTGGCACCACAAAAAGATCTTCAAGCCATATACCCGGTCGGGCCAGAAACGTCGAGTAGGAATGAAAGAAGAGTGCGAAGCCGACAGGCGTCTCGGCCGGGCTGGGTCTGTCGGCCGCGCCACGCCGGTCGAACGCCAGCAGTACTTCAGCCGCCGGATGCGCCCCAAACAGCGTCTCCTCCAGCAGCGCCTCGGTCGCCACGCACTCGTGCCGGAGTTTCTCATACTCCGCCAGTCCCTCAATGAATTCCAGAATCAGCGGCACGTCCGCCCGCTCGGCGAATCGGATGTAGATACAATCGCTTGCAACCTTTCTTGCACTTGAGCGAAAATCATTCTCTACCCGTTCGAAATCGCCCCTTATGGACGATCCAATCGACCGCTGTTGAATCCAGTCATGATATCCGTAGATATCCCAGGCGGTTCTCATTCCATCCAGAAAAGTCCGTAGGTTGGCGTTTCTCTTCGCTAACCACTTTTGCATTACGGAGCCTCCACTATCTTTTTAAACTTACACTGTGCGTGCGCGATTCGACACTTCCCGAATAAAGTCCGCGATACTCATCAACCACGATCTTTGATCTGCCCGATAGGTGCCTTGTAAACCTGATGGAACCACCAACTGAAGCGAGTGCGAGCGCATTTCATCCGTCTGATTTTCACTGATGCCGGGCTCAAGTGTTATGAGATGGCGCTCGTTCAACCGCGCTGCCTCTGATAGGACCTGACGCCACCGGTCTTTACAGCTGGACTTGACACCCAACATCGTCAATTGATCAACCGGATACTCTTCGTTCAGATACTGATCGATTCCAGGAAACAGAAAATCTGGTTTCGACCGGTTTTCAGTCACTGCGCCCCTGCTGAACGACACGTTATGTTCTTCGAACAGGAACGCAAGGTGAAGTTCAAATGCGTGACCAATTCGTGATTTTCTCCGATTCTGGACACTCAGTGAATATGAAATGAAACCATCGACGTCATCCTCGAAGCCCTCCACCAGACGCTGTCTGACAATATAGGCCTCCAAGGTGCGAAACAGCATCTCTTCCCGCTCAATCCACTCCAGCAGAGCAGAATCAGGATCATCAAGCGACGATGTCGAAGGAAGTGTCTGTCGGGCGTAATGTGAAAACACCCTGGTCGGTGGAAACTGTTCTCCGAATTGATCAAGCAGAAGCCCCAGGTAGTCCTCATCGATCAAGGGTGCTTCAATTCCAATCTCCTCAAGGATGGTTCTTCCCGCAAGTCCCAAATCCCTTTCCGTCCAGTCTTTCTGTACGGCGAAAGAGTTCAGGTCGCCCGAAAGATCGAAAAGCCAGATCAACTGGTTCTCCATGGAACTGCCACTAGGGACAACGATCAACAGCACTGTATTATCAGGCCTTACGCCAATAATAACGAGATCGCCCTCGCTCGCAGCGGAGTACACCTCTGTTTCAGGCAGATAAAGTCGATATTCTGATCGTTCCGGGTGGTTTTCGCGAGAGTCATACCACGTAACGAAGCCGTCTTCCGATATGACCTTGTCTGTGTCCGGGTCCAGGTACAGGAACCGACAGGAATATTCCTGTCGGTCACTCCCAAGGATACGTTTAAGCTGTGCTACACCATTGAGTTCGTGTTGATTCGATCGTTCTCTATCGGTCTCGACCGCGCTGAGTCGCTTGGCAGCCACTCCATTGAAATGCTGGGATAACTTACCTGCTGTCATCGTTAATCAACCGCGTTTTTTTCTGTGTCTGTGCGAGCAATTTCCAGTGAGTATCTGTCTGATCGCAGCCAATCTGCGACCTTCCGTATTACGTTACAAACTTCCGCCTCCGTTCTGCCACGCAAGGCACACTCCCACACAACAAGAACGCGCCACCCATAGTCGTGGAGCCGTTGCTCGTTCACGATATCCCGCTGGCGATTGTTAGTCAGTTTCTCGCGCCAGAACTCTTTCCGGGTTCCGGGCCAGCGGAACAGGTGGCACTCATGTCTATGCCAGAAACATCCGCGAACCTCTACAATGGCCCGGTACCTGCGAAAAACCATGTCAGGTGTTCCTGGGAGCCTTTTGTCATGCAGTCGATATCGAAAGCCTAACGCATGCAGGCCCTTCCTAATGACCATTTCCGGGCCTGTATCCACAGGTCCTATCCGTGACATCAGTCGGCTTCGTTCCTCACTGGTCAGAATGTCAACCATTCATGCTGCTTCGTGTGCTGCCTCTGCAGTCTCACGAAAATCTATGGTCAATTGGCGACTGTCCCTGATCTGCTTCACTTCCAGGATATGCGGCTTCATGTAAGAGGCGACCGCCTTCACGACAGGAACGACTACAGCGTTCCCGAACTGACGATATGCCTGCGTATCCGAGACGGGAATTTCGAAGAGCGGCTGTCTTGGGGCGTCAAACCCCATCAGCCTGGCACACTCCCTGGGCGTAAGCCTTCGTGGCCTCTTCCCCTTCTGCCTGATCAGGATTTCCGAGCCATCCTTGTAGTATCTCGCTGACAGTGTTCGTGCTACATCGTCTGGGCCATTCAATCCAAAACCGAACCCATTTCCCCGAGCCTTGTGTTTCGCGGCATAATCCTGCAGGTAAGTCCACAACTTGTCCGACAATGTGTACTTGTCATTAGGCTTGGTGACATCCGGGGGCGTGTACGGATATTCAGGTTCTTCGCCCTCCATCATACCGTGAAGAATAGTGCCAAGCCTGGGTCCTTCGTCCGGTGCTGGAACTGCCAGCTGCTTGAAGTCAAAGCCCGTATCCTCATGAAAACCGGCGATAAATACGCGCTCCCTATGCTGTGGAACGAACCCCTTGGCATCAATAACCCGGAAATCCCATGAGTATCCCAGGTCGTCCAACGTTTCAGCTATCACCTTGAAGGTCCGGCCTTTGTCATGCCCAACGAGGTTTTTGACGTTTTCCAGTAGAAAGGCCGACGGGCGATGATGCTCCAGAATACGTGCAACGTCGAAGAAAAGAGTGCCTTGGGTCTTGTCCAGAAATCCGTGTTCTCTACCGAGTGATTTTTTCTTGGACACACCCGCGATAGAGAATGGTTGGCACGGAAATCCTGCCAGCAACACATCGTGGCCAGGAATCTCGTCCGCTTCGACTTTCGTGATATCTCCAGCCACGTCGTGCTGGCACGAAAAATTGGCGGCGTAGGTCTCCCTGGAGTACTTGTTCCATTCGCTTGTGTAGACGCACGCACCTCCCACTGAGTCGAACGCCATCCGGAAACCACCAATTCCGGCAAACAGGTCTATGAATGTAAAATCTGCCTTCTTCTGGTTTGCTGTCTGTGTTCTTCCGGCGGCATGCCTGAGCATATCAATGACTGGTTTTGGTGGCTTGTTTTCCCCGTTTTCCCATCTGTAAATGGTCTTCAGACTGACCCCAGCCCTGGCGGCCGCTTCCTTTTGGCTCATCTGGGCTTCCTGGCGCAGTACGGCAAAAGTATTTTGATACGCTGACGCGAACATGTCTCCCACGGGACTGATTTTGACATTTTGTCTCATGATACGTTTCGCTCCCCACTTGTCCAATGACTTCCGCTTCCAAGATCACTGACACATGTGACAACGGAACGTCACTCCCATTCTGAGAAAAAACGTATCACCCCAACCCGGTGCCGAGTTCTTCCTCCACGACTTTCTGCAGGGCGGAGGTGCGGACGAGTTCGACGCAGGGGCGCATGTCGTCCTGGAACAGGTAGTCGGCTTCGCGGTGGGGCACGACGCCGCGGACGAACTGGTGCGCAATTTCGACGCCGCGGCCGGGGCGGAGCGGCGCGCGGTAGTCGAGTGCCTGGGCGGCAGTAAGGAGTTCGATGGCGAGCACGTGCTCCACGTTTTCGAGCACCTGCCAGAGTTTGATGGCGCCCACGCTGCCCATGGAAACGTGGTCCTCCTGCCCGAGACTCGTCGGAATGGAGTCGACGCTCGCCGGATGGCAGAGCACCTTGTTCTCAGAGACGAGCGCGGCCGACGTGTACTGCGGAATCATGAACCCCGAGTTGAGACCGGTTTCGCGCATGAGCAGGCGCGGCAGCCCATCGTGCCCTTCGAGCAGCAGGTAGGTGCGCCGCTCGGAGATGGAGGCGAGCTCGGCAAGGGCAATGGCCGCATAATCCAGGACGAGCGCCAGAGGCTGGCCGTGGAAATTGCCGCCGGAGAGCACATCCGGCATGGCATCGCCCCCCGTCGCATCGCCCCCATCAAACACTAATGGATTGTCCGTCACCGAATTGATTTCCGTCTCGACCACGTTGACAGCGTGGCTGAGCGCATCGCGCGTGGCCCCGTGCACCTGCGGTATGCACCGCAGCGAGTACGGATCCTGGACCTTGCCACAGCTTCGGTGCGATTCGAGGATCTCGCTTTCCGAGAGCAACAGCCGGACGTTCTTCGCCACCGTGACCTGACCTGGATGGGGTCGCACCGCATGGATACGTGCATCGAAGGGGGTCGCGCTGCCCTGCAGGGCCTCGAGGCTCATCGCGCCCAGAATGTCGGCCGTGCGCACCAGCCGCGTGGCACGGTGCAGGATGACGGCCCCGTAGGCGGCCATGAACTGGGTACCGTTGATGAGCGCGAGCCCGTCCTTGGCCTGCAGCTCGATCGGTTCGAGCCCTTCTTCTGCAAGCACGTCGGCCGCTGGGCGCTCGCTCCCATCCGGCATGGTGAACGCGCCGTGACCAATCAGCGGCAGCGCCATATGGGCGAGCGGCGCCAGATCCCCGCTTGCGCCCACCGATCCCCGACTCGGCACCGTGGGCACCAGATCCCGCTCGGCGAACAGCAGTAGCCGGTCGAATGTCGCGCGGCTCACGCCAGAATAGCCCTGTCCCAAGGCCACAATTTTCAGCTGCAGCATGAGGCTGGCAATCTGGCGCGGGATGGGTGCCCCGACGCCGACGGCGTGACTGAGCAGCAGATTCCGTTGCAGATCGGCCAAACGGTCATCCGGAACGCGGGTCGAGGCCAGCTTTCCGAAGCCGGTGTTGACGCCATACGTGGCGCCGCCGCGCGCAATAACCTTTTCAAGGAGGCGGCGCGAGCGGTCCACCCGCGAGGCACCCGAGCGGAGGGCCGCGAGCGCCGCATGCAGGTCGTCGTAGAGCCTGGCGATCCGGATGGGCGAATGTCCATGCTTGGTAGGAGGTGTCATCAGGAACCCCGAACTGTGTTATGATGTTTTAAAGTCAGACTTTGAATTATCATAATTATTCTGGACGTGTCACAATTGGCAGATCCCGTCATGATACGCCGCATCATGGAAGACGTGCTCGTGCAGAGAGCACGGCATTTTCCGGTAGTCACCATTACGGGCCCCAGGCAGAGTGGGAAATCCACACTTTGTCGCATGGTATTTCCCGACAAACCCTATGTCAACCTCGAAGCGCCCGACATGCGCGCGTTCGCCGTGGAGGATCCACGTCGTTTCCTGTCCCAGTTCCCGAGCGGAGCCATCCTCGACGAATTTCAACGTGCCCCGGACCTGGCATCCTACCTGCAGGTCCTTGTGGACGAAGACCCGGAGCACGGTCGATGGATCCTGACCGGATCAGAACACTTATCCGTTACGAACTCGGTGTCGCAGTCGCTCGCTGGTCGGTCAGCCCTGCTCAACCTCTACCCACTATCCTGGGATGAGGTACTACGGTTCGATGCGGCTCCCGAAACCCTCTCCGCAGCGCTCTTTCGAGGCGCGTACCCGCGTATCCACCATCACCAACTGCCGCCAGACGACTGGCTGTCGGCGTATGCCAGCCTCTATGCGGAACGCGATGTCCGTGCATTCGGAAATATTTCCGACCTTACTTCGTTCCAGCGGTTCATGCAGCTCTCTGCGGGGCGCACAGGGCAACTGCTTAACATGTCGAATCTCGCTTCAGACACGGGCATTTCGCAGCCTACGGCCGCTCGCTGGTTCTCCATGCTCGAAGCCGGATTTATCGCCTTCCGACTGCCTGCATTCAGCGCCAACATCCGCAAGCGGCTCATACGCATGCCGAAACTCTATTTCCATGATGTGGGTCTGGCGGCGCACCTGATCGGTATTCGAGCAGTAGATCACGTGGACACGCATCCACTGCGCGGTGCGCTCTTTGAAAACTGGGTGGTCTCCGAGGTCGTAAAGCACATCGCCAACCTCGGACTGCGCGCCGACCTGTCCTTTTATCGCGATACGAACGGGGTTGAAGTCGATCTGATTGTGACGCGCGGTACCGACCGGCTGCTTCTCGAAGCCAAGTCCGGCATGACGTTTCACAGTGACATGGCCGCCCGCCCCCAGCGCGTGGCAGCCCTGCTCGACGCCCGACTGGCCATCGTCACGGGCGGCGACACATCCCAGTCCCGCAGCGGCTACGACGTGGTGCCGTGGACCCGCCTGGGTGACTATCTGCGCAGTTGGTGATCGCGCCTACGCTACCATCCATCCACTTTCTACGCTACCGTTCATCCACGCTGCGGCGTCATAAATCGGTCTTTCCGCTGACCATGGGCAGGTCTACGCCCCGCTCGTTGGCCGTATCAATGGCCGCTTCGTAGCCCGCATCGGCGTGCCGCATGACCCCCGTCCCGGGATCGGCCGTAAGCACGCGCTCCAGGCGGCGGTCGGCCATGTCGGTGCCGTCGGCGACGCTCACCATCCCCGCGTGGATCGAGTACCCGATCCCGACACCCCCGCCGTGGTGCAGCGACACCCAGCTCGCCCCGCAGGCCGTATTCAGAAGCGCATTGAGCAGCGGCCAGTCCGCAATGGCATCCGAGCCATCCATCATGCCTTCTGTTTCCCTGTTGGGAGATGCGACGCTCCCGCTGTCCAGGTGGTCGCGCCCTATGACAAGCGGTGCCTGGACGCGGCCCGTCTTGACGAGCCAGTTGAATTTGAGCCCCATCTCGGCACGCTCCCCATACTCGAGCCAGCAGATTCGTGCCGGAAGGCCCTGGAAGGCGACGCGCTCCTGGGCTTTGTGGATCCAGCGGGCGAGGGCCTCTTTCTCGGGGAAGGTTTCAAGCACAGCCTTGTCGGTCGCGGCAATGTCGGCGGGGCTGCCCGAGAGCGCGGCCCAGCGGAAGGGGCCCGAGCCCCGACAGAACAGCGGCCGGATGAATTCGGGCACGAAGCCGGGAATATCGAACGCCTCTGTCATGCCGCGGTGATCGGCCACCTGCCCGCGCAGGTTGTTGCCGTAATCGAACGTCGTGGCGCCCGCTTTTTTCATGTCCAGCATGGCCTGGATGTGCTGCTGCATGCTGTCAAGCACCGCTTCCCGGTAGCCCTCCGCGTCGCTCGCGCGCAGCGCAGCGGCCGACTCCACGTCGTGCCCGGCCGGAATGTAGCCAACATCCAGATCGTGGGCGCTCGTCTGATCGGTCACGACGTCCGGCCGGATGCCGCGCCGCACGAGTTCGGGCAGCACGTCGGCAATGTTGCCGACGAGCCCGACAGACACGGCTTCGTTCGCATCGCGCGCGGCAAGGACGCGCTCAAGGGCCTCGTCGAGACTGTCCATGCGCTCGTCGCAGTAGCGCGTTTCAACGCGCCGGTCAATGCGGGTCGGGTCGACCTCCACCACGAGGCAGGCCGCGCCGTTCATGGTGGCGGCGAGCGGCTGCGCGCCCCCCATACCACCGAGCCCGGCCGTCACCACGAGCCGCCCCGCAAGCGTGCCGCCAAAATATTTGTTCGCGCACTCGGCGAAGGTCTCGTACGTTCCCTGCAGAATGCCCTGCGTGCCAATGTAGATCCACGATCCGGCGGTCATCTGGCCGTACATGGTGAGACCGAGCGCATCGAGCCGCCGAAATTCGCTCATCGTCGCCCAGCGCGGCACGAGGTGCGCGTTGGCAATTAGTACGCGCGGCGCCTCTTCGTGCGTGCGGAAGACGCCGGCCGGCTGGCCACTCTGGACAAGGAGGGTTTCGTCGCTTCCCAGCCGGCGCAGTGTGGCCACAATCCGGTGATAGGCCTCCCAGCTCCGGGCCGCCTTGCCCCCGCCGCCGTAGACCACCAGTTTTTCTGGATGCTCGGCCACCTCCGGATCCAGATTGTTCATGAGCATGCGAAGGGCCGCCTCCTGGTGCCAGCCCCGGCACGACAGCGAGGTCCCACGCGGGGCGCGGATGGGGCCCGAAGGCGGGCCGGTCACGGGGTTTTTCGGCAACTTTGACTCCATTTTCTCATCTTGTATGTGTTCGCGCCGCCTGCGGCGCATTTCGAATATCGGAAACCCGCGGGCGCAAAACACTGCTTTCCAATCTCCAGGATGACAAACGGAATGATGATTCGCCCCGTCGCATCCAGCCTCTTCTTCCTGCTCCTTGTAATGTCGGGCGGGGCGGCTGCGCAGGGCACGCTCACCGTCACGACCGACAAGGCGGCGTACGCCGAGGGGGAAATGATATCGGTGACCGTCCGGATTGACAATACGTCGGGCGACTACATGCACCTGCCGGCGTCCACCTCCTGCCAGGCAGAGTTCCGACTGGAGACAGACGGCGAAACCATTCTGGATCTCAGGGGCCAGCCATGCACGGCAGACGCCATCACCGTGGATTTCCCGCCCGGCTCGTGGCGCGAATGGACCTGGATGCTCGATACGGTGGCCCTCGGCATTCCGGAGACGAGTGGCGACCATGAGGTGATCGGGTTCTTCCCGGGGACAGAAATGGCCGATACGACAACAATTTCGGCCGATGCATTCATCGGCGGCCAGGTATCGGTCATGGTGCTGAGCGGCGTGACCGAGACCGAGCTGGCACCGGTCCGCAGCGCGCTGAACGCGGAAGTGCTTGAGAGCCGCGAGCGGTCGGACGGCCGCACAGAGACCTGGCTCATTCGCGGCACATCGGTCGACGAAGCCGTGGCAACCTACGCGGGTGACCCTCGATTCGGGTTCTTCGAGCGGCAATTCATCCACCTCTCCTTCGTAAGCGTCGATACGGAGAATGTGCCCTCGGCGCCGCGCCCGGGTGCCGGCGAGCACGCCGCACTCCGGGTGTATCCAAACCCCTGCAGAGCGCGTTGCACGGTCGTGGTGGAAGGAGGGGATACCAGGCCGCTCCAGGTGGATGGATTTGACGTAGATGTTTACGACGTGCTGGGCCGCCGCGTACGGACGCTGACCCTTTCGGCGGGTGAAGCCGCCTTCGACGCGCAGAGCCGTGGCACAGACGGCCGCTTCGCGCCGCGCCTCGCGCCTGGAATTTACTTTCTCGCCGTTCGAAGTGGCCGCCCACTCGTCGGACACATGGTCGTCGGGCGCTGACGGGGTCATGTCATGCTTCAGGCCGCTCTACTCATAGCGCTTCTCCTTGCCCCCCAACAGGTTCTTGCGACCAGCCAGGTATCGGGCACCATCGTAAAGGGCGAGTCCGAGCGGCCCGCACCGGGCATCCAGGTAGAACTCCTGACGCAGTACGGGACGGCCGTCTCGTCCGCGGATCCCACGTGGACAGATGCCGATGGCCGCTACCGCATTGAGGGCATCGCGCCCGGCGCGTACCGCCTCCGCTTCACGACCGGAACGCAGGAGTTCGGATTCCGGCTCATGACCCCTGTGCTGGACATCTCTTCGGAAGATGCGGTCCAGGCCAGGAGCGGTCATGGCAACCCGCACGTTTATAACGTATTCCTGTCGGAAAGCACACCGATTTCGGCCTATTGGCTTCCTGGAATAGCCCTTGTTCGGCGGCTCCATGACGGCGAAACGGCGCCTGGCACATTCAAAGGCGTCGTACTCGACGCCCACTCGCGTCTGCCCGTCGAAGGCGTACGCATAGCCGTGAGGGAAAAAGATGCGCCACCCTCGCGCGCCGATTCATCGGTGACGGACGAAAGCGGAGTGTTTACGGCTCGGCTGACAGGCCGCGTCGCCGCCCGGTTTTCTGCCGAAAAAGAGGGGTATGAACCTTCCGTCTCCGAGAGTATGGCCTTTTTCGAGCCCTACGCCATGATCGTCAATCTGCGGCCCACGGGGTCCGGGTTGGCTGTCCGAGGGCTGCCCGATGCTCCGACCCAGCCGGAAAACCTGATTCGCGACGGCTCTGGAAAGGTGCTGTCAAACATCGTCCGATCGCACTTCGGTTCGCCCCTCGCCCGCCTGACCGGCGTCGTCTCGGTTTCCGGACGCCCGCGTGACGGGGCGCACGTGGCGCTCTTTCGCCCCGGATTCGCATCGCCCTTCCTTTTCATGGACGCCAAAAGCTCGGACGCCGGGCAGTACACCATTTCCGGCATTGAGACCGGCCGCTACGACATCCGCATTACGAGCGGCAGCGAGACGTGGGATATTCCGGGCGTCGCGATCACTCCGGGGACGAACACCATGGATTTTTCGTTCTGACCCGGCTGGTTTTTGAAAGCTCATCCTGTATCGAAGGCACCTACTCGAACTGCGAACGAAATCGCTCGAAGGCCTGTTCGAGCGATGCGAGCCGCGATTTCAGGTCGTCGATTTCTTCAGACAGCGAACTACCGGCAGTCGCAGGCCGGGCTGTCTGGGCGCCGGCTTCCTCTTCCAGCGCCTCAATGTCAATTTCGCCCGCCAGCAGGTGCATGATCCGGGCCTCTTTTTTGCCGGGCTGCAGGGGAAGCTGGACAACGAGCGGCTCCTCGCGGTCGCGGAGGGCGCGGAGCACATCGGCCGTCGCATCCAGCGAATCAAAATCGGCCGTGCGACCGGTCCGGGACTTGATTTCGCCAATGGTCTGCGGCCCGCGCAGGAGGAGGACGGCGAGCACCGCGCGCTCTTGTTCGCTGAGCCCCATATTCTCGACCACCGCGTGCCGAAACTTCTCGGTCCGGAGTCCGGCGCCCGATACATGGCCAATGAGGCGGCGTTTTTCAAGCTCCTCGATGGCGTATCGAACCTCGGATTCCTGGTAATGGACCACCGGATCGCGGTTCGATTTCTGATTGCAGCCGTTCGTCAGGCTGTTGAGCGTCATCGGGTAGTACTCTGGCGTCGCGAGTTCCTTCTCGATCAGCACGCCGAGGACGCGGATGGCTTCGGGGGAAAGGGGTTCGGGCATGACTCTGTAAAATTGTCGGGCTGCGCTGCGGTCTATCAGCCGGGGTTGAGGGCATATTTGACGACGATCGTCTCTCCCTGTTCTCCGGACTGGGTTTCGCGGCGCAAGTCGCTCGTTTTGGCCTTGATTGCAAGCCGTCCGTGCGCCACATTGTGGGTTCGAGCATTTTCCCGTGCGCTATGACGACCTGGATGGCCCCATTTTCCTCCTGTTTTCCGACCCGATTTCCGGCCCGATTTCCGGCCCGGGCTTCTGCCCAGTTTCATCCCCGACTTTTGTCCATCTGGGCCGTCGTCCTGCTCCTGGTGGGTGGATGCGACAGCTCGGATCCATCCTCCGGCGCAGGGACGAATGAACCCGGTACGCCGTCCATTTTCCTGTCGGCCGAGCGCGGGTTTTCGCTCTCTCCACAGGGTTTCCCGACGGATTTCAGTCAGATTGGATCGTTTTTCGATGAGGTGCAGGCGCTCGGGCGCGCCAGCGTCCAGGCGAACATGCTCTGGCGGGACGATGTCGTGGCTGGCGCGGATGCTGGCCAGGTGCCGGAAGTGGCCCGCGTCGTGGCGGCGCAGGACGTGCTGCGCAACGTCGCGCTGTCGGTCGTCTTCGGATGGAGAAGCGGCGACGAGGTCCGCCTGGCCGTGCCCGGAAATGCGACCAACGACTGGACGAACACCGAGGCTGTTCAGCGTTTCGCCAGCATGGCCGCTTCGTTCGCGCGCGACAACGAGGTGGAGTACCTGTTCCTCGGCAATGAGACCGATTTCTACGCCGAGCAGAATCCGGCCGACTATGCCCGATGGGTGGCCGCCTACCGGATCATCCGCCAGGAAATCAAGCTCCGAAGCCCCGAAACGCTCGTCGGAACGGTCTTCAATGCCGAGCACATGATGGGTACGGGCGTTTTTTCCGGATGGACGACGCCGGTTTTTGATGCATGGTCGCTGCACGATGCATCGACCATCGATATCGTTGGACTTACCATCTACCCGTACCTGGGCGCGCAGCGGCCAGAAGATGTGCCCTCCGACTACCTGGCGCCTCTGACGGCACGCTTCGGTGGGAAGCCGATCGTAGTCACCGAAACCGGCTGGCCGGCCGACGGCGCCGGGTTTCCGACGGCGTGGGATACGGGCGAGCAGGAGCAGCTCGACTTTCTGCCGCGGCTTACGGCCATGCTTGCTGGGCAGGATGTACGCGCCGTGAACTGGCTCTTCCTCTATCCTCTGACGCGCGGCGCGCCGGACGAAGTGCTGCGCACGTTTGGCAGCGTGAGCGCGCGCCGCGAAGACGGCGAAAAGCGCCTCATGTACGATGCCTGGGAGGAATTTGATGTGCTACGGGAAGTGCGCCAGTAGCGACTACGCTACCTCTCAACCACCTTCTACGCTACTTTTGAACCAAGTCAAATCCCCGACGCAATGAGCAGCTCGATGTCGCGGTGGGCCATGCCGAACATGGAGGCAAGGCTTTTTTTGGTCAGGTGGCGGCGGTAGACGTAGGCGCCATTGCGCAGACCCACATCGCTCCAGAGTGCTTCGTTGATGGAGCCCGCATCTCCAATTTTGATGAGGTACGGGACGAGCACGTTGGTCAGGGCGTAGGTTGCCGTCCGCGCGGCGTTTGACGGCATGTTGGGCACACTGTAGTGCACGACGCCGTGCTTCACGAACGTGGGCTCGCTGTGCGTGGTCGGAAAACTGGTTTCGATGCATCCCCCCTGGTCAATGACGGCGTCAACGATAACGCTGCCGTCGCGCATGGCGGCGACCATGTCTTCGGTCACGACCATCGGCGCGCGGGAGCCCGCTGTCATCATGGCGCCAATGACAACATCGGCCGTCGCAACCGCTTGGCGCACATACTGTTCCGTGGCCATGGCCGTCGTTACGCCGCGGCCCAGGTAATGCTCGAGCGCGCGCAGGGCACTCAGGTCGTTGTCGAGCACAAGGACATGCGCGCCAAATCCGAGCGCTGTTCGGGCGGCCCATTCGCCGACGACGCCCGCGCCGAGAATGACGACGTTCGATGGCGGTACGCCCGATATCCCGCCGAGCATGATGCCCCGCCCGCCTTCGGAGCTCTCCAGATATCGCGCGGCGATCTGGACAGACATCGTACCCATTATTTCGTGCATCATGCGCACAATGGGCAGCGTGCCGTCGGTATCCCGGATGAACTCGAAGCCGATCCCGGTAATTCCGAGCTCCATGAGGTGCTTCAGGTAATCGGGAGATGCGACGCCCAGATGCAGGGCGGAGATCAGAATCTGTCTCTCACGCAGGAAGGTGACCTCCTCATCGCACGGCGGGCCCACCTTCACGATCAGGTCGCTGCGGGCATAGAGGTCTCCGGGGCTTTCGACGAGCTCGGCGCCAGCGTCAGCGTACTGGTCGTCAGGGAAGTTGGCGCCGAGCCCGGCCTCCTGGCCAACCAGAACGCGGTGCCCGCCACTTACCAGCGTATGCACGCCGGCGGGCGAAAGAGCGACACGCCGCTCTTCGTTCGAGATCTCACGCGGCACACCGATACACAGGGCATTCTCATGCGTCTGCACCTTCCTGGGTTTTTCCCGGGTGAGTACACCACCCTCCAGACCGAGTCCCTGCAAAGCCGGAATTTCCATGGATGTAGACGCGGAGAAATGGTGCAGACAGCGACCGGCAATATAATGGTCACGTGGGTGCATCTGCCAGTCCTGTTTACGGGGCGCTTGCGGAGGCGCAGGCTCAGGCCGGGGCGGCGGTGCTCAGGCCGGGGCGGCGGCGAGGCGCGAGAGCAGGATGGCTCCGGCCGCCGCCACGTTGAGCGATTCGACCGCCGATGGGGGGAGATGCGTGGCAGCGTGGGGGCTGGCGCTATCGGCGCCGGGGACGTAGCGGGAAATAGTGACGCGCCCCGTCGCGAGCGTGGCGGCGGCCGTAGAAGGGCCGTGCGCTTCGCTGCCGAGGATGAGAACACAGCCGGGGGCGGGCGACCAGGCGCGGGCATCTTCCCCGTCCAGATCGGCGACCCAGATGGGTCGGTTTTCTGCTCGGAGCGCCTCCAGCAGCGCATCGGGCGCCAAACTCCGGCACAGCACGACGTCCCAGACCCCTCCCATCGAAGCGCGAAGCGTCTTCGGATTGAAAAAATCAGCGGTTCCTGTGGGCGTGGTGCCCGCGTCATGCACGGTGCCAACGACAGCGCGCACGCCGAACCATGCCGCCGTCCGAATGAGTGTGCCCACGTTTCCTGGGTCCTGGATGCCGTCAAGGACCAGAACGGTATCGTGCGGCGCGAGGCGCCCAGGCAGCTCCGCCTCATCCACAAGAGGCACGCTTACAACAGCCAGAATACCGGGCGGAGTGGCCACGCCAGCCACGCGAGAGTACGTCTGCGCGTCAATGCGCTCAGGTTCCGGAGGCCCACCAGATCCGCTCCAGGCAGACGCCGCCGCACGCGCCGCTTCAAGTTCGGGCGGCCACTCGGCCGACGGCCCGAGCAGAATATCATGGACGCGCGCCCCGCCCTGAAGCGCCGATTCCAGCGACCGCGCACCCTCGATCACGCACTGCCCGAGCCGGTCGCGGTACTTCTTCTGTCCAAGCGAGACGATTTCCTTCAGGCGGCGAGCTGTAGGCATGGGTAGTGGGGGTGGGGGGGGTGCGGGTGCTGAGGGGGGTGCGAGTGCTGGGGAATATACGAGCGCAACAGCGCCTGTCCCGAGCACGACCAGGTGCTCGGAGTTGTGTGCTCTGGGGCATAAGGGCGAAATGTCGTAAGTAATTTACATATAACACTATATAACAGTGACTTGACAGCAATTTCCTATGTACTGGAATGGCGCGAGCAACCCCGAGCTGGCGCGAGCACCTCCGAGGTGGCGCGAGCGCCCGTGAGCTGTCGCAATTCAAGCTCGCGACATTCTGGGCCCGCTCGCGCCAGCTCGAGGGGAGTCGCGCCAGCTCGGCCGGGGACACGCGAGCATACAAACACCCGTAAGACGTTGCACACCATGGCATATGAGCGATTATAGTGTTTTGAATCGCGACATTTCGTCCTTATGTCGTCAGACAGGTCATATAAGCGTGGCAGGAGTACCTATCCGACTGATATATCTATGATATCTTAATGATATATCAGAGTGAGGGCGCCAGGATCATCTAGATTCCCTGCCTCTCCCAATGGGCAGTATCCCCCCAGCCACGTCCTGACTGGCCACGTCTCAGCCGGCCACGTCCCGACTGGGCGATTGTTGAAAGCTGAGCCTGTCAAAATCGAAACAGGCACACTCGGTTAGTCCGTAGTGGGCCACACGGGCCAAAGACGCAGGCTCATCTTTCAGACTTTGAAAGATGAGCCTGCTTCCTTGGTGGACGTGTCGGAACCGCATATATCAACTCCTGAGATTTTGAAGGCTGAGCCTGCGTCGGATCGAATGCCAAGGGCCGCCAGGTCAATCGCGTTTCGCCCGTTCAGGAGTCGCCGGACCTACAGAAGTACCCGGACCGGCGAAAGCACCCGGACCGGCGGCAGTACCCGGACCGGCGGAAGCGCCCGAACCGGCGGAAGCACCCGGACCGGCGGCAGTACGCAGACGAGCAGAAGCACCCGGACTGGCGGGAGCACCCTGGATCTGCTGGATTCAAACGGATTTCCCAAAGTCCTTTCGCCCGGGCGCAGTACCTTTGCCGCCGGATTCGCATCACACCGAATCTGTCCTTCCGATTTACATCATTTTTCCATCACATGCGGTGCTGGAAGCGCTTCCTGCGCGAGCCGTGCCGTCCCCAATATCATGTCGTCAAAAGACGTTTACAAGCGCTCCGTGTACCGCGAACCGGCTCCCGTCCTGGACCAGGACAACCCCTTCCAGGCCATGGTCGAGCGGTTTGATGTCGCCGCCAGGATCCTGGAATTGGACCCGGGTTTCTACGAGTATCTCGTCACGCCGGCCAAGATCCATATCGTCGGCATTCCGGTCGTTATGGATACGGGCAAGATCAAGATGTTCGAGGGCTACCGGGTTATCCACAGTGAAATCCTGGGCCCTTCGAAAGGTGGAATTCGGTACGCGCCGGATGTGAATGTGGAGGAAGTCAAGGCGCTCGCCGCCTGGATGACGTGGAAGTGCGCGGTCGTCGATGTGCCGTTTGGCGGCGCAAAGGGCGGTATTGTCTGCAACCCGCGCGAAATGAGCCCGGGAGAGCTGGAGCGCCTGACGCGGCGCTACACAGCCAATATGATGGATGTTTTCGGCCCCGAGCGGGACATCCCTGCCCCGGACATGAACACAAACGAGCAGATCATGGCGTGGATTCTGGATACCTACTCCATGCACGCTCGACGTACTGAAACTGCCGTGGTGACCGGCAAACCCATCCTGCTCGGCGGATCGGCCGGGCGGCGCGAAGCCACGGGCCGCGGCGTCATGACCGTGACGCTCGCCGCCATGGAGCGTCTGGGGCTGCGGGCAAGTGAATCGACCGTAGCCGTGCAGGGATTTGGCAACGTCGGATCGGTGGCCGCCGATCTGCTCGCCAAGCAGGGCTGCCGGATCCTCGCCGTGAGTGACGTATCGGGCGGCTATTACAATGCCAACGGGCTCGACATCCAGGCCATGATTGCGTACTCCGCATCCCACGGAAACTCGCTGGAGGGCTACCCCGACGCCGAGCCGATCTCGAATGACGAACTGCTCTCGCTCGATGTCGATGTGCTCGCGCCGTGCGCGAAGGAAGACCAGGTCACGCTCAAGAACGCCGATAAAATCCATGCCAAGATTATTTCGGAAGGGGCCAACGGGCCGACGACGCCGAAGGCCGATGCCGTGCTCGCCGACCGCGGCGTGCTCGTCATTCCGGATATCCTGGCCAACGCAGGTGGCGTGACGGTATCGTACTTCGAGTGGGTACAGGACCGGCAGGGCTATTTCTGGACAGAGGACCGGGTGAACCGTCGTCTGGACCGGATGATGCATGCGGCGTTCGACTCGGTGTTCGAGACGGCGCAGAAGCACGACACGACGCTGCGCATTGGTGCCTACGTGCGCGGTATCAGCAAGGTGGCCGGTGCACTCAAGATTCGCGGCATCTACGCCTGACGTCTGCGGTAGTCCTGGTCCGGCGTGGGTATTGGTATGCCGTGATTGATTGCCGGGCGCGGAGTTCGGATCTTGCAGGCGTCATGCGCACGGCTTCACATATCACGTCCTTACTCGTCGGCCTCATGCTCGTCGGGGCAGGCGTGTCTGTTTCCAGGGCCCAGGCGCCCGTGCTGCCTCCGGCCGAGGAGGCGCTGAGCAGTCATCACGATGCGCTGCTCGGAGCACTGATGTCCTGCCTTGACGTGCCGGTTGAGGCCTGGTCGGAAGCCTATGAGAGCGGGCGGCCCGAGATTGCACTGGACTGGGGTGGTGCGCTACCGTTCATGGAGGCGTCCGTGTCGGCTGAGCTTCTGGCAGTCGGCCTGCAGCTCTCACAGGGCGCCGCAGGCGGACAGCTCCGCATTGATGTGGATGAGGGCAGCCTCGTCTATGAGCGGGCGCCTCGACGGGCGGCCGAACCGCTGGAGCGGCGCATCCGCGTCGGACTCCGGTACACGCTCACGCAACCAGGTGGAGGCGTGCTGGCCTCGGACAGCTGTCTTGAGACCCGCTCGGACCTGCACACTCGCCGCGGGGCCGCATCGCTGGCCGACCCCAGGTGGAGTGTTACCAACCCGGACATTCCGCAGACGGGGTTCTGGCGGCGCTACCTGCAACCCACCGTGCTCGTGGCTGCGGCAGCGGTGGGAACGTACCTGTTCTTCAATCTGCGCAGTGATCGCGCAGACGGAGGCTGACGTGTCCGTGACCTGGTCCATGACCCGCCCTCCGGATGTGACTGTGGCGCGCGCGCGGGCGTTTCGGCCGCGCTTGTTTTTGGCCGGGCGCATGGCGGCCCTCTTCGTTGGTCTTTTTGCAGGCCTTTTAGTGAGCTTTTTAGTCGGCGCCTGCGCCGTTCCCGTCCCCCCGTCGGGTGGAGGACCCGACACCACGCCCCCCCGCCTTGTGGAATCATGGCCCCGCCAGGGCGCCACGCTGGTCGACGGACGCACCGTGGAAATAACCTTCTCGGAAGCCGTTGACAGGGGGTCCTTTGCGCGCGCGTGGTCCGTGACGCCCGACATGCCCGGTCCGGCAGACATTTCCTGGAACGGCTTTGACCGCGTCCGGATTTCATTTCCCGAGCCCTTTCGTGCGGCCACAACCTACATATTTACGATAGATACGGCGCTGCGCGACGTCCGGAACGTAGCGCTCATGGCGCCCATCTCGCTGGCCTTCGCCACCGGACGCGCCCTCGACAAGGGCCGCCTTGCCGGATTCGTGCGCGACCCGGCAACGGGTAATCCTGTGCCGGGCATGGACATTCTGCTCTTCGGGGCGGCAGAAGGTTCGGAGGTGGAGGGCGCGCCAGGCGATATCATGAACGAAGCCCTCTACCGGACGCAGACGGGCCCGGATGGGCGTTTCGACTTCGATTTCCTGGCCGAACGCGCCTATTCGGTTATTGGCCATGGAGACCGCAATCGGAACCGGCAGCTGGACCAGGCCGAGCGCTGGGCGGTGGCTGCCACGCGGAGCGTCATGGCCGACTCCGCGGGCGCGGTGCTGGCGCGCCCGCTCTGGCCTGTACGCTTTGACACGACAGCGCCGCGCGTAGTGCGCGTTGAACCCATATCGAACCGCGACCTCGCGCTGCGCGTGAGTGAGCCTGTTCAGTGGATGCCTTCGGGAAAACAGCCGGTCGACCAGAATTTTGTAGATGCTGTGCGCGATGAGGGACTGTTTCTCGTCGATTCACTCGGCGCAATGCGGGTGGTTTCGGCGCCCTTTGCCACGCCCGATCCGCTCGTCTGGCAACTGCGCACGGCCGAGCCGCTCGCGCCCGGCGCCTGGCGCCTCGAGGGCCGCGTGGCACTTACCGATTCCGCGGGCCACCCTGTGGCGGAGGGTGAGTGGCCATTCACCATCCGAGGCACCGAGCCTGAAGCATCGCCCGCCCGCGCCGTGCGCATCGAGCCCGAACCGGCTGGCGCGACGGATGACGGATTTCGCCCCCTCTGGCCGCGCGACAGCCTCGTCGTGGTGTGGAGTGCGCCGCCGGACGAAGGAAGCGCCGAACTGATTGCCCTCGAGGACACATCCGGTAGCCGACTTGTGGCCGCTTTCCGCGCGCAGACGCCGACCCGGACGCTGGTGTCGCGGCCTCGACGCGCATCGCCTGCGGACCCCTCCCAATCGGACCCCTCCCAATCGGACCCCTCCCCCATATTTCGCCTTTCTGCCCCTGACACTTCGGTGATGTTCCGCGTGATGGGGCCGGCGGACACCGGTGATATCCTCGGCACGGTCAAGGCGCCGGCCCCCACCATCATCGAACTCTATGCAGACCGCGCCGCTCGGCAGGGCGGAGCGGCGGGAGGCGGAGCGGCGGGAAGCGGAGCGGCGGGAAGCGGCCCGGCAGGAGGCCGGTCGGGTGGTGGCGGCTCGGTTGGTGGCGGCTCGGTGGCGCCCGTGGCCTCGGTCCGGGTGCCCAGCGGCACGCATACATTCCGCTTCGGCCGTCTGCCGGGAGGATTCCAATACCGGTTGCGGGCCTTCGTGGACCTTGACGGCAATGGCGCGTGGACGCCGGGGCGACTTGAGCCCTGGTCGGCTGCCGAGCCACTCCTATTTGCGCGCGGCACAGATCCCGTCCGTGCGCGTTGGGAATCGGTGCGGGCCGACACGCTCACCTTTTTGGAATAATGCTCCCATGACAGACAGCGTCGCTTTCGACCCGGTGCTCGGCGGTGCCGCCATGCGGGATGCCGACCACCACACCAGCCAGGAACTCGGCGTCCCGGTCGCCGCGCTCATGGAGTGCGCCGGGCGGGCGGCAGCAGCGGTTGTCCGGCAACACACGCCCTCACGCGTAGGGATTCTATGCGGCACGGGCAACAATGGAGGCGATGGACTGGTCGTGGCGCGCCTTCTGGCCGAGCGCGGAACGTCCGTCGACGTGTACGTGAAAGACGGCAAGCTGACAGGCGAATCGGCCGTGAACCTTGGCCTTGTTGAGCGGTGGGCCGCTGCGCGCGCCGGCCTTGATGTACGCATCCACAGAGATCCAGATGCCGCCATGGAGCACATGGCGTCCTGCGATGTGCTGGTCGATGCCCTGCTTGGCACGGGCCTCGAGAGCGATGTGCGTGCGCCGCTTTCCGAACTCATTGACTGGATGAATGCGCACCGCCTGCCCTCGGGCGCCCAGCCTGTGCGTGTGGCCCTGGACATTCCGTCGGGGCTGTCAGCCAGCACGGGGCAGGTTTTGGGCACGTGCGTCCGCGCGCACGAAACCGTCACGTTCGCGTGCCTCAAGACGGGTCACCTGACCGGACGCGGACCTGCTCTCTGCGGACGCGTCCACGTGGCCGACATCGGCATACCCCGATGGGTCCTCAATGAGTGGGTCGATGCGCCGTTGAGCGGCATCCGTCCCCGCAAGGCGGCCATAGCAGCCCTTCTTGCCCGGCACGGGGGCGATGCCGAGTCGCGCGAACACAAGTATGCCACAGGGCCAACCGTCATACTCGGCGGCAGCGCCGCCTACCCCGGCGCCCCCGTTCTTGCGGCCCGCGCCGCCGCCCGTATGGGATCGGGATACGTGATTACGTGGTGCCCCGAGGACATCCGCGCCCACGTGCTGTCGCAGCACGCTGACATGCCTGTCATGTCCTGGCGGGCATCGGCTCCCGCGCTTTCGGACCTCGGCGCACACGCCGAGAAGGCGCGCGCCCTCGTTGTCGGCCCCGGTCTCGGACGCGACGCGGCGCTCGTCGAGGCGCTGAAATCCATATTGGAATCGTTCCAGGGCCCCGTCGTAATCGATGCGGACGCGCTTGTACTGCTCGCCGAGGAGCCCTCCTGGCTCCGGGCGCGCGCCCGGGAAAACTGGATCCTGACGCCACATGGCGGCGAATTTGCCCGCCTCATGAAGCGAGTGGATGTGGGCGGGCTGGTCAAGAACGCCGAGCCGGCGGACCCGGCCTTCAGCCCGGTTGCGGGCGCCCGCGCGCTGGCCGAAGCGTACGGCGTCACGGTGCTCCTCAAAGGCTGGCCGACGGTCGTGGCCGCCCCAGGGCGGGCGCCCGCCATCAATCCGACCGGTAATCCCGCCGCTTCGACGGCCGGTTCGGGCGATGTGCTCGCCGGTATGACGGGTGCCTGCCTGGCGCAGGGCATGGCGCCGTTCGATGCGGCCATGGCGAGTATACATGTAGCCGGCCGCTGCGCGGACGCCTGGACCGAGTCGCGGGCCGCGCGCAGTATGAATGCGGGCGATATCCTGAACCTCCTCCCGGCCGTACTCGCCGACTACGCCTGATGCCCATCATTTCCCTTCGTGGCCCCCTCTGGCCCGCCGTCCTGTGGAGCATCATCGTGGTCATCCTGCTGACCGTTCCGACCAGTTCGCTGCACTCCTCCGACATCCTGGAATGGGACAAAGTGGTCCACTTTGGACTCTTTTTCGTCATGACATGGCTCTGGCTCGTGGCGGCCGGGCATCGGGGGCGGGGCGTGAGTATCCTGATCCTGGTGGCAGCCATCGCATTCGCATTCGCCAGCGAATGGTACCAGCATCTGCTCCCCATCCGGAGTATGGATATCTACGATGCACTCGCCGACAGCGCCGGTTCAGTGGCGGCCTGGGTCGTCTGGGCGTTTTTTCTGTGGCGGGACCGGAACGCGGACCGGGGGGATTCCCGTAAGAGAACGTAGTCCGGCAGTCACAGCATCCCGGCAGCAACTTTTTTCCGAGTTGCGTCTCTTACCCATACACGTGTTTCATTTCATCGCTGATTCACGTATACTTGTGACTTCCCTTGCAACACGCTTGAACGAAAAACCATGGCACTGCGAAAAACAGACGAAGCAAACATCAAGAGGCGGTATCCGCTCTACGTGGAAATAGGCCTTGTGCTGACCCTCGCGCTCCTTATTGGAGCGTTCCGTCTCGACATGACGGCCGACGACAGTTTCGAAATCGATATGACGGAACAGGAAGTCGTCCAGATGGAAGAAATCATCCAGACCGAGCAGATCGAGAAGCCACCGCCGCCACCCCGTCCTCCGGTCCCGGTGGAAGTACCGAACGATGAGGTCCTGGATGACCAGGAGCTCGATCTCGACGTCTTTCTTGACCTCGATGAACCGGTAGACCTGCCGCCTCCGCCACCACCGGCAGCAGAGGAAGAAGAGCCGGAAGCAGAGATTTTTGTGATTGTGGAGGAAATGCCTGAACTGATTGGCGGTCTCGCCGGATTGCAGAAGCGTATCCGCTACCCTGAAATTGCGAAGAAGGCTGGCGTCGAAGGCCGCGTCTTCCTCCAGTTCGTCGTTGACGAGCAGGGTAACGTGGTCAATCCGGTCGTGACACGCGGCATTGGCGCTGGGTGTGATGAAGAGGCCATTCGTGCCGTTCAGGAGGCCAAGTTCCAGCCGGGCATGCAGCGTGGCAAGCCGGTGAAGGTCAAGATGTCCCTTCCTATTACGTTCAAGTTGAAGTAGGGCCTGGCAGCACGCCCTGATACGGGACGTTTTCGCGTTCCATGTCCCTCCGATGAACAT
The DNA here is from genome assembly GCA_029262835.1 of Bacteroidota bacterium. Lineage (GTDB taxonomy): Bacteria > Bacteroidota > Rhodothermia > Rhodothermales > UBA10348 > 1-14-0-65-60-17. Next base: position 29,948 of record JAJCYQ010000059.1, read on the forward strand.
GTACCTCCGATGAAAAAGGGGGGCGCGCCTGCGGCGCGCCCCCCTTTTTTTTGCTAAATGAGGCTATTTTTTCGTTATCATTCAGCATGCGACCAGCCGCCAACCCCAACAAAAAGCACACGTGGAACAGGATCCGACCTATCCCCGACGAGAAGACGTGGACCACATCGTGGATTCCATGCTGCGCGACCGCGACTTTCTGCTTGCCCAGGAAATAAAGCTCAAGGTTGACGAACTCAATGATATGCTTCGTCAGAGCGCCCGGCAGGACCTGAAAGCAGAAATCGAGGTCATGCAGGCCCCGACGAACGGCGGCAAGCGCACGCCACAGATCGAAGTCCGTGTACTGAAGGAGTTGTAGGCGATCTGGCGGCGGCGCCAACACCCGGCGCTGCTACCTGATCCGGTGCCCGGCCTGCATGACAAGCCCCACGTCGTGCATGGCACCCATGTCACTCGCAGGATTCCCGCGCACGGCAATGATATCGGCCGCGAGGCCACGTTGCAGTCGGCCGGCAACGCCGGAAAGCCCAAACGTATCGGCGTTCAGGCTCGTTGCAGCACGCAGCACATGGAGGGGCTCCATGCCGTACTCCACCATGAGGACCATTTCACGCGCATTCGTGCCGTGGGTATAGACGCCCACATCGCCCCCCATGCCTATGGCCACACCCGCCTCCATGGCCCAACGCATGGCCTGCTTCTTCACGCGGATGCGCTCCGGCTCGGGCGCGCTCCCCTTCTCCCAGCCGCCGTATCCCATGATCGATTCCACGGCAGCCAGCGTCGGGTACCAGACCACGCCGCTTTCGGCCATCTGGCGAAAGACCTCCGGCGTCCCGCCATCGCCGTGCTCAATCGTGTGCACGCCCGCTTCCAAGGCGCGGCGCATGCCCTCGGCCGTCCCCGCATGGGCCACGGTAACGCGTCCGCTCGATGCGGCCGTTTCGACAATGAGCCGCAGTTCATTTACTGAAAACGTGGGCATGGCCTCTCCATTCGGCCCCCACCGGTAGTCCGCGTACACCTTGATGAAGTCAGCGCCACCGCCAATCTGCTCTCGGACAACGCGGATAAGGTCATCGTGGCCATCAGCAACCTGCGCGCCGAGCGGCACCGTCACGCCCTCCCTAAAACCTTTCGGGCCGTAGCTGCCGGTGGCCACGATGGCCGGGCCGGCGACGAGCATGCGCGGCCCGGGAATGACGCCCTTTCCGACCGCCTGTTTGAGTCCCACATCGTCATACCCGGCGCCCTCCGCCCCCAGGTCACGGATCGTGGTCACACCCGCATGGAGGGTTTCTCGCAGATGCACGACGCCGCGCGCCACGCGTTCGGCCCGCGACTCCACAAGCACCTGGTCGTTCCACGACGTTTCATCGTACGGATGCAGCAGCACGTGCGAATGTCCCTCGATGATGCCCGGCATGAGCGTCATACCCGGAAGGTCCACCTGCCTGGCATCCGCATGGCGCTGCATGAGTTCGGCGCGGGGGCCAACGTCAACGATGTGCTCCGCATCTACCAATACAACATAACCCTCATGCATGTCCTCGCCGTCAAACACGCGGTCTGGTACGAGCAGCACAGTTCCAGTGGCGGCGCTTTGCTGGATGGCGGTCGTCTGCTGGATGGCGGGCTCGCCGCTCGCCGGCGCCGCGACGAGAGTAGCGCAGACGAAGAGTGCAGACAGGAAGAGTGCGGACAGGAAAAAATGGTTTCTGACCGAAAAGAGGCGACGTAAAATCATGGCTGGATGCGTGTGGAAGTGATAGGCGCGGCAATAGCGTGCGGTCGTGGGAGACTCGGCGGTTTGCCGTAGTTTAACAACCCTTGAAGCGTATTGAAAAACCATCGCAGAAACCAACCGGCGGCCTCCCCGAATCTACATGACTCCACTCGATAGTGCATCTGTTCGACGTCAGTTTCCTTCCATGGATGTTCGCGATGAGGGTGTGCGCCGTATCTATATGGACAACCCGGGAGGCACACAGATCTGCCAGCAGGCGGTCGATGCCATGGTGTCCTACCTCCGGCACATGAATGCCAACGATGGGGGACCCTTCATGACCTCCCGCCGGACCGACCTTCTCAAGGCCGAGGCGCACAATGCCGCGGCCGATCTGCTCGGCGCCGAGAGCGGCGACGAAGTCATTTTCGGCCAGAACATGACGTCGCTGACGTTTTCGCTCTCGCGGAGCCTCGGGCGCGAACTGGATCCGGGCGATGAAATCGTCGTGACGCGAATGGACCACGATGCGAATGTGAGTCCGTGGCTCATGCTGGCGGACGACCTCGGCCTCACGGTGCGCTGGATTGATTTCGATCCGGATACGGGCCGCTACGACGAGGCATCGATTGAGGAAGCCATCACGGACCGCACGCGGATTGTGGCGGTCAACTATGCGAGCAACGCGCTCGGCACGGTCAATGATGTCAAGGACCTCACGGCTCGCGCCCACGCCGTCGGCGCCTGGAGCTACGTCGACGCCGTCCAGTTCACGCCGCATCTGCTGACCGATGTCCAGGCCATTGGCTGCGATTTTCTGGCATGCTCGGCGTACAAGTTCTTCGGCCCCCACCAGGGCATGGTCTGGGGGCGCCGGGAGCTCCTGGAACGGCTCGTTCCCTACAAGGTGCGGCCAGCGAGCAACGAACTGCCGTGGCGCTTCGAGACCGGAACGCTTTCGCACGAGGGCATGGCCGGGACGTTGGGCGCGGTCGAGTATCTGGCTGGACTTGGCGCGGCGGAGGTTGGCGCGGGGGGGTCGAGCGCGGCGGAGTCAGGGTCCAGCGCGGCGGGGTCGGGGGCGGCGGGCGCGGAGCCGGGCGCGGAGCTGGGCGTGGCGGGCTCGGGGGCGGCTGCCACCACCCCAAACCCGGAGCGGCGCGCCGCTCTCGTGCGCGCTTTTGAACGCATTGAGGCCTGGGAGGCACCCCTCTGCGAGCGTCTGCTGGGTGGCCTGGGAAGCATTCGCGGCGTGCACATCCATGGTCCCGGGCCCGAAGGCCGCGTCCCGACAGTTGCCTTCACGTCGGAATCCATGGCGCCGGCGGAGTTGGCGCGGCGTCTGGCCGAGCACAATATTTTCGTCTGGGATGGCGACTACTACGCGATGGAAGTTGTGAGGCGCCTCGGTCTGGACACGAGCGGCGGCATGCTGCGCATCGGCCTCGCGCACTACAACACGGCAGCGGAGGTCGACGAATTCCTGGATGTGGTCGAGACGCTTCTCGGCGGCACAGCGGCCTGACGCTGGCCGGCGCAGGCAGAAGCAAGCTGAGCCTTCAAAACCTCGGCTGTTGATATATGCGGTGCAGACACTGCCGCCCAGAAAGCAGGCTCATCTTTCAAAGTCTGAAAGATCAGCCTGCGTCTTTGGCCCGCGTGGACCACTATGGGCCAGCGCAATATGTCGGTGTTCCGATTTGGACAGGCTCAGGTTTCAAAAAACCGGGAAGGCCGCCGCTAAACGGCCACGCCGACACCCGGGCCGCCGCAAAACGGCCGCGCCGACACCCCGGCCGCCGCAAAACGACCACGCCGACGCCCAGGCCGCCGCAAAACGACCACGTCGACACCCGGGCCCGGACGCTACAGGCTGATCACACCGTCAATGGCGCTTGCCTGGCGGTAAAGGTCCACGACGTGGTCGGCGCTCTCGACCTGGACATGCGTGGTAATACTCTGGTAGGTGCCTTTCGATGAGGCACGAACCTTTATTTCCTGCCCCTCGAAGACTGCCTGCAGGTCCAATGACCGCTCCTTTGGCGCAATGAACTTGAAGAGGTAGGTCGTAGGCCATTCATTCTGCTCATCGAGCAGCGCGCGGAATCGATCCCACCATGCAGGATCGTGCGGTGTGTCGGACATGCTCAGGCTCAACGCTCTCTGTCAACTCTATCTGGAAAGGCACGTATATTGGATGCGCGTAAAAAACCATGACGCGCTTCCGGGCACGTACACGTCACGATAGACTCCCATGTTTCCACTTCCTGAATGGGCGCCCAATGTGCACCCGCTCATTGTCCACTTCCCCATCGGCATCCTGTTCACGGCTGCCCTCTTCGATCTCGTTGGTCTGGTGCTCCGCCAGCAGGATTTTCCACGGCGGGCGGCTATGATGCTCTACGCGCTGGGCGGCATTGCCGCGACGGCTGCGTATTTCACAGGCGAGGCCGCCGCCGATTCGGTGTTCCTGCCGACGGAGGCCAACGCGCTGCTCACCGAACACTCAGACCTCGGCCACTATGTATTCTACTTCTTTGGTGGGTACGCCGTTGTCCGGGTCATCACGTTTTTCGCAGGTCTGGAGCGCATGTTTTTGCTGCGTGCGGCGATGGCGGTTCTGGGGGTTGCCGGGCTCGGGCTGCTGACCTATACGGCCGATCACGGCGCTGAGATGGTATTCCGGTATGGCGTTGGCGTCCAGGCCGTTGACGCCGGACCGGCCGTCGTGGCGGCACCATCCGATTCCTCACAGGTAGGACCCCAGGTGCTCGACGCTGGTGGCTGGATGTGGAAGCCGACGCGGGCCGCGGCCTGGCGGCAGCATATGGTCATTGACGGCAACCTGGCCTCGTCCAGCATGCGGGACGGCGGCGAGCAGGACGGCGCCCCCCGCGGCGATGTCCTTGGTCTCACGCCGGGCGCTGGACCCGTCACCATCTGGTTCGAGCACCCCATGGAAACAGCGCAGATTGACGCTGCACTCAATCTGGACAGTTTCGACGGCAGCGTCATGTTCGTGCACAACCTGATCGACGCCCAGAATTATCATTTTACCGTACTTACGGACGGCGAAATGCGCCAGGGAGTAAGCGAGAACAGAGATTTGTACGTAATGGATGCAAAGCCCTACGACGCCAGTGATTGGCACAGCTACCGCGTCGTATCGGACCGTACCCATTTCCGGGCATATGCGGATGAAGCGCTTGTAACCCACGGACACGGCGACGCGGCTCCGAGTGGGCACATTGGCCTTCGCCTCAGCGGAGAGGGCACCGTGCTCGTTGATTTCATGCAGGTCGTCCCCGTCCGGTAACATGGCCGCGCGGAAGCGGCAACATGGCCGCATGCCTGTCAGCTTGGCAGGTAATGCGGTTTGGTATGATGTTCGCACGGGTAGGACGCAATAATATTACGTCCACCCACTGCCGTAATGGCGGGAGATAGCGACATGAACTTCCAGAAATTTACTGTCAAGGCCCAGGACCTGGTCCGGGCCGCCACAGAACTGGCCGCCGAGAAGAATCACCAGGGCGTCGAGCCTGGCCATCTCATGAAGGCCTTTCTCACTGAAAAAGGAGGCATTGCCCAGGCCATCCTGGACAAACTGGGTACCCCCGCTGCACTGATTGGGACGCGTACCGACAAGGCACTCGAATCGTATCCGGTAGTCACCGGGTCGAGCGTGTCGGGTCAGTTCATGGGTAATGACACGAAGCTCGTCTTCGACCGGGCGCTCGCCGAAGCTGGCGTGCTTGGTGACGAGTTCGTTGCATCGGAGCACCTGTTCATTGCGCTCGCCGAATCCAAAGATGCCATTGGAAAGGCACTCCGCGAACAGGGCGTCACGAAGGAGGCCATTCTTGGAACGCTCAAAGACATCCGGGGAAGCCAGAAAGTCACCGACCAACACGCCGAAAGCCGCTACCAGGCGCTTGAGCGCTACACGCGCGACCTGAACGCGCTGGCTGAAGAGGGGAAGGTCGATCCGGTGATTGGCCGCGACGATGAAATCCGGCGGCTGTTGCAGATCCTTTCGCGTCGCACCAAGAACAACCCAATCCTGATCGGCGAGCCCGGTGTGGGCAAGACCGCCATTGCCGAGGGCCTTGCCATTCGGATTGTATCGGGCGACGTACCGGAGGGCCTCAAAAACCGGCGCGTACTCGCGCTCGACATGGGCGCGCTCATTGCGGGCGCCAAATACCGCGGCGAGTTCGAGGACCGGCTCAAGGCCGTGGTCAAGGAGGTCGTCGAATCGAACGGGGAAATCCTGCTTTTCATTGACGAAATCCACACGCTGGTCGGCGCGGGTGCCGGGGAAGGCGCCATGGATGCCGCCAATATCCTGAAGCCAGCCCTCGCGCGCGGCGAGCTGCGGGCCATTGGCGCGACGACACTCGACGAGTACAAGAAGTATCTGGAGAAGGACAAGGCCCTCGAGCGGCGCTTCCAGGTCGTGGTCGTTGACGAGCCGAGCATTGAAGATTCCATTTCCATCCTGCGCGGCATCAAGGAGCGCTACGAGGTGCATCACGGCGTGCGCATCACCGACAGCGCGCTCGTCGCGGCGGCCGAGCTGAGCCACCGCTATATATCGGACCGGTTCCTGCCTGACAAGGCCATTGACCTGGTCGATGAGGCCGCATCACGCCTGCGGATTGAGATCGATTCCATGCCCGAGGAGCTCGATACGCTCGAGCGCCAGATTCGTCAGCTCGAAATTGAGCGGGAGGGAGTCAAGCGCGAGAAGGATCAGGTGAAAATTGACCAGATCAGTGAGCAGCTGGCGAACCTCGACGAACAGAAAACGGAGCTCAAGGCGAAATGGCAGAAAGAGAAAGAGCTCATTGGTGCCATCCGTGAGGCCAACGAACACATGGATGAACTCCGACTCGAGGCCGATCGCATGGAGCGGGAGGGAAAGTATGGTGAGGTGGCGGAAATACGGTATGGCCGTATTCCGAAGCTCGAAGAGTTGATTGCCGACAGCAAGAAGGCGCTTAACGCCGCGCAGGAGCATGGCGCCCTGCTCAAGGAAGAGGTAAGCGCCGAAGATATTGCTGGCATCGTGTCGCGCTGGACCGGCATTCCGGTCTCTCGCATGCTGGAGAGTGAGCGCGTGAAGCTCCTCAAAATGGAAGAGGAACTGGGCAAGCGCGTTGTCGGACAGAAAGAAGCTGTCGAAGCCGTCTCGAACGCCGTCCGGCGTGGCCGCGCCGGACTGCAGGAAGAAACCCGCCCCATCGGATCATTCATTTTCCTGGGCACAACGGGTGTCGGAAAGACCGAGCTGGCCAAGGCGCTCGCCTCCTTCCTCTTCAATGACGATGACGCCATGGTGCGCATTGACATGAGTGAGTACCAGGAGCGGCATGCCGTGAGCCGGCTGGTCGGTGCGCCTCCCGGATACGTGGGCTATGAAGAAGGTGGGCAGCTTACCGAAGCCGTGCGGCGCAAGCCGTATTCGGTCGTACTACTCGACGAAATCGAGAAAGCCCATCCAGAAGTCTTCAATATCCTGCTGCAGGTGCTCGACGATGGCCGTCTGACGGACAACAAGGGCCGGATCGCCGACTTCAAGAACACCATCATTATCATGACGTCGAACCTGGGCTCCGAGGTTATTCAGAGCCGGATTGCGGCCGGAGAAGGCCTCTCTGCCGCCCAGGAAGAGTCGCTGTTCGATGAACTGACAGGTGTACTCAAGCAGCGTCTGCGCCCTGAATTCCTCAACCGGATCGATGAAATCGTGATGTTCCATCCGCTCGGCCGCGACGAGATCCGGCACATCGTGGACATCCAGTTCGAGCACGTGCGCCGCCTGGCCGCCCGCAGCAATGGACTCAACGTCGAGCTCACGGACGAGGCGCGGGACTACCTGGCACGGGTCGGATTCGATCCGGTCTTCGGCGCGCGGCCCCTCAAACGCGTCATTCAGCGCGAGATCACGAACAAACTGGCCGAGGAAATCCTGTCAGGGTGGCTCGAGCCAGACGAAACGGTCCGTATTACGCTCGCCGGCGATGGTCTCAGCTTCGAGACCGTGCCGACTCCAGGCGAGCCAGCGTAAGGCGCACGTCGGCGGCCGCATCGACCATGTCAGCGCCCAGAAAGGCGTCGAGGCTCTGCTCGAGTTCGGTTTCGGCTTCATCGAGCCGATCCGTCTCTATAAGCAGCTTCGCGTACTCGTGGCGCGTAGCCGCCAGGTCCGTGTCGGCATTGCCCCAGGCATCGGACATGATCTGGACCGCGCGGCGGTAGGCCGTAAGAGCCCTGGTTGTTTGCCCCCCGTCGGCCAGAACAGTGGCCAGTTCGCCCTGGAACATGGCTGCCCAGTCCTCGGCACCAGCCCGCCCGAATACATCGACGGCCTTCGTATACCAGTCGGCCGCCACATCCAGTCGCCCTTTCTCACGCTCGAGCCGCCCGAGCCACATCAGGTCCATGGCGGTAAAGAAGCTGATGTCGCCGTGCACCGCCTGGTGCACCTCATAGGCCCGCATGAAATGACGCTCGGCCTCTCCCACATTGCCCTGGGCAAGCAGCGTACGTCCAAGATAGCTGTGCGCGCGGGCCGTCTCGTCGTGCTGGGCGCCATAAATGGCCTGCCGGCGCTCGGCCGCATCCTGCAGTAGTCCCTGTGCTTCTTCATAGAGGCCCAGATCGTACAGAATGCTTCCCAGGTTGTAAATATTGTCGGCTACCAGCGGGTGGTCTTCGCCGAGCGTAGACCGCGACATGGAGAGCGATTCCCGGTAGTAGCGCTCGGCCGCCGGAAAATCGCCATTCCGGGCCGACCACGTGCCGAGATTCGAGAGGGTTTCCGCGATATCCTTGTGGTGTCCGTCGGGAAAGAGCAGGCGACGCTCCGAGAGGGCCTCGTCGAGCAGCACGCGCGCTGTAGAGTCCTCTTCAAGCCGCATGTGTGTGACGGCCAGGTCATTCACAATCTGTGCGGCCTCTCGACTTGGATAGCCCTGCAGGCGCCTGGTCATGGCCAGCGCCTCCTCGTAGAGCGCCTCGGCCCGCTCCCAACTGCTGCGCGTGGACCCCTCATCCAGTACATATCCCAGACGGTACAGCGCGTTCGCCAGGTCGCTGTGATCCTTCTCCGGGCCCAGCCGCGCCTTCAGCAGACGGATATTTTCTTCAAGCAGCACAGTGGCGCGCTCCATGTCGCCGATCTCGGTCAGGACCGCGCCCACTGTATTGCGGAGCGCCGCAGCCAGATCCGGCTCCACGCCTTCCCCGCGCTCGAGCGTCCGCGCCCCCTCCTGCACCAATTCGCGCACTGTCATATCCCGCCCCTGAAGGCGCTCGGGTGCTGCCGCCTCAAACAGGTCCACTATATATGCCGTGACCCGCTCCGCCTTGCGGGCTTCCAGTTCCGTCTGCGCTTTCTGCTCGGCCATGCTGCGTGCATTGCGTACCGAGATGACGGTCGTCGTCACGAGCAACAGCAACACAACCGTGCTGAAACCGACGACAATCCGGTTTCGACGCACAAACTTGCCCGTCCGGTAGAGCGGCGAGTCGGACTGCGCCTTCACGGGGCGTCCCTGGCGGTAATTTTCAATGTCCTGCAGCAGCTCGCTGGCCGATTCGTAGCGCCGGTCCTGCTCCTTGCGAAGCGCCATGAGAACAATGCGGTCCAGGTCGCCGGAGAGCTGTCTCCGGAGCCGGTCGAGCGATGTGGCGCGAAGCCGGGAGGCCGATTCCGTGCCGGACCGGGTAACCATGGTCGACGGCCGCTCGGGCTCCTTTTCGAGCACCATCTGCTCGATTTCCCGGCGCGCGGTTGTCTGGAATACGAACGGCTTGTGCCCGGTGAGCAGTTCGTAGAGCAGTACGCCAAGCTGATAGACATCACTACTTGTCGTGATACTTCCCCCCCGGAGCTGCTCAGGAGAGGCGTACTCGGGCGTCAGGACCCGGTCCTCCTTTCGCGTCATGGGCAGCGTATACCCGGCCAGATCCGGGTTCAGGAACTTGGCTATGCCAAAGTCGAGCAGCTTTACCTCCCCTTGCGACGTGACCAGGATGTTCGACGGCTTCAGGTCCCGATGCACAATCAGGTTCTGGTGCGCGTAGTGGACCGCCGAACAGACTTTCCCGAAAATGACGAGCCGCTCGTCGAGCGACAGCCGGTGCTCGTCGCAGTATGTATCTATCCGCTCGCCATCCACGAATTCCATGACGAAGTAGGACAGTCCTTCGTCGGTCGCTCCGCCATCGAGCAGCCGCGCAATGTTCGGATGCGTGAGCGATGCCAGAATCTGCCGCTCCATACGAAAGCGTTTCAGGATCTCATCCGAATCCATGCCCCGCTTGATCACTTTCACGGCCACGTAGCGCCGGAACGCTTCGTCATCGCGGACCGCCAGGTACACCTGTCCCATGCCCCCCCGCCCGAGTGGACGGATCAGCCGGTAAGGCCCTACTGCCCTCGGCATGTCGCCCTCTTCTATGTCTTTCGCCATGCCCTGCAACACTTTATGCAGGTGATCGGGCGAATCAGACTCGAGAAATCCCTCCGAGTCGGCGGCCGCATGCAGCAGCCGAATGACATCAGCGAGCAGATCGGCATCATCCCCACAACGCTCCGCCACCCACGCCTCCCGCCTGTCTGCGGGCACGTCCATGGCCTCGTCAAAAATGACCTCTACTTTCTGCCAGCGCGCTTTGTCCATGATCAGGCGTCTTCCTCCGTGAACATCATGTACAGCAGTGACTTGGCCTTGATCCAGTCCCGGGTTACGGTCCGCTCCGCGACCTGGAGCGCCTCGGCCGTCTCGATCGTCGTCATATTGGCAAAAAAGCGGCACTCCACGATGCGCGCGAAACGCGGATTGAGCTCTTCGAGTCGATGGAGTGCGCGGTCCAGGTCCAGAATATCCATCGGACGCGCGTCATCACCGGCAATGCGCGATGCATCTATCATAGTCACGTTGTTCCGGACGTCGGACCCACCGCGCTTCTGCGCTCTCCACTTTCTGGCGTAATCGACCAGGATTTGTCGCATGGCGCGCGAGGTCACGCCAAAAAAATGCGCCCGGTTCTCCCACTCGTTGTCCGTCCGATCGAACAGTTTCAGGTATGCTTCGTGCACAAGCCCCGTCGGGTTCATCGTACTTCCAGGATTGCGGAAGTAGAGCTCTCGCTTCGCGGATTCCTTGAGTTCGTCGTAGACTACCTGGAAAAGCTCGTCCACGGCCCCTTCATCACCATTCCGGTGAGCGGCCAGAAGCTGCGTGACGACTCCATCCTTGGACATGGGCACTCGTGCTGTTTCAAACAAAGGGTACGCAATGGCGGGCAAAAACGGAACAACAGGTCCACAATTGTCGGGTAGGGGCTGTTTTACAATAACGGATATATATTTTGATGGATGCATCGTATGTCGTTGTTATTACACCACCTGTGCCTGTTGACAACTTCATTTGCAAAACGGTTATTCTGTACCTTAATTGCTTGTTGGTTTCGTAAATCCTGTACGTAAATGTACCTCAGTAAGCTCGAACTGCACGGTTTCAAGAGTTTTGCCGACCGGACCGTGGTTGACTTCGCCCCGGGCGTCACGTGCGTCGTCGGCCCGAATGGGTGTGGCAAGTCGAATATTGTAGATGCCGTACGCTGGGTCATTGGCGAACAGCGCGCGCGCATATTGCGTAGCGACAAGATGGATAACGTGATTTTCAACGGCACGTCGAAGCGCCGGGCGCTCGGCATGTCGGAGGTCATGCTGACCATTGAGAATACGAGGGGCATTCTCCCGATCGAATACTCGGAGGTGACCATTGGCCGGCGTCTCTTCCGCAGCGGAGAGTCCGAGTACCTGCTCAACGGCGTGCAGTGCCGACTGAAGGACATCACGGACCTGTTCATGGATACAGGAATGGGTGCTGGTGCCTACTCGGTGATCGAACTCAAGATGATCGAAGAGCTGCTCTCGGACAACGCCCAGGACCGGCGCCACCTGTTTGAGGAAGCGGCTGGCATTACCAAATACAAGATTCGCCGGGGGCAGACGCTCCGGAAGCTCAAAACGACGCAGGTTGACCTGGACCGGGTGCGCGACCTGACCGACGAACTCGACAAACGCGTCAAGAACCTGGAGCGGCAGGCCCGCAAGACCGCCCGCTACAAGGAATATGAGACGGAACTGCGCGAGCTGGAGTTGTCGCTCGCCACGCTGGAATTCCTCGCGCTCGCCAGCGGCATTACCGAGTCGACGGAGGCGCGCACCGTGGCCGAGCAGGACGCCGAGACACTCGGCGCGCGCGTAAGTGCCCAGGAAGCCGACCATCAGGCGCTGCAGAAGGAATACGTGGACCGCGAAAAGCTGGTCTCCGAGGGGCAGACCCGCCTGAGTCGGCATATCGACCGGCTGCGTGCGGCCGAGTCGGACCTCCGCGTGGGGACCGAACGCTTGACCGTCATTGCCCGCGACCTGACCCGCCTCGCGGAGGAAGAAAAATCCAACGCGGCGCGACGCGACCTGCTCGTACGCGTGCTGGAGCGGAGCCGCCAGGACCAGGAAAGCGCGCAGCCCGCCGCGACGACGGCCGAGGCCGCGCTGACCGATGCGCGGCGCATCCGGGACGAAGCCCAGAACACGCAGCAGAAACACCAGGCGAAACTGCAGAGCCTCAGGCAGGAGGAGCGCAACGTGCTGGCCGAGCGCGCGGCGCGCGAGCGGCATGTGGACCGCCTCACGACCCGCGTCGAGGTCATTACGGCCGAGATGGAAGAGCGGCGCGCCGCGCGCGAAGCGCTCGGCGCAGGAACGGACGACATGGAGGCGCAGCTTGCCGCGGCGCGCGAAGCGGCCACGGCTGCCAGGAAAGCGTTCTTACAGGCCCAGGAGGCCGTGGACAGCCAGGTAGCGGCGCGCCAGGAGGCCGAAGACGTGCTCGCTACGGCCCGGGCAGCGGCCCGCAGCGCCGAGCGCGCCTATGACGCGGCGGCTGCCGAAGCCGGCCTGCTCCGCGGACTCGTGGAGAGCTTCGATGATCTTGGTGAATCGGTACGCTTCCTGGCCGAGGACACGGACTGGACCGATGGTGAGCTCGTGACCGTCGCCGACGTACTCGGCTGCGATGCCGAGTGGAAGGCGGCCGTCGACACAGCACTTGGTGAGCTGGCAGGCTGTATCGTGGTGGCGGGCGACAGGGAGCTCAATGCCGCGGTCGCCAAATTGCGCCGGGACGGCAAAGGCCAGGCCAGCTTCGTTGTACTGGAACGTCTGGCGGACAACGCTCCGGAAGGCTACAGCGCTCCGGAAGGCTACAGCGCTCCGCGTGGCGCGACCCCGCTCATACGCGTCGTGCGCGTGGCCGAGCCGAGGTACGAACCGCTTGCCCGCACATTGCTGCACGACACCTGGCTCGTCGACAGTATAGACGGCGTCCGGGCACCGGCAGGCGCCCGGATCGTTGCCCGAACCGGCGAATGGACCGGCGGCTCGGGTGTTGTGCATGCCGGCAGCCGGCAGGAGCAGGTATCGGTTGCCGCCTCCCGCATGGGCCGCCGCGAACAACTCGCCCACCTCGAGGAGGAGGTGAGCCGGCTCGAGGCCGCGGCTGAAAAAGCGGCCAGCGACGTCCGAAGCGCCGAGGCCACGCTCGAAACGTTCGATGTCGGCGCCGCTCGGCGGTCGCTCGAAGCCGCGCGCTCCGAGCACACCGCGGCCGACAAAGCCCTCTCACGCGCCGAATACGAGAATGAGACCGCCTCGCGGCGCCGCTCCGAAATTGACGAGCGCCTCCGTACGCTCGAGGAGCAGCGCACGGCCACGATCGCCGAGAAGGAAGGCATTGCGGCATCGCTCACGCAGGTCAGCGTACAGGTTGCCGATATCCAGCAGCGTCGCGCCGACGCCGAGGCCTCGTTCGGCAAGATTGAAGAAGCCAGCCGCGAGGCCTTCGACTTCTTCAATGAAGCCAACATCACGGCCGTACAGACACGCAACCGGCTCGACAACCTGAAGCGGGACATCCAGAGGAACCAGGACGACCTGAATGAGCTCGAGCGGCGCGAGAAGGAGCGGGCGGATGCCATCGTGGCGCTCACAGCGCAGGAGGCCGAAACGAAAGAGCGCTGCGCGGCGCTCGAAAAAGACCTCGAGAAACTGCTGGCTGCGCGTAGCGCGATGGAAAAGGAGGTATCGGCCGCCAAGGACGAACTCATGGAGTCGCGCGTCAAGATATCGGACATCGAGGCGACACTCCGCGGACTCCGGCGCGACCGTGAGGCCGCGCTCAAACTCGTATCGAGCCATGACGTACGCCTTGCGGAGCTTCAGACGCGGCGTGAAGACCTCTGCCGCACGGCGCTCGAGGATTTCGAAGTGGACCTTGAAGATGAGGATTCGTGGGAGCACGAGGTGCCGGAAGACTTTGACCGGACAGCGGCCCGCGAACGCGTGCATGAACTGAAGGGCAAGATCCGCAACATGGGGCCCGTGAACGCCCTCGCCCTCGAGTCTTTCGAGGAGGAGCAGGAGCGGCTCACGTTCCTGACCGAACAACTCGCCGACCTCGAAGGGGCCGAGGAGACGCTGCTCAGGACCATTGGCGAAATCAATACGACGGCGAGCGAGCGTTTCGACGCCACGTTTGGAGCCATCCAGGAGAACTTCCGCCGCCTGTTTGCCGATCTGTTCGGCGAGGGCGCGTCGGCCGACGTTGTGCTGGCCGACCCCAACGACCCGCTCGAATCAGAAATCGAGATCTTCGCCAAACCGCGCGGCAAGAGGCCGAGCGTACTCGCGCAGCTCTCGGGCGGCGAGAAAACGCTCACCGCCATCGCCCTGCTGTTCTCGATCTATCTCGTCAAGCCGAGCCCATTCTGTATTCTGGATGAGGTCGATGCGCCGCTCGACGACGCGAACGTGGGCCGCTTCATGCAGCTCATCCGCACATTCTCCGACACGACGCAGTTCATACTCGTTACCCACAACAAGCGCACCATGGAAGCCGCCGACCGCATGTACGGTATTACCATGCGCGAGCAGGGCGTTTCGCGCCTTGTGGGGGTCACGTTCGAGGACGGCCTGGATATGGTGGCTTGACCAGCGCCTGGACGCAGCCGGCAGCCGCTCGCCTATTCGTAGTCGTGCTCGAAGTACTCGACACCGCGCACCGGAGCTTCATTGGCCACTCCTTTCTCTCGTATCCGCGATGACAGGCGCTCGGCAAACACCTTGGCCGGATCATACCCGTAGTGGCGCAGGATGTGGTTCATGGCAATGACTTCGCAGAGGACCGTGACGTTCTTGCCCGGCGTCACGGGGAGTTTGACGAGCGGCAAATCGACCCCCATGAGCGGGTACTGCTCATCTATCATACCGAGCCGCGTGTACTCCTGGTCCGGATCCCACGGATGCAGATTGACGACGACCTCGACCCGCTTCTGGAAGCGTATGGCGCGGATCCCAAACATGGCCCGGACATCGACGAGGCCGAGCCCACGGATTTCCATGAAATGCTGGACCAGGTCGGTGCCAGCTCCCATGAGGATATCGTCCTCCTTGCGCGTAACCATGACGACGTCGTCGGCAACAAGGCGGTGACCACGCTCTACAAGGTCAAGGGCGACTTCACTCTTACCAATGCCAGCCGGGCCAATGATGAGCAGCCCAATACCGTAGACGTCGACGAGCGAGCCGTGAACCGACTGCTGCAGGGCAAACTGATCGGCCAGGAAATCACGCAGCAGGTACATGAACTGCGTGGACGGCATGGGCGTCACATAGACCGGCACGCCCGCATTGGTAGCCATGGCAAGCAATTCCTTGTCCATTTCATTCCCTTCCGTGAGAATGAAACAGGGGACCGGAAAACGAAGCACGTTGTTGAATGCCTTGGCCCGCGCCTCCGCGTCCAGATGATCCAGGAACCGCGTCTCGGTGTTACCCAGCACCTGCACGCGCTTGTACGTGAAGAGCTCAAGGTAGCCAGCCAGCGCGAGCCCGGGGCGGTGCAGACTGGCATCGGTAATTACGCGCTCGTCGGCGGCCGCGCTATTGAGCGGTTTGATGGCGACGCCAACCAGTGTTTCGAGCTGCCGAATGGCGAAATCGACCGTAATCGACTCCTTCTTGAAGGTTTTTGGTTGGCGACTCGGCATCAGGGGACCTCGACGGCGTGAAGAATGCGATCTACAATATCCTCACTGGAAATTTCTTCTGCCTCGGCCTCGTACGTGACGGCTATGCGGTGACGTAGTACATCAAGTGCGATGGAGCGCACATCCTCGGGCGTGACGTACGCGCGGTGCCGCAGGAAGGCGTGTGCGCGGGAGGCCAGGTTGAGGTTGATGGTGGCGCGGGGCGAGGCGCCGAACTCAATGAGCGGCGAGAGCGAGCCGAGCCCCACGCTGTCCGGCTCGCGCGAAGCCATGACCAGATCCACGATGTACTTCTCCACACGCTCGTCCATGTACAGGTCATTGAGCACCGCGCGCGCTGACAGGATTTGCTCGGGGGTCACGACGGGCCGGACAGCGACCTTGTCTCCCGTTTTCGCCATGCGGCGCATGATTTCAAGCTCTTCTTCCCGCGTGGGGTAGCCGACCTTGATCTTCATCATGAAACGGTCCACCTGTGCTTCGGGAAGCGGATAGGTCCCCTCCTGCTCAATCGGGTTCTGCGTGGCGAGCACGAGAAACGGCGCTTCGAGTGGAAACGTCGTCTCGCCGATGGTCACCTGCCGCTCCTGCATGCTTTCCAGCAGCGCCGACTGCACCTTGGCAGGCGAACGGTTTATTTCGTCGGCCAGGATGATGTTCGCAAAGATGGGCCCCTTCTTGATGGAAAAGCTGCCCTCCTTTGGATTGAAAATGAGCGTACCGAGCAGATCGGCCGGTAGCAGATCGGGAGTGAACTGGATGCGCTGGAATGCCGTACCCATGGCCTTGGCGAGCGACGACACAGTGAGCGTCTTGGCCAGACCCGGAACACCTTCCAGCAGCACGTGCCCGTCGCCGAGAAGCCCGATCAGGAGGCGTTCAATCATGTAGCGCTGCCCAATCACCACCCGACCGATCTCGGCGAGCAGGTCATCTACAAATGCGCTTTCCTTCGTGATCCGTTCGTTGACGGCCGAAATGTCGAATTGGGAAGTTTCCATTCAGATTATCAATGCGTGTATGTCGTCCGTGTCGTGCCCCGAGCGCACGGCATCCAGGTAGGCAGGCAGCGAAAAAGGCCGCCCGGCTACGAGCAGCATGCCGCACTCCCCGGTTCCGACCATCCCGTAAATACCCTCGATGCTCATGCGTTCCGCAGTTTCGACGGCGGGCCCGGAAACCTCCGTCCCGGTGCCCCAGTCGTTGGTCGACGAAGCCAGTGAAATCTTCAGCAGCGCTCCGAACAGCTGCCAGTCCGCTTTCCGAATGGCCACGACCAGTTTCTGCACGTTCCGGTTCGAGGATACCAGGTGCCGGATGGCCGGTCGAAACCTGCGCGACGCCATGTCCAGCGCCCGTTCCAGATCCCGATGTTCCAGATTTCGAAGCGATGTCAGCCCCTCGAACCCTTTCCCGGCCAGCTCTCGCGTAGCACTCGCCGCCAACTCCGCACGGCGCCGCATGGCCGTAACATCGATCATGCTCTGGGGAGATGCATCGAACAGTGCAAACCCCGGACGCTGGGTGTCGGGAAACTCGACCGCAATATGATCGCCGTTGCGCGCATCGACCAGAATGAACGGAGCCTCCTCCGCGAGCGCAGCGGCCGCGGTAAAGGCGCGACTGATTTTCGTGCCGAGCGCCGCTTCGAGCAGGCCATGTGCCCTTGTGGCCAGTTTTTCGCTCGCCTGTTTTCCGGGGTTTTCCAATTTGTCACCGCAGGCAACGAGCGCCAGGGCGAGCGATGCGAAATACGCCACGCCAAGACCCGCGGGAAGCGCTGTCACGAGCGCCACATCCAGTCCGGTGGTTCCAGTGCCGCTGGCGTCCGACGGCGCGGCCCGGTCCAGGAGTGCCGCCAGGATCGGCGCACGGCGCCGATCTTCCTCTCGAGAGAGGTCAATGATATCGGACACCGCTTCATACGCAATCCGCGTGCGCCCCAGCGTGTTGGGCCGCAGCGCGACGGCCGTTCCCTGCCGCATGTGCAGCATGAGCGCAAACCCGTCCACGTAATGTGTGTGGTCGGCTACAATGCCGACGGCCCCGTGCGAAAAGGCAGCCACCGGCAGCGGGCCCTCACCGCCGAGCCGCTCCACAAGCAGGGCCTTGGCCCGGTCCTCGTACTGGATGGGGCGCAGCGACTCGTTGGCCTGTATCCGGTTGTACGCATACAGGAACGGCTGGACGAAACTCGGAGTGGGCTTATTCAAGACGATCTCCGGTCTGCATGTCCGACCCATTGAGGAACGTCTGCACGGCGAGTCGCCGCCGCCCCGCCTGCTGCAGTTCGCGCACCTCGACATGTCCGTCGGCGCACGCGACAAAGAGGCGCTCCTCCTGACGCACAACAGTACCCGGGGTATTCGCGCTGTCACCATGCTGGCCCGCGGCCAGCGGCTCGCCCGGCGCAGGCTCCGAAATGGTCGAGCGGAATAGCGTCAACCGCGTTTGGTTCGGGCCGTGCACCGTCCACGCCCCCGGTACGGGCGACAGTCCGCGGATGAAATTGTGTACGTCCTGCGCCGACCGCCCCCAGTCAATGCGGCTTTCCGACTTATGGACCTTGGGAGCCGCGCTGGCCAGTTGGTCGTCCTGGGCCTCGGAATCGGCCCGGCCTTCGAGAATAAGGCGCACCGTGTCCACGACGGTCTCCGCGCCGAGCACCATCATGCGATCGTGGACGTCGCCCGTTGTCTCGTCCGGACCAATCGGCATGGAACGCCGCAGGATGAGCTGGCCCGTATCGACCTTCTCCTGCAGAAAGAACGTCGTGACCCCGGTTTCCGTCTCACCCGCCATCACAGCACGGTGAATGGGTGCGGCACCCCGATAGGCTGGCAGGAGTGACCCGTGGAGGTTGAACGCGCCCATACTGGCAAGGCCATACACCTCCGGAGGAAGAATGCGAAAGGCCACCACCACGATAATATCGGGTTCGAGCGCCGCTACGTCGCGCGCAAAGGCAGGATCGCGGACCGAATCGGGTTGCAGGATGTGCTCAATGCCATGATTCAGGGCCGCAGATTTCACGGCACACGGCGAGACGGCCCCACCGCGCCCCCGTGCCTTGTCGGGAGCTGTCACGACAGCCATCGGGGCGAGGTGGGCTTCGACAAGAGCGTTGAGCGACGCCACGGCAAATTCGGGCGTGCCCATGAACACGATATGGGGCTGCGGGTGAGCGGTCATGGCAGCACCAAGATACGTATCGCCGTGGTCAGTACAACTTGGTCCGCTCATCCCAGACCGGCACCAGCAGCTGATAGTCGCCGAACCCGGTCTCATCCACAAAAATGAACTGGCGCCCAATGCGCTCGTAAACCCAGACCTCGTACGGCTCGTAGCCGAAGCTGTAGGGCTTGTGCTGCACATGGTCCGGCTCGCCGAAACGGACAAGCACAAAGCCACGATCCGTTTTCCAGCCATCCACGATACTTGCGCTGTACTGCCGATTGGCCGACGCTATCCGGTAGTAGTACTCTTCCATGCGCTCGTTCCGGCTGGTGCCGGGTGTCGGGTCGCGGCGATCCCAGAACTGATTGAACCGCTCTTGCCGCTCCACACCATTTGGAGCACTCTTGATGAAGTTCAGGTCGCGCTTCTTGGCAATATACTCGAGCTGCGCAATGGCCTGGTCAATATCGTCAATATGGTCACTGAGACCCGACCAAGCTACCTCTACGCGGCGGGCAACCGACGCCACCGGGCGCCCATCCAGGCTCTCCACCTCGACCGAGAGGCGATAGGAGCCCACTTCAAGCTCGGCAACGGGCATGGTGACCAGATACTGGGTGCGCCCTTCTTCGAGCGTCACAATGTCTTCCTTCGAGTACACGAGTTCATCGGTACTCGAACCGGTCGCTTCGTCGGCGCGGGCGCGTTCAACCTGCTGCGTGATGACCACGTCGCGGTCCTCGTCAGCATACACCTCGTAAAACACCTGGAAGCCCGCTTCACTCGACTGTACACGCCCACCGACCTTGGGGACAATCGTGAAGTCCTCATCGTCAAACGATTCAAGCAGCGTGATGTCGCTGATGGCCACAGGGCCACTCAGATCCCGCACGAATACGTCGTACTCGCGGAAATAGGTCTGATTGGAGTTGTCATCCCGCAGGGAGTACTCGAAAATGTAGCGCCCCGGGTT
Organism: Bacteroidota bacterium; assembly: GCA_029262835.1. Lineage (GTDB taxonomy): Bacteria > Bacteroidota > Rhodothermia > Rhodothermales > UBA10348 > 1-14-0-65-60-17. Next base: position 49,960 of record JAJCYQ010000059.1, read on the forward strand.
GATCTCGAATGTCTGTGTTGTGACATCGAATTCGGCATCCAACTGGGTTTCGGCGTACGTGCCGGCCGTCAATTTCGACTGCCAGATCTTCGACTCGACCAGGTTGCGGATGCGCCCTTCTTCAGACAACTGGGTAACGTCGAGCTTGACTTCGTACCCGGCCGTAAACCCGTTGACACTGTTGATAAAGCTCAACTTCGAGATCGGAATGCGCGTGTAGGTGTCAATTTTGGACAGCGCCGGGTTGGCCTCGCTGCGGGCCACCAGCACATCGACCTCAAAATCTTCCTGTGCAGCCGCCTCTGGCACCAGCACGGTAAACGCCAACAGGAGGGCCACCATGAAGGCATGCCCCCCGCACCTGGCTTTCCGTATGTATTCGTAACAACAGTTCATGGTACGCGATTTGACTCACCGCAATATCGGTACGGAACGGGGCTGTGTCCAGTACCCGTGATTGGACCGTCTCATAGCGGTTACGAACGGTCAGACCGTCCCTGCGAACCGAATAGTGCCTGCACGAACCGCCGCTGATCAAAAATCTGAAGGTCGTCAATACCTTCTCCTACCCCGATGTATTTGACCGGAATGCGGAATTCATTCGAGATGCCAATCACGATGCCTCCTTTGGCCGTCCCATCAAGCTTGGTGAGCACGAGACCGGTCACATCGACACTCCGCGTGAACTCCTGCGCCTGACGAATGGCATTCTGTCCGGTAGATGCATCGAGTACAAGCAGTACCTCGTGCGGACTGCCGGGCAGTTGTCGATCCATGACGCGCTTGACCTTGGAGAGCTCATCCATGAGTCCACCCTTCGTGTGTAGCCTGCCCGCCGTATCGACCAGTACCACGTCGCTGCCCCGGCTCATGGCGCTCGCCACCGTATCGAATGCCACCGCGGCCGGATCGGCGCCGTGCCCCTGTTTGATGATAGGAACGCCCGAGCGCTCCGCCCAGATGTCGAGCTGCTCCGTCGCAGCCGCCCGGAATGTATCGGCAGCCCCGAGGAGTACGTTCTTTCCGGCGGCCTTGTAGCGGGCCGCCATTTTCCCGATGGTGGTCGTCTTGCCTACACCGTTTACGCCCACGACCATGATAACGTGGGGTTTGTTGGGCAGCACGGCGTCGAAGGCGACGGGCCTGTCGGCCGATGCCGAGAGCAGCAACCGGGCAATCTCGTCCTGTACAATGGTGTCAAGCTCCGAAGTCGAGACATACTTGTCCCGGGCCACTCGCGCCTCAACGGCTCCGATGATATCGACTGTCGTTTTTACACCCACGTCGGAGGTTACCAACGCTTCCTCCAGCTCATCCAGTACCGCATCGTCGACGGTATCTTTTCCGGCCACGATCCGGGAGAGCTTGCCAAAGAACGACGACCGGGTCTTCTCCAGTCCGGTTTCCAGATTTTCCTGTTGCTTGTCGCGCTTCAGCGCGTCGAAAAGGCCCATGTCAATTGTCGTTGGAATCGGGTGCGTGTCGCACCAAAAAAGTGAATCGGACGATGTACCGGAAAAGCGACCAAGCCAGCAGGAAGCTGGTGCCCCAGATACAGAACTGCATAACGGGGGGGTCGGCCTGGAGCAGCGCGGCCAGCACAGTCAGCGAAATACCCGTCACGGCGATCTTGCCGGACATCAGACTCATCACAATCTGACCGGTTCGGGCGCGAATAATCACACCGCCTGCAAAAATGATGAAATCCCTCGCCACGATGGCGAAGAAGAACCACTCGGGCAGGCTCCCGCGCATGGTGAGCGCCATGACGACCATGGCCGCCCCGAGTTTGTCGACAAGCGGATCGAGCACCTTGCCCCAATCGGACACCGTTTGCGACCAACGGGCCAGTCGACCGTCGAAATAATCGGTGGCGAGCGCCGTCACGACAAGCATCGTAATCCAGACGAGCGATCCATCCACCAGGATGAGGTACGTGATGGGCAGGATCAGCACAAGCCGCATCAGCGTCAGGACGTTGGGAATCGTCCAGAACGAGCCCAGGTCAGACCAGGGTGTGCGGCGGGAGTGGGTCATGTCCGGTAACAGTAGAAGCGGGTGCGTAGCGGTGCGTCAACGCCCAACCGGCCGGTGCGTTCGCTCTCGCATGGTCAATTCCGACGGGCATCCAGGTCAATGGCAAGAGCAGCCACAGGCGCAACAGTGGCCCTGAGCCTGCCGTCCGCATCGACCCGGACTTCCTCGCACGTGGCGGGGCCTCGCGTGCGCGTGCGCTCGGCCTGCGGCGGCCCTGCCGCCCGGTTGCAGTACGTACCTTCTGGCAGACCCGTTTCGAACGTGCCCTCGTAAGGCGCTTCCGAGCGGTTGAGGACGACAAACCCGACATCTCCGCGCCCGTAGGCGACGACGTCCTGGCCGCGCACCTGGACGCGCGTAACGTCTGGCGCACCGCGGACCGCGTTGTGGAAGGCGACCATCCCGGAAATCGCTGGCCAGCGGTGCTCGCACACCCAGCGCCCCTTGCCACAATCCACATCGTCAGATCCGGGTCTTTCAGACGCACCCGCGCCGCCAGACACATGCACCCGCCGCGTGGACTCGTCCGGCTCCATGGGTGGCCCCGTGAAATCGGACTCGAAGGCATAGCTGCTCATGACGCGTGGGCGCCCGTAGGGCCAGGTCAGCGCGAAGGCCTGGGCCAGGGCATAGAGCCGGCCGTCCTTGTAGGTCAGAATGCCCTCGCCGCCGCCGTGCCCGCGCTGGTTGTCGTGGTTGTCGACGAATACGACGGCATTATCTGCGGGCGTATACTCGCGGGATGTCCACATGTGGCCGCCGTCAAGAAGCGCTTCGAGCGGATGCTCGCGGAGCACTTCGCCGAGCGCTTCGCCGAAAGAAAACTCGGTCAGCGCGCCAGATTCGGGATACGCCTGCACCCATTCGGACTGGCGGCCGCCGGTTTTGACTTCCAGGTAGACGTAGCCGGGATCGCCCACCCGGCTTATGATGGCATGCAGGTCACCCGGCTGCATGTGTTTGGCCGCATCGACCCGGAATCCGGCTACTCCCAGACTTCGCAGATCGCTCAGGTAGCCAATAATACGTTCCTGCACATCGGGTTTCGAGATGGCCAGGTCAGCCAGATCGACGAGCTCGCAGTTCCAGACCTGGTCCATGTCGTCCCAGTCGTGGATGTTGTCGTCCGCCGTCAGGCCACAATGATTGAAGTCATCATACTCCCAAAGGCCCGGATAGTCGTACGGACCGAATGTGGAGCCTGCGGTGCCGCGGCCGGTGAACTTGAACTCAGTGTGCTCAAGGTCGGCATCGGCCATATGGTTTATGACCGCGTCCACATAGATGTCAACGCCCACGGCAGCGCAGCGCCGGGTCATGTCGGCAAACGCCTCGCGGTCCCCACTACGGGTATCAAGCTGGTAACTGACCGGCTGATAGCGCTCCCACCACGGCCGGCCCGGTACGATGTGGTTTTCGCTCGGCGGTGACACCTGCACCGCCGCATACCCGGCCGGACCGAGGAACTCTTCGCACTCCGCCGCCACGTCGTCCCATCGCCATTCGAAGAGGTGCACGATCACGCCTTCTGTCGGCGCCTGGTTGTGTGCGACGGGGGCGGGCGCGCACGCAGCCGCGAAGAGCGACAGCGCCGCAACAAGCGACAGCGCCGCGACGACTATCTCCATTCCTGTCTTCATTCTTCCTGAACGAGCATCCATGACACGGCCGAAATAGCCAGGCTGATGCCTGATATGATGAAAATGATACTCTTGTTGGGCGCGGCGCTGACCAGTTCGCCGATTCCAAGGCTCGCTACCAGCTGCGGCAGCACGATCGAAAGATTGAAGAGCCCCATATAGAGCCCCATTTTGCTCTGATCGACCTTGTGGGACATGATGGCAAACGGAAGGCTGACCGTTGCGGCCCACCCGACGCCCACAACTCCCATGAGTATATACAGCAGCATGGGAGTGGCTGGGGCCAGTAATATACCTCCATAGCCGGCGGCCATGATGGCCATACAGGCCGCGTGTGTTTTCACACGGCCAATACGCTCTGTGATGGGTTCGAGCACGAAAGCCGGGAGCAGCGCGCCGACGGCGTTGAGCACCAGGAAGCTGATCGATACCACGCGGCCCATGTCAATGTCGCCAAGCTCCGGCATGGCCTGCTGCACGTAGGCGAACATGTAAACAAACATGGTCTGCACGCCGAGCCACGTAAACGCGTTGGCGGCGAGCACTTTCTTGAATCCAATATCGCTCGCTTCGAGTCGCGGTTTGCCAACCGGGCTCCTGAGGAGCGCCTCCGCAATGAGCACAACGGTCAGGAGGCCGAGCGCGCCTTCGATCCAGTACGTTTCGCGGCTCGCGCCCACGAGGCGCTCGCCCATTGCGAAGACCGAGTAGATGAAAAAGCCCCAGAGCGGACGCGTCGTCCGGACGAGCTCAGCGAACGAAAATCCAGGTTTGGCGGCGCCATCCGGGGTCGAAGCGGCCTCGTCGTCGCCGCTCTCGGCCAGCACGCGCGGCTCCTTCACAAATAGTACGGGTACGACCGAGAACAGGAAGACCAGTCCCGCGCCGAAGTAAATGAGCGTATAGTTGTCCCAGATGGCCCCAATGGCGTACGCCAACACACCGAATGTCCCAGAAACGGTCTGCATCCAGGTGTACCCCTTCGTCCGGGGCGTACCCTCCGGCGTCACATCGGCTATGATGGACCGTGTCGGGTTGAAACTGATATTGATGGCCAAATCGAGCGTGAGTGCCACCGCAATGGCAACGCCCAGAATGCCGCCGGCACCCATCGCCGCACTGATGACATCAATGCTCGGGAGCGCCAGCAGCATGAGCGTCGCAAGCACGCCGCCAATCAGGATGAATGGACGCCGTCGTCCGTTCCAGAACCAGACGTTGTCCGACACAATGCCAATAATGACCTGCCCGAGGATTCCGGCAATGGGACCAGCCGCCCAAACGAGGCCGACATCATGGATATCCAGGCCATATTTGGTCGTGAGAATCCAACTCAGCGCCGAGATCTGGACGGACAGGGCAAACCCCATGGCCGTCGCTGGCAGGCTGAGCAGCATGTAGAAGCTCTTCGTGAGCCGCTTCTGGATATCAAGCATGGCATGTGGTGACTTTGTGTTCGGCACAAGTCGTACCTGTTGCGCCGACTATAGAGCAAGAAATGGGTCTGAGGTGAAAAAAA
>JAJCYQ010000060.1 GCA_029262835.1 Bacteroidota bacterium
TACGGGACCTGTCCTTCTATATTACGTATTTACAAAATTTTAACACGATTCCATGCGGTGGGGGCGCCGTGGTTAAACACAACGGCGCCCCCTCCGTCTACGTTTGGACCAACTCATCAATGGCCCTCAACGATCATGACCCACAAAAGCCGAAGTGACGCATTTGACGCCGCTTTCGAAGCGTTCCAGAAACTGTCAACGGAAGAGAAAACCACGTTTCTTGTCGAAACCGTGGTAGGAACCGTCGTGACGGGACTCGAAGAAGTGTCCGAGGCGGTCGCAGATGCCGTTCGTCGTGCTGCCGAGAGCTGTAATTCGGCAGGCGATGCTCCCGGGTCCGATGACGCTTCGGATGCGGATGACGCCCCCCAGTCCGAGGACGCTTCCGTTGCTGATGACACGTCGGGCCCAAATGCTGCACCTGACGAACGCGATGGCCATGCCCCCTGATGACCACGATGCCCACCGTCGCGATGCATCTCGACAGGAGCCGCAACGCGTCGTCCTGCCCGGTGAACTGAATGTTCTCGGTCGGGCTGTTTACGCAGCAGGTACGGTCCTTGGGCTCGCTGCGCGAACGGCCGGCGCTTTGCTTGGAACTGTCCAGTCCGTTTGGGACGCCTCGGAGCGGGCGTTCCATGCTGAACTCGATGGGGGCATTGAGGACGCCCGTATCATTGAGGAACAGGATGAGGGCGATCAGTTCTGATTCTTCTCCTTGTTCGGGACGTGGAAATACGTCTGGGGATTGTTGGACGGGCGCTTCAGCAGCGTGTGCTCGAGAACGTCCTCCATCCGGTGCACATACGATATGCTCAGTCCCCGTAGCGATGACGCCTTGATCTCCTCGACATCTTTCCTGTTCTTTTCAGGCAAGATGACCTTCTTGATGCCCGCCCGCTTGGCCGCCAGCACCTTTTCCTTGATTCCTCCAACAGGCAGGACAAGTCCACGAAGCGTGATTTCGCCCGTCATGGCCACATTGTGTCGCACGCGCCGCTGTGTGTATATGGAAATGATAGCGGTCATCATGGCAACGCCGGCCGACGGCCCATCCTTCGGGATGGCGCCCGCCGGAACGTGAATGTGCAGGTCCCAGTGCTTGAACGCATCGGACGGGATGGACCACTCCTGGGCCGTACTCTTGACATAGGAAAGCGCGGCCTGGGCCGACTCCTTCATAACGTCGCCAAGCTGTCCAGTGAGAATCATACGGCCCGATCCGCGCGAGACCGATGCCTCGATGAACAGGATGTCACCTCCCACAGGTGTCCACGCCAGCCCTGTAGCTACGCCGGGCACCTCCGTACGCTCGGCCGTATCTGAAAAGTACTTGCGGGCGCGCAGGTAGGTCTCGACATCGGCGTCGTTCACGGTTTCTCCGGTAGACTCCTCCGTGGCGACCTGTTTGGCCACGCCGCGGGCCACCGATCCAATCGTGCGCTCCAGTTGCCGGACGCCCGACTCCCGCGTGTAGCCGTCAATGACGAGCTTGAGCGCCTTGTCGGTAATCTTGAATTGTCCATTCACGAGGCCGTTGCGTTCCCGTTGACGCGGAACGAGATACTGCTTTGCAATGGCCAGTTTCTCCTCCTGCGTATATCCCGTGATCTCAATCATTTCCATGCGATCCCTGAGCGGGGCAGGAATCATTTCCAGATAATTCGCCGTGGCAATGAAAAGCACTTTGGAGAGGTCGTAGTCGAGTTCCAGATAGTGATCATTGAAACTGTTGTTCTGCTCCGGATCGAGCACCTCAAGAAGGGCCGACGAAGGGTCTCCGCGGAAATCGTTGCCGAGCTTATCGACCTCATCGAGCATGAATACCGGATTGGCTGTCCCCGCCTTTTTCATACCCTGGATGATACGACCGGGGAGAGCCCCGACATACGTACGACGGTGGCCCCGGATCTCGGCTTCATCACGTACACCACCAAGGCTCATGCGGACAAATTCCCGGCCCAGGGCCCGGGCAATGCTCTTGCCGAGACTGGTCTTTCCGACCCCGGGTGGTCCGTGGAAGCACAGAATGGGCGCCTTCATGTCGCCTTTGAGCTTGAGCACGGCCAGGTGCTCAAGAATACGGCGCTTCACCTGTTCCAGGCCATAGTGATCCTCGTCAAGGACGGTAGAAGCCCGCTTGATGTCGAGCTTGTCCTTGGAATAGTGTTGCCACGGAATATCCAGGATCCAGTCAATGTAGTTGCGCGTCACCGCGTAGTCGGGTGAAGCCGGGTTTGAACGGGCCAGACGCTCCAGTTCTTTCTCAGCCGCAGAGAACACATGCTCTGGCACCTCTTTTTCTTCAAGGCGCCGGCGCAGTTCAGATACCTCACCCGCCGTGCCTTCTCCTTCACCAAGTTCATCCTGGATCGCTTTCATCTGCTGACGCAGCAGGTATTCTCGCTGCTGCTGGTCCACATCCGTCTTGACGCGGGTGCGGATTTCCTCGGACAGCTGGAGAACCTGAAGTTCCTGGTTGAGGTGATCCATGACGAGCTCGGCCCGCTCTATGAGCGGTACCGTTTCGAGCAGTTCCTGCTTGTCCTCGACCTCGATCTGCAGGTTCGATGCAATAAAATGAATCAGAAATGTGGGCGAATCGATATTCTGGATGGCATAGGCCGCTTCACTCGGCAGGTTCGGCGACAAATTGACGATCTGGATGGCCAGCTCCTTGATGGAACGGATGCGCGCCTCGAGTTCCACATTCCCGTCGGGGGCATCTTCCGCGACAGCAGAGACGCGTGCCGTGAAATAGGGCTCTTCCTGTACATACTCCTTGACGCGGAACCGGCGCTTCCCCTGGATTACGATGGACTTGCTTCCATCGGGCATCTTGATGAGCTTGAGGATGCTGGCTACCGTCCCAAAGGAATAGAGGTCGGCCGGGGAAGGGTTCTCCGTTTCCGTACTGCGTTGGGCCACAACGCCGATGAGGCGGTCTTCACCGAACGCATCTTTTACCAGCTTCAGCGACGTGTCGCGTCCGACGGTAATGGGCAGGACCACGCCAGGGAAAAGAACGGTATTGCGAAGCGTGAGTATGGGCAGCACATCCGGAATTTCGGATGTGCTCATTTCTTTCTCTTCGTCTGCCGTTGGCAGGGGAATACTCTGTTCGGGATCGTCGCCGACGACCAGTATGAGGTCCTGGGGCATGTAAACTCGCTATTCGCTGGAGGAAGATGGTTGTTTCCATGGGAAAGGCAAAAACCACGCCAAACCCACGGTACTGACACAATGGCGGAGGTGCTTCAGACCAGATCCGCGATCGCCTTGATGAGGGCGTCAATTTTGAATGGTTTTGTGAGTACGCGCCTGATGACGTGCTGGTCCACCGAAAGGTCGGTATCGCCCGTGAGCAGCACGATGGGAATGTCGGGCCATTTGGTGTGTACGTGTAGGGCGAAATCCCGGCCCGACATTTCCGGCATGCCCTGGTCAGTGAACACCAGGTCCACCCGATGCGAATTGAGTGCGCGCAGTCCCTCATGACCGGAGGAAGCCGTATGGACGACAAACCCGCGCAGTTCCAACAGCTTCGATACCACGTTTCGGACCATGGCTTCGTCATCGACGACGAGAACGGTAGCCGTGCCGCGTGGCTGCGGCGCGGTGTCAGCAGGCGCGCGCACAGTACCCTGTGCCTGGGATGGAGGTGTTTCATTCCCCGGGTCCGGATCGGAGGGGGCTACGGGGAACGACAGCTTGAAAACCGAGCCCTTGTCGGGCGCGGATTCCACGGAAATGGTCCCATCGTGCTCCCTCACAATACCGGCTGCAATGGAAAGCCCCATACCGGTTCCGCGATCACCCTTGGTCGAATAAAGGGGCTCGAAAATGCGAGACTGCACCTCTTCGGTCATACCCGTACCGGAATCGCCGACCTCCAGCGTGACGTGTCCAGCGGAGATTTCTCCCTGAATGGACAGCTCACCGCCGCGGGGCATGGCGTGCACGGCGTTCAGTATCAGGTTCACGAACACATCGCGCAGTTCGGACGCGGATCCATGGATGGGTGGCAGTTCGGGTACCTGCATGTTGAACGAAATGGAGATGCCCTGGCGGCGGGGTTCATTGTACCAGTAGGGGCGCGTAAATGTCATGCAGTCCACGAGGAGCGCTCGCATGTCCACGCGATCGAACGCGCTCCGGGACTCCTGTCGAATATATTTCTGTACCTTGCTTATCAGATCTGCCCCATCGGATGCCGCCTGCTCAATGGTAGACAAGTGTCTGACGGCCCGTGCGGCTCCTTCCGGATCTTCCTGACGCCAAAGTTCGAGATGTCCCAGTATGCCACTCAGCAGGTTGTTGAAGTCATGCGCCATGCCCATGGTCATCCGGCCCAGCGTTTCCATGCGATGGCGCTCAGAATGACTTTCTGTCCACGTCACAGGCTCGATCAAGAGCTCCCCGGTAACAGACACGGCATGCCCATCATCCGTCAGAACAGGCACAAAATGAAGAAGGACGGGAAGCGGCTCATCGCGGCCGGGCCGATCCACGAGGAACAGGGCGTGCGTGACCAACGTGCCACCGAGGGCTTCCTGAATGTTTCGTGCTGCCGTTTCCCGGTCGCCTTCCTGCAGGTGTATCCATGGGTCGTCCGATGCACCCAGCACCCCCTTCCATGCCCGGTTCCGAAAGTTGATCTGCCCGTGCGTGTTGGCCGTTGCTACAAGAAGTTCCGGTTCTATCATGCCTCAGGCATCCAATCTGGGTTCAAAAGTCTGTACCTTCCGGGTACTTGAATCAGTACGAAAATACAATGTGGCACAACAGTATCCTTGGGACGATTGGAAACACACCGTTGGTTCGTCTGAACCGCGTGACAGCAGGAAGTCCGTGCACGGTCCTGGCGAAGGTGGAATACTTCAACCCCGGCTTGTCGGTGAAGGACCGGATTGGTCTCTCCATGATTGAGGCGGCTGAACGTGCGGGTGACCTGAAGCCGGGCGGTACGATCGTAGAAGGTACGAGTGGCAATACGGGCACGGGTCTGGCACTGGTTGCCATTGCGAAGGGTTACCGGTGCATTTTTACGACCACGGACAAGCAGAGCCAGGAAAAAATGGATGTTCTGCGTGCATTGGGCGCCGAAGTACTGGTCTGTCCGACGAATGTAGCCCCCGAGGATCCACGCTCCTACTACAGCGTGGCGCGGCGCATGGCAGGCGAAATTCCCGGTGCTGTATATCTCAACCAGTACGACAATCCCGCCAACAGTGAGGCCCATTACGCATCGACCGGCCCCGAATTGTGGGAGCAGACAGAAGGAAAAATCACGCACTTCGTGGCCACGGCGGGTACGGGAGGCACAATTTCCGGGACAGCCCGGTATCTGAAGGAGAAGAATCCGGATATCAAGGTCATTGGCGTCGATACGTTCGGATCCGTCTACCACAAATACTTTTTCACACGTGAGTTCGACGAATCCGAAATCTACCCTTATGTAACAGAGGGCGCGGGCGAAGATATTCTGGCCGGCAACATGGACTTCGGCGCCGTCGACGACTATACGCGTGCCACGGACAAGGAGAACATGCTCATGACGCGACGGCTGGCGCGGGAAGAGGGTCTGTTTGTTGGTCAGACATGTGGCCTGGCCGTCGCCGGTGCACTCAAGTGGATCGAGGCCAACCGCGGGTCGATCTCGGAAGATGATGTCATGGTCGTGCTGCTTCCGGATTCCGGATTCCGGTATCTGTCCAAGACGTACAATGACGCCTGGATGCGGAATAACGGGTTTCTGGAGGAGCGACCGGAACTGCGAGCCGCCGAGATGGGGGTGCACCTGGAACTGAGATCTGTCCGACCGGACGAGACGCTCGGGCATGCCGTGGACCTGATGGTGGAGGGAGGCGTTTCGCAGCTGCCCGTTCTGGACGGCGATGAGGTCGTGGGCAGTCTCACCGAGAACGATATCCTGAGCCGGCTGGTGCGCGACCCGGGAGCTCGTGAACAGCGGGTTCGGGAGAACATGGGCCCCCCTCTGCCCGTTGTGGGGCCGGAAACACCATTGGAAGGTGTGACGCGGCACCTCAGTACGCCCCCTGGTGCCGTTCTGGTTCGGCACGGTTCTACGTGGCAGATCATTACCAAAAGTGACGTAATCGAGGCGCTTTCACAACAAACAACCTCAGACGAATGAGTAAAGACAAACGGGAGGATCAGGTGTCACCCGGAAAACAGATCAATATCGAGCTTTCGGAAGAGACGGCCGAGGGTATCTATTCAAATCTTGTGATGCTTGCGCACTCCTCGGAAGAGTTCATCCTGGATTTTATTCGAGTCATGCCAGGCGTTCCCAAAGCACGGGTAAAGAGTCGTATCATTGTGACGCCCCAGCACGCAAAGCGCCTGCTGCATGCATTGGCGGAAAATATTGATCGATTTGAGCAGGCGCACGGTGAGATTGACGAGTCGCGCGCCCAGAGTCCGGCCGTGCACTTCGGTGTACCCGGCGGCGAAGCCTGACCTCCGGCAACCCAGAAGGCCTTATTTGCGCGTACGGACCAGTACAATGCATCCGGCCAGCAGGAAAATGGCATGCGGAACGACGGCCGTCATGTGAGGCGAGAGCGTGCCCGCAAACCCGAACGGTTCGGTCAATTTCATGGCGGACAGGTAGGAAAAAGCCACAAAAAGGGCAATTCCGACGCGAACCGCCTGTCCTCCGCGCCGGCGTACCGATGCTATGGGGACGGCCAGCAGGAGCAGGATCAGGTGTGCAAACGGGTACAGTATGCGCGCATAGTAGGCTACGAGTGGACGTTCCAGATCATTCGCTCCCGTTCGGCGCAGTGTTTCGATGTAGCGCGCGGCATCGGTCAGGGTCATAGCGTCGACATCGCCGGTGGCTCGCGCCAGGTCCCGCGGCGCAAGGGACAGCACCGTGTCAATCCGGGCGAGGCGGGTGCGGCTGGCGAGCCCGGACGCATCGAACGAAAGAATGACCGGGTCCATCAGGCGCCAGACGGACAGGGAGTCGATCCAGGACATACGAGGAGCGTCAATACGCTGCGTAAGGTGTGACCATGATGAGTAGTCTTCGAGCGTCACGTTCGTGGCCGTGCGCGACCGGCGGTCGTAGAAGGAAACACTCATCATGCTGCCTGGACCGGTCTGACGGTGGATGAAGGAGCTTTCAACGCGTTGGGAGGCATCGCGTGTGTATTCCAGTTCAAAGGCCAGGCGTGTCCGATTGGAGTCGGGTACGACCCATCCGCCAAGGTAGAAGAGCGCTCCGGTGAGGACGGCGCCCACAACGAGATAGGGAATCATGATCCGGTACATGGATACACCGGATGTCTGCAGGGAGGAGAGCTCCAGATGTTGCGCAAGCCTCCCGGTCAGGAAAATGGCGGACAGGAAGAGGGCGAGCGGAGACGTCAGGCGGATGATTTCCGGAATGTAGCTCGGGTAATAGACGAGAAACACATCGCGCATGCTCGCTCCGCGATCCATGAAGTCATCAACGTACTCAACATAGTGGAGCACGATGAAAAACACGATCAGACCACCCACGAGGGCCAGGTACCCCTCCAGAAGGCGCCTGATGATATGCAGGTCGTAGGTCATGGTGCGTAGGAATGAAAGAAACGGCGAATATGGGCGCTGTGCATGTGCACCATGATGTCACACGATGTAGTTTCCGGTCTACCAAGTGTTTGCATCAAAGTACGAAATCCGGAATCCATGAAAGTTCACGAGTATCAGGCGAAGGAGATCCTTGCGAGGTACGGCGTTGCCGTGCAGGCTGGCCAAACGGCCACAACGGTCAGTGAGGCGGTCGCGGTGGCCGAGACCATGAACAAGGAGCGGGGCAGCACGCTTTTTGTCGTCAAAGCACAGATTCACGCGGGTGGACGTGGCAAGGGCGGCGGTGTGAAGCTGGCCCGGAGCATTGAGGAGGTTCGTGAGAAGACGGAAGCCATCCTGGGCATGCAGCTTGTGACACATCAGACGGGGCCGGAAGGGCAGAAGGTACGTACCGTTCTGATTGCAGACGCAGTGGATATCAAGAAGGAATTCTATCTCGGCGTAACGTTGGATCGCCAGCGCTCCATGCCCGTCATCATGGCTTCGACGGAGGGGGGTGTTGAAATAGAGACAGTGGCCGAGGAAACCCCAGAAAAGATTCTAAAGGAGTGGGTCGATCCCGTGATTGGACTTCAGGCTTTCCAGGCGCGCAAGATTGCGTTCGGCCTGGGATTTGAAGGACCGGCGCTCAAACAGGCGGTCAAGTTTGTGACGCAGCTTTATACCGCCTATCAGGATGCCGACTGTACGCTCGCCGAGATCAATCCGCTGACGCTCACCGAGCAGGGAGATGTCATCGCGGTCGATGCCAAGGTCGATATTGACGACAACGCTCTTTTCCGCCACCAGGATCTGGCGGCCATGCGGGATGAGGACGAGGAAGATCCACTGGAGGTGGAAGCGGGTACTCATAATCTGAACTATATCAAACTTGACGGTAATGTCGGCTGTATGGTCAACGGTGCTGGTCTGGCCATGGGCACGATGGACATCATCAAACTGGCTGGTGGGGAGCCCGCGAACTTTCTGGATGTGGGCGGAAATGCCAATCCCGAAACCGTTGAAGCCGGTTTCCGGATCATTCTTCGCGACCCGAACGTGAAGGCGATTCTGGTCAACATTTTTGGTGGTATTGTGCGGTGCGACCGTGTGGCGAAGGGGATTGTCCAGGCGGCTCGCAATGTGGATATCCACGTGCCGCTGATTGTGAGACTGCAGGGAACGAATGCCACAGAGGCTCGCGAAATCCTGGATGGTAGTGGGCTCGAAGTAGAGACGGCCACGCTGTTCCAGGAGGCCTCTGACAAGGTCACACAGGCGCTTTCCTGACCCGGTGTCGTTGCACGGCGAAACGGTAGCACTGAGCGGTGTCCGAAAATCATTCGGCGACCTGGTGGCCGTCGACGGGGTATCGTTTGAGGTCCCGGCCGGGTCGTTCTTCTCTCTGCTTGGCCCGAGCGGATGCGGCAAGTCGACCACGCTGCGCATGATAGCCGGTTTCGAAGCCCCCGACGAGGGTGATATTATCATTGGCGATCAGAATGTGGTGCCGCTCGCCGCCTCCCGGCGGCCCACCGCCATGGTGTTCCAGAACTACGCGCTGTTCCCTCATATGACGGTGGGTCAGAATGTGGCCTACGGACTGAATGTGCGGAGAATGAAGAAGGCGGACGTGCGTGAGCGCGTCCGCCACGTGCTGGAGCGCGTGGATATGGCCGCGTTCGAGGATACACCCGTGCCCTCATTGTCGGGCGGCCAGCAGCAGCGTGTGGCTCTGGCCCGTGCCGTGGCCGTTGAGCCCCAGGTCATCCTCTTCGACGAACCCCTGTCGAATCTGGACGTCGCGCTTCGTCAGCAGACGCGAAAAGAGCTCAAAGCTCTCCAGAAGGATATTGGTCTGACGAGCCTCTACGTCACGCATGACCAGGAGGAGGCCATGGCCATGTCGGACCAGGTGGCGGTTATGCGGGCGGGCCGGGTCGTTCAGATCGGGCGACCAGAAACCCTCTACATGGAGCCCGAAACAGCCTTTGTGGCGTCATTTTTGGGTGGCGCGAATATTCTGGTCGATCCGGCGGACGGCGTGAGGCTGACGGGCTTCGAGCCGGACACAGGCCACGTCGTGTCCGTTCGCGCCGAAGATGTGGTTCTCCGGGACGATGGCCACAGGGCACGCGTTGTCGGCCGGCAATTCCTGGGTCACGTCACGGAACTCGATATCGAAGTGGATGGAATTGCACTGCGCATGCGTGTTCCGGGCATGGCCCCTGACGAGGCTGAGCTTCGTGTTGCCGTTAAGGCGTATCGGAGCCTGCCCAACGACCTGTAAATTCCTGGCGACGGGCCAGAAGAGCGGCCTTTGGGCCCTTTTTGTCTATAACAGCGAGCCGAACCGGTCGTTGATGTCGGACTTGGGCTGGCGGATGCGCAGCAAATCGCGCAGGTGGCCACTCTTGACGTGTAGATCGAATCCCCACGACTGGAAAGAACCGAAAGGTATCCAGTTGAATGACATCTGCCAGCAGTCGAAGTCGTGTGCCAGGGCAATGTTGGTCGTAACCAACTCGCGCTGTTCTATATCGTAGCCTGTGCGTCCAGCGACCTTCCAGTTGGGTGTCAGGCTGAAGTCGAATGACGTATTCAGAATAGCCCTGCGAATGGTTGCCAGTCCGGGCTTCGTAATCCCGTATGTGAAATCGATGGACGTAGACCACGGGATGGAAAAATCGGTGTTGGGAGAACGCAGTGAACTCTGGAGTATCTGCGCCGAGCCAGTCGGGTCGGCGAGGCCGCCCGGAACGAACCCACCGCGGGGAGCCGTCATGGGGCGATTGCCGGCACCCGTGCGACTGCGCAGCGATGTGCGAACGGTGATGTTGGCCGAGGTCAGCCGACCAAGCGGCGTCGTTGCAGTAAACGCGCTGCTTCTTGTCAGAGCGCCGCCGGGGGACAGGTCGTACGGCGAAAACGTACCGCGCGCATCGACGTCCACCTTCCCGGCGATCCGGGTACGCGCGGTGAGACGCAGGTCAGCCAATTTGAGTGAATCGGCGGCGAAGTTGTAGCTCGACGCGGCAGACAGGTCGAACAGTTTCACGATGTCGTCGGTCCTTTTCTTGGCCTCAAACGTATTGTTGACGGAAAACGTCATGGCGCGCTGTTCGCCCCTCGACACACCGGGTACCACCGCGAATTGGGTTTCTTCACCCGATGGATTGGTCACCGAGCGGGTGTATCCCCATCTTTCATCAAAGAAATCAGGGCGGTAGGCGAAGCCTACATTGGGCCGGACCGTGTGCCTGATGCGACTCAGGCCAGCAAATCGGGCAGGAAATTGACCGTAGAACACAGTGCTCGAGTTTACCGATGAGCTGAACTGGCGAAGGGCAAAAAACTCGTCACGGGAGCTTGTGAGCACGGCCGACGAGTCAACCGCGAGCGTGCGCTCTTCTGTGCGGAGAAACCAGTCTTCCGTATAGGTGACCGAGGGCGACATATTGAGCCGCACGTTTCCCAGGACGGGCAACGATTCAATGGAAAAAGGAGCGGAGACGGGAATGCGATGAGATGCCCGGAATGAAAAGGGATCCTCGTCGCCCGTTGCACGCCGGAAGTCTGAGGGTGAGCGAAGGGCATCCCACCAGGAAATGTCGGCAGCCGAGGGGTCACCGGCTGCTTCCAGTTGGGCGTCGGAGAGGGGGGCAAAATCGAACCGGTTGTCGACGTTGAGCGTGTAGCTCGTCGTCACGGTACTCAGGAGTTTGACGTTGTTCTGCGAGAAGCGAAGCGAGGGCAATACCATATTGACCTGGCCGTTGGCAAGAGACTGACGCTGGCTTGCCTGGACAGACACGCTGCGTGAATTCCATCGCTGGCTGTAGCGCAGGGACGATTGCAGGTCCTGCCTCACGCGATCGTCGTATTGTTGGGAGACGGCGCGAAGAAACGATGTCGACGACAGGTTCACATTCGAATTGAACGAGGCGGTCTGCCCGATGGTCTGATTATGGGTCCATCGGAACGCACTCGTCTGCCGGATGGCGAAAAGGGGATCTCCACGCACACCATTACGGAAGCGGGCATAGTCCATCTGTAGTTGGCCATCGAAGGCATACCGCTTTCGATACCGATACAGACCGCGCGTTTCCCAGCTACCCTGCGTCCAGAATCCCGTCTGCAGTTGTAGATCCATGAACTCATTCATGGCGAAGTACCACCCGAAATCCCGCAGGTAAAAACCGAATTCATCTTCACCGTATGTTGGGGGAAGCGGGCCCGATCGGCGCGTATCGCGGGCCGGCAGGAATCCGAATGGCAGCCAGAGAGGTGTCGGTATGTTGAAGAGAAAGAGTTGGATGGGTCCCGTATAGATCCAGTCATCGCCGACCATTTTCATCTTTTTGGAACGTAGCGAGTAGGACGGGTTCTCGGTACAGTTGCACGTAGTGTAGACACCATCGCGAATAAAGAGCGTACTGTCCTCGATGGCCTTCACAACACCGGCACGAATGAAACCATCCTCGATCTGCGTCTCCGCTCCAACAATACGCCCTCTACGTGTATTCAGGTTGAATGCCAGCGATGTCCCGCTGAATTCTTCTCCAGCCTGGATAATAGTAGGGCGGCCTGCCAGACCGGAATCGGCGCGGAGTCCCCGCGCTTGCAGCTCGTCGACGTCAAAGAGGATATCGATGGTCCAGGCCGAGAGGCGCACGTCTTCGTAAACGACCGAGGCATCGCCGACCAGGGAGGCCGTGCGCGTCGAAGCCGCCAGCCGGATAATGAGGGAATCGGAGGCGACGAATTCGACAGGGCGCGTCAGCGTACCCGCTTCCTGGGACAGCGCGGGTCGGACGAACAGAAGGACGATGGCGGTTATCAGCAGAAAACGGGAGCACACGGGATCAGCGACGTTCGTCCACATACTGGAATACCATGTGGGCTGCACCAAGCATGCCGACATCGTTACCACCCGTTTCCTGTACAATTTCGAGACCATCCGAGAGGGCAGGAAGCACAGCCCGTTGGAGAGAACGGCGCGCCGGATCGAGAATGTAATCTCCCGCACCGGAGAGTCCACCTCCGACGACGAACTTCCGGATGTCCAGTAGATTCACAATGGACCCCAGGACGCAGCCTAACTTGTGCCCCGCCCAATCCAGGACCTCGCGCGCCCCAGTGTCACCGGAGACAGCCGCATCGTACAGCATGCGTGGGGTGATACCCATCAGGTCAGGCTGGGCCATCTGATGTATCAGACTGTCTCGCCGATTGAGTAGCATGTACCGCGCCTGCCGCGAGAGGAATCGCTGGCCCAGGTACGCCTCGATGGCACCCGCTACGCCACTGCGGGCAATGGGACC
Source organism: Bacteroidota bacterium (assembly GCA_029262835.1). Classification (GTDB taxonomy): domain Bacteria; phylum Bacteroidota; class Rhodothermia; order Rhodothermales; family UBA10348; genus 1-14-0-65-60-17. The sequence goes on from JAJCYQ010000060.1 coordinate 12,912, forward strand.
CTCGTAATCAATAGACATGTGACCAATCTCACCAGCCGCTCCCGTGCTGCCGCGGAAAATGTGATTCTCATGGATGATGGCTCCACCGACTCCGGTTCCGAGGGTGACCATCACGAAGGATGCGAAACCGTGACCAGCGCCGTAGTGCGCCGAGCCCAGTCCGGCGGCATTGGCATCGTTCTCGACGAGGGTGAGCAGGGGAGCGTCGAGACGTTTCGCCAGTTCATCGCCCACGTTTACCACTTCCCAGCCGGGGAGGTTCGGAGGTCGTGTTACCGTGGTTCGCTCCCAGTTGATGGCACCAGGAGAGCCAATACCGACTCCAAGCACGTCCCCGGTTTCTCCGGTAAACGACTGTACGAGACTGGCAATCGTATCGAGCACATGGACGGGTCCTTTGTCAGCCTCCGTCTGGGCTGTAGTCTGTTCAATGAGACCCTGCTGCCTGGAGACCAGGGCGGCCTTGATGGACGTGCCACCAAGATCAATTCCTACAGCAAGGTCCGTAGAGCGATGGCCGTCTGTCATGGTTCGACCAGCGGGAAGACCAACTCACCGGGGCGCTGCATACTGTATGCCTCGCGGGCAATGCGCTCTACGTCGGCGTCTGATAATGGACGATTCAGCAGTTGGTTCACATGATCGATTTCGCCGGAAATCTCGGCGATTTCAGTCTGGAGCGCCCGCTGCTCGGTATGGAGCACGATTCGTGTCCAGAGGCTATGCGTGTCGAGGAGCAGGACCCAAATGAGCAGTAGAAGCCCCGCCGAGGCCAGAAGCCTCATGCTGTGACGCACCAGGAAACTCTGTTTGCGTTTGGGCATGGTTCGACGTACCTGGACAGGCTTCTGAGCGTGTTCTGACTACTCTCGCGCCCAATCTACGAAAAACGAAACGCTTTTCTGGCAGGATAAACGGCAGCGGCTGCCAGTTGCTCTTCAATACGCAACAATTGGTTGTATTTGGCGAGTCGGTCAGATCGGCTGGCGGAACCTGTCTTGATCTGGCCACTGCCGACGGCTACAGCCAGATCAGCAATGGTCGTATCTTCGGTCTCGCCCGAACGGTGGGAAATCACGGTGGCGAATCCGTGTTTGTGCGCGAGTTCAATTGCGCTGAGGGTCTCTGTGAGCGTTCCTATTTGATTGAGCTTGATTAGAATGGCGTTGGCAGAGTCCTCATCAATGCCCCGCTGCAGAAACGTGGTATTTGTCACGAAGAGGTCGTCTCCTACGATCTGTACCCTGTCACCGATAGCAGCCGTCAGCGCCTGCCATCCGGACCAGTCGTTCTCCGCCATACCGTCTTCTATCGATATAATGGGATATTTGTCGATCCATGTGCGCCAGAATGCGACCATCTCGTCGGAGGTCCGCGTCCGGTCCGGGTCACTTTTCCAGAACTGGTACCCGCCCTCTACCGCCATCTCAGATGTGGCCGGATCCAGCGCGATGTGTATATCGTCTCCGGGCTTGTAGCCGGCCCGTTCAATGGCACGAAGAATGACTTCGACGGCCTCTTCATTCGAGGAAAGATTGGGAGCGAACCCTCCTTCGTCACCCACCGCCGTGCTGTGACCGAGGTCGGAAAGCACGTTTTTCAGCGCGTGGAAAACCTCCACGCCCATGCGTAGGCCATCCGAGAAGATTGGGGCACCGGTCGGCATGATCATGAACTCCTGCATGTCGACGCTGTTGTCGGCGTGACGTCCTCCGTTGATGATGTTCATCATCGGCACAGGAAGCGTGCGCGCGCCCGCGCCACCGATGTAACGGTAGAGGGGAAGTCCGGAGGCTTCAGCTGCAGCATTCGCGACGGCCAGCGAGACGCCCAGCAGGGCGTTGGCACCAAGACGGCTCTTGTTTTCGGTGCCGTCCAGTTGAATGAGATGACTGTCTATTTCGGCCTGATCGAATACAAACCAACCTTCCAGTTCAGGAGCGATGACCTCATTGACGTTTTCCACAGCCGTAAGCACACCTTTTCCACCGTACACCTGGGAATCGCCGTCACGCAGTTCAACGGCCTCGCGCTCACCGGTCGATGCACCACTCGGGACGGCGGCACGCCCCATGAAGCCGTCTTCTGTGATAACTTCCACTTCAACAGTAGGATTGCCTCTGCTGTCGAGTATCTGGCGGGCGAAGACATCAAGAATCTGGGACATGGGCGTGCAGGTGTATGGGGGGAGGTGACGGTGTCAGGCTCGGTTGCCGTATGAAATGCTATCGCACCGTGGTGGACTCGTTGATCCATGTGTAACAGCCGTAATCAATCGTAATCCGGTCTCCTGGATTCCAGCTCTTGAAAAATTTATCCTCTGCCGACGGGTAGAACTGTGTCAGATTACGTGCTCTCGCACGAGCCTGTTGGGCAATACGGTCGTCATCCGCCCGCGATGCAGCGCGGTCAAAGTAGTCCGCAGCCAGCCAGTAGACGGCGCGGTCCTCACGCTCGAACGATCCGCATCCCTGGACGGCCGATACGTACAGGTCGCCAACGGCCATAAGAGCCTGGGCATAGGACGGATCGACCTGGAGGGAACGTCGAAACGACGTGCGTGCCCGGGCCAGACGTCCTTCCTGCTGATGCGCAATTCCAATGTTGTAGTACACTTCCTTGGCAGAATCCATGCCCCCCTCGAGCGACAGGGATTCTTCGTAAAGCCGAATGGCCTCTTCCGAATTACCGTCTTCCAGGCGCATTTTTGCCACTGTCCGGTATAGCTTGGCCGTGGGTGCACTCTGCATGACCTGATCTGCCAGCTCATAGGCCTCGGTACGCATGCTCTCCTGCAGATACAGATCGAGCAGCTCCTCCTTCAGCTCCATGTCGTCGGGGTTGTCAGTCAACTGGTCTTCCAGGAAGCCAATCCTGTCTGCTGGAGATGTGAAAAGTTGCGTTCGCCATTGATTGACCAATTGCAGCACTTCTTCACTGTCAGGAAAATCACTTTCCGCCCTGTCAAGGAACTCTATGGCGTCGGCTTTCTGGTCCTGGCGCACCATGTCATCTATGATATAGTTCACATAGTATGCCTGAAGCCGCGTGTGATCGAGTTCATAGGCCTGGCGGTAGGCTTCTGCAATCTGAGCCTGGCTGTTTTCGAACAGGTTACCATGAGTCTGCAGGAAACGACCCTTGTTGAATACCCACTCAAACTCAGACGCCTCGATACCGGCCTCTTCCATGCGCGGCAGGGCCGTATTATATATGTAGAGGGCGGAATCCAGGTATACCCGCTGGGTTTCCTCATCTTCAGCTGCAAGCGCAATGCCCTCATAGACCTTTACGGCGCGCTCGAAATTACGATCTGAATTGGCGGGGAAACCCGGCGCACAGCGTAAAATCCAACGCAGGTAGGGTAGGGCTGTATCGAAGCTCTTGTTCTTGTAATCCTCGGCGTAAAGACTGTAATTCACGCGAATGGTCCTGTCGTCCGCTTCGCACTCCTCGGTGGTCTGCGCGGCAGAAGTTCCGGCGTATCCAGCCGAACTGACCAGCATCGTGAGAAGCAGCAGCAGAATGGATTTCGCAGGGAAGGTGGGGATCCTGTTCATGGTACTCTGGGGGATGTCTTATAGTGTCGTTGCAGGTTACCCGAGAGGAATACGCTCGAACCAGCGTTCACCGAAGTTGATATTCAGGCCAAACCTGAAGTACCGGTCTTCGACGAGTCCGTTCGATGTCGTACCTCTACGGCCAACGTCTATGTTCAAGTCAATAGTCGTGCCAGGGATGGCTGTGGGAAGACTGAGTCCGCCGGTTATACCCACAGACCGGATGCGCTCCGATGGATCGGGTGATATATACGACTGATCCGTGTAAATGCCCGCCCTGTACGCCATTCGGACAAAATACGATCCAAAAGGTTGCCGGGAACCTGGCCAGTATTCCACACCTGCCGAAAGGCGGGTACGATCGTCGAGTGTGTTCTGTCCGGCTGTCAGTCCTGCCAGGGGAAAGTCCGAAGAAAAGGACGTCCACTCTTCATATTGTACGTCAGCGACTACAGTCAGGCTGGGTGCAGGTCGGTACATCAGGCCGGCTACAACCTGTACGGGCAGGTCAACACCACCAGACGCAGCGGCGCGGAGCGTATCGGCCGTCTGACTTCGATCCAGGCGAAGCGTGCGGGCTCCCGTGAGCGAAGTGGGAATGGTGACTGCAACTCCAGCGCCAAATGGACGCTCACCGAAAAAACTGCTCTGGTCAAAGAACCGGACACCGAGTGTCGGCGAGAATCCACCAAGCCGCGTGGATGACACGACGTTGGAGTCGTCGAAATTGAGATCGTTGAACGTGGTACGCTGCGTATCTTCAAGAATGCCAAAAATATAGGCGGCCGTGGCGCCTACGCTGAGCTTTTCGTTCAGTTGATACCCAGCGGAAGCAGACAGCTTGTGCAGACCGCCGTTTCCTTTGTAGGATGTAACAATGGGCGTCTGTGTGCCCGTTTCCGGGTCCGTAATCAGCGTGGACGACTGATCGACGCGGTAGTTCATACGTGTGAACGGTGCAAAGCCGAGCGCCATACCCAACTTCCGGGTGAGGATGGGAAAACTGCCGTGCACGGCATTGAATTGCCCGGAGGTCAACTTCGAGTCGTCGACGCCGGTCTCGGAGGCGATGAGTCTGTCGATGACCATACCGCCGTTCACCCGCGTGAAGAACTGGTCGGAGAGCCCGGCAGGATTGGCCAGGTTGGCATAGCGGAACGAGCCGAGAGCGAAGCCGCCACCTCCCATGGCCTGGGACTGAGACGAAACAAACGATTCCCGCTGTCCTATGCCGAAGCGGGAATAAATGGACCCATCTGACAGGCTTTGCGCCGCCACCTCGAGTGCGGCCACAGAGACCATGAACATCAGAATTGGAAGCGATCGTCTGAGCATGGGTCAGTTCATTGGTGAATAGGTCAAAAGGAGGCGCGGTGTGCCGTCCGCATCCTGTCTCAGTCGATGGTGTCCAACGGAAGTGCTCGAAACAGGGATATACAACTCGAAGCGGTCAAAATTGGACGCTGCGAGCGATGCCTGCTGAATGATATCTGTAATGATTCCGTTCCGGAATTCGGCACGCCCGTTGGCGTCCACGGCAACGGTTTCAATGTCCAGTGATGACGTGCCGTCTTCCGTAACAGCACGAAGTGCAAGCGTCGTGAACGCGGGGCGGGCGAACCCCGGCCCGTCCGACTCAGGTGGCGGCGCGATGTCCACGCGCAGTTCCGCACGATGTACGGAAACGGTATCGGGAATCGGAAACGTAAGTGAGAGGGAGGATAGCCCTGTATCTACGAGCACATGTGGTGGCAAGGGGTCCGTAGCGCCAGGAACGGACCGGTCAACGGCTGTCAGAAAGCGAGAAAGCGGGAAATCCACGCGTTCGCCAGAGCCAAGCATGACCTGTAACCGGGATCCGAAAAGGCTGCTCCCGATTATGGCGTTACCGGCGTCAACGTGAAGACGGAAGCCGTTGAAAAGGGTCTGCATATCAGTGGACAGGAGACGCTGAGCATTGGCGGCAACCCAGCCTTCCGGCATAGGAATGCGAAGTGTGTCGCTTGTGACATCGACGTCCACCTCGGTGATGAGGGCACCCGTGGTGAGCGTCGTGTCGGCCTGTCGCCCTTCGGCTACCCATTCGTCTGTCATGGCGTGGATCTGCAGCGACAGTGTAGACAGGGTATCTCCCAGCACGTAACTGACCGGAAACCGGAGTTCGACGGACTCGACTACCTGTCCGACGTGCTGTCCAGGTGTCGTGCCGGGAGCAAAGTCGACGAAGGCATCGCGGGCTATGACACCGACCGCAGGATCGACTACGCGTCCTGCCAGGAATCCGCTGGCGCCTCCAGCGAGAGAGCCACCTGTTTCGTCGGCAGGACCGTCAGAGGCCAGGTTCAATACGGGCAGGACTTCAGTAGTCGTGCGTGCTGACTGCGCATCGACCAGACCAATACCCACTTCTGAGGGCTCGTCGCCGCAGGCTGCGATGAATAGAAACAGGATGATGGGGAGGAACCCCAACCTGATAGAAGACATGCGGATCGGTATGAATCGGAAGATGAGCTCCCGGGCGGATTGACGTAGCAATGAAACGGAAAACCCCAAAGACCGAGGCCGATGGGGTTCCCTGTTCGGAAGCGTACTATGCCTGCGAGGCCGTGTATGTTTCACGCCCGAAAGTGCAAAATGACGTCCCCATGACAGTCTCCAGAAATATCAAGCCGGGACACCTGGCGAGATGGCGTCGTAAAGCGCTATGGCCTGATCGCGCTGGGTCTCGATGTCGTCAGAGAAGACCGGGTGCTCTTCAGCGTGATCACCGATTTCTGCCGGAAAAATAACGCCATCAGCAAAGTGCATACCGACCCGGTTCGGGCTCATGCCCTTTAGATCCTGTTTTGATGCAAGCCTGAGCGAGACGATATCTTCGGCAGACATGGCGTCTTCAAATTCAACGATCTGCGGCGTGTAGGCAATCTTGGCATCGCTGAAAAGCGGATCATCTGCGAACTCGGTGCGAAGGACATACGGGACGTATCCGCTCATCCAACCGAAGGCGTGTACCAGGTCGGGTTGCCAACCCAGGTTCCGGATGGTACGGATTACGCTGCGGGAAAAGAAGGCGGCCCGCTCAAGGTTGTCGGAAAAAATTTTGCCTGATCGGTCCGCAAAGACACCCTTACGCTTGAAATAGTGCACGTTGTCCATGAAATAGACCTGGAGACGGATGCCAGGAATGGAAGCCACCTTCACTCGGAGGGTTTCGGTGCGGTCACCGAGTGTGATTTCGCTACCCGAAAGGCGTATCACCTCATGAAGCCGATTTCTGCGTTCACTGACCGTGGCATAGCGGGGCATCATAATCCGCGTTTCGTATTCTCCCGTTTCGTGCAGGGCTTCCGGAAGGTTCCTTGCCAGTCGGGCGATGTACGACGTATCGGAAAATGGCGCCACTTCTCCGGAAATGATCAGAATCCTCTTCGGGTTTGCCATACCTGCTTCATTTGGTGTTAAAGAGCCTTGAAAATACGGAATAGCGAATGTTTTTACAAGATTAACGAAGCGCTTCCGGCGCCGGGATAGAAACGGAATAGTGCGAGTACAAGGGCACCATGGATAAACACCCGGTCATACTCTTCGATGGTGTGTGCAACCTTTGCAATGCCAGTGTCAACTTCGTGATTGACAGAGATCAGGAGGCTGTCTTCCGCTTCGGTGCTCTCCAGTCAGAGGCTGGAGCCAGGCTATTGTCTACACACGGGTTGGACGCGGACCACCTGGACAGCATTGTGCTGATTGAGGATGGGTCTGTCTACGATGCGTCCGACGCGGCGCTTCGTATAGCCCGACGGCTTGGGGGGGGCATCGGACTTCTGTGGATATTCCGGATTATTCCGAAACGACTTCGTGATTCTGTCTACAACTGGATAGCGCGCAATCGGTACCAGTGGTTCGGAAAGCAGGACAGTTGCCGCATGCCCACGCCGGACCTTGCCTCCCGGTTCATCAGCGGGCGCCCGGATCCTACTGTCCCGACTCCTGGAGCAGTTCAAAGTAGCGGCGAATGAGCTGCTGGTAATCGTCGGCGTAGCCGGATTCAAGCGCCCGGATGAGGTCGCGGCGCAGGCGCTCGGCCTGTTCCGTCGGTGTTAGTTCCGCCGGACTGTCACGGAGGATGTCGTCCGCCGATCGTCCCTCGCGCTTGTTTTCACGCCCGCGCTCCTGAAGAGATTGTGACGCCTGGAGCAGTCGGGTCAGGATTTCATTCTGGCGTTCAATGGTCCTACGGTTGGCCCGGTTCTCCGACATTTCCTGTATGGATTCCTGCATCTGCTCTGCAATGCGATTGAGATCCCCGAGGGCCTTGTTGCGGAGTTCCCGGTTCCGGCTGAGTTGTCGGAGCTGCTGACGCATCTGTTCCTGCTGGGCACCCAGTTGCCGCAGGCGCTCCGTCATGTCCTGTGTGAGGCGGTTCCCCTGCATGTCGTTGAGCAACTGCTGAACCTGTTCGTTGAGCTGCTGCTGCTGCTGCCCCATATTCTGGAGCTGTTCCATCATCTGCTCCATGGACATGTTGCCCTGGCCTGCACCCGACGCGTTGTTCATCTGGTTGAGCAGATCACTGAGCAGAAGCGCAAGCTCATTGAGGTGTGACATGGCGCCCTGCTGGCCCGTCGTCGCCCGTCGGGCCGTCCGTTCGCTCAGCGCGTCGGTGGACTCACCCATGAGGCGAAGTGCATTGCCGGTTTCCTCCTGTATAACGCGGGACATCTGGGGAATTTCACGTGAGAGCCGTTGCAACGTATCGGCTACGACGCTGAGGCCGTCACTGAGTTGCGCCTGGTCCCTCGCAGCCTCTCTCAGCCGGGGAGAGTCGATGGCAAAGCCGTCCACGTCCTGTCTGAGAGCCTCCTGGTCACGCGACAGCGTGAGCACGTCTTCCAGTACCGAACGCACTCCGGCCAGGTTGATCTGCTGCTGCTGACCTGCTGTGTTCATCTGCAGTTGTGACAGGTCCCCGGACAGTTCCTGCAGCTGCTGCGACATGTCCTGCTGTTGCTGCTGAGCCTTCTGTTGATCTCCGGATCGCATTTCATCAGCATTCTCCCGCATCTTCTCGGGCATTTTCCGGTCCTGCGTGTCCTCAACCAGATCCTGCATTTCCTGCTTCGGCTGGCTACGCAATTCCTCCATGCGCTCCTGGATCTCTTCCAGCTTCTTCTGCAGGTTTTCCATTTCCTCAGCGGCCTCTTCCTGCTGCTCAGCAATCTGTTCCGCCTTGTCCGCCCGCTCCTCGGCGGCCTCCTCAGAGGGCAACCGCTCCGTCTCCTCAGCAAGCTGCTCCTCGGTTTGAGCCAGATCATCGGCCCGTTTCTGGACCTCTTCCATATCCTGCTGCACACGGAAGTTCTTGAAGAGCTCGATTGTCCGCTCCAGACGCTGCTGGTACTGGTTTTCGGAGAACTCGAAATTTTCCAGAGCCTCCTGCATCTGGTTCGGGTTCATTTGTTTCAGGGACTCCTCGAGGTCGCGGAGCGACTCCATGAGTTCAGGCGAACGCACTTCTTCGACAACTTCCTGCAGCTCTTCGAATGACTTCAGGGTTTCATCCGATACGAGATCTTCGCTGGCCATGTCATCGGCCATTTCCTGCATTTTCTCAGCGACGTCATCAATGGCCTCCTCCATCTCGCGCTGTTGCTCCTGCAATTTCTCGACAGCCCGCTCATCCTGGAAATCCGTGTCGGGGTCGCGGAGCAGCTCTTCGCGCAGCGCATCGAAATCCTCACGGGCCTTCCTGGCTCTTTCCATGAGTTCATCGAGACTGTCTTCTGCGTCGTCTTCCCTTGAGTCCAGGGATTCGTATTTCTCAGCCAGCGACGGCACGCGCAGCCGGTGAACGCGGGACTGCGCTGCCTTGAAGCCGGATATGGCATCATTGTCTCTTATTTCGAGGTAGTATTCCAGCACGTCTCCAGGAACGAGATCCAATCCCGTAATCGCCGCAACGTCCCAGTCGTACGGAATTTCCTGATCCAATTGCAACGTGCTCTCGAGAGGTAGCATCGTCACCGAAAAGGAGTCGGAAACCTGTCCAAATCTGCTTTCTGCCAGGCGCGTGTGCAGTGCGAGGTCACGAAAACCGTAGTCGTCGGTAATTCCTACGAGCAGGAACGTCCGCAGGTCTCCAGGAAGATCAGACAGTGGTTCAGGCTCCAGAATGGTAATATCCGGCGCGAGATCCCGACTGGCAGAAATCCTGTACTCGATCGGGGCCGCGTTCGAGATACTGTCAGGGGAAATCAGTTCAGCGCGCCACGAATCGTTTCCCGTAATCGGAAAGGTGGCTGTAATCTCGGATCCGTCCACCTCTGCATTGACCGAACGCCCGGAGTCGAACACAAGGCGAGCGCGATCGACCTCAGCACCTGCTGCCCGGATACGAACACTCACAAGCGTTCCCATGAGCGCTGACACATCGCCAACATTGTTGTCGAGCGAACGTCGAGGAAGCCGCGTATAGCGCGGGTAATCAAGTTCAATATTGAGTTGCGAGACCAGTGGCCGATTCAGGAGCGAAACGGTATACCATGGACTCGACACACCCGATGCTACGACACGGTACCGGAAGTCACGTTTCACATCCATGATGGATGCGTGCCAGGAGCTGGGAGCCGGGGATTCAGACATGTCGGACAGTTGGGCCTGGTTTTCGCCCGTTTGCATGGTCTCAAGCGCCGGGCGCGTGCCATCCGGCGCTCCGGCCAGGCGGGCATCTATGTCAAGCGACGTGCCAGCCACAAGCTCGGTCGAGCCGGGCTCGACCTCAATGCGGAACGGCGCAGGCCGAGTGAACGTGGTGCCCGGCTGAACGAGGCGACCTCCGGCATCGACAATCCAGCCCGGAGCGGCGAGAGCCACGACCAGAAGTACAACAATGGGCACCGAAAGCAGGCGTGCCGGCTTTGCGACGGCATTCCACGGTGCCAGACGTGCCAGTGCCGTGTCGGGGACGGGGTTCGCGAGCCCAACGACAGCGCGCTCAATAACGTCAGGTGGGGCATCTGAATGACGTCCCGACAGGAGCTGCAAGAGATTGATGAGACGATCCGAAATGCTCTCATTCGCCCGACCAAGGAGCCGGGCCACGTCCTGGTCACTGAGGCCCGGTAACCATCCGAATGCCTGGAGCAGCGGGCGGACCACCCACCAGAGGATGGCTCCAACCAGGGCAGCGAGGAAGAGTAATGCCAGTGCGATTCGTACAGCTGGTGCCGTCCATAGCCATGCCTCAATGGCGACGAGTAGCACCGCGAGAGACAGCACCAGCGCTAATGTCAGTAGGCCCCCTCTGGTCACGTTGACGGTAACCATTCTCCGTCGCGCCTGTGCCAGGCTCTTTCGGATGTTTTCTACGAGGTAACGTGACGGATTGCTCATGGAAACGGTGTACACCGCGTCCAATCGTCGTGTTTCATGGTCCGATAATTTGCGCTGTCCGACCGGGAGCAGTAGGTTCAGGCAAAACCTGGAGGAACATGTCCTACAATCCAAAAAAAACGATAGCCATGGTGCTCGGTGGGGGAGCCGGCACCCGGCTTTTTCCACTAACACACCGGCGATCCAAACCGGCCGTACCACTTGCTGGAAAATATCGTCTCATTGACATTCCTGTATCGAATTGCATCAACTCGGATATCAACAAGATTTTCGTACTGACGCAATACAACTCAGCCAGTCTGAACAGGCACCTCACCCAGACATACCGTTTCGACGCCTTTCGGGACGGGTTTGTGAACATCCTGGCGGCCGAGCAGACCCCTGAATCCAAAGAATGGTTCCAGGGTACGGCCGATGCCGTCCGGCAGAGCATGAAGCACCTGGAATCGTATACCTACGACCATATACTGATCCTGTCGGGAGATCAACTGTATTCGATGGACTACAGGCATATGCTCAATGCTCATGTGGACAAGAAAGCGGACATCAGTATCGCGACCATCCCGGTGCACGCCGACCATGCCCCGGGATTCGGTATCCTGAAGGCCGATGACGATGAGCGGATTACCCACTTTCACGAAAAGCCAGCGGCCGATGAACTGGCCGGGAAGGAGAGCCGCGTCAGTCCGGAAATGGAGGCGGCGGGACGCACATTCCTGGCATCCATGGGAATCTACGTGTTCTCACGCGGGGTGCTGCTTGATCTTCTGGATGCATCGCCCAGCGCCCATGATTTCGGTAAGGAAATCATTCCTGATGCCATTTCGGTCAGACAGGTCGTGTCCTATCCTTTCGAAGGGTACTGGAGCGACATTGGAACCATCCGCTCGTTCTTCGAGGCCAACCTGATGCTGGCACGCAGCAAACCGGAATTCGACATGTACAATCCAGACATGCCTCTCTACACGAATGCGCGCATGCTGCCTCCGGCAAAAATCCAGAACTCCTTCGTCGAGAACTCACTCATTGCTGAGGCGTCGGTCGTACTGAACGCGAAAATTTCCAATTGTATGATCGGGCTGAGGTCCTTCGTCGGCAACAATGTGTCCCTTACAAACACGGTTATGCTGGGCTCAGACTACTATCACTGGCAGGATGCGTCGCATCGATCATCAAAAAAGGGACCAGATAAACCGGGGATTGGAGACGATACAGTAATAGAAGGGGCCATCATTGACAGGAACGCCTGCATTGGAAAGCGATGTGTTATCCGCAACAGCGAGGGACGTGAGACGGTCGATGCCGAGAATTATTTCATCCGGGAAGGCATAATCGTGATTCCCAAAAACGCGCACATTCCGGACGGCACGATAATCTGATGATGACAGCCGTCCGTCCCTGCGTACGATGGCTTCTGGTGATCCTCCTGTGCAGTACTGCTGAGTCCGCGGCACAGGAACACACAGCGGGCGAAGACTCACTGCGTACATGGTCCCTGGAAGAGATAATCATCGGATCTACGGCACTGGAGTCCGAGCGGAGAGGGGCGGGCCTTCGCGTGCAACGGATACAACTGGCAGATGTCGCGGCAATGAATGCCGCCGTTGTACCCGATGTGCTGCGTACCGTATCGGGACTTCACGTGCAGACGAACTCGCGTGGGGAAACCCTGGCTTACATGCGGGGTGCCGGTGAGCGCCAGACTGAATATCTCCTCAATGGCGTTCCGTTGAACATCCCGTGGGATAACAGATTCGATCTCGGGGCGCTTCCTGCGGCCCTCATCGGATCAGTGGCAGCTGTTCGTAGTGCGGCTGGGCCTCGGCTTGGCGTGGGCGGGGCAGGGGGAGTGCTCCTTCTCACTACCAGGGCACCAACCCAGTCGGGGTCCCTGCTGGAGTTGTCCGGCAAAGGAGGCAGCGGTGGGCTGTGGCAGCAAGATGTTCTCTGGAGCCGTAATACTGGGAACCGATCGATTCTATTTACTGGCAGCTATGTAACCAGAAAAGGCATACCAACGCCGGCAGCTGCAGATGTGCCTCTTGACGGCGACCGTGACCTTCGGCTCAATTCCGACAGAACATCCGGGTCCGGATTCCTGAGCTGGCAGGAAGGCCGGACGACCCTCATGGCACTCCACGCTGAATCTGAAGCTGGCGTCGCTCCCGAGGGACATCTCACGACGGTGAGCGATCCGCCGCGGCGCTGGAAGTATCCCGTGTGGAGAAACTCCATTGTGTCAATTGGGCGGCAGTGGGCTCCCTGGGTAAAGAATGTATTCTGGCTGTCCAGATTCGAACAGCACATTGATGAGTATCCAGACCTTTCGTTCCGTCGGCCGGAGACGAGGCAGGAAGACCTGGATGTGACCATGGGCGCACGTCTTCTGACAGAAGGCCGGTGGGGAGGATTCGATGTAGCCGCGACGGCGCAGCTCATGACGAGCCGGCACGAAAAAACGGAGTCGACCCTGCAGCCCGAGCCTCGGACCACGGCGCCGGAGCAGTTCAGGGAGCACAACGGCGTACTGGGTGTGGATGCTGCTGGTCCACTCTCAGGCTCCATTCATTTGTTATCGGGGGCCTCTCTGGAATGGAAGTCCATGCCAGAGACGGGCTTGAAGCCCGGTGTGGATGGGTTTCAGGCAGGAACTGGATATGTGTCACTGCAGCACCCGCTTGGGAGCACATGGACAGTAGGGGTAACTTCGGCTCGAGAGGTTCGAATGCCCACCATGCGCGAGCTTTTTGATGGAGCCCTGGACCGATTTTTATTGAATGCAGAACTTGAACCGGAAGTAACGCATGTCATGGAGGCTGCGACACGTGGACAGGTGCGCCATGTAGACGTTGGCCTGACGGTGTTCCGAAATCGAACCTTCAATACGATAGACCAGGAAAACGTGGTCGTTGACGGCGTGCGAAAGCGCCGTCGGATAAACCTGCAGGGCTCACGGTTGTGGGGTGTTGAGCTCACCACAGCGGCGCAGTGGCCCTCATTGGGGCTGCAGTTGCGTGGTCATGGCACGTGGATGCGTCCTGTTGAACTGTCGCCCGACGGCGAGGACCATCTTGCGGAACGACCAGAGATCCTTTCACAGGTTGCGATCCGGAAAGCACTGGGCCCCGGATTCCACCTCGGGCTTCGTGTCGACTATACAGGGCGGGCCTGGGCGCGAACCGGTTCAAGTGAGTTCGTGGCGCTGCCCACCGCGTGGCGCGTGCATCCAGATATTACATACCGGCGCTTTCTGCCGGACCGTTCCTGGTTCCTGGAGGTGGCTGCGGGGGCGAATAACGTGTTCGACGCGGTACTACTGCCTCAGCTCGGCCTGCCCGCAGCCGGGCAGTCATTCTTCCTGCGGGCATCCTTTACGCGGTAACCTCAACGTGATAGCTGTGGGCGACCGGCTTTTCGAGGAAGAGGGCCCGCGTGCGTGACCACGTGGAGCGGAAGAAATCGGATGAGCGGTACGCCTGGAGGGCGGCATCGGAGTCCCAGACAGAGAAGGTCGTGAATACGTTGGGTCGGTCGGCGTCGCGGAGCAGCGCGACTGAACGGCATCCGCTTACGGCTTCGATACGAGGCCGTGCGTTTTCGAAAAGCTGCAGGAAGGCATCAACGTGCTCGGGTTGGAAGGTCATCCGGACAATCCTGTACAGGACTGGTATGGAATCGGGTGCTGTCATTCGATTGCGTATGGATTGAGTTCGGCAGCGAGCTCGCGGGCCGCGCGGCCCGCTGCCTCGGCGAAACCCTTGTTGGTCGACGCATAGAGGATGGACCGGCTGCTGTTTACGAGCAGGGGACCACCTGCGGCCGCGGCCATGACCTGCCGGGCATTTCCCCCTTGCGCACCGACTCCAGGGATGAGAAAAGGAACGTCCGGATGGAGTGCGCGCAGCCTCGCCATCGCCTCAAGGTCTGAGGCGCCGACAACGAAGCCGGGTTCGCCCGGTTGCGTCTCAGCCCACGATGACGAGAGTCTTGCCACGCGTTCGTACAGGGGGGTGCCGCCGACGTCCAGGAGTTGCAGATCGTTTCCACCAGGGTTACTCGTACGAACGAGCACAAAGGCACAGGTCCCGCTGCGGGAAAGAAACGGCTCCACGGCATCGCGACCCATGTACGGTGCCACGGTGACAGCATCGAAGCCGAGATGGTCAAAAACGGAGCGTGCATAGAAGGAGGCCGAGTTGCCAATGTCGCCGCGTTTGGCATCGGCAATGGTGAGAGCGTATTGGCGCGCTATCGGGACAAGTTCGCGAAGGAGGTGCATGCCATCGCTCCCGAGCGCCTCGAAGAAGGCAAAATTGAACTTGTATGCGGCCGCGACATCGGATGTGGCTTCAATGATGTCCGCGGTGAATCGGCGAACGGCGTCAATGGCAGAACTCCCGAGGTGGGGTGGAAGCCGGTCCACATCCGGGTCCAGGCCCACGCACAGGCATGACTTCTTCTCGCGCTGTACGGTGGCCAGCCGTTTGGTAAAAGGGGTGTTCACAAAGAATTAACGTCTGGGTTGCGGGCGCTCAAAATGGCTGGAATGGCTTGTCACAACGGAAAATAGGGGACACCAACTTAACGGTGTACACCAGCCTCATTTGCGCACAGGAACCGATTTTGCAGGTGAGGTATTGGACCTTCTGTACTGCCACACATACCAGCGGAGAATGACCATGGGCCTCGACACGATGAAACTCAAGAACGTCTCGGAAAAAGACCAGAAAATGATCCAGGACATTGACCGCATGCTCGGTCCTGAGCCTGATGAGCTGGGCTTTGCCAAGAATCTGTTCTGGGGTCGGTTCCGGAACGACTCCGTGCTTCCGTACCCTTCGGAGTCGGCCGATGAGCGCCAGCGATGCGATGCGCTCCTCGATGAGTTGGAGGATTATCTGAAGAATGAGCACCCTGCAGTTGAAATCGATCAGAAGCAGTACATCCCGGACTGGGTCATCCGGCGCCTCTTTGATATGGGCATCATGGGCCTGACGGTTCCTGAGAAATTCGGTGGACTCGGAATGGGCATCACCAGCTACAATCGCGTGCTGGAAAAAATCGGCGCCTACTGCGGGTCCACCGGCGTCATGGTCTCGGCTCACCAGTCCATTGGGTGTAAGGCCATCATGTTGTTCGGTACGGATGAGCAGAAAGAGACCTATCTGCCGAAGGTGGCGCGCGAGTACCTGTCAGCATTCTGCCTGTCGGAGCCGAATGTTGGTTCCGATGCCGCGGGACAGGAAACGCGATGTGAACTCACGGAAGATGGCAAGTACTTTATTCTCAACGGAGAGAAGAAGTGGAGCACGTCGGGAGCCTTATCGGGTGTGTTCACCGTGATGGCCAAGCAGCGCATGATGATCAAAGGGAAGGAACGTGACGCTGTCACGGCGCTGATCCTGAATCCGGCTATGGACGGTGTGGATATTTTTGAGAAAAACCGCTCAAAAACGGGAATTCGCGGCACATGGCAGGCCCGGATTCGCTTCACAGATGTGCGCGTGCCCCGCGAAAACGTGTTGCATGAGGAGGGCCGAGGCTTACAGGTCGCGCTTACGTGCCTGAATTTTGGTCGATGCACGCTGTCTGCCGGGATAACCGGAGCCGCCCGTCGAGGCGCTGAGCAGGCTACGAAGTGGGTACAGACCCGCCATCAGTTCGATCGTCCCCTGATAGAGTTTGAATTGGTTCGGCAACGCGTTGCGCGCATGCATTCTTACGTATACGCGGCCGATGCCGTACTGTACATGATGACCGGTATGCTCGATCGAGGTGACAAGGACATCATGGTGGAAACGGCCATGACGAAGGTATTCTGCTCCCAGATAGGGTGGGAAGTCCTGGACGATGCCATGGAAATCATGGGTGGCGAAGGGTATATGACGGAAAATGAACTCGAACGGGCCTGGCGTGACAACCGGATTCACCGCATTGTGGAAGGGTCGAATGAGGTCATGCAGCCGTTTATTTTTGCATATGGTGGAAAACAGCTGGCCGAGCAGATGCTCGGAATCCAGGAGGCGCTCGGTTGGGACGCCGACGAGGGTATGTTCTCGAACGTATCGCGGTTCGTGCGTAATGCAGTGAATCCAAAAGTCGTCTCTCGCGCCGTGCCGCTGGCCGCAGAACTGTTCCTGGGCTGGAGGCGGTCGGCACCGGACGTGTCGGGCGTCGATACGAGTCTACGGTCATATGCTGAGCGAATTGGTCAACTCGTTGCCGATCACGCCCGAATGTTCAAACTGGCCAGCAAGTGGCATGAGAATGATATCGTGACGCACCAGGCGACACAGGCCCGTCTCGCGGATTCGGGTATTTACCTGTTTGTGATGTCCGCCACGCTGGCGAAGAGGGATATGCAGCTTCGCACGCTCTCGGGAGCGGAACTCGAGCAGCAGGGTATGCTGTTTGAACACGCCATGGATCTACTGGAACTGCGCGGCAAGGAAGCGCTGCAGTCCGTCAGGGTCAATGCAGACCCCTCTATGCGGAGGGCGGCTACCGCGGCGGCAGCAGTGGTCGACGCTCTGCCCAACAGTGATTACTATATCCACCGCGCATCACCGACCGCTGCCGGTCAGGGACGTGAACTCCGACTCGAGCACATTGAGCAGTTCCCAGGCGACGGGGCTACGGAAAAGGTCATTGAGCAGGAAATGGAGGAGATTACGGGCCAATAGTCTGAAATCCGGTCCAGGGCTGCAGGGCCTGTGGAATGGAGATCGACCCGTCTGCCTGCTGGTAATGTTCGAGGAGGGCGGCCACGATGCGTGGCAGCGCCAGCCCACTGCCGTTGAGCGTATGCAGCACGACGGGCTTGCCTCCGGCGGCAGGTCGGTAGCGAATGTTCATACGTCGCGCCTGGAAGGACTCGAAATTGGATATGCTGGAGACCTCAAGCCACTGCTGCTGCCCTGGGCTCCATACTTCGAGATCGTATTTCTTGGCCTGCGTGAAACCCATATCACCGGTCGACATGAGAAGGCGGCGATAGGGAAGTCCAAGAGCGACAAGAAGAGCCTCGGCATCTTCGCGCAGGGATTCAAGCGCTTCATAACTCGCATCGGGATGGACAAATTGCACGAGTTCCACCTTGTCGAACTGATGCAGCCTGTTGAGACCCCGCACCGTTTTTCCGTGTGAGCCGGCTTCGCGCCGGAAACAGGGCGTGTAGGCACAATACCGGATGGGCAGCTCTTCTTCGGCAATGATCTCATCCCGATGCAGATTGGTGACGGGCACCTCGGCCGTCGGAATCAGATACAGCCCGTCTCTTTTTGCCTCGTACATCAAATCTTCCTTGTCGGGAAGTTGACCGGTGCCGCGCGCCGAATCTTCGTTTATGACGAGAGGCGGTTGGATCTCTGTGTAATCCCGTCTCGCGGCAGAGTCCAGGAAAAACTGGATCAGGCTTCGTTGAAGTCGTGCCCCAAGACCCCGGTAAAATGGAAAACCGGCCCCGGACACCTTGGCACCCCGGTCGAAATCTACGAGTCCGTGCTCTTCGATCAGCTCCCAGTGGGGAAGTGGAGTGAAATTGAATACGGGTTTTTCTCCCCATTCGTAGACTACTTCGTTGTCCTCTTCTGTCCGACCGAGGGGGACCGAAGCATGTGGAACATTGGGCACCTCAAGGAGCAGGTTCTCAAGTTCGACCTGCAGCGTTCGCGATTCGTCCTCGAGCGTAGCGAGACGCGTTTTCATGTCAGCATTCTGCTGAATGAGTGCCTGGGCAGTTTCCTGTTGTCCTGACTTCATGAGGAAACCGATCTGCTTCGCTGCGGCGTTGGAGTCTGTCTTGAGCTCCTGATGCGCAGTTACTGCCTTTCGCCAGGACGTATCCAGTTCAAGGATTGTATCGACAAGGTCAGAAGATCCGGTCTGTTTTTTCTGGATGGCGTCTTTGACGAGGGAGGGATTGTCGCGAATGAATTGGATGTCAAGCATGTTGGCAGGATGTGGTGTCAGGCAAAAGTAGATAGACCAAGCGTAGCTCCAAGGTGAGCAAGGCCTTGAGAGAGCGTCCGTGGCTGCCAGCCGAGTTCGGATTGTGCTTTCAATATGATGAATCCGGATCGGGGAGGACGCGCGGCGGCTTGTTTGAATGCACTGCTGTCTGTGGGCTGTACGAGGTCCGTGCTGTAGCCGTAGACGCGGGCGACCTGGAGCGCCATGTCGTAGACGGACATGAGTTCGCCGCCAGAAATATTGTACAGACCGCTTTTCCGGAATCGTACCATGCGCACAACGGCGTCGGCCAGGTCGACGACGTATGTGGGCGTCCGGATATGATCGGTCACCATAT
This sequence comes from Bacteroidota bacterium, assembly GCA_029262835.1. Lineage (GTDB taxonomy): Bacteria > Bacteroidota > Rhodothermia > Rhodothermales > UBA10348 > 1-14-0-65-60-17. Next base: position 32,169 of record JAJCYQ010000060.1, read on the forward strand.
GCACCTTTTCATCGCGCGAGAACTTGTCAAGCAGCCATAGAACGATGTTGGTCCGACTCAGGTTTTCAGCCACACCATAGACGAGAACGGTTCGCGCAATGGCCCAGTTGGTCAGGCCAGACTTCCTGATGTGGTTCTCCGCAGCAAGCTTGGATTTGCCATAATATGAGATGGGGTGCGGCCTGTCGTTCTCCGTGTAGGGTCCCGCAGCGCCATCAAATACAAAGTCCGTGGACAGTTGGACGAGGTGCGAACCGTACGTTCTGCAGAGGCGTGCAAGCGACTCGACAGCATCGACATTGATTTTCCAGCACGCCCCCCGGTCGGACTCACAGGCATCCACGGCTGTCATGGCGGCTGTATTGATCACGACGTCCGGCGTGAAGTCCTCAAAAACGGCATGCAGCTCTTCCGGCTTCGTGATGTCAAGAGGAGTATATCCACAGGACCCGCCCGTGTATCTTGGAGCATGCTGTAGTCCCGTCGCGAGCACATCGTTTCCGGGGACCTTTCCCAGTCTGTGAACCAGGTGCTGTCCCAGTAAGCCGTTCGCCCCTGTAATGAGTATTCGCTGAAAGAGCACGTTTGACTGGTTTTCTAGATGGTGATGCGCAATCCGACACCCGCCAGAAGGCGGCCTTCGAGGCGCGGGATGACCTCGATTTCAGGCATGAGCTGGAGTACGACGCGATAACGTTCGATCCCGAAAAATACACCCGTTTCAGCCGCCGGGCCGAGAAAAACTTCCGAATCAGATATGCCGGCTGTTACTCCTGGACCTATGAAAAAGGTGAGCGGTGAGGTTTCCACGACCGATTCTTTCAACCCGTGTACCCGAATCCCCCAGAATCCCTCTGCGTTGAAACTCGTATGGAAATCCCACGAAAGCCGCGCACGGGGATGGTATTTCAAACTGATACCAGAGAATGTGCCCACGATGGCGCCTGCTTCGAATGCGGCGGGGACTGGCTGGGTACCGTCTGGGCTGTCCTGGGCCAGGGAAGTACTCGAGAACAAGTGTAGCACAGCAAGGAGGACGATGGCCATGAGGACACGGATCACGACGGTGTGCGACCTCAGGCCGAGAAGGAGGCCAAGTAGTCCTGGACGTGTATTGCGTCGCTAGGCTTCATGCGCCCGGAAAGCAGAAGGCGGAATTCCCTCCGACGCGCCGCGGCCTCGTATCGTTCGCGTTCATTGCCGGTTTCGGGGACAAGTTCTGGGACTGGCACGGGTTTTCCGTCTTCACCGACGGCGACAAAGGTATAGAAAGCACGGTTGCAATGCCGCTTGATCGAGTCTCTCGGGTTTTCTGCGTATACGTTGATTTCAACTTCCATCGACGTACGGAACGCACGGTTGACGTGACTTTCAAGAACGATGATCTCGGACTGGTGGATGGGCTCGTGGAACTCCACCGAGTCGACACTGGCTGTCACACATACGACACCGGAATGGCGCTGGGAAGAAATGGCCGCGCAGACGTCCATCCAATGCAGGAGTCGTCCTCCCATGAGATTGCCCAGGCCGTTCGTATCGTTGGGCAGCACGAGTTCACTCATGGTACAGAGCGACCGCGACACCGGTCGGCGCAAGTCATTGGAGGGCGTCATGTTTTCTGTTTCTTTTTCTTGGCCGCCGGGAAGAGAATATTGTTCAGTATGAGTCGGTATCCTGGAGAATGCTTGTGGAGGCTCAGATCGGTGGGTTCTTCTCCCACGAAGTGTTGGTAGTCTTCCGGATCGTGTCCTCCATAAAACGTGAACGTCCCCTGGCCAAATGTTCCGTTCAGATACCGGACCTCGTCGCGTCCGGGCGCTTCGGCCAGGATTACAACGTTCGGCTTGATCACGGATTTCCTGAAGTTGGTCGTCTGTCCAATGAACCCTTTGACGGTGGCCACGTGGTTCTGGGTCAGCATGGTTGGGACCGGATCATATTTCGCACTGAACTCGAACAGCGTGAAATAGTCGACGGCCGGATTGCGGAGCTGGGGAGGGGGGGGGCCTGAGTCGATGTCCGAATGCTCATATTCCCTCGCGTTGAAGATGGGGCGAAAATTCTCGAAGGCCAGCGTCCTGGAAAAGTCCAGTTGACCGAGGGCATCGGGATCAATCGGGTCATTGTCATACTCGGACGGGACGATATCCGTACCGGAGGCAGCCAAGGCAATATCGAACGTATCGGTACCGGAGCACATGGCGAACAGAAAGCCGCCTTCGCCGACGTAAGCTTTGATTTCCTGGGCAACGGCCGCCTTCATGTCGGGTACCTTTCTGAATCCTGCACGCCTGGCCGCCAGTTCCGCCTCGCGCTGCTGCTCGATGTACCACGCGGTCGAGCGGTAGTTGAAGAATTTGCCGAACTGGCCTGTGAAGTCTTCGTGATGGAGATGGAGCCAGTCATACCGGCCCAGGTCGCCGGCCAGAACCTCCTCGTCGTAGATCATCTCATAGGGGACCTCCGCATAGGTCAACGCGAGAAGCACGGCGTCGTCCCAGGGCAGGGTCTGGTCGGGCGCATAGACGGCAATTTCCGGCGGTTTTTCAAGGCGTACGACGGACGTGTTCGCGTCCTCAGACTGTACTTCGGCCATGACCTGTGCGGCTGCAGAAGCGGAGAGCGCTTCATACGAGATTCCCCGTACACGGAGTTCTGACTCGACCTCTCCGGTTCGGGGCATCAGGAAGGACCCACCCCGGTAGTTGAGCAGCCAGTCAACTTCGACACTGCGCTCCAGCGACCAGTAGACCAGTCCGTAGGCCTTCAGGTGGTCGGTCTGCGAATTGTCCATGGGCACGAGCAGGTCCTGTGCTGTCAGGGCTTTGGGTGCCGCCATGACAAGGACGGCGACCATTATTGTTGTCAGTGCTCTCATACCTGTTCGCCTCTGAGTAATCTGATGGCTGTTCTTGCGTCTTGGACGAGCAGAGAACGCGGGTACTCTGAGAGAAGGCGTTCAAACAATTCTATGGCCCGCTCTTGATCGCCCTCCTGATCCCGGGCCAGCGTAGCCGCGTGGAAAATGCTTCGGTCTCCAAAGAAGGACATTGGGTGCATGAGTGGTATTTCGAGATAGGCCTGCGTTGCGTCCGCTACGCGTCCAAGGTCGGCGAGGACACTGGCCCGCAGGAATCGGGCATCGTCCACAATCGGGTGATCACCGAATTCGTCGATAAGAAAGTTCAATGTCAGGACGGCCTGTTCCTTGTTCTGTTGCCGAATTTCAAGTTGCGAGCGGGCGTAGCGGCGAAGTGCGGTGTGCAGAGAGTCCGGTCCCTTGCTCTCATTGATGAGGACTTTGAGTCCAATGGCATCGTTTGAGACGTCCGAAAAGGAGTTCTCCTGCATGGCCTCTGCGAGTTGCAAGGCCGCATCGAACTGCCCCTGATAGAAATGCAGCCGCGCCAGTTCAAGTCTGGATGCATCGGCAAGGTCGCCCGTTCGAAGGCGGGTCACTATGCGGGTAAATCGAATACGTGCGTCGGTGAGGCGGTCGGTCATAATGGCCAGTTGTCCAAGAGCAAAGGCTGCCTCATCGGCGGGTCTCGTACCAGGGTAACGGGCCGTGACTTCGGACAGGATTCTTTCGGCCGATTCCAGGTCTCCCAGCACATCCTGCTGAAGGCGTCCCATGCGTGTAAGAACGTCCGGTACATGCGCGTGTTGGGGGAAATCGATCATGAAGCGCTCGTATGTCGCCAGCGCCGCCGAATAATGAGCCTGGCTGCTGTCGGGCTCCATACCTGCGGCGAATTGCTGTGCCCATTTTTCCTGCATCATCCCGAGTCCTCGGAGTGCATCGGGCGACGCGGGGGACGCGGGGTAGCGTTTGAGGACCTCTTCGAATGCATTCACGGCAACGTTCCACGCACCCCCATCTGCGGCCGTTTGGGCGAAAGCGAACAGCATGGATCCTTCTTCCTTTTCCAACCTGTCCACGGCCTGCACGACCTGGTAGGCATCCTCGTAGCGCTCCAGTTCTACGTACAACATGGTCAGCAGCTCTCTGTAGGACCGGTTCAATGGGTCGCGGGCGACGGCCGATTCAACTGGCGGAACAGCGGAGGCAATAGCTGAAGAGTCGGTCATGTAGGGTCCAAGGCGGCTTTTCACGAAGCTTAGTTGGCCCGGATTGCTGGCCAGAAGTCCAAGGTATTCGCTGACGGCCTTATCCAGTTGGGACGTCAATGCATACAACTGGGCCAAATCGGTCCGGAACAGGTCGGGGTTACCAATCCGCTCGCGTCCGCTTTCCAATATTTCAATGGCAACGTCGAAGAGCCGGACTTGAAGTAAGGAGCGGTACACCATCAGGTAAACAGACGGAGAGGAGGGCTGGCGGGCCACGACACTCTCCCAGGTCGAGCGCGCCTCTGATTCCAGGCCAGCGAGGAACTGTAGTCGGCCTTTTTCCACGAGGAAGACTTCCGGGGATGTGGCGCGGGCCATCTGTCTTTCGACGAGGGCAATGGCTTCATCGTACCGTTTAACCTCTTCATACGCCTGTCGGAGCCGCTCATAGAAGACGTGCGTGCCGGGGCTCGATGCCAACAGGTCTTCGAGCATTGGGATGGCACGATCGAACTGACCAGCCTGCAGGAGCGATTCGGCCAGTTGGAAGCGTTCCACCTCGGAATTATCCACATCCTGCGCCAGCGCAGGGGGCGCCACACAGACAGCGAAGAATAGCAGCGTCAGCACAAGGCGCATGGAACAGATCCTGTCGTGATTGGAAGAGCGCTTTAATATCGTTGGGCAGGGCTGTATGTTTCCCCGCCGCCCCTTGCGTTTGCGATTCATTTCCATGCCGACACTTGCAATTTTTGGTTCGACCGGATCCATCGGTTGTCAGGCGCTCGAGTTCGTGCGCGTCTCGGATGTGGACTATGATGTCAGGGTACTGACGGCCTGGACGAATGTGGAAGCGCTGGCCAGCCAGGCGGAAGAATTCCAGCCGGAGGTCGTGGTCCTGGGCACGATGGATGCCGCCCGGCGGTATCGAATGCGCCGCCAGGGCGGGACGGAACGCGTGCTCGTGGGAGATGAGGGGCTTGAGGAGGCGGCGGCGTGGCCAGGTTTGGACACGGTATTGTCCGCTGTCGTAGGTGCTGCCGGCTTGCGTCTGACGCTATGCGCTGCCCGGTTGGGAAGGCGCGTCGCGCTGGCAAACAAGGAAAGTCTGGTGGTGGCAGGTGATATCGTGACAGCGGCTGCCGCCGCGTCTGGCGCAGAGATCATTCCGGTCGATTCCGAGCACTCCGCCATTTTCCAGTGCCTGGCGGGTGCATCGACCCGGGAAGTGGACAGACTTGTATTGACGGCATCTGGGGGACCATTTCTTGGGCGCACACGGGAGGAATTGGCCTACGTCGGGGTGGATGATGCGATGGATCACCCGAACTGGACCATGGGTGCCAAGATCACTGTGGATTCCGCCACACTCATGAACAAGGGGCTCGAAGTAATCGAGGCACATTGGCTGTTTGGCATCGCACCGGAAAGGATTCAGGTCGTCGTGCATCCTCAGTCCATCGTGCACTCCATGGTGGAATTCGTCGATGGATCGACGCTGGCGCAGCTCGGCCCCCCGGATATGCGTCTGCCCATTCAGTACGCGCTCGATTATCCGGTCCGGAACGGTTCGTCGTGGCCTCGGATGGACTGGACCCAGCGCCATTCGCTCTCGTTTCAGTCTCCCGATGTGAGAACTTTTCCGTGTCTTCGGTTGGCGTACGCTGCGCTCGAGACAGGTCCATCGGCGACGGCTGTCCTGAATGCGGCCAATGAGGTCGCCGTTGAAGCATTTCTTGACGGACGGATGGCCTTCAACGCGATTCCGGATGTGAATGAAAGGATCCTCGATCGAATGGGCGGAGACGAGGCCCATTCACTCGAAGACCGGCTGCAACTTGATGAAGAAGCCCGCCTGCGGACAAAGGAACTCATTGGCAAGGCGGGGAATTAGACCCGGCTGCCAGTCCACATCAACCGATTGCAACCCAGTATGTCGTTCATTGCCAACATGTTTTCCTACGTCGGCTGGGTCCTGCTCGCCATCATGATCCTCGTGTTCGTGCACGAGCTTGGCCACTTTCTTTTTGCCAAGTTGTTCAAGATGCGTGTGGACAAGTTTTCGGTTGGCTTTCCGCCGAAAGTACTCGGATTCACGCGGGGTGACACCGAGTATGTGCTCGGACTCACGCCGCTCGGTGGCTATGTCAAGATCGCAGGCATGGTAGATGAGAGTATGGATACCGAGGAATTGGCGTCGGAGCCGCAGGAGCATGAATTCCGGGCCAAGCCAGTCTGGCAACGTATTCTCGTCATTACAGGCGGGGTGCTGTTCAACATCATTTTGGCCGCCATCATCTTTGCTGGCCTGAAAGCCACCTATGGTGAGATGTACGTGCCGTCAATGGGTCCCGTCCGTGTTGACTCGGCCTCGATTGCCTACGATATGGGCATACGTACAGGAGACCGGGTGGTCGCGGTGAATGGCACGGACGTATCAGAGTCGAGGGCCTTTTTCGGCATCCAGGAAATGCTGCTCGCCGATCCGCTGCGGCTTGTCCTTGATCGGAACGGTCAGTCTGTAGACGTGGAAGGCCCGGATGACATGATGACCAGGCTGAACAGGACAGAGGGACGGTTCGGGATTTCGTTCGATCCGGCCGTTGTCGGGTCAGTGGTCGAGGATAGTCCGGCCGCTGAGGCTGGCCTCCAGGAGGGAGATCGCATTGTGGCCGTTGACAGTATGGACATTCATTTCTGGAGTGACATCAGCGCAGCTGTGGTTGCCTCCGACGGTAATCCCGTACGTGTGGCTGTTGTTCGTTCGAGCAATCCATACGGTCCCGATGCGGTGAGCCGTACCATAGAATTCATAATCACTCCCGAAGAGACCAACGGCTCCTGGTTACTCGGCATCAGTCAGGTGCTCGACTTCCGTGAATTCGGTCCCGTTGAGGCTGTTGGAGCCGGAATTACCGATACGTGGGTGAACACGCGTCTGATTGCCACCAGCCTGAAGAGGGTGTTCTCCGGGCAGGATGACTTCCGCGAGAATGTCGGTGGGCCCGTCATGATTGCCCGGGCGACCAAGGAAGCAGCCGATCGAGGAGCACCATTTTTCTGGAATATAGTGGCCGTTCTGTCCATCACGTTGGCGATCATCAATATCATGCCCATTCCTGCCCTCGATGGGGGGCACCTGATGTTCCTCATCTACGAGGGCATTGTCCGTAAGGAGCCGTCATTGAAAGTTCGCATGGTCATGCAGCAGATTGGTATGGTAATCCTGTTGCTGTTCATGGTATTTGTCATATTCAATGACTTCCTGAAATTGTGAGTGCGTCCGTGTCCGACCAGGAAAAACAGCAGGAGCTCCGCGGGAGAGGAGAGCTTCCACGGCACGTGGCGGTGATCATGGATGGCAACGGTCGGTGGGCCAGGGAGAAGGGCAAACCCCGCGTTCTTGGACATCGAGCCGGTGTCGATTCCGTACGGGATGTAACGGAAGCGTGTGCCGAACTCGGTATTTCGTACCTGACGCTGTATACGTTCAGTACGGAAAACTGGAATCGGCCCTCCCAGGAAGTGAACGCACTTATGGGACTCCTGATCAAATCACTGGAGAAGGAGGCGGCTACGTTGCACGACAACGATATACGGTTGGTCTCCATTGGTGACCGGGATGCGCTGCCGACAGCCGCCAGGGAGCGTCTCGAAGCCGTATGTGAGGCCACAAAAGGAAATGCGGCCATGACCCTCGTGCTCGCTCTGTCGTACTCGGGTCGATGGGAGATTCTGCAGGCTGCGCGGCGTTTTGCCCGTGATACGGCGAGTGGCAACGTGACCGTGGATTCTCTCGACGCAGCCCGATTCAAGACATATCTGTCAAACCCGGACCTGCCGGATCCGGATCTTCTCATTCGCACGGGTGGTGAGAGGCGCATATCCAATTTCCTGCTCTGGCAGATGGCGTATACAGAATTGCACTTTTCTTCTGCCTATTGGCCGGATTTCCGGCGACTGCACCTCTATGAGGCCATCAGAGATTACCAGGATCGGGATCGTCGTTTCGGACGCGTGGAAAGTGCCGGGTAGGTACGTCGATTGGCACTGTTTTCATGGAAACCCACCCGGTCGACAGGCCGTTAGGCCCATTTACCGCACACCATCACCGCTTCGCCTTATCATTCAGCCCATTCGCTTCATGCATAGCCTTCGTCTGTTGACCTTTCTGGGAATGGTCCTGCTGGCCAGTGTGAATACACAGGCAATGGCCCAGGTGCAGCCTGAGGCTTACACAAGACCAGAAGTGCTCGATGTTCTTGGTCTCAGTGTGGAAGGAGATGTGGATGAATTCAGCCGCAGTTTTGTTCAGCAGACCAGCCAACTGGCCATCGGTCAAAAACTGTCCATCCCAGGCGATCCCGCGCTGAGCGAGGCCATCCGCTCCATTTACCGGCTCGGCACGTATGAGAATGTACAGATCGTGGAAGAGAGGAGGGTTGGGGCCGGAGTATTCCTGGCCATCCGGGTGCGCAGGGCGCCTACCCTCGGTGAGTATTCCTTTTCCAATGTCAAGAAAGGGCACGCGAAAGATATCCGTAAAGAAGTGCCGCTCGTTGCCCGGGGCCCGGTCCAGGAGAGTGCCGTGGCCCGGTCCGTCCAGATCATCAAGGACTTTTATGCCGATAAGGGTCACCCACTGGCAGAGGTCGAAGTCGTTCGGGATCGCGTGGATGAGCGGACGGTCAATCTGGACTTCAGGATCGACAGGGGACCGAAGGTGAAAGTGGAGGAGATCCGCTTCGCAGGCAACGAGCAGGTATCGGACCGGAAGTTGCTCAAGGCCATGGAAACGAAAGAAAATTCGTTCTGGAAATTCTGGAAAAATGGAAAGCTGAATCGGGAGGAGTACGCCAAGGACATGGACCGTATTGTTCGCGAGTACAATGAGCGCGGACACTATGACGCTCGAGTCGTTGAGGATACGGTCTACATTGCCGGGGTCGACGGTGGTGACCCCGAGATTCACGTTGAGATCAAGGTTGAGGAGGGGCCGCAGTACCACATCAGGAACGTGACCTGGGAGGGAAATACCCTGTTCACCGATGGGCAGTTGACGGATCGGCTATCCCTTTTTCCGGGTGATGTGTACAACGTGAAGCTGCTTGAGGAGAACCTGTTCGGCGTCGGCAAGAACAACGATGTTTCCAGCCTCTATATGAATGCCGGATACATGCGCTTCGGGGTCGAGCCTGAGGTGCGCGTAGAGGGCGATTCTCTTGATCTCGTCATGAACGTGTTCGAAGGTGACGTCTTTGAGTACGGAAATGTGCGGATAGCCGGAAATACCACAACCAAGGAACATGTTGTTCGGCGCGAACTGTCTACGATTCCAGGGTCAACGTTCCGGCGAGATCAGATACAGGAATCGGTGCGTCGCCTCATGCAGCTCAACTACTTTACGCAGGAGTCTGTTGGAGCTGGTCCAGAAATTGATATCAATGACGGTAGCAAGACGGTCGACCTGCAGTACAATCTCGAGGAAACCGGGACATCCCAGTTGGAACTGTCGGGTACCTGGGGGCAGTTCGGGCTGGTTTTGCAGTTGCGTTTCAACTTCAACAATTTCTCTGCGCAGAACCTGTTCAAGGGAGATGCGTGGTCTCCGCTTCCGTCCGGTGACGGCCAGCAGTTCAGTATTGGCGTGCAGACCAATGGGTCGCGCTTCCAGCAGTATCAACTCTCCTTCACGGAACCATGGTTTCGCGGCAAACCCAAGCCGCTCGGCTTCTCGACGTCTTTTTCCCGTATCCGCGGACTGACCATTCTTGATACAGGAACGGCAGGAAATGGTCGGCTGCTCACCTTTTCGCAGAGCGTGTTCTATCAGCAGCGCCTCAGCTGGCCGGACAACTGGTTCAGGACATCAACGCGCGTGGGGTATCAGTATTTCCAGAACCAGGATTGGATTTCCACGCTGCCACAGGGTGTTTCACAGCAGCTCACCATCACACAGGACTTCACACGAGACAATACGAATCATCCGCTATTCCCGAGCCAGGGCTCGAGTTTCCTGCTTTCGGCGCAGATTGCACCTCCCGTTGGAGATCTCATCCAATTCCACAAGTGGCGTCTGAATACGTCCTGGTACACACCAATTACACGGAAAATCTCGTTGTCATTCAATTCGGATTTCGGTTTCATTGGAACGCTCACTGGAGACGAGGTGGAATTCGAACGATTCGTTGTCGGTGGATCTCCGTTTGAAACACAGGGTTTTCTGAGCTTTTTTGGGAAGGACGTGATTTACATGAGGGGCTTCCCACTGGCAGCTCTCGGTCCAAGGAATGAAGACAACGAGCCGGTCGGCGGCCGTATCCTCAACAAGTATGGGGCGCAGCTTACCTGGATGGCCGTCCAGTCACAATCTTTACAGGCTGCTCCTTACCTGTTTATGGATGCAGCCAATACATGGGACCAGTTTCGTGCCTACAACCCCACCGATGTATTCCGAAGCGCGGGTTTTGGGGCGAAGGTTTTTCTCCCTATCCTCGGTATGGTCGAGATGGCCTACGGCTACAACTTTGATGAATTCACACAGCTCACGAGTGATCACGACGGATCCAAGAAGTGGACCTTTCAATTCAGCCTCGGGCAGGGCTTCTGATGCCCATTCGGGCGTCTACCAATGTCCTCCAATCCAGACAGTAACCCCATGAGAGTGTCAACGATTGCAACGGTCCTGTTGCTCGCCTTTACCGTCCAGACGGCTGCCTCACAGCAGAATATTGCCTACATGGATTCCGAGTATATACTTGGCCGTATGCCCGAGTACGCGACTGTCCAACAGCAGCTGGACCGCCTCTCGGGTGATTGGCAGAAGGAACTCGATGCCATGAAGCGTGATCTGGACAGCCAATTCCGTGAATACCAGTCCCGGGAACTGCTTTATACGCCGGACGAGCGTCAAAGGAAACGCCAGGAAATAGTCCGTGCAGAAAATGAGCTGGAGCAGCTCAGGACGCGCTATTTCGGACCAGAAGGGGAGATATTTACGCGTCAGGAGCAACTCATGAGGCCGCTTCAGGAGCGCATTCTGGAAGCTGTCGAGCAGGTTGCGACGTCGGAAGGGTATGACTACGTATTCGATATTGCCGGGGACTTCCTTTTCATGTTCCGACGGCAACAGTACAACGTTTCGGACCTCGTGCTGAGCGAACTCGGCATAGACCTTGATGCTAATCAATAACCACTATACGTGATCACACAAGAAATCAAATCCATGTACAAGCATTCACTCACGCTGCTCGCCCTTCTTCTATTGGGAACCAGCGCCATGGCACAGACCTCGGATAATAGCGTCCGCATTGGTTACGCCGACCCGGAACTGATCATCCAGTATATGCCGGATTACAGAACCATCCAGGAGGAGATCCAACGCGAGGTGGCCACGGGCCAGCAGGCACTCCAGGCACTGGCCGAGGATTTCCAGGAGCGGGTGGCACGCTACGAGAAACAGCGTCCACTCCTGTCACCGGAACGTCAACAGGAACGGGAGTCGGAGTTGGCACAGTTACAGGCTGAAATTCAGCAGTCTGCCCAGGCCAAAGATGACGAAATTGCCCAGAAGGAGCAGGATTTGATGGCACCGCTCCTGGATCGGGTGCAGACCGTGATTGACGACATTGCCACGGCCAACAACCTGGACGTCGTTCTGCGATCACCGGCACTGCTTTTCGTGAACGAAAGCCGAGTCAAGAATCTGAATCTGGATATTGCGCGGGAACTCGGTATCGAGATTGACCCGGACTCGGAAGCTGCCGCTTCAGTGGGCAACTGACGTCGGAACGCCTTACATCTGTCATTCCGGCGCTCGTATCTCGGCGCGCGCTGATTCTTGAACTCGGTTCCAGGCCCATTGAGCACAGCACAATCAGACTTTGATCCAAACTCGGTACGCCGCGTAACGACGCAGACGCTCCAGGAAATGAAGGAGGCCGGTACGCCCGTCGCCATGCTGACGGCGTATGACTACACGTCGGCGCGGATCATTGATGGTGCGGGTATTGATGTGATCCTGGTCGGCGATTCGGCCTCGAACGTGATGGCCGGTCATGAGACTACGCTGCCCATTACGCTCGATCAGATGATTTACCACGCCCAGTGCGTGGTGCGGGGTGTGGAACGTGCTCTGGTCGTCGTGGATTTGCCCTTCGGCTCCTACCAGGGGAACAGCCGGGAGGCGCTTGTTTCGGCCATCCGCGTCATGAAGGAGTCCGGAGCCCATGCCGTCAAACTGGAAGGCGGTCGTGCCATCCGGCCGACGGTCGAACGACTCATAGATGCAGGCATCCCGGTCATGGGGCATCTCGGCTTGACTCCGCAGTCCATATACCGATTTGGCACGTACAAGGTGCGCGCCAGGCAAGAAGAGGAAGCTCGTATTCTGCAGGAAGATGCCGTACTATTGCAGGAGGCTGGTGTTTTCGCCCTCGTCCTCGAAAAAATACCGTCTGTGCTTGGTCGTGCGGTGAGCGAGGCACTCGAAATCCCCACTATAGGGATCGGCGCTGGCCCCTCGTGCAACGGCCAAGTGCTCGTGACGCACGACGCATTGGGCCTGACCACGGACTTCAATCCACGCTTCGTTCGACGTTACGCCGAGTTGGATTCACTCATCAAAGGCGCCGTGGCATCGTTCGTTGAGGATGTACGCACGCACAGGTTTCCCTCGGATGACGAAAGTTACTGATCGCCCTTTGATTCTCGTCGCCAATGATGACGGCATCGATGCACCCGGCATCCTTTCCCTGGCTTCTGGACTGGATGGCCTGGGAGATATTATGGTATGTGCTCCAATAGAGGAGCAGAGTGCTGTCGGACACGCCATTACAATGCGTGATCCCGTTCGTGCCCGGGCGTGGCCATTTCGTGGACCGTCAGGACCTGTGGATGCCTGGGCGGTGAAGGGAACACCGGCTGACTGCGTCAAGCTGGCGCTCAACAAGCTCGTCCCGCGGCGACCGGACCTGGTTGTTTCGGGAATCAATCACGGACCCAATACAGCGGTCAACGTATTGTATTCTGGCACGGTGAGTGCCGCGACAGAAGCATCCATACTGGGAATTCCATCTATCGCTTTTTCCCATTGCAAGTGGGGAATCGGGGATTACGAGGCGTCCGCTCGGATTGCCAGAAAGATCGCGATTCATGTCCTTGAGAGTGGCATGCCTGCCGGCGTCCTTCTCAATGTGAATATTCCCGACCTGCCGTATGAGGAGATCCGCGGTATCATGACCACCCGCCAGGCGCGCTCCATGTGGGAGGAGTCCTTCAGTGAGCGTAAGGATCCGTTCGATAAGTCTTATTATTGGCTGTCGGGTACGTTCGTGAATCTTGACAGCGGAAAAAACACGGACTTGCAGGCGGTTGAGGATGGATATGTCTCTGTGACGCCCATTCTGCACGATCTGACGGCATACGCAGCACTTCGCGACCTGGAATCATGGGATATAATGGGTGCTTTTCATGGCTGAATTAACGGCAACGCTGGAAAAGCAGGCGTCATCATTCCATTTCTCGGCACAGACCGGTCGGGGTAGTACTGTCCAGATCGACGACCCAACCTCACACGCTGACGGCCAGGGTCAGGGAGCCTCACCCATGGAACTGCTGCTGGTGGCTGTTGGTGGATGCAGTGCCATCGACATTGTGTCTATCCTCGAGAAAGGTCGGCACGAGGTGGAAACGCTCCGCATCGAGGTGCGTGGTGAGAAACCTGATAATGCTGTTCCTTCTCTCTTTCGGAATATCCACATCCTCTATCACTTCAGTGGTGGCGTGCCTGTGGATCGGGCCCGTCGGGCCATTGAATTGAGTATTGGTACGTACTGCTCGGTTGCACATACGCTCATGCCGACGGCGAGCATATCGTGGAGCTTTTCCGTCAACGGAGATTGTTATAAGGGGCAGACAGTCGCCTCAAACGGCGCCGAATAGCCCATCAACGACGAACCCAGATAAGCGCCGTTTGGGCTGGAACAGGAACAGCGGAGGCCTTTGCCGGATCGACGGTTGGGTCTTCGCGTCCGTCTGGGTAAACGCGCTGCCCGTCGGAAATCTGTACCCAATCGGCGACCGGGAGCGCCAGGTCAGTGAAAAGACCCTCCTGCCGGCCTGCATTTATGAGCACGAGCACGCGGCTGTCAATGAGATATCCCAGCATGTCTGTACGCTCAGGTTCAAAAAAGCGGTAATATCCCGGCTCTGGAACGTCGCCTCCTACGCGAAAAACAGATCCATCTGCTGACATCCTGAATGTAAGCAGGCCCCGCCAGAAAGCGAGCATGGCATCGTAGTCCATGGGGCTTGTCGCGCCGACTGTATCCCACAGATAGTGATTGGCACGTCGAAGGTTGTACGTGTCACGCTTGCCATGGATATAAATAGGACCCGATTCCGTCTCTTTTACGAGTTCGACGAGTGGGGCCACGCCTTTGGAGCGCATGATCTCGGTGCCTCCGTGCAGGACAATAGGTCCCAGGGACGTTGTGAGAAGAGCTGCTGCGATCCGGAATGCGGGCTCGTCAACATGAACAAGCCCATTCCAGTCTGTATCTGAAAAGCGATCCGCAAGCGTCCAGTTGTCGTGGATGTCGAGATAGTTGATACCTCGATTGGGGTCCAATTCCTCCGGAAAGCCGTTCGTCAGGCCGAGTTTCGCCCGGTCACGGACCGTGCCGTCGCCCCCAGCGAAGCCGCGATCCGTGCGTGGGTCCTGGGGGTTGGAGACGGGGCCCTTGAATGCATTTCTTGCGTCGTCCTGGAAGTAGGTGATGGGAGCGTCGGCCTTATACCACCCGAAATCAGGGTCTGACGCTACAACGGGATCGGTAGGCGGAATCCAGGCCTCGCCGTATATGATGACGTCTTCAGGCAATTGATCCTTCACCCAGCGGAGCGTCTGTTCGTCGATCTGTCCTGCCAGATCAATCCTGAATCCATCCACACCCAATTCATCGATCCAGTGACGGAGTTGGTCCAGGATCCAGCGCTGGACCATTGGCCGCTCCTCGGACTTGATCTCGTTACCAAACGGACCAATGTGCCGAAGGGAGTCATCGGTTCGGTAATAAAACGGCAGGTCAATGGCATTGAAATTAAAGAGCAGGTGCCGCCCATCCATATTTTCTCCCGTGTGGTTCGGGACTACATCGATGATCACAGACAGCCCTTTCTCGTGGAAGGCTTCGACCAGCGCCTTGAACTGCGCCCGCTCTTCGCCTGGCTCCGCGAGCGGGTCGCGGAAACGGGATTCGACGGCAAAGGCGTGCGTTGTCCGGTACCCCCACTGGTAATTCTCTTCCGCTATCCCTTGCTCCATCATGTACGGATCGTCGCGGAAGGCGGCTTGCCACTCCTCGTCTGGATAATGAAGGTATTCCTGTACAGGCATGAGGTGGACCACGTTGACGCCGAGATCCACCAGGTGATCAAAGCCAACGGCCTGTCCGCGTGCATTCCTGAGGCCTGGCGTGGCCATGGCGCGAAGCGCGCCGCTTCCTGCGACGTCGATGGGCAACATGTCTGTGAAATCCTGGACGTGGACCTCATAGGCTATGACATCTTCCATCGGGGGCCTCCCGCCGACAACGGGAGGTGGGGGGGGTGTATCCTGCCATACGCGTGCCTTTCCGTAGGAATCATCGCTGACCAGTGCGTATGGATCTGTAACATGAATGGGGTAGGTTTCAAAGAAATAATTGCCGCGATCACTGGGGCCATGAATTGTGTACGTATAGTAGACACCGTGGTGATTGCCGGGCTCTGTGGCCTCCCAAACGCCGTCGTCGTCGACACTCATGAGTACCGTCCGGTCGGGACGGGAGGTGGGTGTCTCCCGGTCTGCAAAAAGATGGAGCTCGACACCAAAAGCCCTGGGGGCGAACAGTCTGAAGGTCGTACTGCTGCCGTCTGAGGCTATCGTGGCACCTAATTTCTTGTCCGAATAAAGCGTCGAGAACCATGCATCCCGCCGGATGAAGCGCTCCTCGCCAGTGGGTCGGAAGTAGAGCGTATGGAGTCGCCGGGGGTCCAACTCTTCGGCCGGTACGAGCAGGTAGGACATGGACCGCTTCGGGAGGACCGCATCGATGCCTATCTCGCGGCCATCAGCAGAGCGTACAAAAAAGTCGCTGGCATCCGGCTGGATGCTGGTGTTCGCAACGTGTACGATGAGTGTACTTGCATCCTGTATCTGGACGCTGGACAGATCCTGGCGTGCAATGCCCGGTGTGACCAGGAGCAGCAGGAAACAGAAGGAAATGATGGCGCGGTGCATGACACTGTGGGTGTGTATGAACAGAATCAAAGCGCTCTGCGCCTCCGCTGTTCCCCGAACAAACCCAGACGCGCCCTACGTCAGGCGGCTCGGCGAGGGAGTCGTAGGATGCGGGCTGTATGGCGCGCACTGTAGGGCGCCAGGTGCGTGATGAGTCGTTCTTCCAGGACGGTCTGCGACCAGCCATGGTCCGTTACGGCGGAGACTCGCACGTTCGTCGTCGTCTCATCGGTATCCTCCCACGATATATGGAGGCTGTCCGCGGCATGCTTATGCAGAAAGGGCTGCATGATCTGCACGACATCCTCGCGAACGGCAACGAGGTTGGCCGTACACTGTACAGGTACGGTCAGATCGGTTTCCTGCGCGCCCCACAAAAAGGTGATGGCGGGACCCATGGCTGCTCCCGGACTCATGACGATCGACTGCCCGGTCTTCAGCTTCATACGGACAGACATGTGGCTGTACATCATATCGTCAACTATAACTCCATGATAGAGAGCGACATATCTATTTTTAGCAAGTAATCGTATTCTAATCTGAATGACCGTCGCTACAAATTGTACAGCCGTCCACGATTCTATGATGACCGAAACAGCTGACAGGCCCAGTGTCGCTGAAATCCCGGCCAGAGGGCCCATTGTAGCCACGACACCTACAAGCACGAGGCCGTATAACACACCCTGGCGGACATGCCACAGAGTTTTGGATTCGTGGAGCGTTGTGATATTCCCCAGCTCCACATGGCGCATGCGCATGACGTGTCGAAGCGCCAGGTCGGCGGCAAGCAGGTAGCTGAGTGCGGAAAGAACCAGAAGAAGGAGCGCGAATGGGGACTTGGCCCTTCTTTGAACGCTTGTCGGGGGAGGAACGTGGACGGGTGTCTCGACAGGCGCCGCGTGTAATGACCCGACTTGATCTTCGTTGGTAACTTCTTTCCTTGTTTCGGCAGGACGTCCCGTTGTTGAATCCGTTGGCGTACTTGCGGGCTCGTCGGGTACTGATTCCATCGGAGTAGCGATGGGTGCCGAGACCGGTGCAGCGGGCGAAACAGGAACATCTGATTCGCTGCGGGTGCCGAGCTGCAGCGATCCATCCTGTCCTGTGTTCTGGAACCGAATGGTACGTTTGACGGGCTCGGCAACGAATTTCCGAGTCGTGACGGAGTCTCCCTTTACGACGATTTTAAAAACGTCCTGTCGAAACGTATGATATGCAGGCAGTCGGTCCGCTGAGATCAAATGCAGTTCGTACATGCCTCCGGGTATACCCCGGAAAGCGAACGAGCCACGCTGATTCGTACGGGTCCGCCAGGATCGTGTCCCCGAGCGAAGTTCAATGAGCGCACCCAGAATACGATCTTTCTCAATGAGGCTGTCACGTTGCCCGGCGTACAGAAGATCGGGGTTTCCTTGAGGCCCGAGACGCACCACATGTCCTTCTACTGTGCCCGACGCAACGATGGGCAGGTCAATGTGCGATACATCAGGTCCAACGAGATACGGCATTTCCAGCAGTGGAACCGTTCCGGGTGGTAGGGACACCTGGTTGACCTCCAGATACCAGGAACCCGCTTCTGTTCGCGGCAGACGAAATGCGCCGTGCGCATCGCTGATGGCCATGTTTTCGCCATACCGGATCAGAACATTTTCTATGGGAAGACCTGTAACGGCATGGTAGACAACGCCTTCAATCAATGCGTCAGAGGTGTTGCTAGAACGCGGATTGGGAATGCCCAGGGGCATACTGACACCCAATCGGAATTCCACGCGCCTGGCTGCTGATCGCCCGTCCGAGATGCTGGACTGGGACTGGACGAAGGCACGGCTGCCTGATTCAAATTGCTTGGAAGCCTGGAACGTGAGGCTCCTATACGTCTGCTCGCTGCGTCCAGACACATGATTCTGCACACCGCCGAGCGACAGGTTGATTCTTGAGGGGAGCTGTACTCCGGCGCGGACGCCGTACTGCGCGTACTGTTGGCGAATGCGCGACGAAATCAAAAAATCAGAGAATCGGTCTGCGCTCAGCGACATACTCAGCCAAGGCGTGGGATGTAGCCTGGCCTGGATGCGCGTCCGATTGACGGGAGAGGATGCCTGGTTGCTGTCGAGACGTCGTCCGATTTCGCGTGTGGCCGAAAGGCCTATTTTTGATCCCTGGAGGCCGGTCGTGAGGCGCAGCATGCGCGACTCCGTGGACAATTCCTGAGATGGACTGCGCAGCGCCAGCACGTCGCGCGTACCCTGGATTGTTGTTGAAAGCGTGGTTCCGGAAATCCGTTTGGCATAGGTCATGCCCAGTTTGGCCACATGGGAGCTCCTGTCCGATCCTGTGCCACTGCGTCTCTGTTGGACCTGGAAGGACTCTTCCACGTGGAGACCTGGAAGCAGGCGGACCCTCATGGTTTCTGAAATCATTTGCGTTCCCGACCGGGATCCGGGTAGGGAACTGGCGGCACTGAGGGCTTCAATGCGCGTCCGGAAGGGACCCCGAGCCAGTGCCGTTTCCATTCGGCAGGAAGGATCGGACAGATTCGACACGCCACATTCCGCAGCAAGTGCGTGGCGAGCGCCTGTTGGCTCCCAGTCGTACGCCAGCGTCGCCACAGAGCCCGTATACAGCCCTTCTCGATACAGTGCATTCGTCGACAGGGACGATGCGTCCGAGAGATGTCGCTTGAGAGATAGGCCTGCTACCAGGTCATCGGGGGCATAGGCGCGATTGCGGCTAGCCAGCACCGTGACGTCCCATTCGTCGTAGCGTACGCGTGACCGTGCGCCCATCCGATAGATGCCCCAGGTCGTCAGTGGCGACAGGTTCTGGGGCTGGTCACCTACGACGACGTCCAGTTTGTCCGAGGTGTAGGCGACCCGGATCTCATTCCTCGCGCCATACAGTCCCTGCGAAGAGTTATTGGCAAGTGTACCAACGACTTCTACATTGCCATCTAATGCATCGAATGTGCTTGCGAACCGCGCAACGGGCTGAGCAGACTGGTCGTCTCCAATGGCTTCAATAGTAAGGGAGAGGGGCACGGGAGTGCCGCGTGCCGCCAATTTTTCGTACAGGGGGATGATGTCCGTCCGCACGGATATCTGGGCAGTTGCATCGGTATGATCAATGACCTGCGCCGTAATCGTATAGGATGCCGTTGTGACGTCAGTGACATCTCCGTCTGTCGTCCAGGCAACAGGAATATCCATGGACGCGCCCGATGCGATCTCGATCTCACGCCTGGACCAGTCAATGGTGCCGGCGCCTGAGCCATCCCAGGACAACAAGACGTCTGCCGGGGCGTTTCCGTTATTGTAGACGGTCAGCGTGCTCTGGAGTGTTTTTCCCGCCGCGACAAATGCCGGGGGTGCGTCGATATCGAGCGCCAACTCGTGCAGCGTACTGACGGAAACGGATGCCGTCACCTGGGAAGTTATTTCCGGTCTGTCTGGATCAAGGATGGAAAATGTAACCGGATATGTGCCGGCGAGATAGCGAAGCGGGACATGGATGCTGATGAGCCGGACAGTGGGAGCGTCCGGATCCACGGTCACCGCGCCCTGTGGTCGGAGGGACCGCCACCCGTCAGGGAGGTGAATCTGCGGCGAGAGCCGGATGGCCGTCGAACCGGACTGTTCGACGCGAAAAGCCAGCGTGAGGACGTCACCCGGTTGGACGCCGATCGTTTCGTCGCCTACGACAGAAACAGAAACGGAGTCCTGGCCGGAAATGCTTTTCGCCGCACCCTGGAGAGGCACGGCGAAAAGTATCAATAACAAGAGTATGTGACGAAAATGTTGCACTAATTGATGGCGAGGGTGTATTCAGCTCCAAAGACTTCATTCATCCCGGCATCCATGATGACCAGGGCCTTGTAGTCGCCCTTCGGGAGGCTACCCAGAACTATTTTCTGCGTGACGGATGTGCCGGGGTAGATCCGGTTCTTGAACCCATCCCGCTTGCCGACCGGATTCCCGGACGCGTCATAGAGTTCGATCCATACATCGGGCTGCGCCAGTTTATCGCCATCGTTCGAGATCGCGACGTCAAGCTGTGCTTCTCCCTGTGCGTTTTCCACGAGCATACTTTCCATGATGTTAAGTTGACTGGACCCGGTTCCTTCGATATGGGTAGCAATTTGGATGCCATACCGCGTCAATTGCCGGATGCCGAATTCGGCTTTCGTGGAATCCGCGCTGTTCCTGGACTCTGGAGCATCGGCAGGAATGCCTTCGACCATGATCATGCTCCACCAGGACCCGGAAAGCGTATCCGCGTCTGGCACGCGTACCGAATATGGAATCGAAATAGTCTGTGACGGTGGAACGCTTGCGTATGACAGGCCGAGATCTACCCATCGGGCATTTGACCGGGGATGCTCACCCGGCGAATCGAAGTAGTTCGAACCATCGAAGTTGAACGAGTAATCGGTCTGGTAAATCCGCACTTCCTCCATCACATTCGAGTCATTCCGGACGGAAATACTCCCGTGATAGGTGGTACCAGCCTCAGCGACCTCGTCGTGGCTCAATTGGCTACGGACGGAGATCTGTGCCTGGCTGTCCATGGTTATGCCGAATGCCAGTACCAGTGCAGTGAAGAGTAGTCGAGTCATTGTGCCAGAAGGGTATAGGTTATGGTGTGCGTATCGTCTCCGTGGATCGTGCTGTTGCCGTCTCCCACGCGGGCAGACGCCCGGTATTGGAGCGTCCCCGTGCCCTGTTGGGAACGAGGACCTGGCTGGATATTGGTCAGAAGGTCAGCGTCAAACATGCCGTCGACGAGTTCGACCTCAGGGTTCATATCGGCCACACTTCCGGATCCATAACTGGTTACGCGAAGTGCCACGAACAAACGGAAGTGTTGGGAGGGACTGATGGTCGAGACGACCAGTTTGGCAGCCGTTCCGAGATCGGCGTCCCAGAAGATGGCTGTCCCTTCGTCCGTTGCATCGACAGGCTCGTCGCCGGCCGGTGCATCGCTGATTTCGAGCGTAATGGGTCCTCCGCCCGACACGAACTCGAGGCGCTGCGCCTCGGCTGCCTGCACGGCCGTAATTGATATAAGAAGCAGTAATATGAAGCGGTACAACGACATGAAACTATTCAGTTCGATGTCAACGTGAATACCACCCGGCGCGATACGCCTGCAGGACCCGTGGGTGCGGCGGTGATATCGGCGCGCCCTGTGTAAGCGATACCGAGGTTTGTGGCCGAGATCAGGTTTACATTTGTTACAAGATTCGCGGGGGACGTGCTGAGCGTCTGAAGGGTGGCCGAGGCGCCGGGCGGCGGTGCGAGCTCAACCGAGAGCTCCATTCCCTCGGGAAATTCCGCGTCCAGGGAGCCCACGATCTTCTTGTCCTCACCATTGACTGTGAGAGAATACGTGGAGCCGGTGTGCATAACGGGTGCAGGTGGTGTTCCGGCCTGGGCCACCGTAAAGGGTATGCGAACGTCGCCGCTGAGCGCGATCCGGTTGATTTCGAGTACGCGAACGGTCACGGTCTGCGAAAGAGACACCTGGTTTCCTGCAAGAGGAATCGCATTGGGGAGAGGAGGTGGTGTCTGCGCAACCAGAGGCGCGGCAGGCAGGAAGAAAGCCAGAAACGCGGCCAGAACAAAAGAAAGGGCCCATGCCGCAAATCCATCAGGTATATGATTCTGTGGATGCAGCATGGACCCTCCTTCTGTCTTCAGCGATTGGTGACGCGCTCGATCAGTTGGTGATCGTGTACGTTACCGTGTAGCCTGTCGATGCCAATTTACCGGCAGCGGCTGTGGCCGAGAACGTGTAGTTCAGGGCGAGGCCGGAGGCGGCAATGGTCGACATACCGGTTACGACATCAGCGGCTGTTTCTGTAAGCGGCACGTCCGTACTGCCAGTAGCGCCAGTTGGAGCGGCCGCATCGACTACGAGCGACATGTTGGCCGGCAGATTGGCATTGATCTCAGCCGTGATCTTTTTGGCGTCCTCATTGGTCGTTACTGCGTATGATGCCGAGCCGTCTACCGGGTCCGGATCGGAACCTGGCGTCGCCTGGTCAATCGTCAGCGTGAGGTTGCCTGTGATGGCAAGCACGTTGATGGGTGCAACTTCCATGGTGACCGTATGGCCCTCGGAGTCTGTCTGGGCAAAACTGGTGCCCGCGGATCCAAAGACGACGAGTGTAGCAAGCGCAAGTGCGCGAAGTGTTTTCATAGTGATGTACCTCCTTGTACATTGTGTTGGATTGAGCCGAAAGCCTGTCCTCCGGCCCAAAGGCGGTATCGCCCGGTTTGGAGGTCCCTTAAGAAGGAAATAGCGATTAATTGACAATTGTCATGGTCCTTGTAGCACTCTGTGCACCAACGCGTAAGCGGTACGTGTAAAGGCCGGACGAGAGGTTGGATGGGAGCCATACCGTCTCGTGCCAGCCTGCCTCGACCGGGGCGTCGAGGATGCGCGCAACGCGGCGTCCCAGCATGTCGTAGACATCAATTTCGGCATGCCCCGCCTGGCTCGTTGAGAAGCGCAACGTGGTCGACGTGTGGAATGGGTTGGGGTAATTCTGCGCCAGCACCAGGGGACTGTTCGGCACCGTGGCCGACGCTACAGCGGCGTCCAGGCCGGTATAACCCGGGCTCGAGATGATGACACGAAAGCGAGGTGTGGAGCTTTCGGGCAGGGGCGTACCCGGATCCACTACATCGGCACTGGCCACGGAAAACTGTAACACGGAGTCGGCCAATAGATTGCGCCGTTCGCCGGACTGTAGATCGAGTAGCGTGACGGCCCACCCGTCCGGAATGTTGACGACATCGGGCCAGGTCAGTGTGTAGCCTCCAGCCCGCGTGGCCGCGTGGTGAATATCGAACTGGACGTGGTCGTTCTTCGGCAGGCGCGCATCGAAAGCGAGCCTGGAGCCGGCGTCTTCCGTCCAGAGCGTAGTCCAGTCGGACGAAAGGGGGCTGAGTCGCGATACCTGACCTACGTCTGAAAGAATGAGGTACGTCTCTGGATCGGCCATCTCCTGACCTTCGATGTGAAGCCGGACGTGAGGGGGAAGGCTGCGGCCCGCTCCCTTGCCGAACTGCTGGGCCCCCGCTGAAGCGGCAGCCTCGGTGGTCGTCCAGGCCAGCGCTGCGCCGGGAGCGGTTGCCTCCGTCATGATTCCGGAAAAGGGGACGACGTAGCGTCCGGCGAGGCCGAGACCCGTCGATGCATCGTAATACCGATAGCCGGTTGTACCGCCGCCACTTGTGACCGATGGGTCCCATGTAGCATAAGATGATGCTACATCTGAGCTCGCTGAAACCGTTGCGTCCCAATCTATATTGGCGGTCCCGGGATTTGCCGTGTAGACATAGGACCGATTCAGTGAGGCGTCGTACGGTAGGCTCTCCGTGCCGATTGACGGCACAGATCCCGTCACCGTCCACGTCGCCGGCAGGATATTCTTGCCGAGGGCATCCTTGGAAAACGCATACAGAATGACAGGATGCCCGGGATCGAGCCCCGCATCGGTGTCGGGCGCATCGGCCCAGTCCTGTGAGGCGAACTGAAACGTCTTCACGTTTGAAATACCCCCACTGACATCTGTCCATCCACGACCTTGCGTGTGAAAGGGAGTGTTGAGTGACGAGTACGTCACGCCAGCAAGCGGGGCCGCCAGCATGCGCCATCCATCGCGAGCCAGCGTGAACGATCTATTCATCTGAATGGGACCTGCGACGGTGCCCGCATTCATGAGGGTCGCCGCGTGGGGGAGCGTAAGCAGGTTTACGGCCGATGTGGCAAGCGTCCCGCTCCGGACAATGACATGGCTCGTCGCAGTAACGGGCGAGGCGAGCGTCACAGATCCGCCTGCCCGATCTATTACGATGGATGCGAGCGTGAGCGCTGGTGCGGTCGTTGAAATCGTCGACGCGGCTGCGCCGGAAAAGGTGATTGTGGCCGCCTGGAGAGGAGATTGGCTCAGCTCGAGATCTCCCTGAAGGTCAATCTCAAACCCGGCCATGTCGAGTCCACCAGCGCGTTCAAGAAGGGCTCCGGACACGGACAGGTCCGTTGCCAACCGTAGCGATCCACTGTCAACTACGGTCAGGTCGTAGGAGTCTCTCCACGTCCCCGCCATGCCGACGACATGCTCTGACGTTCCTTCGAGAACGACCGATACGCGTTCCTGCGAGCCCGTCCGGACCAGTCCGTCCACACTCAGGTTGCCACCTATGCGCACATCGGGTGCGCCGGTGGACCACGATAAATCCAGCGTGGAGCCTGCGGCAACGGTCACGTCACCAACGACAGAGAGCGTACCGGATCCGGTAACCTGGTAGGCGAATACACCGGCTTCAACGGCAAGGTCGCGACCAACCGAGAGCGGGGCGCCGAACAGGTCCCAGGCCATGGCGGCGCTGCCTGTGGATCGAACAATGAAGTCTTCTGCGACACTTGCTGGAGCGGCTCCGAGCGGCAGGTTGGCTGTCTGTGACGTGTTGTTCCAAATGAACGTTTGCACGTCATGAGCCATATTTGCAGGCAATGTCTGTGTGACGCCCGTGATTTCGAGCATCGAGCCCGGATTCCAGGTGGTTCGCGCGGGATCCGGGAGCGCCCCTCCGTTGCGGCCGTGCTCAAAAACACCGCCTGCTTCCACCGTAAGGGAAGAGGTCTGTGTCAGGGTGACAACGCCCTCGTTCGTCAGGCGTCCACCAGCCACACTTGCGACGGCCGTACGATCAAGATTCACGTCGCCTGAGTTGATGAGCAGTCCATCTGACTCAAGATCCATACGGGCGTCGTCATCGAGGTCAATTTCTCCTGAGTTCAGGACCGTGGAGCCTCCTTCGATGGTCAATGAAGCCGTTCGGTCCAATTCCAACCGGTCGCCAGCATTGATAAACACCGTCGAGCCGTTTTCGAACTGCAATGAGGCCGCATTCCGCGTACTGATGGTGCCGTAATTCCACAAAAGACCTTCAACCTGCAGGTCTATTCCTGCACCGTCATCAATGGTCAAATCAGTCAGGTTGTAGAGCAGCGCGCCGGGATCAACCAGGATCTGATCATAACGGCCAGACCGGTCGGCAATCAGGAAATGGTCCGTGCTGACCGTGATGGCACCGGCGTTCTGATTGCGTGGGGGCCTTCTGGCGGCCTGCCACGAGCCACTGCTGTATGTTTCCCAGGTTGATGAGGACGACCACCAGCCGGACTGGCGGGTACGGTAGTCGCCGTTTGACTGGGCGTGGGACGGATAGTAAACGGCTGCCAGTAGCAGCAGAAGCAGTAAAAAGCGTTTCATGGCGGAACGTGTCAGGCGAGGTTGTCCGGAAGTAAATCCCTGTAAAAGGGGGCTCCCGCACTCAGGATCGTCGCGGTTGGAGGATCCTTAAACGCACTGACCTGCGTCCGTCAACAGTCCGTTACATGGTCGCCGCTTTGAGTGTGTTCTGAAGCAGGACCGCAATGGTCATGGGACCTACGCCGCCAGGCACTGGCGTGATATGGCCGGCAATGGGCTCTACCGCATCAAAATCGACGTCGCCGACAAGGCGGTAGCCGCGGTCGCGCGTGCTGTCATCCACGCGGTTGATGCCGACATCAATGACTGTCGCACCTGGTTTTACCATCTCGGCCGTTACAAAGTGCGCGCGACCGATGGCCGCGACAAGAATGTCGGCCTGTCGCGCTATTCCGGCAAGATCTCTCGTGCGGCTGTGGCAGACGGTTACCGTCGCATCTATTCCTTTGCGCAGCATCAGGTTTGCCAACGGCTTTCCAACGATGTTGCTGCGCCCAATGATGACGCAGTGCGCCCCGCTCGTCTCGATGTCTGAACGTTCGAGCAGTTGGACGATACCGGCAGGCGTTGCCGGCGCAAATCCGTCGAGACCGATGGACAACCGGCCCACAGACGCTGGATGAAAACAATCCACGTCCTTGTCCGGAGAAATGGCATTGATGACGCGCGTATCGTCAATGTGCGCCGGAAGCGGGAGTTGCACAAGAATACCATCAACGTTGTCGTCGTCGTTCAGTCGCGCAACGATTTCGAGTAGTTCGGCTTCGGAAATCGTATCAGGAAAGGTCATCGTATCGCTTTCAATGCCAACCTCCGCGGACGCCTTCGCCTTTCCTCTCACGTAGGACGATGACGCCGGATCGTCGCCGACGAGTACCACGGCGAGGTAGGGAGCGCGCTTTCCACTGGACGTGTGGGCGAGCACGGCTTGTTTTACTTCCTCTCTGATATCACTGGCGATTTGCCGGCCGTCGATGAGCGTTGCCATGGGATGCTGTCTGACTTTGGTTGGGGAGCGCGCTTTGGTTTTTTACAGCGCGCCTTCAATGTACGAAGCGCTGAGAGAGCGGCGGATGCCGAAGTTTGAGGTTATGGTAAAAGCGGGAGAGGGGCTTGACGCGTGTTCATAATCTACCTATTATTGCAGGCTCAAAGCGGGTGTAGCTCAGTGGTAGAGCATCACGTTGCCAACGTGAGGGTCGTGAGTTCGAATCTCATCACCCGCTCACTAAAAGGGGATATTTCTACGGGAATGTCCCCTTTTTTCGTCTACCCTACCGGTGGGGAGGGGTATCTTGCGTCGAGTCATGATTACAAAACCTGTCTGCGATCAGCCGCCAATCGAATCTCATGCGTTCCGTCTTCCTTTTCCTTCTGATTGCCAGTGTATATCTATGTCCCACAATAGTGGAGGCACAAGAAGTACAGAAAATACGCGAGGTGGCTGAGCGGTTCTTCCAGGATCTGGACGTGGATACGCCTGGCGCATCGGTCGGCGTGTACCGGGGTGCAACCGCGGTCTATGAGGGGACGTTCGGAATGGCCGATCTGGCATGGAGCGTACCTGTCACTACCGATACCGTCTTTCTACTGGCATCCGTCTCGAAGCAGTTCACCGGATGGGCCGTTGCATCTCTTGCGGCTGAAGGTAAGTTGGATCTGGATGCAGATATCCGTGAGTACATTCCGGAAATGCACGTTTTCCCGCAGGTGATTACCGTTCGCCACCTCGTGCATCACACGAGCGGCCTGCGGGATGAGTTCGATCTGCTCGGAATGGCCGGGTACAGGATGGACGATGTGATCACGCACGATACCGTCCTGAATTTGGCCTTCGGGCAACAAACGCTGAATTTCGAGCCGGGCAGTCAGTACCTCTACAGTAATACGGGCTACTCGTTGCTTGCCGAAATCGTACGGCGCGTTTCTGGACAGACGCTCGCCTCGTGGCTCACGGAGAACGTTTTTGAACGCCTTGACATGCACGATACGCACGTGCACGATGACTACCGGGCGTGGAAACCGCGTATGGCTGCTGGATATGAGCCCGGCGACGGCAGCGGTGTCCGCAGGCAGATCTATTCGTATGAGAACGTGGGATCGACCGGTGTTTTTTCCACGGTAAGAGATCTGGGTAAGTGGGCTGACGCGCTGAACCGAAAGACTATTGGGCCGTCGGGCGCATGGTCCCTTGCTCACTCGCGGGGTATGCTGACCTCCGGTGATACGCTCGATTACGCTTTTGGGCAGAGTCTGAACATGTTTCGAGGGCACGAACGCGTGACCCACAGCGGATGGCACAGAGGTTTTCGAACCGTCCTCATGCGTTTTCCCGAAGATGACATGAGTGTCATTGTGCTGGCCAATACCAATGCGATCAATCCATCGGAGGTTGCTGAGGAGATCATGACAACCGTCTTCTATCCACCGGACGATTCGATGGCTGTTTATGCTGGAACGTACGTATCGGACGAACTGGAGACCGTTTACAGGATCACGTCTGGCGACAGCGTGCTGCGCGCGGAGCACGCGAGAAATACGCCGTTCAATCTCGCATGGATGGGCCCGGATGCGTTTGAGGCGGACGTCTGGTATTTCGACGACATCCTGTTCACGCGCGACGAGGCCGGACGTGTGGTGGGATTTGAAGCATCGACCAACAGGGCGCGCCGTGTCTGGTTTCAGCGCCGATGAAGCAGGCGTTCGCGGTACACCATGTGAAGGGCGAAGAGAGCGGCGGAGCCAGCGGCCACGAGCACGGTAATGACGCCATCTGTCCGTGTTGACACGAAGTAGAGGACGCCCAGCCAAGGAGCACTCCAAACCGCGTAGACGAGATAGGGTTGGATCACGCGCTTGGCCTTGACGCCCGCCAGTCGCATCAGAAGAACAAGTTGTACGACTCGCACCAGGGTACCACCGAGTCCCAGGTACAGAATGGCCCGCTCGGGAATACCGGTCTGTCCGCCGATGATCATGGCACCGGTCAGGACGATGAACATGCACGCCGCGATCACCAGTTCGTACCGTTGCCGCTCCAGGACATCGAAAAGGCGCGTTAGCGGGCCAGTCACAGCCGTGAGAAGGATCCAGGGCCCGAGGTAGAGCAGATACTCGCCGCTCGCCCGCCACGGCGCGCCGAACAGGAAGGCGAATATGTCTCCACCCGCGACCATGACGATACTTGTGGGAATCCAGGCCATGAGGACTGTACGCCTGTGTACATTGGAGGAGAGGGCATGGAGCGTGCCTTCCTTCCGCGCCGCCACGGCCCGAACGAAAAACACCTGGGCAATGACCATCGAGACCTGTGACAGCGGGATGAGGAGCACCGCGAAGGACTGGGAATAGATGCCCAAGACGTCCTTGTCGAAATAATAGAGCAGGAGAAGCGCCGGAATTTGGGAGACGGCAGCGCCTATCATAGCCGCGGGCGTCGTGAAGATCGGAAACTTCCGGTATCTTCTGGCCATGGCCCGAACCATGGAGGGTCGAATATGGCCCGTGGGGCTTCCGTGGGTCCATCCTACAGCGGAGCGGAAAGACGAGAAGACCGGACGCACATAGAGCAGTCCCTGAACCAGATGACCGGCAGCGAATCCATAAATGAGGCCGCCGGGGTTTGGTCGCACGAAGCCAAGGCCGATTCTTAGCGCTGTCATAACGCTGCTCTGCACGACATGGCCCATGCTGATCAGGTTGAACGACTCGGCTTTTGTAAGCCATACTTCCAGCGTCTTGACCATTCGCTGTACGAAGAGCACCACAGGTACCAGCCAGATCCAGTCGGACAGCGATGGCTCGCCAAACAGTTTTTCAATGGCGTAACGGGCCGGGATCAGGCCGAAGAACAGGGTGGAAAACAGGACCAGGACGCAAAGGGCGAGGACGAGAGCGTGGGCGGAGCGCTTCGGCGTCGGAGCGAGCATGATGGCGTCTTCATAACGCAACGTAACGAGCGGCGTCAGGATACCGACCATGGCGAATATTGCGGCATATATACCGAAATCACCGGGTGCATAGATGCGCAGCAACACGGTTTTGGCCACATACGCGAGGACAAACGAGAATCCTGTCCCAGTCAGCAGTTTGAGTACGGGCCCCCGGAAACCGGAGTCATCACCGAGGTGCGCCACGAGTCGCCCAATTCGATCTTTCATGGCGCCAGAATACGGGATAGCTCCACGAGGCACCATCCCTGCTCACAGAAAACACGCGGCTGGGGGGCGTGGGCTTGGGGAAGCAGCGCATGGGTCGCATCGACCCGATCCAATACGCGCCGCCACGCGTCAGTTGCACGTGTCCGGTAGGACGTGGCGAGTGCGGAGCGCCACTCCATGCCTCGATAGTCGCCGACCGTCGTTCCAATTCGTTCCAGTTGCTCTTTCCAGCGCATCACGGCGTCCTCCTCGAAAGGAAATGCTTTGAATGAGACCCACTGGGCTCGTTTCGAAGCGAACTGGAAACCCGTCCAGTCCGGGGGGACCACAACGATCGCTTGGGGCGTCGTCTCGGAGCGCACGCGATGTGCCAGGGTGTACATTTGTACACGTTCAGCAGATCTGAACGGAAGTGCCCGGTCATGCCAGTAGCTGGACAAGGCGATCAGGATGCCTGAAGAAACGACGACAATGAGGGCAGCGGGCGCGACGAGGCGGCGGAGGCCGTGTGCCAGACGAACCGGGAGGCGGCGCGACAGTTCGCTGCCAGCAAGGCAGGAAATGGTGATGACCGAGAGAACGCGTACCGGTACGGCCAGTTTGAACGGCTGCGCAGCCGTCCATGGACCAGTGGGCCACAGAGCGACAAGCACCAGGCCGCCGGTCAACAACATCGTCGTAATTGAAACAAGCTGCACCAGCTGCGGCCGGGCTTTTCCTGTGCGGAAGTATTCGGGGTACCTGTACAGCGAGAACGCGGCGGCGGTAAGGAGCGCCGCGAAGTACAGCCAGTCCTTGACCGGGACATGCCCCGGCAGGTAATGATGCGGAGCACGGACGTGCGTCAGGATATACGTGGACTCCGCGCCAAGTCCCACGCCTGCCAGCACCAGGTACACTGGAGGCCCAGAGAGGAGCAGCCAGGTGACTCCAAAACCCACGACATGTGCGCGGCGGGATCGATCCATCATGAGCCACAACAGGAAGACGACCCCAAGTTGAAGTCCTACAAGAACATGCATCCACGTGGCCAGGCCGCAGAGCAGGCCCGATACCACGGCCCGGGAGGATGCCGATGTAAGCTTGACCGCAGCCCACAGGGCGAGCGACCAAGCCACCATTTCAGGGACCAACATGGAATAGACGATGTCGTTACCGCCTGGTGCCCAGTGCACGGTGACCAACAGAACGGCCGGGACGCTGAGGAGGGGCGCCAAGGTACCCGTTGAATAGGATGTCGTAAGTCGCGCAATGGCCAGCGCACTGGTGACCCAGGAGAGGACATAGACGACCAGCACCACAGCACCCAGTGGGACGACACCAAACCTCAGTCCATGCAGAAGCCACACGAAGGCCGAGCGCACAGACCAGGTATCCTGCTGCATGGAAACGAACGCGTCGGATGCCAGGAGCCCAGGCTGAGCCATGTGCAGCAGGAGCGGTAGGAATTCGTCCTGGTCGGACGTGCCCCAGTCGTAGCCGAAGCGTAGCACGAACAGGGCGAGCGTCGCAAGGACAACGGCTGGCACAGTCCACCGGCGTGCAGGATGTGGGAGGCGTGTCACGGTGCGCTGTGCCAGGCGCGCAGTCGCCCTAAGAAGGGACGCAGGGAAGCCAGCACCATGGCTGGTCCACGTCCTGGCGCTGACTGGTGATGATAGGAGGCGAGCTGACCGCCAAAACGCCGTTTGAATTCGGAAATGGACGGCGTATTGGCTCCCATCAAGTCGAACAGTCCCAACTGCTTGTCATTGAGCAGAACGGCCATTCGGGCAACGAGAACAGACATGGCCACACCAGGCACGCTCCCAGCGAGCCAATACCATGCCGTGTTGTCTCCGTCGTGGAGAGCCACAATCCCTGCTTCAATTCGTCCCTCGGCGCGCGTCTCGAGCGCCAGGAAATACGCGCGGCCCTCATCAACCTGCTTCATGGCGAGTCGGGACAGCCCGTCCAGGGGAGCAGGAAAACGTCTCTCGTTTCGGCTGTACGCGGCCGCAATGAGCGGAACGACCTCCTGAATTCGAGCAGGATCCCGTGTCTCTACAAAGGTATTGGCGGCGCGGCGGATATTTCTTCTGGTCGATGCAGAGCAGGCCGCCAGGACTTCTTCATATGTGCCTGTCGGTAGCACATAGGTATGCCGGGTGCTACTTGCCCAACCGGGAAGGTGCTCGATGTGCCCGGTCAGTCCCGGGGGAAGGGACAGCGTTGCCGGAACGCCCTCCGCCGTCAGGCGGGCGGAAAGCTCAAGCAGGCCGGCTTCAGCGAGTTCCAGGGGGCCGCGAAGGGCAGAGTAGGGTGAAAGGGGGGGAACAACGACTTCACGCGCCCACACTGGTCCTCTCGCGACGAGTGTTGCTTCCATTCCGACAGACGTTTCCACGTCCCGCGTTGTCCAACCGAAGAGATGTGCAAGTTCTTCAGTGAA
Organism: Bacteroidota bacterium; assembly: GCA_029262835.1. Classification (GTDB taxonomy): domain Bacteria; phylum Bacteroidota; class Rhodothermia; order Rhodothermales; family UBA10348; genus 1-14-0-65-60-17. The sequence continues at coordinate 64,400 of JAJCYQ010000060.1, forward strand.
GACACGGTCAGAGAATGGGGTGGCACAATCTGAGGACACGTTTCTACAGGATGAATCGGCTCAGGTCCCTGTTTTCAATCACGGCGTTGAGCACGTTTTCCACGCGCTGCCTGGAAATGGTGACCTGATCTTCGGTCACAACGTCCGGAATATCGAACAGCAGGTCCTCGAGTAGTGTAGTCAGGATGGTATGCAGACGCCTTGCACCGATGTTTTCCACATCCAGATTGACTTGAGCGGCCATGCGGGCTATTTCACGAACAGCATCGTCATCGAAGGCAACCTCGACCCCTTCAGAACGCAACAGCGCCTGGTATTGCTTGAGCAGCGCATTCTGGGGTTTGGTCAGGATTTCTACAAAGTCATTTTCAGTCAGGGAATCGAGCTCAACCCGAATGGGAAAGCGTCCCTGGAGTTCGGGAATCAGATCGCTGGGCTTGGATACATGGAACGCACCACTGGCAATGAACAGGATGTGATCGGTTTTGACGAGTCCATACTTCGTCATGACGCCGGATCCTTCCACTATGGGAAGAAGGTCCCGTTGGACACCTTCCCGGGACACATCGGGGCCGGACTTGCCGGCGCCAGAGCGGGCACAGACCTTGTCTATCTCGTCAATGAACACGATCCCCGTTTGCTGAACACGCTCCAGTGCATCGCGCGTGACCCTGTCCATGTCGATCAGCTTGTCTGCCTCCTCTTTGGTCAACAGCTCGCGGGCCTCACTGATTGGTACACGCCGTTTTTTAGACTTTTTCCCACCGATATTTCCGAAAAGATCCTGCAGATTGATGCCCATCTCTTCCATGCCCATGGGGCCGAACACCTGGAGCATATTGCTGTTCTCAGAGGCGACCTCAATTTCGACCTCGCGGTCATTGAGGCTGCCGTCACGAAGTTTTCCACGGAATTTTTCACGAGTACGATCGCGAAGTTCCGAATCGGAAGGCCCTTCCTGGGGTGAGGCTGAAGGTGAAGTCGGGGCGGACTGGGTTTTGGGGGCCGGAGGGATCAGGATATCCAGAATACGATCTTCGGCTCGCTCGCGGGCCTTTTCCTGAACGGCCTGCGTATGTTCTTCCCGTACCATGTTGATGGCAAATTCAGACAGGTCGCGGATCATGGATTCCACGTCCCGACCTACATAGCCAACTTCAGTGAACTTGGTTGCTTCCACCTTGATGAAGGGAGCACCAGCAAGACGTGCCAGACGACGGGCTATTTCCGTCTTACCTACTCCCGTTGGGCCGATCATGATGATATTGTTGGGCATGATCTCATCCCGCATATCATCCGGGGCATTCAGGCGTCGCCACCTATTGCGTAGCGCGATGGCCACACTTTTTTTGGCGTCTGCCTGGCCTATGATGTATTTGTCCAGGGCCTGGACAATCTGGTGGGGGGTGAGGTCAGACATCAGTTCGGATCTTCAAAATATTCGTCGACGTCATCCTGGTCTTCCTCTTCATCTTCATCGAACAGGAGCTCGTCGTAGTCGTCGCTGTCGTTATTCGATGTGGCTTCCTCGCGTACATCGATCACGTCCGGGTGGTCTTCGTTGACAAGAAGCACCGTGTAATTGTGTGGAAAACCGCGTCGTTTTTCAAGCCATACGGCTCCTGTCTCTTCAAGGCCGGTAATCAGGTCTTTTGGCTCTTCCTCGTCTGACATGACCTCGGAGAGTTTGCGCAGCAGGGGCGTCAGGTAAATCTCTTCATATTGACCGAAGTATTGTTCAATAACCTCCAGCGCTCGCCGTACGGCTTCGTCTTCGATAGGCAGGACGGCTTCAGGACCGCTCGTGTGCGTGGCCAGGTCTGGCTGTTCAGTATCGCTGCTTCCGGCGCCCGTCGGCTCGAGGGCCGATGGCGCGACCCTGTCCACCAGGAAGCGGGCGTTCAGAAAGGCATCGTTTACGTCGACAGGCAAGTGATCGGCACGGTACGGCGCCTCGAGCGCCGCCAGAAATACGAAATGTCCCTTGCGCTGAAGACGTTGCACCAGGGGCACGAACCAGTGGTTTCCCGACAGGATGATGAACGCGTGACGCTGTGAACAGGTAAGCGCTACCTCCGCCGCTTCCATGGCCAGATCAATCGCCGACGACGCATCGGCGACGCTGGCGTATGAAAAACGCGGCTCGATTCCCGCAGCGAGCCAGGCGCCCGTGACCCGGTGTCCTCTCGTGCTGCCAGGAGGAAGGTTGGCGAAGGCAACAGTCCGGACAGCGTGCAATTGAAGATGTTCCGAGACGTGTCGTTGCAACTCTTGTATAACTTCCAGTGCAACCTGGTCGGGATCCGCCTCTGACAGGCTTTTTTCGGCAATACATCCAAACAGGTTGGTATAGTCAACAAGCACGGTAGCGTGCAGCTGCTCACCGTGATGTCTGCTGTGTCGTTTTCCAGGCATGCTTCGTTATTGCTTCGAGGTTGCGTTTGGCAAATCAAGAATGGTCAGTTCTGCGTTCGAATAGATGCAGATCTCTGAGGCAATGAGAAGGGATTTTTCGACGATGTCGTGGGCTGACAGTGTGGGGGCGTGACGCGTGAGTGCGCGCGCAGCGGCTTGGGCGTAAGGTCCTCCGGATCCGATTGCGACAATATTGTCATCGGGCTCAATGACATCTCCAGTTCCGGATATGAGGAGCAACCTGTCGGAGGCTGCGACGGCAAGGAGTGCTTCCAGTTTTCGAAGGTAGCGGTCTGTGCGCCAGTCCTTGGCCAGTTCTACGGATGCTCGTGTAACATGACCGCCATACTGCTGCAGTTTTTCTTCGAACCGCTCGAACAGGGTAAAGGCGTCGGCCGTCGACCCGGCGAAGCCTGCCAGGATGGAATCGTTGTAAAGACGCCTGACTTTCTGAGCTTTGTGTTTGACGACAGTATTGCCGAGCGTGGCCTGACCGTCGGATCCAAGTACAACGCTCCCATTATGGAAAACGCCGAGAACCGTAGTGCTTCGTAGTTTCAAAGTACCGGGGATAATACGTAACAGTGGAATAGTACTGTCTGCTACGCGATCCATCGCGCATAGGTTCGTGGCACATTGAACAAATCGCGATCCGTGGTCAGGGGCTGGACGCGTAACGTGCCAGTAGTGCGCCAATCCGGTCCTGGACGCGGCGCACATCGGCGGAAGGACCCGTATAGTTGTTTGCCATGATGACAAATGTGTAGGTGACTCCTGCTACCGAGGTTACGTAGCCTGAGAGCGCACTGGCTCCTCCCAGGGTACCGGTCTTGGCTCGCAGGTTTCCTTCGGCAGCGGTACCCCGCATTCGGGATGACAGCGTGCCGTCTACGCCCGCGACGGGCAGTGAGGCATAGAACACGCGACGCATCGTTGAATCGGGGTGGTGCGCCATGTGCTGGAGCAGATCAGCCGTCATATCGGCCGTTACGAGGTTGCGTCTCGACAGTCCGGAGCCGTCGACGAGCTGTAGAAGCGATGTATCGACCCGAGCTTCCGCAAAAAAATGCCGGGACTGCCAAATGCCGTCCCGCGCGGAGGCGCCAACAGGCCGCCTGAGCGTACCGATTGTTTTGAGAATCTGCTCGGCGTACAGGTTCTGGCTGCGTTTGTTGATGATGTGGACGATTTCTGACAGGGCAGCAGACTCGTGCAGGGCAATGCGTTTCATTAGCGCATATTCTGGCAGGACGGCGATATCGTCAACGTCGCGGGCCAAGCCTGACACGGAGATGCCTTCGCGCAGGAGCACCTCCCGAAGCACGTGGACGAAAAAGAGCGTCGGATTGGTAATGGTCAATGACTCGGGGTCCGTTCGTCCTTCGGGTATGCGGCTGTAGAGCGTGAAGTTGTTTGTTCCTCGGTCACGGCGATAGCCTTCAACGAACTGGGAGTCTGGATGCACCGTAACGGTGGCATTCTGTACGCGAATGTAGTCCGTCTGAAGCGGCACCCACGAAATAACACCGGGTTCCGCCGCTGAGCGTGAGTCAATGGAAAAGTCCACGTTGTTGTCGTTGAGCGAGAGGCCGCTGATTTCCGCCGCGTACCAGAACGGCTCATCGTCCCAACTCCAGGAAAAGCCGAGCGGAACGTCATCGAATACGTCGTCATCTCCGACAATATCACCTTCAATACGCGTTATACCAACGTTCTTGAGCGAATCGGCCCACGCCCGGAAGGTCTGTGTTATGTCTCCGTCGGTGAAGCGGCCGCCGATGACAGGATCTCCCGACCCTTGAACAACAAGGGGCCCGTGCAACACGCCATCCACGACCGGGCCGTGCGCGTACAGCCCGGTCCTGTAGCGGAAGTCCGGCCCCAGTTGGGCCAGGGCGGCTGCCGTCGTGTACAATTTGGTGTTCGAGGCGGGAACGAGACTGGTATACCCGTTCCGGTCGTATACCGGCGTGCCGTCGCCAGTTTTCAGGATACGCACTGCCCAGATGGCGTTCGGTGTCGTGCCTTCCATCAGGATCTGATTGATGGAGTCACGCAGCACGGTATCGACCTGTGCGGTCGCCAGCGGTGCAGGGTACAGAACCAACAACACGAAAGGCACGAGGAATCGCTTGAGGACCATGGGGATTCTTACGGTGTGGGAGATGGTGATAACTCAGGTGTTGCGGGGGGCCTGATTCGTTCGACGAATACGAACGAGAGGTCGTCTATCCGGGTGAACGGTTCAATAAGGATGTTCATGGTGGGACTGCCTGTCGGAATGGATATATCCGTGACAACACCGATCGGCACATCGCGGGCAAACACGTTACTGGGGCCCGTAACGACGAGGTCACCTTCTTCCACCAGCGCCGTACGCTCTACGAGCTCCATGAGCAGCATGCCATGCATTTCGCCATCCCAACGCACCATACCGTCAGATCCGGAGGGTAGAATACGTGCAGCCACGTAAAAATCAGTGTTCTGAATGGTCATGACACTGGCGTGGTTTTCCGTAACCAGCACTGTTTTGCCAACGATTCCCCGGTCGTCGATGACGGCCATGTCGATGTCAACTCCATCCCGGTGGCCGACATCGAGAACAAGTGTATTGCGCTCGCGGGTGATGTCACGTGAAACAACGGTGGCGGCCACCAGGTCGGAGCGCGTCGAATCAGAGACGCCGAGCAATTCGCGAAGCTGCACGTTGTCGGCCAGGGCGGCCCGCATGCGGGCTACATTGTTGTTGAGTCGGACATTCTGCTCGCGGAGCCGCTCGTTTTCATCGAGTGCCTTCGTGTACTTCGCAATTCCTCCCAGCGAGGATTCAATGCGTGCCGTGAACTCCAGTGCGCGGGCCCGGAGTCCGCGCAACATGGGTTCGTTCACGGACAGCATCGTAATTACGGATACGGACAGCAATACCACGAGCAATATCCAATCTCGAATCCGTTCCCAGAGTCGTGGCATGATTCCAACACGTGACTAGTGACGGAAATGACGCTTTCCGGTGAATACCATGGCAATGTCGTGCGTATCGGCGGCGGCGATCACGTCATCATCCCGGATGGACCCACCCGGTTGGATGGCGGCCGTTACGCCATGATGTGCTGCTTCCAGCAGGCCGTCCGCGAATGGGAAGAAAGCGTCTGACGCGACGACACTGCCACGCAGGTCAAGTTCGGACTTCCGGCTTTTGGCGACTGCAATTTCCGAGGCATCAATCCGGCTCATCTGACCGGCACCAATTCCGAGCGTTCTTCCGTCACCAGCGTAGACTATGGCATTGCTTTTGACGTGTTTGGCTACACGCCATGCGAAATCGAGGTCGCGCCACTCGGCATCTGTGGGTTGACGTCGGGTGACCACGGTGAGCCCATCCCGGAACGATTCCGCACCGTCCAGTACCGGGTCCCGGTCCTGCACAAGCAGTCCACCCGCGACGGAACGGATATCCGGTGCTCCGTCTGTGCGGGCTGCAGCCTTCTGGCGCAGGAGGCGACGGTTCTTTTTCTGCATGAGAAATGGGAGTACGCCATCCTCGAATCCAGGGGCAATAATGATCTCCGTAAAGACGGCGTCAATGCGTTCGGCCGTGGCCATGTCCAGTGATCGGTTCACGACTACGATGCCACCGAAAGGAGACTGCCGGTCGGTGGCAAAGGCGCCGTCATAAGCCTCCGCAAGTGCCGGGGCAGAGGCGACCCCGCAGGGATTGGTATGCTTGAGGATCGCGACGGTCGGCAGCGCGTCGGCGAACTCATCGATGAGGAAAAGCGCGGCGCTGACATCCAGCAGGTTGTTGAAAGAGAGGGCCTTTCCATGCAGAATGTCGAACAGGGCGGCCGGATCTCCATGGAGCTTGGCCGCCTGATGCGGGTTTTCCCCATAGCGGAGCACCTCGGCCAGCGGAACGTGGAGGCGGAGGGTCTGGGATGCCTCCTGCTGCTCAAGCCACGAGGCGACGGCGCTGTCGTAGGCCGCCGTATGGGCGAATACCTGCGTGGCGAGGCGGCGCCGCTCGGCAAGTGGAATGCCACCCTGGTGTGCATCCAAAAGACCCAATACGTGATCGTATTCGTCTGGCTGGCAAACCGTCGTGACGTAGAAAAAGTTTTTGGCGGCAGCGCGGAGCATGGTCGGTCCGCCGATATCGATGTTTTCGACGGCGGTGGCGTCGTCGGTTGCTGCGCTTTCGGTGGCGCTCGAAAATGGGTACAGATTCACTACCACCAGGTCGATTTCCTTGAGTCCGTGCCGCTCAAGTTCACGGGCATCTTCCGGATCGGCGCGCCGGGACAGAAGGCCACCGTGGACGGCGGGGTGCAATGTTTTCACACGGCCACCAAGAATTTCGGGATAGCCGGTCAAATCCTCGACCGCAACAACGGGAAGTCCCGCCGCCGTCAGCGCTTTGGCTGTACCGCCCGTCGAAACAAGTTCAACTCCGTGTTCATGCAGTTTCTCTGCGAAGGGCACAATTCCTGTTTTGTCAAAAACGGACAGGAGGGCTCGGCGGATCGGATAGATGTTGTCCGGAGGGGGGAGGTCTTTGACGCTGATCATCAGGGAGTGGGGTTTGGAAGAATATGTACTCTGCGGCCGTCACGCCGCAGTCTGTGCTCGGCAAGCAGCTTTATGGCCTGCGGATAAATCCGGTGCTCTATTTCAAGCACCCGCGCGGAGACGTCGGCTGACGTTTCGTGCGAATGGATTCGAATGGCTTCCTGCAACACAATTGGCCCCGTATCATACGCACTGTCTACCAGATGGATCGTCGCGCCCGTCACCTTCACGCCATGGTTGACTACAGCTTCGTGTACGCGCATGCCGTACATACCCTTGCCGCCGAAGGCAGGCAGCAGCGAGGGGTGTACATTCAGCATGCGGTCCGCGAAGGCTGCAACCATATGGGACGGAATAAGTCGCATATATCCAGCGAGCGCTACGATGTCGACGTCATACCCTTGGACGATTTCCAGCGGGTCATCTGATTTTGCCGCTACGCGCGTCGGTATGCCAGCTCGAGCAGCCCGTTCAAGGATACCCGCCTGCGGACTGGACGCAACGACCAGTACGACGCGGCCGGGAATGGTGCCATTTTCACACGCGTCGTGAATGGCCTGGAAGTTGGATCCTCCGCCGGATGCAAGAACGACAATATTGGATTGGCGCATGCCCATTCAGCTACCTGTGACTGGCTCGAGGACGTCGAGCCGGGCGGTGCTTCCGTCGACCTCCAGGCGACACGACACGCCAATGGGCAGGGTGCTTTTCGGGCTGAAATGCCCGTAAACAAGGCCTGTAGCCACTGGGCAGGTCAGTTTGTCTACGTATTGATCCAGAACCTCCTGTAGAGAGAATGAGCGCTTTCCTGGAGGAATGTGGGCATCTGTAATGCCACCGAGCACAAGACCACCAAGATCCTGCAGCACTCCTGCAAGTTGCAGTTGAGACAGATAGGCATCGATCCGATAGGGCTCCTCGCCGACATCTTCGACGGCGAGGATGGCGCCACGAAGGTTCGGCAGATAGGGCGTAGCCAGAAGGCGTACGACCATGGAAAGGTTGCCGCCTATGAGAAGTCCTTCAGCCCTTCCTGATTTGAGGCCGCGCAGCGTTTCCCCGGCGGGTCCGAGAAGAGATCCGTACGCGCCGCCGGCAAGATCCAGGAAATGGCGCGTCGAGGCGTCGTCCGCCTCCGGCCAGTCAATGGCAACCATGGGACCCGAGAGGCCAGGCCAACCGGCCTGCGCCAGGAAGGCCAGATGGAGCGCTGTGATGTCGGAGTACCCGACCAGGAGTTTGGGGTGCTCCCGTGCCGCTTCAAAATCAACGAGCGGCAGGATGCGCATACAACCATACCCGCCGCGTATACAGAAAAGTGCGTCCAGGTCGGTTCGCAACAGGAAATGATTGAGTTCGTCGGCACGTTCGCGATCGGTACCGGCCAAATAACCTGGGCCGTGCTCGAAGTGGCGATATCGAACGATCTCAAATCCTTTTGCCTCAATGGCGGCGATGCCACGGTCAATCCTGCTGAGATCATCCGGTAGCGATGCTGGGGCTATCAGACCTACTCGGGAGCCAGGTCGAAGGGGTTCGGGTCTTACTGGGTGCATTATATTCCGTGTTGGGTCCTGCAATATACTTTCCATTGACATGCGCGTCGCCACGCTTGAGCCGGAGTATTTCCCACCTGCGCGGTATTTCGTGCCTTTTCTTCGGCCCGGACCGGTCCGAATGGAGACATCTGCCCGCTATCGGCGCCAGACGCTGCACAACAGGACAAAACTGCGCAATGCCGACGGGTGGCAATGGATCACTGTTCCGGTGGGGCATGGGCAGTTTGGCGGCGCCCTCTCCGAGATCCGTATCCAGGGGGATCCGGGATGGAGGACCCGACATGCCAAGGCGCTCCGATTCAACTATGAATCGGCACCCTTCTACATGTATTACGCCCCTCGGCTGCACGCCTTCTGGGCCGTAGATTGGGAGTATCTGGTCGATGCAACTCTTGCGAGTGTCACCCTGATGGTGGAGTTGATGCGGCTGCCAGGAGAGGTATCGCCCGCTTCCGGGGGCGAGACTGCCGATTCGCTGAGCGGATCCCGGAATGATCAGCCCACGAGGAAGGACATTGTGTACAGTCAGAACTTCGATGGGTATCTGCCCGGAATGTCAGTGATTGATCTGCTTATGAATCACGGTCCGGAGGCGATATCGGTGCTGGACGCGTATGCTGGGCTGCCATAATGGAGAAGCCCCCGCATGCCAGGCATGCAGGGGCTTCTCCATCAATGCGGTCCGGACGAGACTCGAACTCGCGACCTCTGGCGTGACAGGCCAGCGTTCTAACCAACTGAACTACCGGACCAGCTGCTGTCGTTGAACAGGACGCCATGATACGGCGAACAGTCAACTCAAGGCAAGGACTCCTGACGATGTTTTGATGAAGCACGCCGCCACATTGCCTTTTGTGGTCAGGGAGGGAATTGAACCCCCGACACATGGATTTTCAGTCCATTGCTCTACCAACTGAGCTACCTGACCTGCAGACTCATGAATATACAGTTATTTGAAATTGAAGGTCAACCTTTCACGCTCCTTTCAATTTACGGGCACCCCACATGAGCTTACTGCGCAATGTCGAGAAGTAGTCGCCACCGTGCAGTTGGAGCAGCCTGATCCCGGTTTCTGCCTTCGACACACAGACCCGGGTCTCCGCATGTCCGTAGAGGGCCCCCTGGCCGTCGGCACTGATGGCGCAATCGGGATTGTCTGCAGCTACCCGAACCTCAATGCGGACGTGTTCAGGAAGTACCATGGGGCGCACGGTGAGCGTGTGCGGAGCCACCGGCGTAATCAGGATACTCCCGCAACCCGGCGCCATGATGGGGCCACCGAGGGCGAGGGAGTAGGCCGTCGAACCCGTCGGTGTGGACAGGATGATCCCATCTCCCCAATATGTATTCAAGAGGACGTCATCCACAAAAACATCCAGCGAGAGCAGTCCCGGATCGCTGCTGCGCTGGAGGGAACAGTCATTCAGTGCCCTGTGTCGTCGGATATCGTCTCCCGAGTGAATGGTCATATCCAGTACCAGGCGGTTTTCTATCGTGTACTGGCCGCCATTCAATTTCTGGACGGCATCGGCAAGGTCCGCGGCTTCTACGTTCGCCAGAAAACCAAGGCGGCCATAGTTGACCCCGAGGATGGGAATATTGCGCTTGCCTACCATGCGGGCTGTGCCCAGCAGCGTTCCGTCGCCGCCGAGCGAGAGGACAACGTCGCTGGCTTTCAGGAAGCCATCCAGGTCGACGGCCTGGGATGGAAGGTCGTGCGATAGATTCCGCTGCCGCAAACCCTCATCTATATCAGGGTGCAGCACCATGTCCTGTCCAAGGGACCGAAGCAGGGCGAGCGTCTCGGATACAGGCATCCAGAGGGCATCTTTCGACGTATTCGCTGTAATTCCGAGTCGCACGGGTGTAACGGGTTGATACTCGGCCAAACTAAGGCCCGCAGCGCGGTGGCGCCAGACGGCACGCATGGCTATACTGAAGTCTGTTGACCGTTTTCGGTATCACAAAAAACAGTGCTCGCATCAAGGCGTACACCGGTACCAAAGCAGGCTTCCTGTCCCTTCACCTATTCCAACGCTACGTGCATATTGTCATAATCGGAAACGGAATTGCAGGTGTCTCGACCGCCCGCTTCCTGCGTAAAGGTTCAGACGCGCGCATTACCATCATTTCTGCCGAGTCACCGTATCATGTGGCGCGAACGGCACTTATGTATGCGTACATGGGGGATCTGAGACCGTCCGATCTGAAGCCGTACGAAGACGATTTCTGGCCGAAAAACCGACTGGATCTGATCCAGGATACCGTTACGCACGTGGACATCGAAGCGGGTGCCATCAATTTGCTGGCAGGCGGACGCATGCACTACGATATACTCGTACTGGCTACAGGCAGCCGGCCGAACCGCTTTGGATGGAAAGGTGAATACGCGCACGGTGTGCAGGGGCTGTACTCCATGCAGGACCTTACATCGATGGAGGTCGCGACAGAAGGAATTCAGTCTGCGGCCGTCATCGGCGGAGGTTTGATTGGGATTGAGATGGCCGAGATGCTTCGCGTCCGGCGTATTGATGTCCATCTGCTGGTCCGGGAGCAAGCCTACATGGATTATCTGTTCTCGGCCGATGAGTCGGAACTCATCCACCAGGAAATTCGCCGTCACGGGGTGCAGTTGCACCTCGGGACCGAACTCGATGCCATCGAAACCGATAGTGAAGACCGGGCCGTAGCCGTTCATACGACATCTGGAGAGCGTCTCGCCACGCGATTTGTGGGGCTTGCCGTTGGCGTGCATCCCAACGTGGATCTGGCCAGGCAGTCGGGAATTGAAACAGGAAAAGGGATTCTTATAACCAACACGTTCGAGACGAGTGCCCCAGGCGTCTATGCCGTAGGGGATTGCGCTGAGTTCCGCGAGCCGCTGGCCCATGGACGAAGGATTGAGCAATTATGGTATTCGGGTCGGCGTCAGGGCCGCACGCTGGGACGTCTTCTGGCGGGTGGTACCGACGCCTATTCGGCACCTCTGTTTTTCAACTCGGCCAAGTTTTTTGATCTGGAATATCATACGTATGGTGATGTACCACCACACGAGACCGATGAGGTTGTGTGTCGCCAGTGGAAAGCGGGGCGTCATTTGATACGGACTGCGGCGGAGCGCTCAACCGGACGCATCCTGGGCGTGAACGGGCTCGGAGTGCGCCTCCGACAGGAAGTCGCTGCCAGTATGATTCGCCGAGGTCAAGATGCCGCGATTACGCCCGCCCGCCTGAAAACACTTCTTTTTGAACCCGAATTCTTCCAGGCAGATACAACTCAGATAGCTGAGGCCCTTTCATCATGACGACCACGCACCGAAGTATTTCCCTTGTAGATGGTCCGCTGATCGACGTCACGATCAATCGCATCGTCGCCGCCCTGCTTGTTGTAGCGGCATTGCTCTCTGTGGTTGCAGCCCTGCAGATTTGGCCGTTCAAGCCAACGACGTCCATTGCCCTGGCGGCGCTGCTCGTATTTTCGGCCGCCACGCTCTGGGTGTCGAAAAACAGCGCGTGGCATCCGACACGGTTCCACCACAAGGGTGCCGCCATCCTGACGGGATTGGGATTGGTCGGCATGCTCGTTTCGATTGCTGGTGCAGGTATTGCATGGCCAATGCTCATGTTCTGGCTTGGTATTGGCGCCACGACGGCAGGTACCACGTGGATGATTGCGGCCCGATATACCGATGGGGCGCACGGGCTGGACAATCACGGCACCATGACCAACCCGGTCACCAACCGCGGCGCTTCAGGCTGGATGCTGGGTATTGTGATGACGGGCTTCTACGTCCTCATTTACTGGTATCCGGCCGCGCTGGAGGGGCTCACGAAAACGACCGATCCGCTGTCCTGGCTCATGCGAGGCAAGGCCGCCGACCACTGGTTCATGTACAGCCTCGTCTACTCGTTGGCCGTCGTCGTCATGGGCGTGCGCGCCCTCTACAAGTACCGGCACGTCCGGTACCAGACCATCAGGACATGGTCTGTCATGCTGGTACAATTGCTTCTCGCTTTCATCCTGCCGTCCATACTGGTTCTTTTCCAGCAGCCCGAGTTCTACTTCTCGTATTTCTGGCCGCTCAAGTGGACATATCTGTGGCCGGGTGACTATGGGATAGGATGGATTCTGGCTGACGGTGGCCGAACCGGCGTGTTCATGATTTTTTGGGGAGCCATGATGAGTTTTGTGGCCACGCCCATCCTGACCTACTTCTATGGGAAGCGTTGGTACTGCTCCTGGGTCTGTGGGTGTGGTGCCATGGCGGAGACGCTCGGCGACCCCTATCGACATCTTGCTCCACGGTCCACAGACAGTTGGCGTCTTGAGCGCTGGATGATCCACGGCGTTCTGGTCATCATCATCCTCGCCACGGCCCTGCTGTGGATCAATTCCGCGACGGAAGGCGCACTTTTCGGTGGCTTCTCTGGGGCTGTGGCGAAGACCTACGGGTTCATATTTGGATCCATCTGGGCCGGTGTCATCGGTGTGGGGTTCTATCCGTTTCTCGGGACACGTATCTGGTGCCGATTCGGATGCCCCATGGCGGCCATACTCGGCCTGCAGCAGCGCTTCTTTTCCCGTTTCCGAATTACAACGAACGGCGCGCAGTGCATTTCATGCGGAAACTGCTCGGCGTACTGTGAAATGGGCATCGACGTCCGCTGGTACGCGCAGCGGGGTCAAAACATTGTGCGGGCGTCCTGCGTGGGCTGTGGCATTTGTAGCACGGTCTGTCCCAGGGGCGTTCTCAAGCTCGAGAACGGACCAACCGAGGGGCGCCTGAATGGGCCTGTACTGATTGACCGCGATGAAGTGGATCTGATCGATCTGCCAGAGTACAGATAAAAATCGATCGATCAGCAGGTTACGCGGTGAGGACGGGTGTGTCTTCATGGCATGACTGCACCTAAATACAGTAGGGTTTTTTCCGGAGCACTGGCTGGCGATGGGGCCATCCTGGTCACCATTGAATGCATGGTATCGACGGGGTTACCACGACGGACAGTTGTTGGTCTTCCAGGGAGCTCCGTTCGGGAGTGCATGGACCGGATATGGAGCGCCATGTCGAGCTCCGACATGGTCCCGCCCCGGGGCATTCTCACCGTCAATCTGGCCCCGGCCGATGTATCCAAACACGGCACGCTATTCGACCTTCCCATCGCGCTCGGACTGATACTGGCAGGATCAGCTCCCGAGGGCGTGGGATGGCCCGCCGATCACGCGTGTGCGGGCGAATTATCACTCGATGGACGCATACAGCCTGTGAAGGGTATCCTTCCGTTCGTTTTGGCGGCCCGACGCTCTGGTAAAAAGCGGGTGATTGTACCCGCTGAGAATGCCCTGGAAGCGTCGCACGTGCCTGGCGTGACCGTTTACCCCGTTGGCACGCTCACTGATGCCGTGGCGCACGCCGTTGGAACGGCCCGAATCAAGCCGTTCGTGTTGCCACAAAAGCCCCGCTGCGCGGCTGGCCGACGTGAGAAGGATCTGTCCGACGTGGTCGGGCAGTCTCATGCCGTAGATGCCCTCGAAGTAGCGGCTGCCGGCGGGCACAACCTGCTTATGACGGGTCCTCCTGGATGCGGTAAAACCATGCTGGCGGAGCGCTTTACGGGTATCCTGCCGGAATGGTCGCAGAATTTGGCCCTCCAGTCAAACTGCATCCATTCGCTGAAAGGATTGCTGACGGAAAAGGGATGGAAGCCATATCGCCCCTTTCGCGCCCCCCACCATACCATCTCCAGGGCCGGGATGTTGGGCGGCGGCCGACCCATCGGGCCAGGAGAGGTATCTCTGGCCCACGGCGGCGTGTTGTTTCTCGATGAGTTTACCCGATTCAGTCGCAGCGTGATAGAGGGGCTTCGTGAGCCTCTGCAGTCGGGAAAAATCGGGATTTCCCGACTGCGGGAGACGGTTACGTTTCCCGCAGGGTTTCAGCTTATCGCAGCCATGAATCCCTGTCCATGCGGCTGGAAGAATACGAAAAAGCGGAAATGTACCTGCTCCGATATGCAGAAGCTGCACTATGCAGCGCGTCTTTCAGGTCCTATCCTGGACAGGATTGACATGCACATCGAACTGCAGGCGGTCAATCCCGCATCGTTTCGTGAGGGGGGGACAAGGACCACCCGACAGGCTCGCCAGAACGTTCTTCGCGCCATCCGGTTTCGGGCGCGCAGGAACCAGAGCGTCCCCAACGCACAGCTCACCGGAGTCGAACTGGAAGCACTGGCATCTGAAGGGGCCCTCGATCACGTGGAAATTATAATGGGATCCCTCGGCCTGTCGGCGCGCAGCCGCGTCCGCATCCTGAGGGTCGCGAGGACGTGTGCTGACTTGGAGGGTCATCGGCTCATTCAGGCCATCGATGTCCGGAAGGCATGCAATAACCGGCGTCTGGATGGACTGGAAGAGAAGGAGCAGGACAAACAGAAAGATAGGGAAGAGGCTTCTATCGACCCTGATTCGACTGAACCCGGTCCGTTGCCATCAGAAAGCGAAGATTGAGGGCCTGTGCCAGGCTGGCCACCGTAGCAAAATCACCTACCGAGCTGTTTTCATCGGCACGCAGGACGAGTGTGGAGCGTCCCCCGAGTTCGGAGCGCAATACGGTCAATAGATCTTCGCTGGCAACACGGTTCTGCTCCACATAGTATGTGCCGTCTGCCGTAATGGAGACCGTGATATACTCGGCCTGGTTCGGTGCGGCTGTATCGGTTCGGGGCAGGTTCACCTGGATGCCGAACTGGGGAATGAAGCTGGACGTGAGCAGGAAGAAAACGAGCAGGAGAAGCACGATGTCGGCCAGTCCGGCGAGGGAGTAGGCTGTCAACGGCTTTCGATCTGTGGAAAAGTGTACTGACATGGTGCTGGCCTAAAACAGGGTGTCCTTTTGCGGCGGTCGGGGAGTGCCGGCTCCTGGCGACGGAGATTGCAGAAGGTCGATGAACTCGGTTGCTGACATCTCCATGTCGTGCACCAGCCGACTGATTTTGCCGAGGAGGAAGTTGTAGAAAAAGAAGGCCAGAATACCGACGATGAGTCCGGCAGCCGTCGAGACCAGGGCTTCCCAGATGCCGCCCGCAAGTACCGACGGGTTCACATTTCCCTGGAGTGACTGAATTTGCTGAAAGGCTTCAATCATGCCGGTAACTGTTCCAAGAAATCCAATCATGGGGCCTATGCCAGCTATGGAAGCCAACATGTCCATCCGCTTCTCGAGGTGAAAAGCTTCACTCTTTCCGGCTCCGTTCACGGCATCCTGGATTTCCGAAATGGGCCGACCGAGGCGTTCCAGCCCGTGCTTGATGATGCGTGTCAGTGGTTTATCCTGGGCATCGCAGTAGGCACGGGCACCAGCAATGTCACCTGCCGAAATGAAGGATCGGATCCGATCCATGATGCCTTCTTTGTCGGTTTCTGCTTTTCGAAGCGTCATGAGACGCTCAACGAGCAGGTAGATCGTGAGCAGGGACAGCAGAAGGATCGGAATCATGATCCATCCGGCCTGGAGGACAATGTCCAACTGGGTGGATTCGGCTCCCGTCCCGACGGCTGCCAGGGAGTCCTGGGCGAGCTGGGAATCCTGAAATGAGCGTAATGTCATGGAGATGAACAAGGTTGAAAGATTCAATTCAGTCTTTTGACCCACGTGCCTTGGGGCAATTCGCTGGAAAGTGCCTGTCGTGCACTGTCGGCTGCAGCTGCGCTGGGCCACTGGCCCAGTGCGGCACGGTACAAGGGACCGTCTTCGGTGTCGAAGTACAGTACACCCGATGGAAGGTTCAGCGGACGGAGCGACTGCAGGAGCGCCGAGGCGGAGGCCTCCCGGGAGGTGGAGGCCGTGATAAGCGTATAGCCACCCATGCCCCGTGCCAGGGTGGCTACCGCCATTGGAGTTTCAACAACGGACGATGGAGACGCCTCGACGGTCGCCTGTGGGGATGCTTCTTCGGCCTCGGCGGTCGAGGGGTCTGATTCGTTCGGCTTACTGCCCAGTGTATCGGTGGACTCCTGAAGAGCCTCATCCGGCTTGGCGTCAGCTTCATGGGCCTCTTCGGCCACAATGGGTAATGTCGGCTGGGGCGTCTGGTCAGATACGCGGATGGCGACAAAGATGCCGATGGCGATAAGTGGTATGGCAACAACGAGGGCGATGACCCAGGGGAGCGACCCGTTACGCGCGGCCCGTCGATCCCGGAAAGAAGCTGCAGACCGACGGCCCCGGTCGGCTGCAGGTGTGCTTTTGGCCGTATCGGACGGGGGGGCCTCAGGCTTCGGAGGTGACGTACCGGATGAGGGCGATGACGGCTCGTGGACCGGCCCAGGAACATCGGTCGCGGGCTCGACCGGTTCGCTGGGTACATCAGTCACGGGCTCGATCGGTTCGGAGGGCGTGGACGGCTCGCTAGGCTGCTCCGGGATCTCGGCTGCCGATTTTGTGACGGCGAACGCGTCCTCCTTCATATGGGGCTGTTCATGGGCCTCCAGATGCGCATAAGCATGGTTGACCACATGCTGCAGATCGCTCGAAGGGGAGAATAGGATGTCACCGTCTTCGGTCGAGAAGACACCCAGGCCATCGACGCGGGCGTGACCATGTTCCGCAAGGCTCTGCCTGATTTCGCGAGACATGAAATCCACGACGGTGGGGGGCTCTTCCTCGCCTCTCGTCCGTGTGGCATCGAATGTGACCCGGTCGACGGGGGGATACCATGTTGAGCCCTGCTTTCGGGCACCTTCGTGGACAACATTGAGCTCGCCCAGCCGCGCAAGAGAAATGCGTCTACCGCTCATAAGGCGATAGGCGATGGTAAGAACCGCTTCCCTGTGTGTAGACGCTGGATCAATCATGGCCGCAAGATACCCTCAATACCCTCACCAGCGCCACCCGACGCCCACATGGACAGCAGATTCTTCGAGAGGCTGGCCAGAGAAGAAGTCAGGCTCCGAGAACAGGTGCCTGAGCCCCAGTGTAATTGCGAAATCTGGTCGCACGTTATAACGCGCCTTGAGACTGAAGCGGTAATAATCATCCGTTTCGAGGGTTCGAGCGGTGTCTCGATCGCGTGCAGACTCGAACAGCAGTTCCGTGAGAACGTCGAGTTGACCGTCAAATCCGCTGCCTTGTATCCAGCCCTTCACAGAGAGTGGGGAAACGAAGGGGACGTCCTCACCGGTCGCATCCAGCTCCGTCTGCTGCAAGGTGGCGCCCACGCCACTGTGGAAGGCGGGCGAAAGGATGAGCGCGAAGGACGACTCCACGTAGTAGCGATCCATCTCGTCAATGAGACGGTCAAAATAGCCGGTACTGTACCCGGCGAGCGGGGTTGGACTCGCCGCATGATATCCGTACGAGGGGGAGCGGTCAAAGCCGGCCTGGACTTCCCATTCTGTATACCTGCTGGTGCCCATGAAACCGGCAAAACCACGAATGCTGTACAGGTCTGGTAGAATGAACGGCTCATCGCGCACGAACGGGTTGTCCGCCAGCAGCGAGAGAGACGTATGCCTCGCCAGGCCCGGATCGGAGCCGGCGAAGAACGAGGTGGATTCGCTGAGCCAGTACCGAAGCTTGCCACTGGGGACAAGGAAGGACTCACTCCGGGAGGTCGTTCCTGCTCCCTGCTCGTCACTGTGAATGGCCAGGAGCGTCGCACCGATCTCCAGTTCAAGCCGGCGACCGGGCGCCGATGTGACAAAAATGCGTGTATCGCCGTTGCTTGCTGTGCCCAGCGATACCGTGCCGCTCTCATCGAGCCCCGAAAGCACGCCCGATGCGGCAACGCCTGCCGTCCAGGACGCGACAGGAACGGTCACGCGCCCGCTCCCGAACAACCTGTTTTCGTGCCGGTCCGTTGACGGATCTACTCTCACGGCCGGGTCGAAAATATCTGTTTCGACTTCCGATGACGTCCATTTCACGTCCAGGTTGTACGGCAGGCGGGCGCCCGGCCGTGAACCCCATCCTGCGCCAAGATGCAGGGCGGACGCGGTTCGCTCCGGATTCTGCAAGGAAAGCGAGCCCGGTATGGGCGTGGCACCGAAGAGGCTCCATGAGTTGCGGATCAGCCCGGCCTGCAGGCCGAGAAGTCCGGGTCCGGCCGCCCGCCTCCACCGCACATCGGCATCGAACAGATCCCGTCCTGTGGAGCCCCCGGTCGGTGTGTTGTCGTGGCCATCCGTCCCGAAATAGGACACAGATGCCGTGACGGTCTGGATCTCATCGCGAAGCAACTCAACGTCTGCATCTACCAGTCTGTCCAGATAGCGACCAGCCTGGATGGTGACGCGGCCCGAGTTCGCGCGTCGGGAGGCGAAAGCAGAGACCGCCGGTGGAGCAGGTGGTACCAGCGGACTCGGTGGCAGGTCAGCCCCAACCTGTTTGTACGTTTCGGAATAGGGTCGACGTTCATCCGGGATGGCGGGAACGGTGGGTGGAGGGTTGAATCCGATCAGGGGCTGCCGACGCAGCGATGGAAACGAAATGGTCAGGTCCCCGGTGATTTCAACCTGCCTTGGTGCCAGGTCAGGCAAAACAGGTGTTTCCTGGGCCTCGGCGAGGCCCACCACCATACAGCAGGATGCGAGAAGGGCAGCGTAGTGTAGCTTCATTATTCAACCTCCAGATCGTCAATGCGCGCCTGCGCGAAGTCTGCTTCCGGGCTGTCCGGATAGAGGGCCACAAGTTCTTTATAGATGCGAAGTGCTTCGCCAGGATTGCCCATGTCCTCAAACGCGCGGCCCTGCATGGAAAGACCTCGGGCCATCCATTCCGGGTAGCCGGGAAACAGGGCAGACATGCGGGACAGCGTCTCGATGGTGCGTGCGGGATTTCCCTCAGAGAAATCCAGTTCTCCAAGTAACAGCAGGGCCTCGGCGCCCGTAGCATCGCGGGCGTTGCGCGATACTTCCTCGAGCAGGGGAATGGCCTCGGACGGGTTACCGGACTCCAGGTGGAGCCGCGCCAGACCGAGCAGCGCCGGGTAGGATGCTGGACTGTCCGGCGCCGTCTGTACGACATCCTCGAGCAGCGTACGGGCCTCCGCGGTGCGCCCGAGGCCCGAGAGTGCACGACTCTTTCCATAAAGCGCCTGGGCCCGTTCGTTCGTGTCAGGCAGGGTCAGCTCCTCGGCGATCTGGAATGAGGACAGGGCCCCTTGATGGTCCTGCACGTTGAGTTGGAGGGAGCCGAGCAGCTGTGCAATCTCCGCGCGACGGCCGGAGGCTGGCGCTTCCAGCCCCAGCCGGAGTGCCTCGATGGCGGCTGGCGTATTTCCAGTATCCCGATGGATCAGTCCCAGGTACCAGTAGACGTCGGCCAGTTTGGCGCGTGACACGCCGTCGGTAAGCAAAGACTCGAAATCAGCACGTGCCCGCTCTGTGAGACCCGACTGATAGCGCGTTTCGGCCTGGCGGAAGCGAAGTTCTTCGGCAAGCGGAGAGCCACTATGGACCGCAGCGAGCGAGTCGATGAGCGCATCGGATTGATCTGCATTGCCGCTTGCCAGGAGCGCAAACTGTATTCCCGATGCGGCATCGGCCGTGAAAGGACTGTCCGGATAGTCACTCAGGACAGCCATGTAAGCCTGGACCGCCTCGTCGGTACGACCGGCGTTGAAGTACGCATCTCCAATACCATACTGTGCCTTCGCGGCCAGCGGGTCGGTCGGGAAGGACTCCTTGAGCTCACGATAGGACGCTACCGCCAACTCATATTCCTGATTCAGGAAATACAGGTACCCCAGTTGGTAGCGTGTCTCTTCACGCCATTCACTGGATGGATAATCCTCGATCAACTGTTGAAACGTGGAAATAGCTTCCAGCGGATCTCCAGCGTTTGAATAGGCCTGTCCGATCTGGAACAGGGCGTAGTCATCTCCTTCGGCTGCCAACTGGCCGTACACACGAACGGCCTGTGGATACTGCTTGAGCGCGAAGTAACTGTCAGCGAGGCGCAACCGTGCGTCGCTGCGGTAAGGAACCGTGTCGCCTATGCCCCTGTGGGCTTCGAGAAACGATTCGAAGCGGGGTATGGCGTCGGTGTAGCGTCCCTGACGGAAATAGGTCCAGCCAAGAGCATAATGCGCGGCATCGACCTGGTCAGCGCCCGGGAAGTCCCGTAGATAGCGCTCGAACAGATTGCGAGCCTGATCGAAGTTTTCAAGCTGGAAGTAACTTTCAGCGGCCCAGAAGAGTGTCTGGTCGGCGTTTTCCGACGTGCGATTCGATTCGTAGAGGTCCAGGAATTCATTCGACGCTCGCGCGTAGTCGCGACTCCTGTATAACAACCAGGCTTTCTGGAAGATGATGCGCTCCCGGAGTTCGGCGGGGGCGGCATTGATCGCGATTGCTTCGTCGAATGCACGGAGCGCGGCATCGAAATCTCCCAGGGCAATGTTGGTGTTTCCGAGGTGCATGAGTGCATCTCCCCGAATGACGGAGCTTTCAAAACCGTCCATGAACACGCGGAAGGCATCTCTGGCGGCTTCCCAGTCACGCCGCTGATATCGGAGGACCCCGAGTTCAAACCACCCTCGGTCGACGAGGGCGTGGTCCGGCCAATTGTCTACATATCGCCTGAAGACATCGAGTGCCTGTCGGTCCTGGCGTGCCAGGCGAAGGTTGACCGCTTCGTGGTACATGGCCGATGCCGCGAGGTCATCGGACCCACTTTCGTGGACGAGGCGGAAATTATCAGCAGCCCATTGCCATGTTTCCTGGTGATGATAATTCCATGCCAGGCCATACAGTGCTCGCCTGTAATATGGACTTTCGGGACGATTCTCCGTAAAATAGCGATAGGAAATGATGGCATCCTCGTGCCGTCTCAACTGGTTGTATGATTCGGCCAGGAGGAACGTCGCGCGGTCGTAGGCCTCACCGTCCAGGTAGGGTCTCTGGTGTACTATTTCGTCCGCCGCACGACGGTATTCGCCGGTCTCGTAATACGTTTCGGCGAGGGCGAGTCCCATGTTTCGAGCGAACTCCGACTCGGGAAAGGTGCGCGTGAGGGCCTCCAGGCGCTGCGCGGCTGACGAAAAGAGCTGTTCTTCTACATCGAGTAGTGCGGCGGCATAGGCGGCCCTCGGAGCGGTGTCGGTATCGGAAAACTCACCCACAATACGATCATAAAGATCTCGGGCCTCATTGGTGCGTCCTGTCTGCGCACGGGATTCGGCCATCCAGTATAGAGCAACTGCAGACGACTCACGGGCTGGACTGCGCTTAAGGACGCCCTCCAGGAGGTCATACGACCTGTCGTAATCGCCCCGGTCAAAGAAGTACTTCCCCAGTGCCAATCGCGTACCGAATGCGAATGGATGTCTCGGATGTCTGGTATCGAAAACCTCGAGCAGGCGGATCGCTTCATCCTCATTACCCAGCGCCAGGTGCGCCTCGGCCATGTAATAGAGGCCGTCGATGCTGCGTACATGATCGGGGTGATCGAAGGAGAGCACTTCAAATGCGTCGATGGCGCGCGCAAAGAGTCCGCCGTGGAAGAGATCCAGTCCTTCAGCAAACTGGTGTTCGGCCGTGCGGTCGACGGGCTGGGCATGAAGCGCGTTCGCTCTGCCGCCCAGAACAAACACGAGCAGGACAATGCGGGATAAATGCTTCGTTGTCATGCAGTTCGGTCTCGATAGTGGGCCACGAAAGGAGGATTGGCAACGTACTATCTGTCAACGTGGACGTTTCCGGCTGTACGAGATTCCTGTATGTCGACTGACATCGACGTATATTTGCACGGATCTTTCCGAGCGCTGATCACATCCATACGTCATACCACAACCGCCCCCAAGTACATGAGCATTCTGGCCGTAGGCACCGTTGCCTTTGATCGCATAGAAACACCATTCGGTAGACGCGACCGGGCACTGGGGGGAAGTGCGATGTATATCACGATGGCTGCCCGGTATTTTACGCCGCATCCGAGGATTGTCGCGGTTGTCGGCGGCGACTTTCCCGTTGCCTACAGGGACGTCCTTGAGGGTTCAGGAATTGACCTGTCTGGACTGGAGATCAACCGTGAAGGCAGGACGTTTGCCTGGGGGGGACGCTACCACTATGATCTCAACAACAGGGATACATTGTACACAGATCTGAATGTGTTGGCCTCGTTTTCTCCCGTCTTACCGGAGTCATACACAAGGTCCCGGGTCGTGTGTCTCGGGAACCTTGATCCTTCCGTACAGCTTCGAGTTCTGGACCAGGTAGAGTCGCCAGGTTTTGTGCTCTGTGACACAATGAATTACTGGATTGAGAGCACGCCCGATAGACTCCGGGACGTATTGCGGCGAATAGACTGCCTGACCATCAATGATTCCGAAGCCCGTGAATTGTCCGGTGAGCCCAATCTGGTGAGGGCCGCTCGGCTGATCAGGGACATGGGGCCGGATATTGTTGTCGTGAAGAAAGGAGAGCACGGAGCACTCATGTTCACGGAAGATGAGGTCTTCGCCGTGCCAGCGTACCCACTCGAGGATATACAGGACCCGACAGGTGCCGGAGATGCGTTCATGGGTGGCTTCGCCGGTTATCTGGATGCGGCAAACAGCTTCGGTAGCAGCGACCTGAAAAACGCGCTGGTCTACGGCAGTGCCATCGCTTCCTACTGCGTGGAGAGTTTTGGTCCCGAACGCCTGCAGGAGCTGTCCATGACCGACATCGAGACGAGAATTGGGGCGTTCAGAGACCTTACCACGATTCCGGTCTCCCAGTTCGAAGCCAAGGCCTGGTAATCTCCACGGCTTGGCAATCTCCAAAGACCGGTAATTGCCATGGACCGGTAACGCGCTTCTATGAGCTGTGGTCTGGGCTGAACTCTGGACTGAACTGCGCCATCTGGGCATCGGGTATCCAGCGCATTTCCATGCGGGCGGCCGGGATACCGAGAAGCTCAGAGAGTGTGTCGACCTCCGCAGGCGTCAGTTGTGCAATTCGTTCCACATCGGCATATCCCGCCTTCCTCAGAACAGCGAATGAGGGTTCGTCGAGTGCAAGCAGGCTTCGAAGCGCCTGGCCGGTTGTTTGTTCTGACACCGTCGCGCCTGTCATCACGTTGATGACAGGCTCAAAGACTGGCATGTCAAAGCGAGGAGCGTGTTCCTTTTTCACAGGAGGGCGGGGTGCGGGAGGGCGGACCCAGTGCACATCGAAATGGAACGTCGCTGGGGGCGCCACGACTTCGTTCGCCACGACCTCGTTCGCCACACGGTCTTCTTCCGCCACTGCGTCCTGTTCTTGTGTGTCGTCCACTTCGTACGAGCGGCTCTCTTCTGCCAGAGCGTCTTCCACGTCGGCGAAGTTGCCTTCTTCCACGACGTCCTCGAATACAGCTTCCTGTCTTGCCGATTGCTGTGCCAGTTCGCCTTCAAGCAGAGCAATTCGCTCTCGAAGCGCCGACCGCTCGTCCTCATACTCGCTTCGGAGTAACTCATTTTCGAGCTGGAGTTCCTGGAATTCGTCACGGAGGCCTGTATCCAGGTTGGCAGGGTCCGCGTGCAGACTGGATACATCCTCGTCCGCCACATGGTCCTGTAGCCGAGTGCGGGAGAGACTGAATCGCTCCCGCTCCAGTTCCATACTCTGCATCTTGAGGCGACGGTTCGTCATTTCAAGATCGTCGCGCAATCGGGAGAGGGCCAAACGTGCGACCATCCAACCGGCGAGTACGCCTGCCACCATGGATACCATGGCGACAATTACAACGATATGTAGAGGATAGTATGTCAAAAATGTCGATGAAGCGGACCTTGTACTCTACGGAATCGGACAAAACAACGATTCCTGAAATTATCAGGGAACGGCCCACTTGGACAGCTCGTTGGGCTGGCATTATGACAGATCGCCGTTTTCAGCTTTCAATTGGTCAATGCATGGCACCTTGCCTGGTGCTTCTGATACTACTGTCCGCATGTGCGCAGCCCACTACCGATATCCCTCCTGGTTATCGTAACATTGACCTGGATAAATCCGGAGAAGCCCACCTGATCGGGTACTGGTTGTCGGCATACCTGGATCCCCCAGGCGATCCGTTTGAAGCAGGCGTTGTCTTCGAGTCCGATGGCTCTTTCTTTCTTGCTGCCAGGGACTCCATGCAGTACAAGGCTCCAGACCTGATGCCGCTACTGGAGCATGAAACTATTGACTGGGCCGTATTTTCTGCTTTCATCACGGAGACGTGGCATGACGCGGTTGGACATCCCCGGTCCATCGGTGAGTGGGTCGAAATCGAGGGTGACTGGCGGGATGCGGAGGGTTGGATGCGTATACCGGTCAAGGGCACAATGTCGCCCCATGAGCGTGTCGTCCACGTCCGGGAATCGTCTGTACGCGCTGCGATTGCCAAGCGTGCACAGAGTGGAGAGCTCATTTACCCGCTGGGTACACTCTTTGTGGCTGAGCATGTTGAAGGCGATGTGGTCATGGAGACTACCATCATGTGGAAGCGTCAGCAGGATGCATGGGACTACGTATCATATGACGTCGACGGACAGCGTACGGACCGCATATTCAAGGAACCAGAGCCTCTGCATTCACCCATCCAGTGTCTGGGGTGCCATGTGGGAAACCGGGGGTTTGAGCCCGAGCGCAGCTTCCCGCGCCAGGTTGCCGCCGGGCCCAACGGAGAGCGTTATATTGGGGTCGACGAGGCCAGCCGGGACCCGGTGGTGACCTCCGCCCTGAATGAACATATGCGTCGTTCCGATACGATACTCGGACTCTATGCTACCGTTTACCTGTCGCGTGTCCGCACGCGTGTGCTGTCCGGCAGCGGTTCATCATCCGATTCGCTGCTTCTGCGCGAGCAGGATATTCCGGTCGACAGTCAGGCTTCCTGACCCCCACCAACCACCTCCATCATGTCAAAGGGAATTGTTCGCCTCGTCAACGCCGTTTTTTACGCGCACCATGGCGTCATGCAGGAAGAGCATCGGATCGGCGGCCGCTACGAAGTGGACGTCGAGATGCAGCTCGATTTCAGCGATGCCGCGACGTCAGATGATCTCACGAAAACGGTCGATTATGAGCATGTGTATGCATTGGCCAAGGAGATCATCCTGAACAACAAATTCTTCCTGATAGAGCGCCTGGCCTACTTGATGGCCCATCGCATGCTGCGGGAGTCGCCGCGTGTGGAGAGTGTCCAGGTAACGGTTCGCAAAGTGAATCCACCAGTAGGTGGTCCATGTGACCGGGCGGAGACGACCTACAAATGCAACAGAAATGATGGACGCTTATCGGAATCGTGAACTATCCTGGCTGGATTTCAATGAACGCGTCCTGCAGGAAGCGGAGGATGTGCGAAATGCACTTATGGAGCGGCTCAAGTTTCTGGCCATCTTCTCTTCCAACCTGGACGAGTTCTATCGGGTTCGCGTAGCAGGTCTACGCAATCTGGGACGCGTATCGGAACGCAAACAGCAACGTATCGGGTACGCCCCGGATGCCCTGGTCCGGGAAATCCAGCACAACGTGGATCTCCTCCAGGCCCGCTTTGGCAAGGTGTTCAGGGAGACGGTCATTCCGGGACTGGCACGCGCCGGAATGCCACTGCTGTCGCCTCAGCAGATCGGACAGGATAGCCGACTGAGGCACATTGAGCGCACGATTCTGCCTCATATACAGCTCTGGACGGAGAGCGATGGTACGCCCCCACCACTTCTGAAAGATGGTGAGACGGTTCTTGTGAGTCTTCGGGCCTCGTCCGTTTGGGAGGATGTTGCAGCCAGAAGCGGAGAACTGTGCATATCACGCCTCCACTTTCCGGCCACCGGTCGGTTCATTCAATTCGACGACGGTGCCTTCTGTTTCGTTGACGATGCCGTGCGCGTTCTGCTGTCCCAGCAGGATCCGAGTATGGAGATGTCCGCCATGTGGGCCGTGAAGATTTCCCGTGACGCTGATCTTCACCTGGAAGATGAGTTCACGGCTGACCTGGCCAAACTAATCCGGAAGAGCCTCAGGAAACGTGAGACCGGGCGTCCGACGAGGCTACTCTATGATGGCCATATGCCCCTCCTTGTGCTTCGTCGTGTACTCGAATTGTTACACGTGGACATGCTGGATGCGCAGCTTGGCGGTCGCTATCACAATTTCTCCGATTTTTTCTCCATACTGGATCGCGGGCCCGCGGAACTACGCGATGAGCCCATGCCACCGCTGCCGCATCCAGTGTTGTCTGGAAATAATGACATCGTAGCTCGTATTCGTGATGGTGATCGGCTGCTGCACGTCCCGCATCAGACGTATGCGCCTGTCATCGATCTGCTCACGGAGGCCGCCATGCGCGACGATGTTGAAGAAATCAGGATGACCGTATACCGCGTATCGTCGGATTCAGAAATCATAAACGCGCTTTGCGACGCAGCCCGCCATGGTATTCGCGTATTCGTGTTCGTGGAACTGAAAGCACGATTCGATGAGGCGAGCAATCTTTCTGTGATGGAGCGGTTACGTGAAGCGGGGGCGATTGTGGAAACCAGCCGTCCAGGTATCAAGGTACACGCCAAGCTGGTCCATATCCGGTTTGCCCGAGGCAGTGGACGCGACGTGGCGCTCATTTCAACGGGCAATTTCAATGAGAAGACGGCACGGCTCTACGATGATGTCACGCTTTTCACGGCAGAGCCCGGCGTGACGTCCGACGTAGGCCGCGTATTCGACTACCTGGAGCGGGACGATATCCCGCCTGTGACATCGCACCTGCTCGTCGCGCCAAACGAACTGCGTAAAGGTTTCGAGGGCGAAGTTGAAGCATTGCGATCTGAAGCCAGGAAGGGTCGCCACGCACGTATGATACTCAAGATGAACAGTCTGGAGGACCCCGAACTGATCAGGACGCTTTACGCGGCGTCGGGGGACGGGGTGCAGATCGACCTGATTGTGCGCGGCATCTGCTGCCTCCGGGCTGGCGTGCCCGGCCTGTCCGAGAACATCCGGGCCATCTCCATACTTGATCGCTTCCTTGAACACGCGCGTGTATATGTGTTCGAACGAACGGAGCGGGAGGTCGTCTATCTGGCGAGCGCCGATTGGATGACACGCAATATGAACCGGCGCATTGAAATTGCGGCGCCCGTGCTGGACGGGAGGCTGGCCGCGTCTTTGAAAGACTGGCTCGAGTTGCAGCTCTCTGACACAGAAAAAGCGCGGACGCTTAACGAAATGAGGTATAACCTGTACGCCAACAAGGACGAATCGGCGCTGCGGGTCCGGGCACAGATTGAGCGCTACCACCAGTTGGCGGCGTCAGACGGACTCGACTGATACGGTCAGAAAGCAAAACCGAGTCCGCCAGACAGCGCCGTCTCTTCTTCTGACAGGGAGAGATGCATGTTGATCACGGTCAGGTCAAATACGTTCGTCCAGAGGCCGAAACCGATGCTCTGGTGCCAACGGTCCGATGCATCGTCATCTGCCCATACGCGCCCGTTGTCCAGGTAGGCGAACAGCCCACCCGTTCCAACGGCTACCGGCGTTGCATAGCGAAACAGTTGGGACCGTACTTCAACGTTCTGATAGAATGACGTCCGCCCGGAAAACCGGTTCATGCGCCAGCCCCTGAGCGAACCAGACCCTCCAATGGACTGGGACAGAAAGAACGGCACGTCGCCAATCGTGTGCCCCGCACCCAGTTGCAGCCCCAGAATGTGGTCAGGGTCACCCAGCAGCGGATTGAACCATGAGATCCGGGTGGACAGGTCTGCGGACGATTTGGATGCATCATTGTAGCCGAAACGGGCGTGTGTCCGGGCTGCCCAGAAAAATCCGTAGCTGGGGGCGACGGGGTTGTCCCTGAAATCCGCCTCCATTTCACCAATCAGACCACCGAAGATCTGTCGATCAAAATCGTTTGGATCCACGCCGGCCGCAGCCGATCCCGTAAAGCGATCCTCGTCCCGCTGGACATCAAAGAGCTCGAAGCCATGCCCTAGTCGGGCGTTGACGTGCGGCGAGACCGGCTTATCCAACATGACATCAACTTCAGCAGCCGTCATGCGCGTCCTGTAGAATGCAGACCCCGGGACAAAACGGTCCGTTTCGTTGCCAAAACCGAAGAAGTTGACAGTCGAGTTGGGCGACTGGACATCGGCGCGAAAGAGAATGCCCCAATCCTGCAGCCGATGGGTGAAGTGGCCCAGGTAGTTGATGTGTATGCCACCCGTCTCGGGCGCAAAATTGGCCGCAGCCGTATGAAACGTACTGTAGGGTTCACGCCGGAACCTGTAGGACGTGTGCGTGAAACCGCCACCGAACGCGAATCCGACATCCTGGTTGGACTCCAGAAAAAGACGCGGAAGCAGTACTTCGAACCAGTACGCCTCCGGGTCATACGTCGTTGAGACGGGGTCGTTGTCCCTTTTGTCGCGCGTAGTGGGTCCTTCTCTGACGTCCGATCCGTACTCCGTGTCGTAGACAATGAAATGTCGGTTGGTAGCTGCTCCCCTGGTATTGTCCACGTAGGTGTCGAGGTCCGTTCCACCAACGGCGTAGACCCGGATGGGCATATGGGCATCGCCCGTTATCTGGAAAGAGTCCCTGCCGCCAAGACCATACAGCCGGATTTCTTCTGTTTCATCGGCATGGAATGTTCGGCGGAAGAGCTCCTTGCGGACCTCACCTTCCTTGAGCGTCTTGAACATGACCACTTCGACCTGGTCTCCGCTTGAGCGGATGGAGAACTGCTCATGTTTGTCCGTGCCGACTACATCAACGAGCTTACTGAGAATATCGTAGTAGTCGGATGCCACGCGGGGCAGATTCGCCAGGCGCTCGTGCAACGTGCGCTCGAACCAGGCTCTGTAGTTCCCCTGCAATTCCTGGGGGATCTCTTCGAGCGTAGCAGAGATCACTTCAGGCGTGATGGTTCGCTGTAACGTTTCTGCTTCGGTAACCCACTCGTCCCGTGTCAATTCCGCCGTCAGTCTCCGGTCCTGCGTCATTCCGTTTGAGTTGAGACCTCGCAGCATCCCGAAATCAGGCCGGAAGTCCTGGAACTTGGGTAGCACCCATGGCGATTTTATGACGGATGGAAAGACACCGTTCATGTAGTTGAAGGCCCAGTCCCGGTCACGAGGAATGGGCTGGAAAAAGCGTCCTTTACCATCCGGATTGTCGAACGATGCCCATCGCCACTGATCCTGGTGACGGTCCCAGTCGCTCATATACATGTCGAGCAGACGGACCCGGGCAAACATGTTGGCATCGACCCTGTTGTCATTGTCTTCCCGCAGTTCGCGGTGGAATTTTGCGGCAGACTCCACGTCGAGCGACTCACCGAACTGGGGTAGGCCTGTCATGTCGTCGTCCGGACGCCGCTCGAACAGCATGAGCCGGTCGGCCACCAGGTCTTCGAACGGACCGAATCGAGGATCGCGCGGCACATAATAGAGCGATGCTGCGGGATGATATATACCGGCCGCCTCGGAGAGTGGTGGGACCAGAAGGGCGCCATACGGAAAAATGGCACTCGTCTGATCGGCAAAGACCTGCCTGGCAATGGTCTTTTTGAACGGATCGGGTATCGTTGCCGTGGCGTCCTTGTTCATGGTCCGTAGCACATACTCGTGCCCCAGACTGTCTACCAGACGTACCGATGTGGTCTGCAGTCCGCCGCCCTTCTTGATTGGCTGGAGGCCACCCTGTACGGTGCCAATGTCGAAAACCGGGGCCCGTACTTCCTGCGCCCAGGCCTGCCGGTGATGATCACCCCAGAAAAAAGAACGGAGCCGGCCTGCGGCGAGACCGGCATCGAGGATGGCCGAGGCACTGTCCGGAAGCGCGGGTGGCTCAGCCGGAGGCGCCTCGTCCAGGATAATACGTTTCTCGGGAAACAGTTCGGTTTCATAAAGGACCTGGTATCCGTGTTCGCTGTCGTCAGGTTCCAGGGCGTAGAGAAGCGTTCTGCCAGACTGTAATACATCGACGACCAGCAGCCCGTATCCGCCGTGCGTGAAAGCGGAGGGTGCTCCCGATGATACCCATGACGGCCGCGAGCCACCACCGCTGATCAGGATATGGTCCAGGGGCCCCAAGGGAATATGTTGAAGACCGTGTTCATGGCCAGCCACGTAGAGGGAACGACCTTCTTCAGCTTGCATCATCGCGAGCATGGTCTGTGCGAAAGCCTGGAACTTCCTGTTCGATACATCCTGCTCGGCGCCGATGGCATTGCGCAGAAGTGGATACAGCGAACCTATGACGGGCAAGGGAATCCAGGCATACTCCCAGAGCTCAGTGAGCGGAAAAATGTGGTCCCTGAGGGGGTAGTGACCTCCATGCTGCCCCATGGAAATCAATGGGTGGTGACCGACGACAATCACAACCTCATCGTCCCTCTTGTTCATGATGTCTGCGAGCGCTACCAGGAGTTCCCCATCCTCAGCCACCTCATAATCGTCCGATTCACCGGTTGGTTTGGGTTTGTCCATGAGCCACCATTGGGTATCGATGGCGACAAGCCGAACGTAGTCCGACAGTTTTACCTCGTGAGGACCAGCCAGTCCTTCATTCGGAAGCAGCCGATAGTCCCCATCACCCCAGGATTCAATGTATGCTTCCTGCCTTCCCAGGATGTCGGCGCTGTAGTTCGGGGCTTTGCCCCAATCGTGATTGCCGGGTACGAAAATGACATCTCCGTGGGCATCCTGGACCGCTCGGAGTTGAGCAGTGAGTCGATGTTCTGCCTCGGATCGATCTGGGGATGTGGAGTCGGGCAGCCCGCAGCAGTAAATGTTGTCGCCTGTGAATACGACGTGGGCTGCGGTGGAGGTGTCGGCCAGTACACGGCGCAGCAGATCCAGGGCCGGCGTGGTACCGGATGCATCGGCTCCTCCCGCATCTCCAATAATGATGAGTCGCGAGTCTATCGCATGCTCACCCTCGGATAGTGGAAGAGTCCGCTCCTGGGCCGATGCCAGCTCGACGGCTGACATCAGGTAAGCGCCGAGAAGAATCCATAGAAAGGATTTCATGGGGATCATCGCTGGTGGAACACGAAGATACGGGCTGGCAGGTCATGGCCCTCCGAAGATATATAGAGTGTACCACGGGGAGAGAACACAATTCCCTCGGGCTGTACCATGCCTTCAAGGTTGAATGCTACGCGCTCCACAAGTGTCATCTCCCGCGTGAGGACGTAGAGTTCAATTCCGGTCGAGGAGAGCACATACAGGTGACCCGTTGAAGGATGAACGGCAATCCCCGAAGGGTTGACGTCCTCGATTCTTTTTTTCTCATTGCCGTCAGGATCAACGGCCTGTTCATCGATCACGAAGCGTGCCCGTTCGGACCTGTAACCGGATGCCGGATTGAACGACCAAATGGTCCGCTCTTCGTCCGGATCGTAATCATGCCCCGGAAAATGTTTTGCCGCAATCAGGAGGTGTCCATCCAGATCGATGCCCAGGCCTTCAGTGTTGTGCCGTCTGGAGAGTCCGGTCGGTGTCCGTGACAGGTTTCCAGGATCAGCCAGCGAGAAGTAAAACAGATCCCCATCAGATTCCAGGACCCATGCGGTCGAATCGACGATCTCAACTCCCTCGTAATCCCGGTCCGAGCCAAACCGGATTTCTTCCAGTATATTCCCCGTTCGATGGTCAATTCTGAAAAGAAAGCCATTTTCGTCCTGGACTGCCGCAAGTGTTCCGTCGGGAAACCGTCCCAGACCCGAAATTTCTTTCAGGATATCCGGGAGGGAAAAGGAATCATCCGGGGCGTCAAACAGGTAAGGAGCGTGTTGTACGGGCTGGGCGTGGCAGGCACCCAGCAGGACGAATGAGAGCAGGACGGGAAGTGAACGCAATATCACGGTAAAAAAGGTATTCGATGGAAGCTGAACAGGAGGAGATCAACCTCGGGTCAAAAAAACGGGGTGTAGAAACCATGCTGCGGACGACGTACCGGGTTCATATGGACCTTACGTCCCTTGCGGATGCCAAGTCCAATATCATGATATCCATCAACGGTATCATCATCTCCATCATCATTGCGTCGATTTCTCCAAAGATCGATACGAATCCGTGGCTTCTCATACCCACAAGCTTTCTGTTGGTTGGCTGCCTCATATCTATCGTCTATGCCGTGATTTCAGCGCGCCCAAGGGTTCCACGCGACCCGATATCGCTCGGAGAAATCCAGAAGAGACAGGGTAATATCCTGTTTTTCGGTCACTATTCGCATCTCAGTGAGGAGGAGTTTGAAGAAGGCATGACGGAGGTCATGGTCGACAAGAACCTGATGTACCGCAACATGATTCGGGATATCTACGGTCTCGGTTCTGTGCTTTCCAGGAAATTCGCGCTCCTCAGAGTCTCCTACAATATGTTCATGGTTGCGCTAATACTGGGCATTCTGAGTTTCATCGGTGTCTATGTCTGGGTCGTTTTCAACAGTGGTATGGTGTTATGAAGCGTCTCCTGCTGCTCAGGCATGGGAAGTCGGACTGGAACGCCGACTTTGAAACGGATCATGACAGGCCCATCAATGAGCGGGGCGTGAAGGCAGCCCGCGCCGTCGGACTGTTTCTCAAGGAACAGCGTGCATACAGGCCGGATCGGTTGCTCTGCTCATCGGCCCGCCGGACCAGGGAGACGCTGGAACATGTTTTGTCTGAAACTGGATGGCAGGGCCAGCCAGTAGACTACCTGGATGCGTTGTACCTGGCGGCACCCACTGCGGCGCTTGCCGTATTGTCGGAGTATGTTTCGGACGTAGACGTGCTCATGATGGTGGGTCACCAACCCACGCTTTCGGGGTTGCTGTCTCTCCTTGTTGGGGGCGGTCAGGTCAATTACCCTACGGCAGCGCTTGCTATCGTGGATTTTGATCAACAGGTCGGGGCGCGTGGCAGGCTGCGCGGCCAGGGGCATCTTCAGGCGTTCATTCCTCCACGAATACTGCCTTCTTACTAGCGTCCGGAAGCGAGAGGAACGGTCGCCCCGGGGCATCCTCGGCCACCCTGACACGGATGGCCCGCAGCCCGTTGGCGCCAGGCAGGTCTTCGATGTTCAGCAGTTCAGGCTCCTGTATGAAGTATCCGGATGCCGTCAGATAGTCGATGTGGCGAAGGTATTCGTCCCGCTCCGTGTCGAGCGAGTATACGATGGCGACGTGTCCAGGCTGCGTCAGGCGTTCGTTGGAACCCGAAATATGCGCCTTGTCAATGCGCTTTTTGACAATCTCGTATCGGATATTATAGGCTCCGTCCACATCGAATTTTTTCTCGTCCTCCCGGAATCGGATGTCAAGCGGCTCGGACTGGACGAGAATGAGATGCGCAACGTCGAGCGGAACGGGCAGTGTTGATTTGAGCTGCGCGGCGACGGTTGCCATGCCAGCCGTTGTGGTAAGCTGCCACAGCCTCAGGTTCCGAAGGTCCATCTCGGTGAATCGACCGGACTCTACCAGATCCTTGCCCGCATAGATATTGTAATCCACACCATCGGTCTGGAATCGCTCGAAAAAATGGGGCACCATATCCTGGGCCTCTTCATCCCGTTCCTCCAGATACGCGGCCATGGCCTCATTCAGCATGGAAACACTGTCTTCATACTTTCGCCGCTCGTCGTAGACTATGCCGAGGGACGAGTCGAGCGCGCTCCGGTACTGATCGACGTGCCTGGCCACGTCCTCGGAGTACTCACTGAACTCATCGAGCAGGGGCTCTACTTCCCGCTGGAGCAGACCAAGCAGAGAGGACTCATCGCCACTGGCCAGACCCTTCAGCACATACTCAATGTGTTTCGACAGCCGGTACCCGAGTTCGTCGAGCGACGGTCTTGGGCGAACGGTTGCTGCCGCGATTACGGTGGCGAGTGCCAGACCGAGTTGCTCTGCGAGGTCCGCCTGGATGGCACTCGCGCGCTGCGTCGACGAACCCCGGATGTCGCTCATGCCGTAAATGGGGAAAACGTTCTTGAATCTGATTTTGGGCCACTCGACCTCTCCATGGTTCTCAAGCGCTGTAATATGCTTGATGGCGGCCTTCCGGAATTTCCATTCAACGACCGGATGAATAGCCGTGTACTGTCTCTTGATGAGTGCCTGGATGCGGTCTTCCTGTTCGTCAAGGCTACGCTGCAGCGCTGTAGCGAAGATACGTGACAGTTCTACGAGCCAGATGGAATTCAGACTGTTCAAGTCCCCGACATGCGGAGAACCGATCTCCAGAAGGCCCACAATCTGGTCCTCAGTCTTAAGGGGCGAGACAAAAATATTACGGATGCCCTCGTCGTGCAGCCGCGATTCGAAACCGGTGTTCCTGCCAGATTCTTCCAGGTCTTCGATGACGATACTTTCCCCATGCTGCATGACATCCCAGTAAAGCGACTCCTTCTCCCGCGAACAGGATGGCATGCCATGATTCAGCAGAATGCTTTTTCCCATGGCACGGGCTCCACCTACTTCACCGGATTCACACCGGTCGAGCGCGATAATTCCGAGTCGGATATCGGGAAGGCCGAGGAAGGAGCGGACGCGGCGTTGCAGGTGGTTGATACTGTCCTTCGTGAGCAGGGCGTTTTTCGCGAGCAGGTCCTGTTTCAGTCGCGAAAGGGCTTCTTCCCGGGTAACATCTGTCGCAGATATGCATGCCAGACCGCAGAAGACGAAACGTTCAGGCGGAAGGACGCGCACCCATCGATCGAGATCATTCGGATGAGCCAGAAGGTCCCGCAGGTCATTGGACGTGAGGACGGGCTTTTCACCGGTCAGTTCAACCTCGACGAAACGACTGTCGAGTTCCAGACGGTAGAAACGGGACGTATGCCCGTCCTTATCCCGGCGTTCGGTCACGAAGGTAACCGGCTTGTCGATATCCACGCCGTAATGAATCCGGAGAATTTCATAGTAGGCGGCGAGCGCCTTACCCCGGTGCATGTCCTGGTGGGAAACGCGTCCGCCAAGCAGACTGAAATTCGCCTCATGGTCCGCCAGCAGGTTGAGGTGCGTGAACCTGTCCGTTGCTACGACCGGGTGCGGATCAAACGGCGCGGTAGCCGCTACCAACATATCCGACCACAGGGCCGGGGGGAAGACGGATGTCAGCAGGCTTCGGATTACATCCGTATGGGCCACGACAACTTCCGCGGACGGTGAATCCTGAATCAGCTCTGGCAGCGACTCGGCTTCGGCAAGGACCTGTCGTGCGACACCCGCGCGCAGCGCGTCGCCCGATGCCGCCTCGGTACGCCAGAATTTTACAAGTGGCCGAAGCGACAAGCGGGACTCAAATGGGAAGTACGTTGTATCGTAGCCGTTTTCGATTTTCATGGAGTCCTGTTTGGTCCGTCTGTCAGTTGGGTTTCCTTTATATTCTCATTGTTACATCAGAACACCCAGATGAGTGCGTGCATGCATGTCCTGATTGTTGGTTTACATGAGTCCGCGGCGGATATATCCAGCCTGATCCGGTCACGGGGGCACACGGTAGTGACGCCCAACGGCACCCAGGCGACGTCGAACAGCGAAAACACGCTCGAGGCAGATTTGATTCTGATCGTTGGTACGGAGGGCCTGCAGGAAGTTGCTGCCGAAAATCACGAATACGCGAAGCAACGGGTATGCCTTGCGCATGCGTCGCTCTCCCATATGATTCATGACGCGATCCATATTGACGACCTTTTCAACGACCTGGATGATCTCAGTACGCGCCTTCCTTTCATCGAGCGCCGGGTAGGCATCCGCGACGTGAAGGAGAGGGAGTTCGCCGCTGTATTCCATTCCACGGTCGATGGCATCATCCTGATTGACGAAAGAGGCACGATTGAATCGGTGAACCGTTCAGCAGAAGAGATCTTTGGATACAGTGCGAAGGAGCTCAAAGGGACGAATGTATCGATCCTGATGCCCATGCCCCACAGCGAGCGTCATGACGACTATATCCGCAACTACCTTGAAACGGGAACGGCCAAAATCATCGGTATAGGGCGCGAGGTCACTGGGCGCCGAAAAAACGGAGATCTGTTTCCGATGGATCTCGGAGTGTCGGAAATCAGAAAGCACGGAAAAATCTTCTTTACCGGCATCGTACGAGACATTTCAGAGCGTCGCCGCCTGGAACACGAGGTCCTGCGGATCTCTGAGCAGGAACGGCGGCGCATTGGGCAGGATCTGCATGATGGGCT
Source organism: Bacteroidota bacterium (assembly GCA_029262835.1). Taxonomy (GTDB): domain Bacteria; phylum Bacteroidota; class Rhodothermia; order Rhodothermales; family UBA10348; genus 1-14-0-65-60-17. The sequence goes on from JAJCYQ010000060.1 coordinate 101,073, forward strand.
CGGCCAGATGCTGACGGGTATCGGCCTGATTTCACAGAACATGGGCCGTGAAATGCAGAAGGAAAACTCCCACTTCGAAGATCGGGCCAGGGAAATCACCGATCTCATACGGGAGGCCGACCAGATGGCGAGAAATCTGGCACATGGACTCGTCCAGGTCGAACTGGAGGGAGACGGCTTGACGGCAGCACTTCGGAATCTGTGCAAGAATGCCGAGCGTTTTTTCGATGTCACGTGTACGCTCGAAATTGAGGGTGATATCCGCGTCGATGATAGCAGCGCCGCATCGAATATCTACAGGATCACCCAGGAAGCGATCAGTAACGCCGTTAAGCACGGGCAGGCAGGTGTGATCACCGTGTCGGCCACCGATCAGGACGGCGCTCTGGAAATCACGATCAATGACGACGGGATCGGTTTTCCGACTACCTTGTCGGAAGATCGTGGGATGGGGGTCGATATCATGGGATACCGGGCTCGTGTCATCGGCGGCACGCTCACCATTGATCGCCGGCCCGAAGGAGGAACCCGCGTTCGATGCGTACTTTCATCTGAATAACCCATACAGAAACCATGATTCGAATCGTAGTAGTAGACGACCACCCGCTCATGAGGAAAGGCCTGGTCATGTCGCTGGAGTCGGAATCGGACATCAACGTCGTGGGACAGGCTTCCAGTGCCGAAGAGGGAATGAGCCTTATTGAGCAACTGGGGCCGGATGTGGCAGCCATCGATATATCGTTGCCGGGCATGAGCGGTCTGGAACTGGTCAAGCAACTGCATGCCATTCGTCCGGAAGTACGCACGCTCGTGGTATCCAGGCATGACGAATCGCTCTATGCCGAGCGCGCCATCCGGGCGGGAGCCCGGGGCTACGTGATGAAACTCGAGGCCGGTGAGGTGATTGTGAAGGCGGTCCGGCGCATCATGAACGGCGGAATCTACGTCTCCGAAGAGATCAATGAGCGTCTGCTCCTGGGTATGGTTTCCGGGCATGAGGCGCTGGCACAATCACCACTTGACATCCTTTCTGACAGAGAACTGGAGGTTTTCGAGTTGACGGGTCGTGGACACGGCACACGGGATATCGCCGAAAGACTGCATCTCTCCGTAAAAACCGTGGAATCCTACCGGGCCCGGATTAAAGTGAAGCTCAATCTTGGCAGCGCTGCCGAGCTCATGCAGCATGCGGTACAGTGGGTTGAAGGAGAACGCTCTGACTGACGCATTCCAGACGTAGGGTATTGCACTACACGGTGTTGTAGCCTTGCTCCCGCATACGTGTAAGACGTCTCCCGATGACCGCCGCTCGGGCGCCTCCGTACACTTCCGTTGAATCCAGCAAGATTCCAACGCATCCAAGGAGGTCGCCATGAAGGCTACACATCAAACCCGATCCGACAAGGGACTACTCTACGAAAATCCACGCAGACCGAAGAAAAAGGAAGGTCTCGAACACAAGGGCCACTACAAGACGAAAATCATGGTAGGGTTTGTCGTCTCGCTGTCGCTCATGACGACGATGTTCCGGATGGATATTCGGCCGTCAGACGAGGGGTTGGACATCACCATGACATCACAGGAGACGGTGCAGATGGAGGAGATTGTCCAGACGGAGCAGGAAGTCAAGCCGCCGCCCCCGCCTCGGCCACCCGTCCCGGTCGCGGTACCCGATGACTACGTATTCGACGATGTGGAACTCGACCTCGATGCCATGCTCGACCTGGACGAGGCCATCACGGACCTTCCTCCACCGCCTCCAACTCCGGCCATGGATGAGGAACCGGAGGAAGACGAAATGGAAATCTTCGTGGTGGTTGAGGAAATGCCGACCATCGTCGGCGGCAGCCAGGAGGTCTACAAATATCTGGAATATCCCGAAATCGCACGAAAGGCTGGTCTGGAGGGACTGGTGGTCATCCAGGTAGTTGTTACACCGGAGGGCACGCCTTCGCTACCAGAAGTAGCGCGAAGTGCAGGTCAGGTATTGGATGAAGCGGCTGTGCGCGCCGTCATGCAGCTCCGCTTCGAGCCCGGAATGCAACGTGGTCGTGCCGTACGTGTACGGATGGCCATCCCTATCCGATTCCGTCTGCGCGATGCCCAGTAGTGCGGTCGCCAGACACATGAATCTCCGCCCGAATGGATGCGAAATGGTAGTTGCTGGGCTATCACCTCGGACGGAACGACGATCGGGGGGCCTCACGGCCCCCCGATCCTGTTTTATACAGGGTCAGGGATTCCCCTACACGCGCTTGGTGCCGGTTCCGGTCAGTCCGGTTGCGTGGTATTTCCGTACTTCACTCCACTGAGCCAAGAACATGTTTGCATACACCACAGAACACCTCCGCATGCCGCTATCCTCGCCGCGAATCAGAGAGAGTCCGAGGGATGTGAAACCTGAAGGATTTCCCATGGGCGCGCCGAGGCATGGGCAACTCAAGTACGCCCTCCAGTACGCCGTTCTCGCGCCATCGACGCACAATTCACAGCCGTGGCTGTTCCGGGTGACAGACGAGTCGGTGTTCCTCTTCGCGGATCGCAGTCGCGGACTTCCGGCGATTGATCCGGAGGATCGCTGCATGTTGATGAGTTGTGGGGCGGCACTGCAGAATCTGACATACGCGCTCGATGCGCTCGGATTCAGATACCGGGTGTCCCGTTTTCCCGATCTGTCAGACCCTGATTTACTGGCCCGGGTTGATGTCAAGGCACGTAGCAGGCGAGATATCGATACTTCTGCGCTGGAAAACATCATAGCGAGGAGAACGGTGGCTCCACAAAATGCCGTGTTGTCGCCCTCGGTAGAGGCCGTCGAAAATGTGCAGCGGGCTATTGAGAAAGGCGGAGCATCGATGACCCTCATTCGCCCCGATGATATTGATATCGTACTGCAAATCGTGGATGAGCACCTGGCAGATGCGCCAATTCTGGCGAAGGAGGAGGCCGTCTGGCGCCACCCGAATCGGGCGCGCAGCCGGGACGGAATTCCAGGTGGAGCACAGCAACAGTCGTCGTCGATCTTCATGGATCCAGCGGGTGCTGTCTTTGGCCTTCTGGCGACACATGGGGACAGGATGTCATCGTGGATGAGAGGGGGGGCGGCGCTCGAATGCGGCCTCATTGCTGCGACGCGAGAAGGGCTGGCCGTGTCATTGTCCTCCACGCCGCTCCATCTTTCTCATGTCAGAAAGCAGATTGGAGTGGCATTGTCTGTGGATGGTGCGCCGCAGATCTTTCTTCGTCTGGCAGGCAGCAACAGTTCACCGGGTCCTGCCACGCCTCGACGTCCGCTTGTCGACGTCATGATCCATCCCGGGTTTTCGGCGTAGGATGCTGCCCGGCGGGCACTCACGCGAACATACGCACGAAATCGTACAGGAGGTGATCCACCTCTGTCGTTTCAGCCAGCGCATCAATGACGCCCTGAAGTGCCGATGCATCGGGCATTTCGTCCATATAGAACCGCTGATACCTGATAAGGCGCTCCTTTTCCCGCGCCGCATCCAGTTCAGAGTGGAACTGCGTGCCATAGACGGGCAGCCCTGCCATTCTGAATGCCTGGAACGGCTGAGTGGCACTTCGGGCGAGCTCAATGGCCCCAGGTGGAAGAATAGTGACGCGGTCATGGTGTCCCATGTTGGCCAGGAACGAGGCCGGAAACCCGGAAAATAGAACATCTTTTCGACCCGCCTCGCTCAATGAGACGGGCAGGCATCCCATTTCGGCTCGAAATGGGTCATGCTCGACACGACCGCCCAGCGCACGAGCTATGACCTGGTGGCCCCAGCAGGAGCCGAAGAGGGGTGTCCGTGAATGAACCGTATGCCGAACACATGCCACAAGATCGTGCATCCAGTCATGGTCATCAGCCGCTGAGAATTCACCCGCTCCACCGATGAAAACCATGTCGAAACGGTCGGACATGCCTTTTTCCAGGGGTGTCGTAATCACGTTATGGGTCGTGATCTGGCCATGGGTGAGACGAGTCCGTTCCAGGAAGCAATCGAGTTCCTGACGGAGCATGTCAGCTTCGGTTCGGGCCTGGATCAGCAGCGCGGATATGTTCGGAAATTCCGTCACGCTGCAATAAGATCATTGAAGTGGGTTAGCAGTAGTCTGTAGAGCTTGTTAAGTGGCAGGCCGACAACGTTGAAGTAGTCTCCTTCGACACCTTGTACGAACAGTGATCCCATGTCGTCCTGGATGCCGTATGCCCCTGCCTTGTCGAGAGGTGCACCAGAGCGAACATAGGCAGCAATCTCCGCGACTGACAGTGTATCAAAATGGACCTTCGTGCAGACGGCTACAGTAACCGACCGCGACGTCGATGGGTGTATGAGCGCCAGGCCCGTAAAAACCACGTGCGTGCGACCAGAAAGCGCGCGCAGCATGACGGCGGCATCGTTGGCATCGACGGGTTTTCCGAGGATCGAGCCATCGAGGACAACAACGGTGTCCGCGCCGAGAATCAGAGCGGCCTCGTGTCTTCTGGACACGTCAACCGCTTTATCGAGCGCAAGGCGGCACACCGCGTCGGATGCGGCCTCTTCCGGGTAGATATGTTCTTCTGCCTCGGACGCATCGAAGGTCACATTGCGGACAATCTGGGATACGAGTCGTCGTCGCCGAGGGCTGCCCGATGCAAGAACCAAAGGTGCGCGAAGGTCAATCATGCCGCTTCCACTCAAAAAAACCAATGGATACCACTGCCAGAAAAAACAATACAGAAAACAGTTCGCCGACCGCAAGATACACCGTTTGGATGGGACGGGGTGTTATGTTCGTCTGCTCCGATACCGGGACATCTTCCGGAAGCTCCTTGATCACGCGGCCTGATTCAGACAGCACCCCTGACCATCCAGACACTCCGACCATGACGACAGAGCGTCCCGTAGCACGCGCAACAAGGGCCGTCATATCTCTGTGCTGCAGGGGCATACGGTCGCTGTCCCACCATCCATCCTGGGACAGGACAACGAGAACATCCGCGCCCTGGCGAGCGGCTGACCGCGCTTCTGCGGCAAAGAGGCTTTCGAAACAGATGAGTGCTGACACGTTGTGATTGCCAACGGCCCAGATGGCGCGCTCTCTGCCGGGCGTGTAACCGCGGGCTCCGCCGCTGTCTACGCGCAGATGATGAAGCCAGGGCAGCAATTCCAGCCCGGGAATGTACTCGACGAGCGGAATCAGGCGTCGCTTGCCGCTCCATACGAGCCGTTCTTCGGCGGCTTGACCGGACGGATTCCAGTAGGCGGCCGCATTGTACATTACGCCCTCCTCGTTTTCCACAATACCACCCGTGATGATTGGGCGTGTGACAAGGCGCTGGAGCAGGGAATCCTGTCTCACAGCCGTTCCAACAGGCAGGGCCGTTTCCGGCCAGATGAGGAGTCCAGCGGCCGGGGTTGACAGAGCCGCCAGCGCGTCTACACGTGAATCATCCCGGACATCGGCCCACGATTCGGCGTCCATACCCGGCTGGACAAGACCCAAGGAAAGCGGCTGGCTGGATTCGGGTAGCGGGCTCCGGCTTCCCGGATCGGGGCGCAGGAGCGCGATCACAATCCACAAGGCCGCAATTGGCACCTGGACGCGATGTGGCCAGCGGGTGGATACTGCGGCCACTATCCACATCAAGAACGACGCGCCTGTTATGCCGAGAAGCGGCACAAGGCCCGCCCAGGCCGTGCCGGACACCGTATATCCGGCAGACATGAGTGGCATGGGTACCGGTCCGAACGTCATTACGCCTTCAAGTAGCATGATCGCCGCGGTCAACCCCGGTACCCCTGCCAGCCGGTATCCCGTGCGGGCGAGTAGAGCGCTGAGAAGAGCGAGAAGAATGAGCAGCAGCAGGGACACGATCGCCGTACCGGGCCAGACATGGTCGAGGATCCATCCATAGGAGAAGCCCCATCCTACAAGAAAGTAGGCCAGGACCGGCCACACGGCGTCGCGGTGTGGCGCCAGTCCGCGTACTGCGTGAAAAAGCAACAACAGCGACGGAAATGCGGTTATGGGCAGCGCGGCGGGTGGGGAAGATGCAGCGAGCAGCAGTCCGGCTGCCGCAGCCAGCGACACGGCAGCCCGATACGATCTTGGATGTTGTAGGTCCATTTGACTAACTTGCGCTTCCACAACATGTGTGCTCACGCTCGTTCATGATTACGATCTCGGTTTGCAATCACAAGGGAGGGACGGGCAAGACCACGTCTTCCATCAACCTCGCGGCTGCCTTGTCGCTGTCCGGGCTGAACGTCCTGGTGGTCGACCTGGATCCGCAGGGCTTTCTGACGCGGATGGTAGGTATTGGCGAGCCCGAAGCGTCCGAGTCGTCGGCCATCCTGTTCGATCCGGATGCCAAAGAAGGCCGCGCGTTGCCCATCGTTGAGACGGGCAGCTTTGCGCTCATACCGTCATCGCCGGCGCTTTCAGCCGGTATGCGAAAACTGACGCGTCCGGTCGATGTACTCTGGCTCAAGGAATTCGTAGAAGGCGACGTTCCGACACTCGGGTACGACGTCCTTCTTTTCGACACGGCCGCGGCCGTAACGGTTTACAGCCTTAATGCGCTGGCGGCAAGTGACCACGTTGTGATTCCTGTTCTGCCGGAGTATCAGCCAGTCGTTGGCGCCGAGCAGACCTGGCAGACGGCCCAGATGGTGCGTAAAAAGTTGAATCCGGGACTCGACGAACCCAGCTTCCTGTTGACCATGGTCGATGGACGCAAGCAGAATCACCGATCCTACCGTTCCTATATGCGGGAGAAGTACGGTTCGCACGTCATGAGGCAGATTATCCGTACCTGCACGACGTTGTCTATCTCGCATGGGCCAGGGGGGACGGTCTACAGTCGCAACGCGCATGCCCGTGGAGCTGTGGACTACGCGAGCGCTGCCGAGGAGCTGATGACACGGATTTCCCGCCGAGAACAAGCCCCCCATCAAGAACCTGCAATCCAGGCATGATACAACGTCTGAGGCATCTGCTTCCGCCGACGCTGCTCATTGTGGGTATGCTGTGGTTTCTCGGCAGGCCGTTGGGCGGCACATTCAAGCCAGGACCCCTGCTTGAGCCCCTCCGCGGTCTGCACGCCACCGCGCGCCACGCAGTGCCCCATGAAAATGAGGTCCTTGCACTCGAGGGCATGACGTCGCCGGTTGTTGTCGACATGGATGCGCGCGGCGTTCCCCACATTACGGCCGCGTCCGATCGTGATGCGGTCATGGCTATGGGTTACATCGTCGCACGTGATCGTCTATTCGAAATGGAGTTCCTGTGGCGTGTGGCTACAGGTCGATTATCAGAAGTGCTTGGTCCGGATGCCGTCTCCCAGGATCAGTACTTCCGCCAGATCGGTATGGCCAATGCCGTTCGTGACCAGGCGAAATACGCGGCAGATCTCACGTCTGAAGCTTCCCGGGCTATGACGTGGTATGCCGAAGGCGCCAATGCATGGATAAACAGCCTTACAACAGACGCTTATCCGTTTGAATACAGACTTCTCGATTTTGCGCCTTCGTCCTTCACAGCCGAGCACACAGCGGCACTGCAGCTCTTCATGACGTTCGACCTCTCCTTCCGGAGCGATGACGTGGCGTATGAGACAGCGCGTCGCGTGCTCTCACCGGATGACTACGCTGCCCTTTTTCCGGCTGCATCAGGCCATGAGAAGCCGATAGTTCAGGCACCGACGGGTCCGGGCGTCGACCTACCGACTGGCATCACGGGCGCCGCACCAACGCATCGCGACGAGCGTCCACGCGTGCTTCCGTCCGTGGCACGCGGCTACATCGAAGGCACGGGGTCCAACAACTGGGCGGTCAACGGAGCGCGATCGGCGAGCGGCCTGCCCATATTGGCGGGCGACATGCACCTGAATCTTTCATTACCCGCCATCTGGTATGAACTTGGTGTCTATACACCAACGGCCCGCTCGTACGGGGTCACGTTCCCGTCGGTACCCATCATCGTGGAAGGCATAACAGAGCGGCATGCGTGGACATTCACCAACACCGGTGCGGACCAGATAGACCGCTACCTGCTGACGCTCGACGCATCGGGCGAGAACTACGCATACGACGGTACCTTCCGGCCGCTTCTCCTCGTACCTGACACGATCCGCGTCCGGGGCAGCGATCCGGTCGTATCTACACTCCGATTCTCCCACCATGGCCCCGTCGAGGACTCGCCACTCGGGCCGGTCGCTATCCGGTGGGTCGGGCACGAGCCGAATCGTACGCTCGAGGCGCTCTGGGGCATGCACCGCGCCCGCAGTCATGCCGAGTTCGAGGAAGCAACGCGCCGGTGGGATGCCCCCATGCAGAATATCCTGTATGCCGACGCTGAAGGCACGATTGCCATCCGGTCGACCGGTTACCTCCCGGTACGCGCATCGGGCACAGGCCTGCTGGATGGCTCGACGCCCGACACCGAATGGCAGGGCCGTGTGCCATTCAATGCGCTTCCGTCCTGGGTCAATCCGGGCCGCGGATATCTGACGTCGACCAACCAGCGCCCCACTACCGCTTCAGATCCATACATGGGTGAAGACTGGCGCTCCATTTTCAGGAGCCGCCGCATAGACACATTGTTATCTGCGCAAGAGCAACACACTGCTCGTGATCTCAAGGCCTACCAGGCGGACGTCCACGCCGTGCAGGCCGATTATCTGATTCCCCTGGTAGATACGCTTACAGGGATCGACCCAGCCGGCGAGGAGCTCGTAGCCCTGCTCGCAGCCTGGGACCGGCGCATGACCACCGCGTCCCATGAGGCGACGCTGTTCGCCGCGCTGGCCGATACGCTCTACAACCTGGTATGGGACGAACCGGTCTTCGAGGACATACCGAGGCCCCACTTCGTGCGGATGTTCGCCGAGCCGGGACGGGATGCGCCCGAGATCGACGCTGTGTGGTTCGACAGGGTCTCGACTCCGGGCGTAGAAACGTTCGCCGATCTGCTGCGCGAAGCCATACGGCGTCAGGAACTGCCCAGTGAGACCGCCGCATGGGGAGACGTGCATACATTGCAGATACGCCATATCACGCGCAGCCCAGCTTTGCGCGCGCTGTGGCGTGAAAACATGCCGTATCCGGGATGGAAAGAGACGTTGTCCCCGGCCCGGGGCATGCGGGCCACACACTCGGCGTCGTGGCGTGTTGTAGTGGATTTCAGTGGCGGTCAGCCCCGCGCGTGGGGTGTATATCCCGGTGGCCAGTCGGGCAATCCGTTCTCACGACTCTACGACGCTCACGTGGACACTTTTGTGGCGTTTGATTACTATGCGCTCGACCTGACCCGAATTACGGACACGAATTGAGAGGAATGACCGATGAAGAGTGAACAGGATGCCCGTTTTTCGTCCCGACTGGGACTCATACTGAGTGTACTCGGGATAGCCGTGGGTACGGGCAATATCTGGCGTTTTCCGCGAATTGCTGCGAGCAATGCGGGTGATGATGGCGCTGGCGCCTTTCTGTTTGCCTGGTTCATCTTCCTGCTTGTGTGGTCTGTGCCGCTGATCATTGCCGAATATGCCCTCGGCCGGAAGGGACGTATGGGTGTCATTGGCTCACTCGCCAAGGTGGCCGGTCGACGCTTCGGATGGATGGGCGCTTTCATCGGTTTTGTGGCCACAGCCATCATGTTCTACTATTCAGTCGTGGCAGGTTGGTGCGTCTACTATGTCACGCAGATGGTGGCATCGCCATTGCCTGTGTCGGTGGAGCAGTCCACAGCCATCTGGGAGTCGTTTCAGCAGGGGGGACTGCCCATCGCATTCCATGCCCTGGCCATGTTCATAGGCGGCGTCGTGGTCATTCGCGGGATTTCGTCCATTGAGAGGGCGAACAAAGTGCTCATACCCGTTCTGCTCGGTATTGTGGTGATATCACTTGTCAGAACACTGACGCTTGAGGGGTCATGGGAAGGAATCGCATTTCTTTTTCGGCCGGACTGGGCCACGCTCAGCCAGCCACGTATCTGGCTGGAGGCGCTCACCCAGAATGCCTGGGATACCGGCGCGGGATGGGGCCTGATTCTGACTTACGGCGCCTATATGCATGCCCGACACGGTGTTGTAAAGAACAGCCTCATCACTGGATTCGGCAATAATACGGTCAGCATCATGGCGGCCGTAGTGATCTTCGGCACGGTGTTCGCGACTCTGGGTGCTGAGATGTCCCGCCCCGAAGTACTCACGATCATGCAGACCAGTGGTCCGGCAGCAACGGGATTGACCTTCATCTGGATGCCCCAGCTATTCGCTCGAATGCCGCTTGGCGAAGTGCTGGCTGTCCTGTTTTTCCTGGGTCTGTCATTTGCCGCCATCAGTTCGTTGATCTCCATGATCCAGCTTACGACGCGGCTTCTGGTTGACCTTGGACTGACGCGGCGATCGGCCGTCATATCCGTCGTGACCGTTGGCTTCGTCCTCGGCGTTCCATCGGCCGTAAACCTGAACATTTTCGGCAACCAGGACTTTGTCTGGGGTGTCGCGCTCATGATTTCCGGGGCGTTTATTGCCTTCTCCGTCATTCGATATGGTGTGGCTGCGTTCCGTCGGGATGTGGTCGATGTGGCCGATGGAGATTGGCGCGCTGGCCGCGTGTGGGAAATACTCATTACGTGGGCCATACCCGCGCAGGCCATTGTGCTGCTCGTCTGGTGGTTCTCCCTTTCTGCGACAGTCTATGCGCCCGATACGTGGTTTGACCCGTTCGATCCGTACTCCGTGATGACGATTCTCGTACAGTGGGCGCTCGTGATGGGCGTGTTCATCTACTACAACAAACGAATCGTGGATCGTACGCTCGGGCGTGCGACCTCAGATCCGGCATGAAAACGCACGTCCGGATTCTCTTTGTCTGTCTCGGCAACATTTGCCGCAGTCCGCTGGCTGAGGGCGTCTTCCGGCGCCAGGTAGAGCGTGCTGGTCTTTCGTCGCAAATCGATATCGATTCTGCTGGCACAGGATCGTGGCATGTTGGAGAAGCGCCCGATACCCGAATGCAGGCCACATCCAGTGAGCGGGGCGTCGACATCAGCCAGCAACAGGCCCGCCAGGTCACGCTGGCCGATCTGGCGCGCTTTGACCACATCTTTGTGATGGACAAGGACAACCTGTCAGATGTGCTCTCGCTTGACCCCGACGGGCGTCACCACCACAAAGTCCGTCTCTTCCGTGAGTTTGATCCGGAGCCAGGGGACTATCAGGTGCCCGATCCGTACTACGGAGGAGCGGATGGTTTTGGGCTCGTTTTCGATATTGCCGAGCGAACAGCCTCCATGATTCTTCACCGACTGGTTGAGGAATATGGTCTCAGGACATGAGCGCGTCGTTGCTCCGGGAGGAAACCTGTTGTTGAAGTGGGGGCCACGGGCCCGTATTGAAGCAGAATATCACGGTTTACAACTGCTGGAAGCGCAGATTCCGGACTGCATTCCGACCGGGCGCTCCCTGGTGGCTCTGGACAGTGCCGTTTCAATCCTGACCCTGCCCTGGGTCGAGACTGTACCGTGGACCTCGGCCCACTGGCAGCACCTTGCCGATATTCTCGGCCGTCTGCGTCTTCCATCTGACACGCCGTACGGATTGGAGCGTGACAATTTCATCGGTCCCACACCTCAGAAAAACTACGAATCGGATCATTGGGAGCAGTTCGTGCGCGAGCAGAGACTGTATCCAATGCTCGATCGGCTGGAGCTGCGTTTTATGGCGCAGTCGATGTTGCATGCGCTTGCCACGTGGCTACCCGAGCGTCCGCCGCCCTTTCTTTGTCACGGAGACCTGTGGTCAGGAAACGTTATCCCAACCCATGGCGGCCGTTGCATGCTGATTGATCCGGCCCTGCACGTGGGGGATATCTGGATGGATGTGGCCATGCTGTCACTCTTCGGTTCGCCCCCACGAGCGTTCCTGGAGCAGGTTGCCGAGGTTACGGGGACGGACATTCCATCCGACGAGTGCACGTTGATCTATCAGCTGTACCATGTGCTCAATCACGCGATTCTGTTTGGAGGTGGCTATCATGACCAGGCGATCCGCATGATCAGGCACCTCAATCAGGAGGCGGAAGCGCGTCGATGAACGTCAGTACGGCGTGTGGCGGGTCCAGGCTTTCCAATAGCAGGTCAGGACGACTTGCTTCCAGTTGGGCGCGAGGTACGAATCCTGTACACACGGCGAGCGCCCACGCACCGTGGGCACGCGAACACGCGACGTCGTGCTCCGTGTCGCCAATGATGACCGTGCGGTCCGGCGGCATGTCAATGCCTGTCGCAAGAAGAAGCCGCTCTTGGGCAATGGCCGGCAACAGGTTCCGGTCTTCGTTGTCACTGCCATAGGCGCCGGTGCCAAACAGACTGTCAAGTCCGGCCGCCCGGAGCTTGGCTCGGGCGGTTCCTTCCAGGTTGCCGGTCAGGATGCCGAGGTGGGTTGCAGGGCGATTGCTCAGCGACTCTACGAGTGACTCGACGCCAGGAAGCAGGTCCACGTGCTCCGGCCCAAGACGCAGGCACAGTTCGCGTTCATAGGCGAGGAGCGCCTGCGGCAACAGTTCCGGGATTTCGTCTCCCGGCACGCCCGATGCAAGCAGCACATCCGTCAGGATGGCCGGGTCTGTCCGGCCGGAAAAGGATACCGTCTCAGACTGAATATGCCGCCCAAGATGGCGCCCAAGTGCGGCCTCAATGGCCTGGCGGCCCACACCGCGCGTCAGCATGAGCGTACCGTCGATGTCGAAAACCACAAACATCAGTGCGTTCCCATCTGGAAGGGAGTGTTGTCACGTTCTTCGTGACGGATTTCGTCGACCTCTTCACGTTTGCCTTCGCCGGCGTAGAGCGTATCGGGAAAATTGGTGACGAGTGCATCGGTATCCCCATCATTTCTGTAGGCATGCACGACACCTGGAGGAATAATGACGAGCTTGGGCGCCTCGCGTCCTGCCTTGAAGACCATCCGCTTGCCGAACGTCAGTGAGGAGGAGCGGGCATCCCACAGAAAAACTGTGTAGTGGCCATCAAAAAAAGCGAATCTGTCCGTCTGGTCGCGGTGCTCGTGGGGACCGCGTGCAATGCCAGCGTGCGTCAGAGACACATAGCCCATGGCAGGCTCCGACGCGCCGTCCGGTTCGTCCCGCCGGAAAATCTCCATGAGCCACCCCCGCTCATCGCTGAAAGCCCGGAGGCTCCGCACTGTTACACCATCGATCGTCGCATCGATCCACTCGGGAAAAGCAGTCATCAGCGTGCCCTCTCGTCCAGTTCGTCATAATGCACGTCGCGGGCCAGGACGTTGGCTTCGTCCCACCCGTCGAATGTACCCGCATCGCCCCAGAACCCTTCCAGAACGCCGTGGGACAGTTGCCCGAGCCGGGCGTACCGATTGTTGACGTCGCTGATTTCATACTCGCCGCGAGGAGAGGGCGAAAGCTCCCTGATGAAATCAAACGCCTGGTTGTCATAGAAATAGATTCCGGTAACGCTGTATGAACTTGGTGGATGCGACGGTTTTTCAATGACTTCTGCGATCTGCCCATCTTCGAAGCGGGGGACGCCATAGCGCTCGGGGTCGTGTACCTTCTTGAGTAGCACGCGGGCGCCACGTTCCTGCTGCCGGAAGGCCTCTGCTTCCGTGGCGATATCGCTTCCCAGAATATTGTCGCCGAGGACGACGGCAAACGGATTTCCACCCGTGAAGGACTCGCATAGGGCCATGGCCTGTGCAATGCCGCCAGGTTCATCCTGGACCCGGTAGGTCAGGTCGATGCCGAGGCGGCGTCCACTGCCGAGAAGGTTGACCACGTCGCCCATGTGCTCCGGACTCGTTACAAGCACTACTTCCGTGATGCCCGCACGGCGCAACCGGACAAGAGGATGATATATCATCGGATAGCGCCCGACGGGCAGCAGGTGCTTGTTGGTCACGCGGGTGAGAGGGTAGAGGCGGCTGCCAGTGCCTCCGGCCAGGACTATTCCTTTCATTGCGTCAGTTTCTGGTTGGCGTGATCAATCCAGTCGGTGTGTGCCAGGTACCACGATACGGTTTTGGCCATGCCCTCGTCCACGCTGTGTCGCGGAGTCCAGTCGAGTTCAGATTGCATGCGAGTGGCATCGAGCGCGTAGCGGAAATCGTGTCCGGGCCGGTCAGCGACGAACGTAATGAGTTTCCTCGAGGAGCCGGGAGGGCGACCGAGCTGCGTATCGACCGTGTCCAGCAACTGCTCGACCAGGTCAATGTTGCGCAGCTCCTGATTGCCACCGATCAGATACGTGCGTCCCGTGCGTCCGTGGAGCAGCACGCGCTCGAGCGCCTCGACGTGATCTTCCACGTAGAGCCAGTCGCGAATCTGTGCTCCATTGCCGTAAACGGGGACGGCTTCGCCGGCGAGCGCGCGTGAAATCACGAGTGGGATGAGTTTTTCGGGATACTGGTACGGGCCGTAGTTGTTGGACGTGTTTGTTACCACTACCGGGAGCCCGTGCGTTTCCGCCCATGCGCGCACCAGATGGTCTGCGGCGGCTTTGGATGCCGCATACGGTGAGCGGGGAGCATACGGCGTGTCTTCCGTGAAGGCACCCGTAGGTCCGAGCGCCCCGAACACTTCATCGGTGGAAATATGATGGAAGCGTCGCGCTTCCGGCGGCGCTGCCTGCCAGGCACGGCGCGCGGCATCGAGCAGTATGCGCGTGCCTTCCACATTGGTCTGAATAAAGCGGTGAGCGCTCTCTATAGAGCGGTCTACGTGGCTTTCAGCCGCAAAATGGACAACGGAATCGACTGGTTCCTCCGTGAAAAGCTGTGTAACGGCTGCTTCGTCCGTGATGTCGGCATGGACGAACCGGAAGTTGCTGTGGCCGTCCAGGCTTGACAGGTTGGCCCGGTTGCCGGCATAGGTCAGGGCATCGATCGTTATGAAGCGCGTACGCGGATACCGCGCGACCATGTGGTGCAGGTAGTTGGTTCCGATGAAACCGGCACCGCCGGTGACCAGCACGCAATGTGGGCTGAAGACTGACATGGATGAAAAAAGTAAGGGACCCCGAAACGGTTCTGTCCGTGTAAGGCCGTCCGTGCAATGGGTTCCACGCCACCAATCTCCCGGTCTTTCCGGTCTCTCCGATGCCCACCGGTACACCTACCCTGTATCTGCTCGATGCCATGGCCCTGGCATACCGGGCGCACTTCATTTTCATCAGCCGGCCGCTTATGAACCGGAAAGGGTTCAACACAAGTGCCACATATGGTTTTGTGTCGGCACTTGCCAAGCTGGTTGAAGATCACGGCATGGATCACATGGCGGTCGTGTTCGATGTCATGGAGGAGGGGGGTACGTTCCGGGACGAACTCTATGATGAGTACAAAGCGCATCGTGACCCGCCTCCAGAGGAGCTCCTGGCCAACCTGCCGTTCATCAAGGATGTTGTCCAGGCACTTGATATACCTGTCATAGAAATGGGCGGAGTGGAGGCGGATGATGTAATTGGAACGCTGGCTGTCCGGGCAGAAAAGGACGGGGCCGATGCGGTGATTGTCTCGCCGGACAAGGATTTCCGTCAATTGCTGTCTGGTCACATCTCACAGTTTCGTCCAGCCTATCGGGGCGAAAGTTTCGATATCATGACCGGCGATACGTTCCGCGAAAAGTATGGACTCGAGCCCGTACAGTTCATTGACCTGTTGGCACTCATGGGAGATTCGGCCGACAATATCCCGGGCGTACACGGAATTGGGGAGAAGACGGCACTCAAGCTGATCCACGAGTATGGAAGTGTGGAAAACCTGCTCGAACATGCCGATGAGGTTACGGGAAAACGGGCGCGCGAAGGGCTGCAGCAGCACGCCCGGGAGGCGCTGTTGTCGAAGCAACTCGTGACGATTAAGACCGACGTTGATGTGCCTGAAACGTGGGATGACTTCGTAGTGCGTCATCCCGACATGGATCGTGTGCGCGAACTCTTCGAGGAACTTGAATTCCAGCGACTTCAGGATCGGGTGGCGCGCGTTTTTGCGCGGCTCGATCACTCGCGTGCGCCGAACGGCGCGGTACAGGACGCGTCGACGGATGCCGATCCGGCAGCCGCGTTGGCCGGGACGCAGCAGGACAACGGCTCCATGGGACCGGCGCAGCTTGACCTCGACGAGGTAGATTACCGGACGATAGCCAACCTGGAGGAGCTCTCGGCGCTTGTAGACGTCCTTGAGGAGGCCGACGAATTCGCACTCGACACCGAGACCACGTCGACCGACCCGGTCATGGCCTCACTCGTGGGACTGTCTTTTTCGACAGCCGAGGGAAAAGCCTTCTACGTTCCGACGCCCATGCCCGATGGTACGCCGACCGAGACGGTCCTGGACGTGCTGCAGCCCGTAGTTTCTTCGCGCGCCCGAAAGGTGGGGCAGAACATCAAGTACGACCTGGTTGTGCTGGCAAGGCATCGGGTGCGCGTCGAGGGTCCTTTCTTCGACACCATGGTCGCGCACTACCTGTGTGCGCCGGAAGAGCCACACGGCATGGATCATCTGGCGCAGACACTCCTCGGATATGCGCCCGTTCCCATCAGCGATCTCATCGGAACGGGAAAGAATCAGCTGTCCATGCGGGACATTCCCATCAGTACAGTCAGTCCCTACGCCTGTGAGGATGCGGATATTACGTTGCGGCTCAAGACTGTTCTTGACGATATGCTGGCGAGGGACGCTCTGACTGACATGGCTGTCGGCGTGGAGTTCCCCCTTCTGCCGGTGCTGGTCAGTATGGAGGTGCGTGGCGTGAGGGTGGATCTGGAGGTGCTCTCCCGGCTCTCCGACGAACTTGGCGCCGACATCGAGCGCCTGGAGGGCGAGATCCACGATGTGGCGGGCGAAGCATTCAATATTGGCTCGCCTGCCCAGATTGGCACCATCCTGTTTGAAAAACTGGGGCTGCCGGTGCTCGAAAAAACGGGTACAGGAAAGCCCTCCACGCGTGAGAGTGTGCTCCAACAACTTGCCACGGAGCACGAATTGCCGGCGCGCATCCTGGACTGGCGCGAGCTCTCCAAGCTGAAGTCGACCTATGTGGATGCCCTGCCATCGATGGTGCATCCCGAGACGGGTCGCATCCATACAACCTACAGTCAGACGACAGCGGCCACAGGACGCCTGGCCAGTTCCCGGCCCAATCTTCAGAACATTCCCATTCGGACCGAGCGCGGAAGGGCCATCAGGCAGGCATTCGTGGCCGAAGACGGGTACGTGCTCCTGTCTGCCGATTACTCCCAGATTGAACTCCGCATCCTGGCATCGCTGAGTGGCGATGAAGAGCTGTGCCGCGCATTCACGTCCGGGGAGGACGTGCATACGGCCACCGCTGCCCGCGTATTCAAGGTGCTCTCCAGTGAGGTGACCCCGGACATGCGCCGCCGGGCAAAAGAGGTGAACTACGGCATTCCGTATGGTATTTCAGCGTTTGGACTGGCCCAGCGCCTCCGGTGTCCGGTACCGGAAGCATCTGAACTTATTGACACCTACAAACGCACGTATCCCGGTGTCGCACGGTACCTGCATGACCAGGTCGAGGTGGCGCGTGATCGCGGATATGCCGAGACGGCGCTCGGCAGGCGGCGCTACATTCCGGACATAAAGGCGCGCAATCACAACGTGCGGTCCTTCGCAGAACGGGTCGCGGTGAATATGCCCATCCAGGGCACGCAGGCCGATATGATCAAGCTCGCCATGATTGCTCTCCACGAGCGCCTCTCCTCCTATGGGGGCGATGCCCACCTCATCATGCAGGTGCACGACGAACTCGTGCTGGAAGTGCCCCGGGAGGACATCGACCAGGTGAAGGCCATGGTGCACGACGCCATGACGTCCGCCATGACACTGTCCATTCCGGTCGAGGTGGAAATGGACACGGGGTCAAACTGGTTGGAGGCGCATTGATGCAGACGCTACACTCGGAAGCATTTGAATTCGTGGAGTCCTGCGGGGGCATTGACTGTTATCGCCTCACGTCAAACGGGCTGCAGGTTCTCTTACAGCCCCGGCGTCTGGCACCGGTCGTTACCTGCATGATGACGTACAAGGTGGGAAGCCGCCATGAACGAACAGGCGAAACCGGTGCGACGCATTTCCTTGAGCACATGATGTTCAAAGGGACGTCGAAGTACAACAAGGACCGGGGAACGTCCGTGTTCAGCCTGCTGCAATCGGTGGGTGCCCAGGTCAACGCCACGACGTGGATGGATCGAACCAATTATTATGCGATGCTTCCGTCCGAGCACCTGGACACAGCACTGGAGGTGGAAGCTGATCGCATGCGTGGTCTGCTGCTTCGGGAAGAAGATGTGGCCTCGGAAAAGACAGTGATCCTGAATGAGTTTGATCGCGGTGAGAACGAACCGTTTCGCAAACTCTACCAGGCAGTATGGGCGGCGGCCTTTGAAGCCCATACGTATCACCATCCGACCATCGGATGGCGACACGACATTGAAAGGGTCACGGCCGCCGGACTACGTTCATTCTACGACCGGTATTACTGGCCGGAAAATGCCACGCTCTCGGTGATCGGTGACTTCGACGAAGCAGCGGTGCTTCGCTCCATCCATGGTGCTTTCGGGTCTATTGGACGGGGAGAAGATCGCCTGCCGACCGCTTCTCCGGTGGAGCCCGTTCAGCGCGGCGAACGGCGTGTCACGGTGCGCATGCAAGGCGATGTCCCGCTGCTGCTCGTCGCTTGGAAAGCCTTTCCGGCCAGCGACACGCGAAGTGTGGCTCTGGAACTTGCGGGTCAGGTGCTCGCAGGCGGGCGCACGACGCGCCTCTACAGACGCCTGGTCACCTCGGGGCTCGCCACAGCGCAGCAGGTGCTGTATACGCCGCTTCACGATACCGGCCTGTTCATGGTGTATGCGTCTCCGGCGGAGGGCGTCTCCATCGCGGACATCGAAACGGCCGTTGAAGAAGAAGTCGCTCGTCTTGCGGCCGAGGGACCAACGCGTGAAGAAATGAAGCGCGCGCTGACGGGCCTTGAAGCCGCTTTCGCTTACAGCACAGACGGGTCGTTCACAACAGCGGCGGCCCTGAATGAAGCCATTGCTTCGGGAGATTGGAAGCGATTCGCTTCATATCTGGACACGGCAGAGGCGTGTATGCCGCAGGATATACAGCAAGCGGTCTCCGCCATTCACGTACTCGATGGGAGGACCACGGGCATTTTCGAACCCGCCGGTTGACGGTCCTGAGTCAGGAGACTCCTGGGTAGCGAAACACGCCTTACTGGGCCTGTTCCAGTGCCGTCACCAGACTGTCCAGTTCAGACCGGACCTGTTTCATGGGGAACAGTCCGATGTAGCGTCTCACGATTGTCCCCGTGCCGTCGACCAGATACGTCGTAGGAAGGGCAAACGCGCCGCCAAATGAGTCGGCGACGCCCATGGTGTCGATGAATACCGGATAGGTGACTTCGAAATTGTCCACAAAGTCAACGACTTCCTGGTCGGCGTATGTATCCATCGAAATACCGATCACCTGGAACGGCCGGCCAGACCACTCTTCATGCAGCCCAACGAGTTCGGGTGTTTCTATGATGCAAGGCCCACACCATGTTGCCCAGAAATTGACGAGTGAAATCCGGCCGTGGAGCAGGCTCTCAGTAACCGTTTCACCACGAATGCCGGTTGCGGAGAACGATGGGGCGTCCTGACTGAGGTACGCCACCGATGTGCCGTCCAGGTTTTCCGTCCGCGGTGCATCTGCCTTGTTTTCTGTCGATTCTTCCCGCGACGCCGGCCCCTCGCCGCTCGTGCAGGCCGAAAGCATAATGGCAAGCACCAGAACAAGTATGCCCGGGTGCGGAGTTCTCAAAGATTGCGTCATTCTGGATACCAAGGGGAACGTGCAGGTGCTTCCATGCGTGGACCGCCATTCCGTTCCGTTACCTCGATTCATCATCATTTCCTGATTTTCATGTCCACTGACTGCCCTACAGGAGCCGAGCACGTCCACTGGGACCTGTCCACACTTCACAATGGAGGCGATGAGGCCCTCGCGGCGCTCCGGGAGGCCTCCGATGCCGCCAGCGAATTTGCCACCGCCTACCGCGGAAAGGTCGCCACGCTCGGTCCCACCGGCTTCGCTGCTGCCCTGAAGACGTACGCTGACATGCAGGACAAGGCCGGTCGCGCCTATACGTACGCGTACCTGGCCTGGTCAACAGACTCCGCGTCGGCCGCCACGGGCAGGTTGCTTCAAAGCATCAAAGAAGCTTATACGGCGATGAGCACGAATCTGCTTTTTTTCGAGTTGGAGTGGACCAACCTTGATGCGGATCTCGCCAACGAGTACCTGAACGAACCCGTTACAAGGACTCTTGCGGGCCACTATCTCGACGTCCTGCGCCTTTCGAAGCCCCACGTACTGAGTGAGCCTGAAGAACGGATCCTGGCCGAAAAAAGCCTTTCTGGACGTTCGGCCTGGAACCGGTTCTTCGATGAAACAATGGGGGCCATGCGCTTCAGCCTCGACGGTGAAGCGCTCACGCAGCAGCAGATCCTCGCCAAACTTCACGACAGCGACCGCACTTGTCGACGAAACGCGGCAGCGGCATTCAGTGAGGGGCTTCGGGAAAACCAGCGCACGCTCACGTATATCTTCAACACGCTGCTGGCGGACAAAGCCACGGACGATCGCCTGCGCGGCTACGGTTCGTGGATAGAGTCGCGCAACAGGTCCAATGAGGTCGATGGAAAGGATGTCGAGGCGCTGATTGATACGGTGACCGGCAGTTATGAGCTCGTCAGCCGCTATTACAGGCTGAAAAAGCAGCTGCTCGGACTGGACGAAATGACCGAATACGATCGGTATGCCCCTATCGGCGAGGCGGACAGTCATTGGTCGTGGGACCGCGCCCGCGAACTGGTAACGGCGTCCTACGCCGACTTCTCCCCGGAAATGGGCCGAATCGTGGAGCGCTTCTTCACCGAGAACTGGATCGATGCGGCCCTCGGCGACGCCAAACGCGGCGGAGCATTCAGTCACGGCGCCGTTCCGTCCGCTCATCCCTTCATCCTACTCAACTACACAGGAAAGGTCCGGGATGTACAGACGCTCGCCCACGAACTCGGGCACGGCGTGCATCAGTTCCTGTCGCGCAAGCAGGGGGTTTTTCACGCCGACACCCCGCTTACAACAGCGGAAACCGCATCTGTCTTCGGGGAGATGCTGACCTTCCAGAACATGCTGGCGGCCGAGAGCAATCCCCAGAACCGGCTGGCCATGCTGATCGGAAAAATTGACGATACCATGGCTACCGTATTCCGCCAGGTATCGATGAATCGCTTTGAAGATCGGATGCACACGCTCCGGCGCTCGGAGGGAGAGCTGGATACTGACCAGTTCTCGGAAGCCTGGATGGAAACGCAGCAGGCCATGTTCGGGGACTCCGTGACCCTTGGAGAAGATTATCGTCACTGGTGGAGTTACATTCCGCATTTCCTTCATACACCCGGCTACGTGTATGCCTACGCCTTCGGCGAACTGCTCGTCCTGGCACTGTACAGACGCTATCTTGAAGCTCCAGAAGCGTTCGTCTCCGGCTACACCGACCTGCTGTCGGCCGGTGGTTCCGACTGGCCCCACGTTCTGGTCAGTCGGCTCGGCATCGACCTCCGGGATCCCGCTTTCTGGCAGTCCGGCGTAGACGCCATTGCAGACCTCATCGGAGAAGCCGAATTGTTGGCAGCGTCACACCAGGAATCCTGACATCCAGGCAAGCAGCTGGGCCGTCATGAGGGCCCCGTAAATACCAAGGATATATCCGGAGACGCCCATCAGGAGCCCGATGGGCGCCATGGCTGGAAAGTACACGCTTGCGACGATCGGTGCGCTCGCCGCACCACCTATATTGGCCATGCTTCCGGTTGCTACAAAAAAGAGGGGAGCCCGCAGCCAGCGCGCGACCAGGAACAGGATGGAAATATGCACCAGGATCCAAACGACGCCTGCCAGCATGTACATGGGGACCTGGAGGACGGCCGCCACATCGGCTTGCGCTCCAATGGACGTAAGGAGGAGGTACAGCGCGAGGTAGCCCACCTTCGAGCCCCCCCGGTGCTCGAGTCGACGTAATCGCGTGAAGGACAGGGCTATGCCCACGGTTACCACGATCAGTATACCCCAGGTACTCGTAGTGATCACGGTCGGATTGCCAATATCAGGCAGAAAGGCGGCCGCCGAAAGCGAGAGCACGGTCACGATAAGGGTCAGGCCCAGGATATATGCAAGGTCAGGAGTGTCTGATGGCTCGCGCGTGGTGTCAATCTCTGCCAGGCGGCGGTTCGTCTCTTCAATCACGCTTTTGTCCGCGCCGATCCAGGAGTCAAATCGGTCCTGGAACGTGCTGAGAAAGACCAGTACGCCCAGCCAGCCGTATCCCACGACCGTATCGACCACAATGATGGGACCAACCAGCGAGTCGGGTGTACCGACGCTGTCCTTGATGAACAGCATGTTCGCCGTGCCGCCGATCCAGCTTCCTGAGAGCGTAGCGAGACCCTGCCATGCATCGGCTGGCAGCACAGATGCGAAAATGAGATATGCCACTGGTGCGCCGAGCATGATACCGAGCGTCCCGGCGAGCATCATCAGGAGCGCCGTTTTCCCAAGTTTCAGGATGGCCGGGAGGTCCACAGTCAGCATGAGCAGAAACAGGGCGAACGGCAGCAGGTAGCGCGACATCCAGGCATAGACCTCACTCTGGGCGGGCGTGATGCCAGCGGTCGTCAGGATCATGGGTACGAAATACGCCCATATCACCGGAGGCATGTACTGGAAAAATCGCTTCAGCGGTGCCAGTGTGGAGAGCCAGAAAATACCGGCGAGTACTCCGGCGAGGACGGCAAACAGTGTCGTTGGTTCGGTAATCACGTGTTCGGAGTCGGGCTGGATGGAGGGATCTGGACGGAAAATGTAGTGCCCGCTCCCTTCTCCGAGCTCACGCTGATCTGGCCACCGAGCTCTGCTACGAGGCGCTGCGTAATAGCCAGCCCCAATCCGGTACCTGTGTACTGCCGGGCGCGGCCGGTGCTCTCCTGGCTGAACTCCTCGAACACCAGGGGAATGAAATCCGGAGATATGCCAATACCGGTATCGGAGACACGGATATCGAGCACGTCGTCACGAAGCATCCACTCGGCGCGTACGAATCCTGTATCGGTGAACTTGATGGCGTTTCCGACCAGGTTGTTCATGACCCGCTCCAGGAAGACAGGATCGGTGTGGAAGAGGAGGGGTGCAGGTCCGTTGGTCACTATCTCGATGTCTTTCTCCCGCGACAGGGGCTTCATGAGGCGGACAGCGCCGTCTATGATGTCTGCCACGTCCACATCCTCGGGCATGGACTCGAAGCGGCCGGCCTCGAGTCGCGACATGTCGAGCACCGAATTGATGGCGTGCAGGAGGCGCCCGCCCGATTCCTGTATCAGGCTGGCAAATTCCTTCATTTCGGCGTCTTGTGCCGTTTCCTCAATGATCTCGGCAAATCCGACGATACTGGCCAGGGGCATCCGCAGCTCATGACTCATATTGGCCAGGAAGGAGGCCTTCAGTTCTTTCGTTTTCTCGGATGTAATCTGGGCATCGAGCAGATGCTGCCTGAGTTCGGTTTCGGCTGTCAGGTCGCGCATGGCCAACATATGGGCGGAGCGGCCTTCCCAAAGAATCTGTGACGTGTGGAGGCTGGCATGGACCGTATGTCCATCGGCACGCAGAAACTCAAGAAGACGGAATTCCTGGTTGTCTTCCGATACGTCAATGGGGGAAACCGCCCCGAACAGCTCCTCGATTGACTTGCCGAACAGCTCTTCGCTGGCCGAATTGGCAAAGACCACCGTATTCTGATCGTCAATGACCAGGATGGCATCGGAAACGAGTTCGATGACCGATCGGATATGGAGCGTCGCATCCTGCGAAATCGTGAGGATACGCGCACGCTCGGCAGCCATGGTAAGGCGCGCAATGAGTTCCGTGTTGTCGGCCCGCGAAACATCCACAATGTCCTGGGCTCCCATGCGGGTCAAGCGGACGCTGCCAGCCGGATCCGGGTGGTGAGAAGTCAGGACGACGCAGGCGCCGCGACAGTCATGGCACGTCTGCGCCATGACTGTCTCCCACTCATGATCCGCATCATCCAAATCGAGTATGACAAGCGATTCATCCAGATCGCCCTCTTCCAGGCGCATTGGGTGGCGATGACGGCACAAAAACACGCCGGAGAGCCTGCCAGTGAGCTCCTCTGCAAACGCCTGTCTACCAGTCAGGATGAGTGCCGTCGTGGTTTCCATCAGAGGGGCAGCATGGTGAGCTCCCGAGTCAGTGTCGTCAAACTCTCGCTTCCACTGTCGGTAATGATCATGTCGTCCTCAATACGTACACCTCCCAGTTCGGGGAGGTATATGCCGGGTTCAATGGTGTAGGTCATTCCGATCTCGAGCACCGCGTCGTTGCCGTCCCTGATGTAGGGAGGCTCGTGCACATCAAGGCCAAGTCCGTGCCCCGTTCGGTGCACAAACCGCGGTCCGAAACCGGCCTCTTCAATAACGTGCCGCGTGGCGGTGTCGAGCGAGCCTGCCGTCGCGCCAGGCCGGCCAGCCGCGCGTCCCGCTTCGTTGGCCTTTTCTACGACACTGTACATATGGCGCACGTCATCTGTAGCCTCGCCGAGCACGAACGTCCGTGTCATGTCGGAGAAGTACCCCTCGTTGTTGGCTCCCCAGTCGAACAGGATCAGGTCGCCTTCCCTGGCTGCGTAGTCTGTGGGCACGGCGTGGGGGTTGGCGCTGTTGGCGCCGAACGCGATGATGGGCTGGAAGGGAAGCTCTCCTCCGGAGCCTTCGCTGAGCATGTTGGCAATGAGGCGCGAACTGATTTCACGCTCCGTGACACCGGGTTTGACGTGCGGCAACGTCTGCCTGAGGGCAACTTCCGCCATGCGGACAGCCTCCTGCATGAGCGCTCTTTCGACATCATCCTTGCGCATGCGCAGCGTAGCCATGACCTCTTCACCCGATACGAAGCGGGCTGAGGGCGCGGCTGACTGCAGATAGCGCAGCTCGAGGAAGCGCAACACGCCGTCTTCCACTCCGATTACAGCGTTCTCCGGCAAATGACCAAGAGCGGCCTCGAAGGCCGTGTCCCACGATGCGAGGGACTCGGAATACGTATAAACGTCCATTCCGTATGGCAAATGAGACACTTTCTGCGCCTCAAGTGCGGGTAGAACAAGCGTGGGCGACATCCCGGGCGTAAAACAGGCGACGACGGGTCGCTCGCTCAGGTGGACATGCAGGCCGGTCATGTAGGGCAGGCTGGGTCCGGCGTTGAGAACGATCGCGTCAAGAGTAGAGGCCTGGATGGCGGCGTCAAGACGTTGTAAACGTGCAGTATGGGACATGATGGATCAAGAACAAAGGAGGGGATTTTCGGAAAGTAGCGGGCAAGAGGACGGATTACAAGCCGCGCGAGTGTTTCATGGCTGTTTCAGGTCAAAGCGGGCGGCACAGGCACGGGTCGCCGCCTCGGGGTCCGGTGCGAGGCAGATTTCCGACAGCACGGCGCATCCGGCGGCGCCATGCGCAAGGAGGGCCGGTATGCGGGCAGCCGTCACACCGGCAATGGCGATGACGGGAATCTGGACGGCGTGCGCCGCATCCATCAGTCCCTCGAGTCCTTTGACCGATGCCGGGTTGGCCTTGGAAGCGGTGGGGAAGACGGGGCCGAAACCGATGTAGTCGGCGCCATCGCGTTCGGCGCACTGGGCGGCTTCCGTGGTGGTGGCCGTGACGCCAAGTATGCGCCTTGGCCCGATGAGGGCGCGGACGACACGGGCTGGCAGGTCCTCCTGTCCCACGTGGACACCATCGGCATCGACAGCAAGAGCGAGGTCCACGCGGTCGTTCACAATGAACAGGCCGCCCAGGCGGCGCGCGACATCGCGGGCTTTATGGCACGCCCTGTAGCGCTCCCGAATGGCTCCTGTCTTCTGACGGAACTGGACGTGCGTGGCGCCACCGCGTAGCGCCATGGCGGTCAGCTCCGCGTGGGAAAAACGCTGTTGCAGGTGGAAATCGGTGATGACGTGCAGTTGCATGGTTTCGGAATTCAGGAAAGGGCCACTGGGGGTTTGTTCATGGGGTCCGAGAGCCGTAGGTTTCCGGCGATGTAATGTTACACGAAGGGTACTGCGTACCACCGGAAAGATGGGCTCAAACAGACGTCAATTCATCAAGAAATCCGTCGTGATGGGAGTCGGCGCCGCGGCATCGTCCGGTGGCCTTATGACCGCGGCGGCTCCGAGTGCCGCATCTGGCCGGTACGATTTCAAAGGACCTGTTGCCATTTCCAGCAGGAACGGGACAGCGGCCGTTCGCCGCGCCATGGAAGAAATCCAGGCAGGGGCCGACGCGCTCGATGCCGTCGTGGCTGGCGTGGGTCTCATCGAGGAAGATCCTGACGATACAAGTGTCGGCTACGGTGGTCTTCCAAATGCGGAGGGCGTCGTCCAACTCGATGCATCGGTCATGCACGGACCATCGGGAAGAGCCGGCGGTGTAGCGGCGCTTGAGGGCATTGTGCACGCATCACAGGTCGCCCTGAAAGTACTCCGGCGGTCCGATCATGTACTGCTCGTTGGGCGTGGAGCCCAGGAATTCGCCCGCATGCATGGCTTTCCCGTCCAGGATCTGATGACGGAAAAGTCCCGGCAAAGGTGGCTGCGGTGGAAAGAAAACCTCTCGAAGGACGATGAATATCTGCCGGCGCATGACTTCGACGATGCGACCATTGGACAGGCCGAGGGTTGGAATGAGCGTCATTGGGGTACCATCAATTGCAATGCCATTGATCTCAGCGGCAATGTTTCCGGCGTTACGACCACATCGGGTCTGGCGTTCAAGATTCCTGGACGCGTCGGAGATTCCCCGATCATTGGAGCCGGCCTGTACGTGGACAACGAAGTCGGAGCGGCCGGATCGACGGGCCGTGGCGAGGCGAATCTGGAGTCTTTGGCCTCTTTTTTGATCGTCGAGCGCATGCGCGAGGGCGATACACCCGAAGAGGCCTGTCTGTATGCCTGTCGGCGCATTGCCTCGCGCACACGGCCTGCCTACCTGCTCGATGGGAACGGGCGGCCGCGCTTCAACGTCCAGTTCTATGCACTCCGACGGGACGGGCTCGTCGGTGGCGCCGAAATATGGGGCGGCCGGGGCCAGTTCGCCGCGGCCGACAGCGACGGCGCTCGACTTGTTCCACTCGCCTATCTGTATGAAGCGTCTTGAGGGCGCGTATCTATGAAAGTACTGTATTACCTTGTCGCGCTTATAGTTGTTGGTTCTGCTCCGGCAGCAGCCCAGTCGGTTCCACTGGCTATTGAAACGCCTGCGGTCGGTGTCACGTCGTACGATGCGTCCATTCCGACGCCCGATGAAGTGCTCGGCTTTACCATCGGATCGCGGCACACGACGCCGCACGAAATTGAAGCCTATGTGCGGGCCGTGGCCGCGGCGAGTGGCCGCGTAGTCATCCGGGAGCACGCCCGTTCCTATGAGCACCGAGCGCTCATTCACGCCGTTGTGACCTCGCCCGGAAATCATGCCCGTCTGGACGAGATCCAGGCGCAGCACCAGCGCCTGGCGGACGAACCTTCCTCTGTCTCACAGCAGGACATGGCATCCATGCCCGCCGTGATTTACCAGGGCTACAGTGTACACGGCAACGAAGCGTCCGGGGCGGACGCAGCGCTTGTGTACCTCTACCATCTGGCCGCGGGGCAGGGACCGGAGTTGGAGGAAGCGCTTGAAAGTACGGTCATCCTGCTCGATCCCATGTTGAATCCAGACGGGCGGGACCGGTTTGCAGACTGGGTGAACCGTAACCGGGGAGGCGTGCATACGACGGACCCCGCCGACAGGGAGCACAACGAATCGTGGCCGGGTGGTCGCGCGAACCATTACTGGTTTGATCTCAACCGGGACTGGCTGGTCATGCAGCATCCGGAGTCGCAGGGGCGGATGGACCTGTTCCATTCGTGGCGCCCGAATGTGGTGACCGACCATCACGAGATGGGCGGCAACAGCTCCTTCTTTTTCCAGCCTGGTATCCCATCGCGCGTGAATCCGAATACGCCCGACCGTAACCAGGAGCTGACGGCTGAAATCGCCACGTACCATGCGAAGTATCTGGACGCTATCGGCTCAACGTACTACTCTCGGGAGTCGTTTGACGACTACTTCTATGGAAAAGGCTCCGCGTTCCCGGACGTGAATGGATCGGTGGGCATCCTCTTTGAGCAGGGTTCATCACGCGCACTCGAACGTGAAGTCATCGACGGAGCGTTGCACTACGCCTTCACGGTGAGAAACCAGTTCATGACCTCACTATCAACGCTTGCCGCCGCCGTCGATCTGCGCGTCGACCTGCACGCATTGCAGCGCGATTTTTACGCCGAGGCGCTCCGCCGGGCCGGCGCGGACAAAGATGAGGCCATGCTCATCGAGCTGACACGCGATGCCACGCGTGGCATGCTGTTCGCCGACGTACTCCGGCGCCACAGGATCAAGGTCTACGAACTCGCTCGCCGCGTGGACGCCGGGGGGACGACCTACGGGCCCGGTGACGCACTCATCATACCCCACAACCAGAGTCAGTATCGCCTGCTCAAGGCGGCAACCGAGGAGACGTTGACCTACGAAGACAGTCTGTTCTATGATGTCAGCACGTGGACGCTCCCGCACGCGTTCAATACGCCTGTCCATATGGTTTCGCGGCTGGACGAGGGTGTGCTCGGGGCCCCGTTCAATGGGGATGCGCGCCGGCTCGGCGCCGTCCGGCAGCCGCGCGCCGGGGCGGGATACATGCTGCTATGGGATGAGTTCTACGCGCCGGCCGCCCTGTATGCGCTGATGGATATGGGCGTTTCGCCGCGCGTTGCCATGAAGGACGTGAAAATCATGGACGGAACGCAACTCGTCACGTTTCCGGCCGGGTCGGTCTACATTCCCACATCACGGCGGGATGGCTCGCTCCAAAGCGACGATGTGCACGAAGCGGTGGAGGAGCTGGCGCGCTCATGGGGAGTGA
The DNA here is from genome assembly GCA_029262835.1 of Bacteroidota bacterium. GTDB lineage: Bacteria > Bacteroidota > Rhodothermia > Rhodothermales > UBA10348 > 1-14-0-65-60-17. The sequence goes on from JAJCYQ010000060.1 coordinate 130,198, forward strand.
TTTTCCATGGGGTTTCGACCGGACTTGCTGCCGAGGGGCCCGATCTGGGAGGGCCAAGCGTGAGGCACCTCTCACAGCCCGATGTGGCCGTTCTTGCTGGACCGGGTGTCAGCTCGTTGCAGGCCGGTGAAGCCTGGCATGCCCTTTCGGAGCGATTCCGCATACCGGTCTCCCTGCTGGATCCTGCTGCCGCAGCCCGTGTCGACCTGGCCCGGTACGAGGTTATTGTCGTGCCGGGTGGCCGCCCGGCAGCAGCCGCGACGGAAGCGCTCTCCGGTTGGGTCCGGCGTGGGGGACGCCTGCTCGTCATGGCTGGTGCTACGTCCTGGGCCATGGATAGTGAGCTGCTTTCGGTTGAAGAGCGGTCGCTGGACCTGGATTCGCTTTCCAGCGGACAGCCCTGGTCCATGGTCTCCGACGCGCGGGGCGCGCAGGCAGTCGGTGGCACAATTTTCCGCTCAGAGCTCGACGAAACCCATCCGCTTTCTTTCGGCGTCGGTGACCAGGTACCGGTTTTCCACAACAACTCGGAATTCTTTGAGTCGACCGGTGCCCCAGGTACACTGATTGGCGCCTATGGCCCCGATGCCCTGCTCAGTGGGTACATTTCGGGTGAGCGCCTGGCCGATACGCCCGGTGCGGCGACGCTCATTGTCGAGCGGCATGGCAGTGGGCGTGTCGTGGCCTTCATGAACCGCGTCAACTTCCGTGCCTACTGGTTGGGGTCGCAACGCCTGTTCATGAATGCTGTCCTGTTTCAGTCGGCCTACTGAAAGGCGTGTTGGAAGCGTGTTGCGTTGTCCCTCCGTCTTGCGCCGATACCGGCGCAATGTGCGCTGCTATTCGGCATCGGGACGCCTTGCATCCAGGCCCTACTATTCCGGCGCTCGCATCTTTGCACACGCTGGTTCTTCACGACGTTTCAAATGCTCCTGCAGAATACACTTTCTGATTCGGGCAGTCCATATTTGCACCAGCATGCCCACCAGACCGTTGCATGGCAGCAGTGGTCCGAGGGCACGCTCCGTCTTGCGCGGCGCATGGACCGTCCGCTGTTCCTGTCCATTGGCTACGCGACGTGTCACTGGTGCCATGTAATGTCACACGATTCGTTCGATGATGAGCGTGTGGCCCAGCTCCTGAACGCGGACTTCGTACCGGTCAAAATCGATCGGGAAGAGCGACCCGATGTGGACCAGTTCTATATGACAGCCTGCCAGGCGAGCGGTCGACGAGGTGGATGGCCACTCACCGTAGTCGCCCTGCCCGATGGGAAGCCGTTCTATGTTGCGACCTTTATTCCACGCATTTCCGCACCGGGGCAGGCTGGCCTCGTGGATCTGCTCACGCGCATTGCCGAGCTCTGGAAGGTTCGCCGGTCCCACGTCGAGCATGCGGCGAGTGAACTGCACCAGGCTTTGGAGGACGGCGGGCTGTCGGGTGCGGATTCCGGCGTTCAGTCGTCTGGTGACTCGGCACATGCGGTACGCGCCATGTCCCGGGCGCTCTACGGGTCTCACGACGAGGAGCACGGTGGCTTTGGTGCCGCCCCGAAATTCCCATCATGGCACCACCTCGGGTTTCTGCTCCGAATGGGGGACGAGGGCTGTGCCATCGCCCTGCGATCGCTCCTTGCGATGCGAACGGGAGGCGTCTGGGATCACGTCGGGGGCGGCTTTCACCGGTACAGTACGGACAACGAGTGGCGACTGCCGCATTTTGAAAAAATGCTTTATGACCAGGCGTGGGCGCTGCGGACGTGTGCCGAAGCCTACGCGGCAACGGGGCGTCCCTTTGCAAAAGAAACGGCGCACACCCTGGTCCAGGCCCTTCTTGCAGACTTCCGCGCGGAGGACGGCCTGTTCCATGCCGCCTGGGACGCCGACAGTGAAGGGGAAGAGGGACGGTATCATACCTGGACGTGGGATGAGCTCGGCGATGTGCTCGGCGACGATGGGCGAAGGCGCCTCGGCCAGGTGATTGATATTCACCCCGAGGGCAATTTCCGGGATGAGGCTACCAGCAAGGAGACTGGACGTAACCTGATGTGCGCCAATAATTACACATCGCTTGCGCGTGTACGGGGCGAGCTCTCCCAATTGCGGGCTGCGCGCGCCCATCGCGAGGCCCCCCTGTGCGACACAAAGCGTCTGGCCGATTGGAACGGAATGACGCTGTCGGGCCTGGCGCTGGCCGCTCGGTATACCGGAGACGAGGAGGCCTTCCACGCGGCGTCACGTCTTGGCGCGGCGGCATGGGACATATTCATGGCCCAGGGCTCGCTGCAGCGAGCATCCTTCGGCGGCGCCACGCGTTTTTCAGGGCAACTGGACGACTACGCCTTCCTTGCGGAGGGCTATATTCATCTGTCGGAGATCTCCGGTCTGGCGGAGGATCTGGAACGGGCCCGCCGCCTGCTGCTGGAAGCGCGCGAGTGCCTCTTCGACGCAGCGACCGGACACTGGTACGTGTCCCGGGCAGCGGATGTGCCACGGCGCATGACGCGCTACCATGATGAAGCGTATGCGTCCGGAGCTTCGGTGCTCCTTCGGTCCATGGCAATACTCGAACGGATGTTTCCGCAGGACGCATGGAACGACCTCGTAGAGGGTCTTCGCACGCGCATGGTATCGGCGGCCAGGCAGTTTCCACTGGCTTTCACGGGGGCTGGTTCGGTTGTCGTCGAAACGCTGGCGATGCGCGGCGAAATGACCCTTCACACCGACCCGGACTCCGAACTGGCCACAGGTGCACGGCGCCTGTTTGCGCCAAATCTGTATGTTGTGTCCGGCGAACTGCTCCACCGGGCGCCGCTGGCTCCGCGCTCCGCGCCGGCGGCATCCCACATCCAGATCTGTACAGGTGACGTCTGTCACGCCCCGGTCCAAAGCATGGAAGCGCTGGAGGACTGGCGCTTTCAGGTCGGTCCAGGCGGCGTAATGAACGCGTGAATACGGCCCAGTCAGCGTTCGCGCTAACAGAGCGACTCCGTATATTCCGCACGCTGGTTCCTGTACGTGCTGCTGTATCCACCCAAACTGCCTGTCCGTGAAGACTGCTTCCGAAATCCGATCCGAGTTCCTTTCGTTCTTTGAAGAAAAGGGGCACACCGTTGTGCCGTCCGATTCGCTTGTGCCGGGAAGCGATCCGACACTGATGTTCACGAACGCCGGCATGAACCAGTTCAAGGATGTATTCCTCGGAGAGGGTGAACGCTCCTACCGTCGCGCGGTCGATACGCAGAAGTGCCTCCGCGTCTCCGGAAAGCACAACGATCTGGAGGAAGTGGGCTACGACACGTATCACCACACGTTCTTCGAGATGCTTGGCAACTGGAGCTTCGGCGACTACTTCAAGCGCGAGGCCATCCGCTGGGCGTGGGAACTGCTGGTGGGCACATGGGGACTCGACCCGGACCGGCTGTATGTGTCTGTACATGAGGGAGACGCGGCGCTCGGTCTCGAGGCCGATGACGAGGCCGCCGACTGCTGGAAGGAGGAAACAACGATTTCGCACGACCACATTCTGTATTGCGGGTCCAAGGACAATTTCTGGATGATGGGAGATACGGGTCCCTGCGGGCCCTGCTCGGAAATCCATGTGGACATGCGCTCAGACGATGAGCGTGCCAGCGTGCCAGGGCAATCGCTCGTCAACGCCGATCATCCACAGGTCATTGAAATCTGGAACCTCGTGTTTATCCAGTACAATGCCCAGACAGATGGTTCGCTCACCCCGCTGGCCGCACAGCATGTCGACACGGGTATGGGTTTCGAACGCATGGTGGCCGTGCTGCAGGGCAAGAAAAGCAACTACGACACCGACCTGTTCCTGCCTATCCTGGATGGGATAGCCGCACTCGCGGATTTGGAAGGTGTTGGCTGCTACGACGATGCACTTCGGCTACCCGAAACAGAAGGGGAGCGTATCCGCACGGCGCTGCGTGTCATGGCCGACCACGTGCGGACCATTTCGTTTGCCATCGCAGATGGGGTTATTCCGGGAAATGCCGGGAGGGCCTATGTCATCCGGCGCATTCTGCGACGGGCTGTCCGGTACGGCTACCAGACGCTTGGATTCAGGGAGCCGGTACTCTCTGACGTGGTCCGGATCGTGGTGGATCTGATGGGCGGACAGTTCGCAGAGCTCATCGAAAAGAAGGAGTACATTCAGCGCGTCGTGGAGTCCGAGGAGCGGAGCTTCCTGGAAACGCTCGGAACCGGCATCCAGCTGTTCGATACGCTGCTGCCGCAGATCGAAGCGGCGTCAAGTGGGCATCCGGTGCCACAGACCCGGGCCGTCAGGGACCTTCTTGAGAAGTCCATGCCCGATACGCCATCGGAAGAGGAGCGCCTGACTCTTTTTGAGGAGACCGCATCGAAAGGGCTCATTCCGGGTCCGTTTGCATTTCTGCTGCATGACACCTTTGGATTCCCGATCGACCTGACGGCGCTCATGGCCAGGGAGGCAGGACTTGGCGTCGACATGGACGGATACACGGCGTGCATGGAGGCCCAGAAATCGCGTGCCCGAGCTGCCTCGTCGTTCAAGGTGGATCAGAGCGGCGAGGACGGGTGGACTCGAATCGGCGATGGGCCGACATCTGTGTTCACCGGTTACGATACCCTGGTCGAGGAAGGCGTGTCCGTAAGGGGCGTGCAGTCTGTACCGGGCGGCGAGCGTGGCGAGACATCATACCGGTTGCTGCTGGACCGCACGCCATTCTATGCGGAGAGCGGGGGACAGGTCGGCGATACGGGCACGCTCTACGCCGGCGACGAGGAAATCCAGGTCCTCGATACGCGGCGCATCGGGGGACAGATTGTTCATATGGTCAACGCCCTGCCGGCCGATCCACATGCTGCTCTGACGGCTCGGGTCAGTGCGGGGCGCAGGCATCGCACGGCGAAGCACCACTCGGCTACTCACCTTCTGCATGCTGCCCTGCGCGAGGTGCTGGGCACGCATGTTGAGCAGAAAGGGTCACTCGTTGCGCCAGACCATCTCCGGTTTGACTTTTCTCATTTCGAGCGCGTATCGGACGACGACCTTCGCCGTGTAGAGCGGCGGGTAAACGAAGCCGTCCAGCGCAATATCGCGCTCGGCGAGGAGCGCAGCGTACCCATGAAAGAGGCGCTTGAACGCGGCGCAACAGCCCTTTTTGGAGAGAAGTACGGGGAGCAGGTGCGCATTATTACGTTCGATCCAGAGTGGTCGATGGAGCTCTGCGGAGGAACGCACGTTGCGGCGACGGGTGAGATTGGCCTGATCCGAATCACGTCCGAGGGCAGTGTCGCGGCGGGCATCCGGCGCATCGAAGCCGTTGCTGGCATGGACGCCTACGATTGGCTCGAGGGCGAACTTGGTGAGCTCCAGCGGACGCGCGCCTGCTTCAAGTCGCTTCAGCACCCGGTCGACGAGGAGGTAGGGCATCTGCAGGACAGCTGCAGGGAGCTCGAGAAGGAGCTGCAGGCGGTACAGCAGCGGGCACTCGATGCGGCAACGAACGACCTGCTTGCTGCGGCCCGCGCCGTGGGCGACGTCCAACTGGTTACGGGCTCGCTCGAGGGAGCGGACATGAATGCGCTGCGCTCGGCTACGGAATCGCTCCGCGAGAAGGCGGGCCAGGGCCATGTGCTCGTGCTCGGGAGCGCGGATGCAGCCGAAGGGAAGGTCTATCTGTGCGCGTCCGTCTCCGATGATCTGGTTGAGCGGGGCCTTTCGGCGGGCAAGCTCGTGGGTGAGCTCGCCAAAATTGTCGGCGGCGGTGGCGGCGGTCGTCCGACACTTGCAACAGCTGGCGGGAAGAAGCCGGATAACCTGCAGCGCGCACTCGATGCGGCCGATACAAATATTCAAGGCTACTTGACGCGCTGAGATTTGCCCGGTAGGTCCCCGCGCAGTAGCTTCTCCGTTGGAGGGATGCCGGAGTGGTCGAACGGGGCGGTCTCGAAAACCGTTGTGCCCCTTGGGGTACCGAGGGTTCGAATCCCTCTCCCTCCGCATATGGCCCCGATTATGGCCCCGGTTGCCGCCAGGCAATCGGGGCCATTCATTCATTGACTTTGGAAGCGTGTTGAAAAACCAACGCACACCCTTCGACGGCGGCGACACGCCAATAGCGCCACTGTTCGGCGTCGGGACGCCTTGCATCTGTCACTCCGGCGCTCGCATCTTGGCGCACGCTGGTTCTCCAACACGATTTTAGACGCCTGTGCCCAATCGCCGCATGAGTCGCTTCCACGCACTTCTTGTCCTGTGTGTCCTTCTTGGAAGCCCAGCGGAACGTCTCCAGGCCCAGGTCATCCGGTTCTATGATATCCTGCAGCGCCCGGTAGGCGTTTCCTACCGCGTGCTCGATGCGGGTCCATGGGAGATCATATACCAGGAAGGGAGTCGGGGGCAGGCGCTCGAAGTGCTGCACACGTTGCAGACAACGTTCATGGCTACCGACGCCCTGATCGGGGACGGTTCGCCACCGCGACTGAGTGTCGTCCTCAATGATTTCAACGACAGGGCGAACGGCTACGTCTCGACGCAACCGTTCAAATCGGAAATTGAATCGGCCGCGATCATGGGCCGAGGCCTGTCTCTGCGCCACGAGAGCTGGACGCATGTCGTAACCGCGCACGAACTTGTCCACGCCGTGCACGCCGATGCCCGGTGGAAAAGTGGCTTAAGCAGGCTGATATGGCCGTTCTCTCCTGACTTTGCCCGCTCGCTCAACATGTCAGTACCATCGGGCTGGGCGGAAGGGCTGGCCGTGTACAGAGAGAGCGCCATTACACCCGGCGCCGGTCGGCTCAACCACCCGTTTTTCATCATGCAGCAACGGGCAGGGATGGATCGTGGAAATGGATGGTCGCTGTCCCAGATGCTTGAGGAGCCGGAATACACACGGCCATTCAATCGCTTTTACCTGGGCGGTTCGCTGTTCACGCGGTACATGATGGAACGCTGGGGACAGGACACCGTGCGAAGCGTAGCCCGCTGGCAGCACCGCATTCCTGTTCTTGGATTCGGTGGAATACTCGCGCTTGCAACGGGAGAGTGGCCCCGTGAAATCCGTCGCGACATGCAGGTATGGTACGACAGCACGTATGGCCGCGCCGACCCTTCACTGCCGGTCGGCCACTGGCGCGCGGGCCGCAATGGCCTCGTACAGCGTACGCCGAAATGGTTGGACGACTCGCGCGTGGTCACATTCAGCTTTGCCTACAATATGCCATCGGGGTTTCGCATCTACGACTGGCCCTCGGACCGCGCATCGACCTGGTCCATCCAGGGAATGACCGAAGACGTTCGGTATTCCTTATCGCCCGCGGGCGAGGTGATGTTCTCGCGCTACGAACCCCATCCCGTATCGCCTATAACAGCACACGCCCGGGGGCATATCCTGCGGCCCGGGGCTCGCCAGGCCGACGAGCTCGCTCCGGGGACACATATGCTCAATCCGGTCATGCTCCGGGACGGTCGCATCTGGTATGTAAGACAAAGGGGGCCGTATTCAGACATCTTTGAACTGCAGGACGGGACAGACGTGCCGGTCGTCTCGTATCCTGAAATGCGGGTTGCTTCCATTGCGGCGAGCCCCGCGTCCGATTCCGTAGCCTTCGTCGCAAACGTCAGGGGACACCAGGCGCTCTTTCTGGTCACGCCGTCTGGTACTGTCCAGCCCTGGATCGGCTTTCGGGATGCCAGCGTGTACGATGCATCCTGGAACGCTGCGGGCACACATGTGGCGTTCACAGCCGACGTAGATGGCCGTATGCAGGCCTGGGCGCTGGATGTTCAGACGGAGCAACTCTATCGCATTACGGATGACCCCTATGCCGCCATGGAGCCGGATATTTCGCCACATGCAGCGCGCGTGGCGTACATCATTTATCGTGACCAGCGCTTTGACCTTGTCGTCGAGCCGCTTGAGCTGACCCCTGAGCGCGAAGTGAGTCGGGATCAGGCCAACCACACATGGCTTGTCGACTGGGATTTGTCGGATGGGCGAAACGCTGCTACCGGTCCGAGCGTCCGTGCCGGAGTCGATGACAAGGCGGCGGCTATCCGTTCTGGCGGCGCCATACCTTCTGCGAACACGCCTGTTGCGAACAATCCTATTGCGGACACGCCGGGTGAAAGTCCGCCAGAAGACCGGGCCTACAACCCGTGGACGCGCCTCCTGCCCCGTATGGTGTTTCCGACGGCGTACCTCGACGAAAGCCGATCGGCCGCCGGCGACGCACGCCTTGGCCTGGGCGTTGGTCTGGGCCTCCAGGGCAACGACCCCCTACAGACGATGTCCTGGTGGGGTGAGGGGATTGTTCAGAAGGGACGCGTATGGGGAGGCGTGGGATTGCTGTATGGTGGATGGGATCTGCTGCCGAGCGTGGAGTGGGAAAGGCGGCCCGAAACCGTTACAGCACTGGTACAGACAGGCCCCGGGACGACCGTCGCACGGCGCAGCATCCGGGATCGTACGCAGTTCCGGACGAGCGTTACGCTGCCGCGCATATTGCGGGATAACGTGACGCGTTCATCGCTGTTTGCCACACTCTCCCTGTCCTGGCGGAAGGACCAGTTCCTGGACGATGATCTGAACAAAATCACCGATTCCTTCAGTCGGTGGGCGTTTACGCCATCGCTTCGGTATACATGGAAGCTGCACCAGACCTCGCGAGGCGCATTTCCGCGCACGGGAACGCGGCTCAGTTGGGTGGGTGAGTTTGATCTTGAGGCCGAGAAGTTCTCGAAACGACGGGGCTGGATTGCCCGCGCCGACCAGTATGTCGGCGTGCTTTCCCGGCTTAACACGGGCGTTCGCCTGTCGGCGGGCTTTCTGCATCAGAATGTCGGTGGCGTGTTCAACCTGTCCGGATTCCGGCCGCGTGGGTGGGAACGAGCCTTTGTTCCGAGCGGCGATTTCGTGATGGTGGGCGCCGAAGTGAGGCAGCCCATTGTTTTTGTCGATGATGGCTTCCAGATTGTGCCTCTTTTCCTCCGGTCAGCCTATGCATTCGGCTTCACCGAGCGGCTCCATAATGCGCGCGATTTCAGTGACGACCTGGCCTCGGTTGGATTGGGATTCGGTGTCGAGTTTCGCCTGGGACATACCATCAACCTCGACCTGCGGTGGCGCTGGTCCTACCTCCTGGACGCCAAAACCTGGGTCCGGGATGTGTCGCTGATCGACCAGTTGCCCTGAGTTTGTCGCCCACGAGGGTCATTCAGAACCGCCATCCCAGGGCCCAGGCCGAGCTTGTCCTGCCGGAATCCATATCCGACTCCAGCGAAGCGGCCATGGTCCACGCATGTCCGGAAAGCCCGCGGTGTTCCAGGCGGACGATCTGGACCGTTCGGGGACGACTGGCGCGCAGCAGTCCCATGCGGCCGGGTATCCTGTCCGTGTAAATAACGGCCCATGGCTCCGGGTCATTGCCCCACGACATGGCCCGGGTAAGGATGATTGTTCGCCGTTTTCCGGCGCGGCGCAGCTGGGCGCTCATTGCACGGGAGTCTGCCGCCAGTGCCCGCAGTGACCATTGCCAGCGCGAGGTAGAGGACCCGTGCAGCGTAACGGTGGTTCGATAGCGGGTTACTGGTTCGATTGTTCGCAGGCGAACCCTCGGCGCGGCCGCGCCGACTCGGTCCTCGTCAGCTTCGACCACGCGCCATTCTACGGCGAAACGATCAGCGTCCACGCGGATGTAGGCGTCCGACCGGCCGAGCGTCGTGGTCGTCGGGGCGAGGCGGGTGACGGCGGTGGTAGTGAAACCGGTTACAACCCAGGACCTCGAGCCGAACCGGCTCCGCAGGGCGATACCTTTCGAGCGCACATGCTGGTCCCGATCCGTGTGACGACTGCCAGCACCCCACGGCGATATATCCCATGCCGGAACGTAGTGTCGCCATAGCGTGACAGAGGCCGCGGCGAGCGAAAATGTGATATCGGCCGTGCGCAGATGGACACGGTGCGCGTTGCGCTGCGCGAATCCCATTCCTGCGCGAACTGGAAACCTGCGAGGATGTATCGATAGCGCTGCCTCCTTCCAGGACAGGTGGGACGTGCCGGGAGAGAACTGCGTCCAGGACACAGATGCGCTATAGTCAGGACGCATGGAATGAAGGCCAAATCCGTGCGCTTCAATACGTAGCGATCGCCGCGCAGCGCCGTCGTCCTCGCGCCTCCGGGACAGGAACGCATCGAAACGCAGTCCGACGGCAAGCGGTACGCTCAACGCGGCCCCACGTGGCGCCGGTCCCTCTGCGGCGCCTGCGTACGGTCGCAGGTCCGTATGGCGGAGTGGGCTCCGGGCTGGATGCGACCGCGACCTGATGACACGCCGGGATGTGAAATCCGAGACGGACGCGGCCGATCGAACGCGAAAGTCTCCGAGAATGAGGTGCGCCCTTGTGATGCGCAGCTCCACGAATCCCATGGTATGCTCTCCACCGAGCCACTGGTTGCGCGGATCAAAGCGAAACGGTTCATCTCCCTGTCGCACAATGCTTGTTTTCATGCGGACCCAGGGCGCCGGCGCCCACTCCACGTCAGCGTGTGTGCGCGCCCGGCCGGGGTCGGGGTCGGCGACCATCGTGTAGCGCACGTGCAGGGCGCCGGCGCCCTGCTGGGCGTCCACGGCGAGGGGCACTTCTTCGAGCGTTTCGTCGTCGAGTTGTTCGAGCGCCCAGAGTGAGTCCGTCCGGGCATCGGCGCCCACTGACTGACCCATGGACGGAACAACAGCGAAATGCAGGACCAACGTGTAAATATATACACGTCCTGTTAATCGTAATAGTACATATATACACCTTGCGAACATCTTTACGGTTGCTTCTGCGGACGCTCGACTTCCCGATCCCAGGCGAATGCGCGCAGCGCTACGGCGCGTGTCGAGGCTGTATTGTGGTGCGACAGCACGGCCAGGTCAGCGGCCAGTGACGTGGTCGCCCCCGGCGATGACGGTGCAATACGCAGGCTGAATCCAAGGGCAAGAGGTGCCGACTGGATGCCCATCCCGATAGACATCCAGCGGGCCAGCATCCATTGGCCGCCGCCGGCAAAAAGGCTGCCCTCGTATGGATGCAGCGTCCAGGCCGCGTGACCCACAACGGTGCACCCCGGGCACGAAACACTGAGTTGCGCCGTGGCGCGAGCGCCCTGCCGCGCGGCAGAGCGGGAGTTGATGCTGTGCGCGGACAGGTGCACATGGTCTGCCAAGCGCGCGCGAGCGCCAAAGACAACGAGCGGGATGGTCTGCGCGCCAAGTTTTCCAAGCTGCTGTCGCTCGAGACCTGCCGTGGCTCCAAGGCGCACGCGCCGCGACCCGCCTGGTGGCCGAAGGGAAAGAGAGGCGCGGGGACGCAGCGCCGACCAGGCATCGAATGACTGGGCGTCGAGACCGGCGCTGAGCGTCCAGTTTCGACGTGCGTGCCAGGCGGTCACCGACGATGCGGCGAGCGCGCCTACGCCGAGCGGTACCGTGCGAGCCAGGCCGACACCGGAGCCTTCGTCGGGCAGTTGGGCGGGGGGGGGGGGGGGGAGGGGGCCCCCCCCGGGCCCCCCCCCCCCCCCCCCCCCCCCCCCCGCGACCGGC